>DASTPH010000149.1:0-28277 GCA_035762305.1 Anaeromyxobacteraceae bacterium
CTCTTCCTGCGCGACGTGACCTGGCTCGAGCCGCAGCTGGCGGCGCTGGCCTGGCGCACCGCTGCGGTGGCGGCCCTGTCGATCGCGGTGGCGACCGGGGCGCTGGCGCTACTCCTCAACGCCCTGGCCGAGCGGAGCCAGCGGGCCGAGACGGCCCTGGAGGAGGCCCGCCGCGAGCGCGAGGCGCGCCGCGCCGAGCTGGAGCGGATGCAGGCCATCGTCGATTCCATGGCCGACGGCGTCATCTTCATCGACGCCTCCAACACCATCTCGCTCGTCAACCGGGCGGGCGAGGTGCTCCGGAACCTGGCGGGCGGCACCGGCGGCCGCCTGGAGGACTGTCACCCCAGGGCCAGCCTGGCGGTGCTGGACCGGGTCATGCGCTACCTGCGGGACGGGGACGACGCCGGCCCGGCCCACTCCATCATCAAGGAGAAGGAGGGGCGCTACGAGACCATCTACGCCCCGGTGCGCTCGCCGGCAGGCGAGTACCTCGGCACGGTCATGGTCATCCGCGACATCGCCGAGCGGCGGCATCTGGAGACCAAGCTGCTCGACGCCGAGCGGCTCTCCGGGCTCGGCCAGATGTCGGCCCAGATCGCTCACGAGCTGCGCAACCCCCTGAACGCCATCGGCGGGGCGGCCCAGTACCTCTTGCGACGCCTGGACGGCGACGCCGAGGTGGCCGAGTACGCCGGCCTCATCGGCGAGGAGGTGCAGCGGGTCAACCGCTTCGTCTCCGAGCTGCTCCACGTGGCCCGCCCATCGGAGCCGGTGCTGGCCCGATCGCCCATCAACAAGGTGGCACGCGAGGCGGCCCAGAAGGCGGCCCTGGCGCGCGGCCTGCCTCCCGAGGCGGTGGACCTCGACCTCGCCAAGGACCTGCCTCCCCTCGACATCGACGCCCCCATGGTCGCCGAGTCGCTCGTCAACCTGCTGGCCAACGCCTTCGAGGCGGGGGGGCGGGAAGGCCCGCTGCTGCGCACCCGAGTGGAAGGGCAGGGCGGCGAGAACTCGGTGGTGGTGGAGGTGCTCGATCGCGGCGGCGGGATCCCCGAAGACCGGCTCGAGGAGGTGCGCCGGCCCTTCGTCACCACCAAGGAGCAGGGCACCGGCCTGGGGCTGGTCATCGTGCAGCGGGCCGCGGACGCCCACCGGGCCCGCTTCACCCTCTCGCCCCGCGCCGGCGGTGGCACGGTGGCGGCGCTGCGCTTCCCGGTGCGGCTCGTGCGGGCGGCGGAGGCGTCGTGACGAAGGAGGGGCTCATCCTCTTCGTGGACGACGACCCCAACACCCGGAAGGTGGCGCGGGCCAACCTGCCGCTGGACGGCTTCGAGGTGCTCCCAGCCTCCTCGGGCGCGGAGGCGCTGGCGCGGCTGGAGGAGAGCGATCCGCTGGCCATGGTCACGGATGTCAAGATGCCGGACCTCGACGGCATCTCCCTCATGGAGCGGGTCCACGCGCAGCGCCCATCCCTGCCGGTGGTGCTGGTGACGGCTCACGCCACCGTGGAGACGGCGGTGGCGGCGATGCGCAAGGGGGCGCTGCACTATCTGGTGAAGCCGGTGCGCTGGGACGAGCTGGCGCTGGTGCTGCGCCACGCGGTGGCCCACGAGCGCGCCCGGCGCGACCTGGAGCGGTTGCGCGGCGAGCTCGACCAGGTCTCCGGCTTCGAGGAGATGGTGGGCGACTCGCCGGCCATGCGGGAGGTCTTCCGGGTGGTGGAGCAGGTGGCGGGCGCCGACGCCACGGTGCTGCTCTGCGGCGAGACCGGCACCGGAAAGGAGCTGGTGGCGCGGGCGGTGCACCGCCGCTCGCCGCGTCGCGACCGGCCCTTCGTGGCCGTCAACTGCACGGCGGTGCCCAGGGAGCTCATGGAGTCGGAGTTCTTCGGCCACGAGAAGGGGGCCTTCACCGGCGCGGTGGCGCGCCGGGCCGGCCGCTTCGAGCAGGCTGACGGGGGAACCCTGTTCCTCGACGAGGTGGGCGACCTCGACCTCGGCATCCAGGCCAAGCTCCTGCGCGTGCTTCAGGAACAGGAGCTGACCCGCGTGGGCGGCCAGCGCGCCGAGAAGGTGGACGTGCGCATCGTGGCCGCCACCAACCGGGACCTGGAGGCGCTGGTCCGGGAGGGGCGTTTCCGCGACGACCTCTATTACCGGCTCAACGTCATTCCCATCAGGCTGCCACCCCTGCGCGACCGGGCCAGCGACCTGCCGGCGCTGATCGACCACTTCCTGCGCTCCTTCTCGAGCCGCTTCGGGCGGGTGGTGCCGCCGCCCCCGCCGGCGGTGCTGGCGGCGGCGCAGGCCTACCCGTGGCCGGGCAACGTTCGGGAGCTGCGCAACCTGTGCGAGCGGGCGGCGCTGATGGGCTGGGAGGCGGTGGCGCCGCTGCTCGGCCAGGCCGCGCCGCGCGGCCCCGCCGAGGCGGCGCCGGCCGAGTTCGACCTGCCCCTCCTCGACGCGCGGGCCCGGCTGGTGGAGCGCTTCGAGCGCGAGTACCTGACGCGGCTCCTTCGCCAGCACAAGGGCAAGGTCGGCGAGGTGGCCCGGGCCGCCGGCATCGCCGAGCGCAACCTCTACGAGAAGCTCAAGGGGTACGGGATCTCGCGGGACGACTACCGCTGACCCGGCGTGCCCTGGAGCGCTGTCCTTCGGGGGTGCTGGTGGCCATGGGCCCGTCGGCCGGCCGCCCATGACGATCGGGCGAGCCGTGGCGCGTCCTCGCGCCTCGGACCCATCGCCTTCGGATGCACGCATCCGAGCCCGGCACGCTCCATCCGATGCCGGCCCGATCGGGGTCCGCCCCGAGCAGCAGCTCCTCCAGTGACTACGGGGGGTTGCGCTCGCGCCGGCTTGGCAAGGGGCTTGCGAACATCCGGGGCGATCTTCGGGGGGCTTGCGAAGACCCGGGGCAATCTTCGAGGGCGACCATGACCACGAGCCGCGGCATGAGCATCCTCCCGATCCCACTCGTGCTGGTCGGCTTGGCCGGGGGCCTGGCCATGGGGCTCGGGGGTTTCGCCTTCCACTACGCCAAGGGCTCGTCGTACCTGGGCAACGATCCGGCGACCTGCGCCAACTGCCACGTCATGGAGAGCCACTACAGCGGCTGGCTGGCGGCGCCGCACCACGGCATCGCCACCTGCAATGACTGCCACACGCCGGCCGGCCCGGTGTCCAAGTACGTGGTGAAGGCCCTCAACGGCTACCACCACTCCATGGCCTTCACCCTCGGCGGCTACCCGGACGTCATCCGGGCGCGCCCGCAGAGCACGGCGGTGGTCGAGGCCAACTGCCGGCGCTGCCACGCCGAGGTCGTCGACGGCCTCGTCCACGGCGGGAACCTCGCCTGCATCCGCTGCCACGCCTCGGTCGGTCACCTTCGCTGACCGGCTCACCGAACCGCCATTCGAAAGGAGCACCCCATGTCCGCCGATCCCCAGGTCCAGCCGAAGCGCGGGCTCCTGGTCGCCCTCGTCGCCGGCGTCTTCGCTCTCGTGGCCATCGGCGTGGCCGCGCTGCTGGTCAACATCGCCGAGCGCAAGGAGCAGGCCAAGCACACCTTCGTGAAGCTCGTCGAGGTGACCGATAACGATGTCGACCCGGCCAAGTGGGGCACCAACTGGCCGCGGGAGTACGACGGCTACAAGCGGACCTCGGAGCCGACCTACACCAAGTACGGCGGCGGCGGCCACCGGGCCAACGAGAGCCAGCCCCCGCCCCAGAAGTCGGATCGCGATCCGTGGCTCAAGCGGGTCTTCGCCGGCTACCTCTTCGCGGTCGACTACCGCGACCGGCGCGGCCACGCCTACGCCCTCTTCGACCAGGAGAACACCAGGCGCAACGTCCCGGCCGAGAACAAGCAGTCGGGCAACTGCCTCCACTGCCACGCCTCGGTCATGCCGCTCTACGCCAAGCTGGGAAAGGAGGCGCTGCCGCAGGGCTCGCGCGCCGAGCAGATCCAGGCCGGCCTGGTCAAGGCGGGCGAGCTCGACTACTGGGTGGCCCACAAGCAGCTGGGCGAGCTCGCGGGCGGCAAGGTCCACCCGGTCTCCTGCGTCGATTGCCACGACCCGCAGTCGATGGAGATCCGCGTCACCCGGCCGGCCTTCATCACCGGCATCCAGAAGCTGGCGGCCGGGCCCGGCGCGGTGCCGCACCTGCCCTCCATCGAGCGCTGGCGCCGCGGCGACCGCGCCAAGCTCTACGACCCGAACCTGGACGCCTCCCGCCAGGAGAAGCGCTCCTACGTGTGCGGGCAGTGCCACGTGGAGTACTTCTGCGGCAAGGGGCAGACCATCTTCTTCCCCTGGGGCGAGGGGCTCAAGGTGGAGGAGCAGGAGAAGCTCTACGACGCCATGCAGGTGAAGGGCGCCCGCTTCAAGGACTGGGTCCACGCCGAGACCGGGATGGAGGTCATCAAGGCCCAGCACCCGGAGTTCGAGGTGTGGAGCATGGGCGTCCACGCCCGGAGCGGCGTGGCCTGCGCCGACTGCCACATGTCCTACAAGCGCGAGGGGGCGCAGAAGCTCTCCGAGCACTGGGTCCGCAGCCCCATTCTCTCCGCCAACCGTTCCTGCGCCGGCTGCCACCCCTACAGCGACGACGAGCTCAAGGCGCGGGTGGAGGCGATCCAGGACCGCCACTTCGCCCTCATGACCCGCGCCGGCCAGGCGGCGGTGGCCATGATCGACGCCATCGTGGCGGTCCGGAAGCCGTACGACGACCGGGCGCGCGAGGCGGCCACGCTGAAGGCCAAGGAGGCGCTGCAGAAGCAGGAGGACTACCAGAAGCTCCCCAAGGAGGAGCAGGAGAAGAAGCTGGCTGCGGCCGTCAAGGCCAACCTGCTGGCCGCCTGGCGCGAGGTGGTGGCCAAGGAGCCCGCCATCAAGGAGCTGGAGACGCTGCAGCGCGCCGCGCAGTGGCGGCTCGACTACGTGGCGGCGGAGAACTCCATGGGCTTCCACGCCCCCCAGGAGATGGCGCGCATCCTCGGCGAGTCGATCGACCTGTCGCGGCAGGCCCAGGTGAAGGCGGCCCTGCTCGGCGGCGCCGCCCCGCTGGCCATGGCGCCGCCGGCGCATTCGAAGAAGTAGGGCGGGGGCTCGTCCCCGCCGATGTCACCATTCCGTGAACACGCGGGCTCCCACCCGCTCCGCGAGGGCGCGCGGGATGCCGTTGGCGCGCGCGATCTCGCCGTAGACCCGGCCGCTCGGCTTCACGGTTCGGGCCTGGGTGGCGAAGTCCACGTGGACCAGGCCGAAGCGTGCGGAGAGCCCCTGGGCCCACTCGAAGTTGTCGAGCAGCGACCAGTGGAGGTAGCCCAGGACCTCGGCCCCGCCGAGGGTGGCGCGGTGGAGGCCGGACAGGGCGGAGACGAGCCAGGCCGGCCTTTCCCGCTCCTCGTTCTCCAGGAGGCCGTGCTCGGTCACCACGATGGGCCTGCGGTAGCGGGACAGGCGCAGGGCCCACTCGCCCAGCCCCTCGGGCCGGAACTCGCCCATGAACGGCGCCGCCCCCGGCGCCGGCCGGTGGCGCTCGCGGGCGAAGAGCCGTCCCGGGCGGAAGAGCGAGAAGCCGAGTGGCCAGGTGAAGTAATGCTGCAACCCCAGGAAGTCGTGGGAGTCCACCGCCTCGGCGATCGGCTCGTAGAGGCCCAGCGGCGGCCGGAGGAAGCCGTCGAGGGTGGCCTCGAGCCAGGCCCGGTTGAAGATCCGGTCCCGCAGCCAGGACACGCCCTGGTCGAGGCGCGCCTTCGGATCGAAGGGCTCGAAGGAGGCGAGGTGCAGGCCCGCCCCCACCCAGCAGTCGGGGTCGACCCGGTGGATGAGGCCGTAGGCGCCGGCGTGGGCCCGCACCAGGTGGCGCATGACCCGAAGCCCGAGCCGCAGGTCGCGCTTCCCAGGAGGCCACACCCCTTCCACCCAGCCCAGGGCGGCGTAGACCACCGGCTCGTTCACGGTGATCCACCAGCGCACCAGCGGCTGGTAGGCGGCCACCACGCGCTCGCAGAAGCGGAGGAAGCGCTCCACCCCGAAGTCGGTCTCGAACCCGCCTCGCCTGGCCACCCACTCCGGCAGCGTGAAGTGGAAGAGGCACACCACCGGCTCGAGGCCGAGGTCTCGCAGCGCCAGCAGCATGCGCCGGTAGCGGGCCAGCGCCTCGCCGTCGAAGGCGCCCTCCTCGGGCTCGATCCGGCTCCACTCGATGGAAAGCCGGAAGGCGTTGGTGCCGAGGTCCCGGGCCAGCCGGAAGTCCTCCTCGGCCCGGTTCCAGAAGTCGCAGGCCACCCGGGCGCTGTCGCCCCCCTTCACGCGCCCCGGGACCTGCTCCCAGGCCCACCAGTCGTTGCGGGTGTTCCCGCCCTCGACCTGATGGGCCGAGGTGGCGGTGCCCCACAGGAAGCCGTCGGGGAAGCGGAGCAGGTCGGCCACGTGCCTCGAGGGTCTCGAGCCCGCTTTGGCGGCGGCGCTCGCCACGAGCCTACGGGCCCTGGCGCGTCTGCGCCAGCCGGCGGCCGCCCCGGCACCCACCCGGGGTGGAGGTCGGACAGGCAGCCGGTCGGCGCGCTGCGTGCTAGCCTGGGCCGCCCCCACCCATGTCCCGCGTGCCCCATCCCTCGCTCTCCCGCCTGCTCGCCGAGGACGAGTTCCCGGCGGTCGCCTCGAAGGACGAGTACGAGGAGCGGCTGGAGAAGCTGCAGCGGCGCATGCTGCTCGTCCAGCAGGGGCTGTACCACGCCCGGGGGCGGGCGGTGGTGGCCATCGAGGGATTCGACGCCGCCGGAAAGGGCGGCGCCATCCGGCGGCTCACCGAGGCGGTCGACCCGCGCGGCGTCAAGGTGGTGCCCATCGGGCCGCCGGCCGAGGACGAGCAGGGGCGCCACTGGCTGTACCGGTTCTGGCGCGAGCTGCCGCTGCCGGGGACCATCACCGTGTTCGACCGCACCTGGTACGGCCGGGTGCTGGTGGAGCGGGTGGACGGCCTGGCGAAGAAGGCCGCCTGGAAGCGGGGCTACCGCGAGATCGACGAGTTCGAGCGCCAGCTGGTCGACGACGGCATCGACCTGGTCAAGATCTTCCTCGGCGTGAGCAAGGACGAGCAGCTGCGGCGGCTGGAGGCGCGGCTCCGCGACCCCTACAAGCAGTGGAAGATCTCGCAGGCGGACGTGCGGGCCCGCCGGCACTGGGACGACTACGTCGAAGCGGTCGACGACGTCTTCGCCCGCACCGACACCGCCCGGGCCCGCTGGCACCTCGTCGCCGGCGACCGCAAGTGGCACGCGCGCCTCGAGGTGCTGCGCATCGTCACCCGGCGGCTCGAGCGCCACGCCAGGTGGATGGAGGCGCGGGCTCGCAAGTGGAAGCAGGTGCGCCAGCTCGAGAAGGCGCTGCGGAAGCTCCGGTGACGCCGATCAGCGAGCCTTCCGCTCGAAGTAGACGAGGTCCACGAACAGGCTGGCGGCGAGCACCAACAGCCGCTCCGGTGCCGAGGCCGAGGGCCCGAAGGTCAGGCGGAACGTGTCGCGGTCGGTGAAGGCCTCGGCCAGGATCCCGCTCCAGCGCTTCTCCACCCGGGCCACCTCGGAGCCGAGGCGCTGGAAGGCGAACGTCCACAGGCGCCAGAAGGGGGAGCGGACCCGAAGGACCACCCGCCCGGCCGCGTCCTCCACGTCGAAGGCCTTGGAGAAGATGGCGAAGCGCTGCTGGATGGCCCCCAACCGCCGGCCGGACTCGTCGTGCACCTCGAGGCGCTGGAAGAGAAAGCGGAAGGGGTGGAGCACCCGCAGCGCCAGTCGCCGCGAGGGGTCGAAGACGTGGATCTCGAAGGTCCGCCAGTGCCCGAGCGCCTGGCGCAAGAGGAAGCCCCCGAGCCCCTTCTGTTGCTCGGCGGCGAAGGCCAGCGGCGCGCCCCGCTCGTCGGCGAGGGCGTACTTGTTGCGGGTCTCGAAGCCCGCCGCCCACTCCCATGGCTCGAAGCGCTGCTGCACCAGCACGGTGCGCAGCCCCTGGAGCCGCTCGCCGAGGTCCGCCACCGGCACGGGTCAGTCCATGAAGTTCTGGAACAGGAGCGGGATGCCGAGCCTCGCGCCGCGGATGGCCTGGATGCAGGCCTGCAGGTCGTCCCGCTTCTTGCCGCTCACCCGGATCTTCTCTCCCTGGATGGCGGCTTGCACCTTGAGCCCGGTCTCCTTGCACAGGGCGGCGATGCGCTTGGCGTCCTCGATCTTCAGGCCGCGCCGGAGCTTCACCAGCTGCTTCACGTGCCCGCCGGCGGCGGGCTCCACCTTCTGCGGGTCGAGTCCCTCCAGCGGTACGCCCCGCTTGGCGAGCTTCTCCATGAGGACCGAGAGCGCCGCCTCGCAGCGCCCCTCGCCGTTCGCCTTGACGAGGATGGCGCCGTCTCCCTCGCGCGCGAGGTCGGTGGCGGTCCCCTTGAAGTCGTAGCGCTGGCCGATCTCCTTGCGGGCCTGATTGAAGGCGTTCTCCACCTCCATCAGGTCGAGCTCGGAGACCACGTCGAAGCTGGGCATGGCAATTCCTCCCTGGCCGGGAAGCCGGAGCATACCCCGCCGCGGAGGCGCCCCGGGGCGCCATCACACCTCCAGCACGGGCGGCGCCGCCGAGCGGCGCCCCGCCGTCCGCTCCGGCGGCACCGCCGTGGCGCTGGCGATCTGCCGGTCGAGCCGCGCCATGACAGCTCCACCGTCTTCCCTCCAGGGGTGGCATGCGGCCGGGGTGTGGGCCCCGGCCGCATGCCGGGCGCGAAGCCGGTGAAGGGTCACACGGCGAGCTGTAACGCCGCGTGACTTGCCCTCACCAGTGCGTCAGCACTTCTCGCGACCACCCGTACGTCAGGGCGGCAGCCAGGATCGCCAGGACGACAATCCCGATGACCGGAGAGCCGTCTGCGGGCGGAATGGCAAGGTAGAACCCCGCCACATGCTCGATACCTACCATGTGCTTCACCTCCTCGAAGGCTCGCGATACGCCCTCGCCAGGAAGGTGGAGAGCGACGGCTCACACGGCCGTGACAGGTGTCACAGCCCGCATGGGCTCCGAGAGGGTCACCCCTTCCTGGGAGGCAAGTCGGGTAGCAGCGCTCTCAGGCGGGTCGGCTGGATGACGAGGGCACGCCCCCGCTGGCTCACGGCGCCTTGTCGCTTCAAGCGCCGGAGGTCGCGGCTAATCGTTTCGCGACTGGTACCGATGATGTCGGCGAGAATCTGGTGGGTGAGCGGCAGGGTGATGGCCGTTCCGGCACGTTCCTCGACACCATGGGCCGCGCCCAGCTTCAGAAGGGCCAGGGCGAGTCGCTCCGAAGACCACCTGTGGCTGGATTGTCCACGGTCGAGGGACATCTCGGCCAGGTGCCTCGAGAGGACGCAGGTGAAATTGAACCCGATCCGGGGAATGGTGGAGAGAAGCTGGAGGAACGTCTTGGCCGGGACCACCGTGACCACGCAGGTCGTGAGCGCCTGGGCCAGAAACGGGCGTGCCGGGACCGTCAGGAGAAGCTCCCCGAAGACGTCCCCAGGTCCAAGGACGCGAAGGATGGACACCTGGCCGCTCTGGGACAGGTGACTCAACGTGACCAGTCCAGACTTCAGCACGTAGAGGGCGTCTGGCGCGTCTCCCGGCGAGAAGATGGTTCTCCCCTTGGAGAAGTGCCTTTCGGGGCACATCCTCGCTACCTGCCGGTGCTCCTCAGGAGAGAGGTCTTGCCACAACCCGGCCGGCGGGGTCACCTGCTCCATCACACCTCCAGCACCACCGGCAGCACCGCCGGGCGGCGCGCCTCCTCGCGGCGGAACCAGCGGCGCACCGAGAGGCGGAGCGCCTCCTCCACCGCCCGAAGGTCGCGCCGCGCCTCCGGCGGGAGGTCGGAGAGCCCCCCGGCGGCTGCGGCGGCCACCTCCGCCTCTCGCCCGGCGAGCCCGGCCACGCCGCGCCCCACCACCTCCGGCCCGCGAACCGGGACCCCCGAGGCCCGGTCCAGCACCAGCACCACCGCCACCAGGCCCGCCCCGGCCAGGAGGCGGCGCTCTCGCACCACCGCCTCGGCCACCTCCTCGAAGCCGGCGTCCCGGTCGGCGAAGACCCGTCCCGCCGGGATGGGCTCGACCCGCCCCACGCCGGAATCGGAGAGCTCGAGCACCTCCCCGTCCACCGCCAGGTGGCGCCGGCCGTCGGCCACGCCCTCGGCCGCGGCGTGGGCGGCGTGGCGGGCCAGGTGGCGCAGCTCGCCGTGGATGGGGAGGAAGTGCTCCGGCCGCGCCAGCGAGATGAGCCGCCGCTGCTCGGCCTCCTGCGCGTGGCCGGAGGCGTGCACCGGCCTGAAGTCCTCGTAGACCACCTCGGCTCCGAGCCGGGTGAGGCCGTTCACCACATCGGCAATGGCCACCTCGTTGCCCGGGATGAAGCGCGAGGAGAGCACCACCAGGTCGCCTCGGGCCAGCGCGAGGTCGGGGTGCTCGGCGCGGGCCAGCCGGGAGAGGGCGCTGCGCGGCTCGCCCTGAGTTCCGGTGGCGAGGACGCACAGCTCGCGCGGGGCCAGGGCTCGCGCCTCCTCGGCCGAGAGGAGCAGCCAGGGCGGGAAGGAGAGGTAGCCGAGCGCCAGGGCCAGGCGGACGTTCTCCTCCATGGCTCGGCCGAGGAGGAGGAGCCGCCGCCCCCGGGCGCGGGCCGCCCTGGCCACGAGCTCGATGCGGTGCAGGTTCGAGGCGAAACAGGTGACCACCACCCGGCCGCGCGCCTCGTCGAGGAGCCGGGCCAGCGCCTCGCCCACCGCCGACTCGGAGAGGGAAGAGCCCGGCCGCTCGGCGTTGGTGGAGTCGGAGAGCAGGAGCCGCACCCCGCGCCGCCCCAGGGCCCCGATCCGCTCCAGGTCCATGGGCCGCCCGTCCACCGGGCGCTCGTCGATCTTGAAGTCGCCCGAGTGCAGGATGGTCCCCTGCGGGGTCTCGATGGCCAGGGCGCAGGCGTCGGGGATGGAGTGGGTGACGTGGACGAACTCGGCTCGGAAGGGGCCGCCGCCGCGAACGTCGCCGGGCGCGGCCTCCCGCAGGTCGGCGGCGACGCCGGCTTCCTCGAGCCGCGCCTCGAGAAGAGCCAGGGCCAGGCGGGGGCCATGGACCGGGGCCCGGACCTCCCGCAGGAGCAGCGGCAGCGCCCCGATGTGGTCCTCGTGCCCGTGGGTCACCAGGACCGCCTCCACCCGCTCCCGCCGCTCGCGCAGCCAGCCGAGGTCCGGTACCACCACGTCCACGCCCAGCGCCTCGTCCGGGAACATGACGCCGCAGTCCACCACTAGGAGCCGCCCCTGGCATTCCAGGACCAGGCAGTTCATGCCCACCTCGCCCAGGCCGCCCAGGGCGGCGATGCGGACCGGCGGCGCCATCCCGGCACTGTAGCGCGCGGCGGCGGCGCTCGCCGGCCTCATGCCGCGCCGGGGCCGCTTCGGCTATGTTCCCTCCTCCCCATGGACCCCGTCCTCGATCCGCTCAACGACGCCCAGCGCCAAGCGGTGCTGCACGGCGAGGGGCCGCTCCTGGTCCTGGCCGGGGCGGGATCGGGCAAGACCCGGGTCATCGTCCACCGCATCGCCCATCTGGTGCGCGACGGAGGCGTGCTTCCCTGGCACGTGCTGGCGGTCACCTTCACCAACAAGGCGGCCGGGGAGATGCGGGAGCGGCTCTCGGCCCTGCTGGGGGACCCGGCGCGCGAGGCCTGGGTGCAGACCTTCCACGCCTTCGGGGCGCGCTTCCTGCGGCGGGAGGCGGCCCGGGCCGGGCTTCCCCCGGAGTTCGCCATCTACGACGACGCCGACCAGATGTCGCTCGCGAAGCGGCTCTTCGCCGAGGCCGGCTGGGGCGAGGGCGACCGGCTCACGCCCCGCGAGGCGCTCTCGCGCATCGACCGGTGGAAGAACCGGGGCCTGTGGCCGGGCGAGGTGAGCCTGCCCGACGGCGACGCCGAGGGGCAGGCGGCTCTCGAGATCTACCGCCGCTACCAGCGGGCCCTGGAGCGCGCCGGCGCGGCGGACTTCGGCGACCTCCTGGTCCGGCCGCTGAAGCTGCTGGCCGGGGACGAGGCGCTGCGCGCCCGCTGGGCCGGCCGCTTCCGGCACGTGCTGGTGGACGAGTTCCAGGACACGAACCCGGTCCAGTACCGCCTGGTGCGCCTGCTCGCCGGCACGCCGCACAACGTCTGCGTGGTGGGCGACGACGACCAGGCCATCTACCGCTGGCGGGGCGCCGATGTCGCCAACATCCTCGAGTTCGACCGCGACTTCCCCGGCACCCGGGTCGTGAAGCTCGAGCAGAACTACCGCTCCACCCAGAACGTCCTCGACGCGGCCCACGCCGTCATCTCCCGGGCGCGCCGCCGCCGCGAGAAGCGCCTCTGGACCGAGCAGGAGCGCGGGGAGCCGCTCCGGCTCCTGGTGGGGCACGACGAGCACGAGGAGGCCGAGCGCATCGCCCAGGCCATCCAGGCCGAGCGCCTCCGGGGCACGCGCGGCGACGAGATCGCCGTCCTCTACCGGGTGAACGCGCAGTCCCGGCCGGTGGAGGCGGCCCTGCGGGCGGCCCGCGTCCCCTATGCCATCGTGCGCGGCACCAGCTTCTACGAGCGGGCCGAGGTGAAGGACGCCGCCGCCTACCTCCGGCTGGCCCTCAACCCGCGCTCCGACCTCGACCTGGTCCGGGTGGTGAACCGGCCGCCGCGCGGGATCGGCGAGAAGACGGTGGAGCGGCTGCGGGCCTTCGCCGAAGCGCAGGGCCTCCCGCTCTACGAGGCGCTGTCGCGCGCCGGCGAGGTCGAGGATCTGGGGGCCCGGGCGCAGAAGGCCCTGGCCGCCTTCCGCCAGCTCCTGGCCGACCTGCACGCCCGGGTCCCCGGGCTCGACGCCGGCGTGGCGGTGCAGGAGGCCATCGGCAAGAGCGAGCTCCTGGGACGCCTGCGGGCCGAAGGCACCGACGAGGCGGTGGAGAAGGTCGAGAACCTGCTGGAGCTGGTGGCCGCCGCGCGCGAGTTCGACGAGGCGAGGATCGGCGAGCCGCCGCCGCGGGACCCGGAGGAGCCCCGCCCGCCGCCGCTGGCCGGGTTCCTGGAGCAGATCGCGCTCCTGGGCGAGGCCGACGCCCCCACCCCCGAGGGACGGGTGGCGCTCATGACCCTCCACGCCGCCAAGGGGCTGGAGTTCGAATCGGTGATCCTGGCCGGCCTGGAGGAGGGGATGCTCCCCTACCAGCGACCCTGGCGCCGCGAGGCGCCGGCGGACGAGCGCGAGGCCGAGCTCGACGAGGAGCGGCGCCTCTGCTACGTGGGCATGACCCGCGCCAAGGCCCGCCTCACGCTCTCCCTGGCGCGCCGGCGCATGGGATACGGCGAGGGTGGCCCGAGCTGGCGCGAGGCCGAGCCCTCGCGATTCCTGGGCGACCTCCCGCCCGAGCTGTTCGGCCTGCCGGCCACAGACCGCCGGCCGGACGCGCCGGTGGTGCGGCGACCCCCGGGTTCGCTCCCCGGCGAGCCGGTGATCGAGTACGAGGATGCCCCGGCGCCGCGCCCTCCCATGCTCGCGCCGCGGACGCCGCGGGGAACCCGGCGCGGCGGGGAGCCCACCGTGGACTACGCCTACGACCAGCGCCCCGAGGCGTCCCGCGCGCCCTTCGCGCCCGGTGAGCGGGTGCGCCATGCCACCCTGGGGGAGGGGCTGGTGCGGGCCTGCGACGGCACCGGCGCCGACGCCAAGGTGACGGTGGCCTTCTTCGAGGCCGGCGAGCGCCGGGTGGTGGCGCGCTACCTGAGGCCGATCTAGCCGAGGTCTAGCCGTGGTCTAGCCGTCACCTCACGTTGATCTTGAACGCGTACAGCTTCCCGTCGCCGCCGGTGACGTAGAAGGCGTCGCCCACCACCACCGGGTCGCTCTCGATCTTGCGATCGGCGGCGTAGGACCAGACCACCGCGCCGGTCTCCCGCTCGACGAGGCGGATGGTGCGGTCGCCGGACCCGCCGCACTGGATGAGGTGACGCCCGTGGACGGCAGGCGACGAGACGAAGGGGCCGTTGCCCTGGAGCTTCCACTTCATGGCGCCGGTCTTCTCGTCGAGGGCGTAGAGGTGCCGGTCCACCGAGCCCACGTACACCACGCCGTCGGCCACCTGCGGCGAGGCCACCACCGCGTCGCCGGTCCGGAAGACCCACCGCACCTGCACCCCGTCCTCGGCCAGCGCGTAGACCTGGCCGTCGCCGGAACCGAAGAAGATCGCGCCTCCCGAGACGGCGGGGCTGGAGGTGATGCCGATGCCGCCCTGCTCGGTGCCGCGGCCGGTGCGGAAGCGCCAGCGCATGATCCCGGTGGCCGCGTCCACCGCGTAGAGGTGCCCGTCGAGGTTCCCCACGTAGGCCACGCCGTTTGCCACCGCGGGCTTCGAGTAGCTGAACTCTCCCGTCTCCACCAGGTGCGGTCCGGGTTCGTCCATGGAAGGCTTGCCCTTCTGCGCCGGCGGGCGGTGCCGGTGCTGCGGGAAGATCCAGCGCGGACGCCCGGTCCGCGCGTCGAGCCCGTAGAGGTGCTTGTCGTAGCTGCCCACGATCACCAGCCCCTGCCAGAAGGTCGGATCCCCCTTGACGCGGTCCTCGGTGCGGTAGACCCACACCTGGTCCCCGGTGTCGGCGCGGAGCGCGTAGATCCCCCGGTTGGTGGCGCCGAAGAAGACGAGGTTCCCGCCGTCCCAGGCCGGGGCGCTGTACACCTGGCGCAGGCCGGGGTTGAAGTTCCAGCGCCTGGTCCCGTCCTTGTAGTACCCGTAGACCCCACCCTCGTCGGTGCCGAAGATGATCACGTCCCGGGTCACCACCGGGTTCGAGTAGCTCGGCGAGTCGAAGGGCTGGGCGAAGAGCCGTTCCACGGGACGGCTGCAGGCCGCGGCGAGGAGCACCAGCGCGGCGGCGGAGACGCGGCGCGTCATGGACCCGACCTCCTGCCGGAAGGGCCCGGCTCGCCGACTGTGCGCCGGCCCGGACGGGCTGTAAAGCACCTGCCGGGGGGCGTGACGGCGGGTCGAGGCGGAGCCGGCGAGGGCCAGCGGCGGTGCGCCGACAGCCTGGGGCCATGCCCGGAACCGGGCCGCGGGCGTATCATGGAGCATGCCGCTCCGCGCGCCCGAGGGGGGCATGCCCCCGGTCACCGAGGAGCTGGTGCGCGCCCTCCCCAAGACCGACCTGCACTGCCATCTGGACGGGTCGCTCAGGCTGCGCACCATCCTGGAGCTGGCCGAGCGGGACGGCGTGCCCCTGCCGCCCGGCGGCGAGGCCGGGCTGGCCCGGGCCATCCACATGGGGCAGGTGTGCCACTCGCTGGAGGAGTACCTGGTGGCCTTCGACGTCACGCTGTCGGTGCTCCAGACCGAAGAGGGGCTGCGGCGCGCCGCCCGCGAGCTGGCCCTGGACGCGGCCGCCGAGAACGTGCGCTACCTGGAGGTCCGCTTCTCGCCGGTGCTTCACACCCGCCGCGGCCTCAAGCCCACCGCAATCGTGGACGCGGTGCTGGAGGGGCTCAAGGCCGCCGAGCGCGAGGCCGGCGTCCGCTCCAACGTCATCGTCTGCGGCATCCGCCAGATCGACCCGGCCACCTCGCTCCGGCTGGCCGAGCTGGCGGTGGCCTACAAGAACAAGGGGGTGGTGGGCTACGACCTGGCCGGGCTGGAGGAGGGCCACCCCTCTCGCCGCCACCAGGCCGCCTTCCAACTCATCCTGGACAACAACGTCAACGTCACCATCCACGCCGGCGAGGCCTACGGACCCGAGTCCATCGCCCAGGCGGTGCACGCCTGCGGAGCCCACCGCATCGGGCACGGGGTGCGGCTGCGGGAGAACGGCGACCTGCTCAACTACTTGAACGACCACCGCATCCCGCTGGAGATGTGTCCCTCCTCCAACGTCCAGACCGGGTCGGTGAAGGATCTCCAGGCCCACCCGCTGCGCTTCTACTTCGACTTCGGGCTCAGGGTGACCGTGAACACCGACAACCGCCTCGTGACCGACACCACCGTCACCAAGGAGCTGTGGCGCTGCCATGCCGAGCTGGGCTTCACCCTCGAGGACCTGTGCACCCTGGTGGTGCAGGGGTTCAAGAGCGCCTTCCTCCCCTTCCGCGAGAAGCAGCACCTGCTCGAGGCGGTGAACCGCGAGATCGCCGAGGTGCTGGCGCGGTTCCAGCGGCCGCGGCCGGTGCCGGCCCGGGGCGGCGCGTGACCGCGCTGGCCCGGTTCCGCTCCCCGGTGGGCCCGCTCACCGTCGAGGCCACCGACGCCGGCGTGTGCGCGGTGCGTTTCGGCGGCGGCGCGCGGGCCCGGCCGCCCATCTCGGCGCTGGCCCGGGGGCACGTGGAGGCGGCCCTGCGCGCCCTGTCGGACTACTTCGCCGGCCGGACGCCGGAGCTGCCGGCGCTCGACCTGCGCGGCAGCCCCTTCCAGCGCCAGGTGTGGCGGGAGCTCCTCCGGATCCCCTACGGCGAGGTCCGGACCTACGGCGCGATCGCGCGGGACCTGGGCCGGCCGGGCGCGGCCCGGGCGGTGGGGGCGGCCAACGGGCGCAACCCGGTGGCCATCCTGGTGCCCTGCCACCGGGTGGTGCAGGGCGGCGGGCGGCTCGGGGGCTACGGCGGCGGCGTCGAGGTGAAGCGCTGGCTCCTGGCCCACGAGGCGGCGCACGTCCCGGCTCTCCGGCCGCCGTGATGCCCGTTGGCAGTGGGGACTGTGCCGGGGAGGGGCCCCACCGAAGGTGGGGAGGGGCGGAGCCCCTCCACGCCGGAAGGCGCGCGAGGCGGAGCCGAAGCGCGCCCGGCTCCGGCGCAGCAGGGGTGGGGCCCCGACGGCTTTGCCGGCGGGGCGGGGCGGCACGCCCCGCTGCTAATTGACCCGCTCGGCAGCGAGGAGCATGTTGTCGCCCAGGTTCACCGGCACCGGCCAGCGGGCCGGCACCACCCGGCGCAGGAGCCAGGCCATGGGGGCGAGCGCCGGGAAGCTGGCGGCGGCCTTGCGCAGGAGGTAGTCCGCCGAGACGGTATGGGTGTAGTGGCGCCGCGCGATGACGCGGAAGCCGGTCTCCTCCAGCAGCGCCGAGAGGTTGGCCCGGTCGAAGTAGAAGAGGTGCATCTCCATGAGCCAGGGCCAGCGCGAACCCAGGAGCCGCGCCAGCAGGCTCCCGGCGTCGATGGTCGAGAGCCAGAGCCGGCCGCCGGGCTGGAGCAGGCGGAAGGCGGCCTCGAGCTCGGCGCGAGGGTCGCCGAAGTGCTCCACCACGTCCCACATGGTGAGGACCTGGTAGCGCTCGCCGCTCCGGGCGCGCTCGTGCAGCGCCTCGGCGTAGACCGGGAAGCCACCCTTGCGGGCCTGCTCGGCGGCCCAGCGGGACAGCTCCAGCCCCTCGGCGCGGAAGCCGCCCTCCCGCGCCGCCTCCAGGAAGTAGCCGCAGTAGGCCCCCACGTCGAGGAGGCGCCGCCCGGCGCCGGGGCCGAGGTGGCGGAGCAGCCGCCGGAAGGTGAGGAGGCGGTTATCCCGCTCCGCCATGTACACCGGGTCCACCACGTCGGCGTAGGCGCGGAGCAGGGCGTCGGGATCCGGTTGCGGCCACTGGAAGAGGAGCCCGCAGTCCAGGCAGCTCCAGATGGGTCCGTGGCGGCGGTGCCCGAAGCTGGTGCAGCGGTAGGCCGTGGCGTCGCCGCTTCTGGCCCCCCGGGCCCGGAAGCGCAGGGCGAGCCGGCCGCCGCGGCAGAGGGGGCAGGCGGGCGGGACCGGGGCCAGCGTCGCGGGCCGGGTGGCCGGGGCGGTAGTCACGGCGCGCCTTATAGCCCGCTCCGGCCCGGGAGGAAAGGCGACGGACCGGCGCGCGCCGCGGCGATGGCGCCTTGCCCGCCGGGGCGGGCGCGCTTAGCATGCCCTCCAGAGCCGGGGGGCTCGACCGATGGCGAAGATCCTGGCGATGATCCTGGCGGGCGGCGAGGGGCGCCGGCTCGACCCGCTCACCCGCGACCGGGCCAAGCCGGCGGTCCCCTTCGGCGGCCGCTACCGCATCGTCGACTTCGTCCTCTCCAACTTCGCCAACTCCGGCGTGGTGCGGATGAAGGTTGTGGTGCAGTACAAGTCGGAGTCGCTCAACACCCACGTTCAGCGGGCCTGGCGCCTCACCTCCCTGCTGAACGAGTTCGTGGAGATCGTCCCGGCCCAGATGCGTTCCGGCAAGCGCTGGTTCGAGGGCTCGGCCGACGCCATCTACCAGAACCTCAACATCATCACCGACGAGGAACCGGACTACACCTTCGTCTTCGGCGCCGACCACGTCTACCGCATGGACGTGCGGCAGATGCTGGCCTTCCACCAGGAGCGGAAGGCGGATCTCACCGTGGCCGCCATTCCCATTCGGGTGGCGGAGGCCCACGAGTACGGCGTCATCGAGGTGGATGGCGAGGGCCGGATGGTGGGGTTCGTGGAGAAGCCCACCGAGGCCCCCAAGACCATGCCGGGCGACCCCAGCCGCTGCCTGGCCTCGATGGGGAACTACCTCTTCACTACCCAGGCGCTGGTGCAGGAGATCGTGCGCGACGCCATCGACAACGATAGCGCCCACGACTTCGGCAAGTCGATCGTCACCGGGATGTACGCGCGAAGACCGGTGTACGTCTACGACTTCGCCAAGAACCGGGTGCCCGGTCAGACCGACAAGGAGCGCGGTTACTGGCGCGACGTGGGGAGCCTCGACGCCTACTACCAGGCCAACATGGACCTGGTGGCGGTGGACCCCGTCTTCTCCCTCTACAACTCCGAGTGGCCCATCTACACCATCCAGCACAACAACCCTCCCGCCAAGTTCGTCTTCGCCAACGAGCGGGAGAACCGGGTGGGCCGTGCCACCGACTCGCTGGTCTCGGAGGGATGCATCGTCTCCGGCGGCCAGGTCCACCACTGCATCCTCTCGCCGCGGGTGCGCATCAATAGCTACAGCTCGGTGGAGGACTCGATCCTTTTCGAGGACGTGAACGTGGGGCGCCACTGCCGCATCCGGCGCGCCATCATCGACAAGCACGTGGACGTGCCCCCCGGCACCCAGATCGGCTACGACCTGGAGGAGGACCGCCGCCGCTTCCACGTCACCGAGAGCGGCATCGTGGTCATCCCCAAGGGCATGCGGGTCGAGGCGCGCGGGCGCTGATGGCGCTCACCGCTTCCAGCGAGCCTCGGCGACGTCCGCGGCGGACCGGTCTCGCCGGAGGGCGCCTCCACAGCGAGCCGCGGCCGCCACGATGCGCGCGACCCAGGCCCGTGGTTGCGGCGAGCAACCGTCGTGGAGCGCCAACGTGCCGAGGAGGTCTCGGGCTGCGCGACCGACGTTTGCGAGCCGCCGTGCGTGCCTCGTCGCCGCGCGGCAGCCGCTCCGGGGCCGCGAGCGAGGACAGCGCCCGGAGGCGAGAGCCGGGCCGCCGGGATCTCGAGAACCAGCGGGCGCTGTGAGGCGCGCGGGCCCGAGCTCGGCCGGCGGCGGGCGCTCCCGGCCGTCAGGCGCCGGACCTGGCCCGCTCCACCAGGCGCTCGGCCTTCCCGAAGGTCACCGCCAGGTCGACCGGCTTCTCCACCACGTCCCAGGCGCCCAGCTCCAGAAGCACGTCCCGCATGTTCTGGTCGCCACCCATGGCGCTCACCACCAGGATGGGAATGCCCGAGGTCCTGGGGTTCTGCTTCAGCTGGCGGATCACGTCCCGGCCGTCGAGCTTGGGCATGGCCACGTCCAGGAGCACCAGGTCCGGCAGCTCGGTGGTGGCGACCACCAGGGCCTCGGCGCCGTCCCTGGCTTCCAGCACCTGGTGGCCGCGCTTCTCGGCGTACGCCCGGTAGAGGCGGGCCACGGTCTGGTCGTCCTCGGCGATGAGGATGCGGAGCGGGGTCGGCTGGGTCATCGGCCACCTGGATGGTAGCGCCTCCGCGGGGCGCCGGCCAGGAGCGAGTGCGTCCCGCTTCCGCGGCTCACGGGTTCCACCAGTACGACAGCTTCAGCATGAAGGTGTCGATGGTGGGCCCGCCCCAGTACGGCCCCAGGCTGGTGGGGGGCGTGGCGCCGAGGTCTCCCCAGGCCGGGTTCTGCTGGGAGCGCGTGTAGACGGCGTAGAGCACGGAGCCCAGCCGGTACTCCCAGCGCAGGACCGCGTTCAGGTTGAGCCGCGTGTCCTGGAAGGCGAGGGTGGGAACCGCAGGGCAATCCGACGCGTGGTCCTTGTAGGGTACGAGCCCGGACGTACGGACCTTGCCGTCGGACGAGGCGCCGCAGTAGAGCGGGTTGTATCGCCCCGTGTCCAGGAAGAGCTGTGCGTAGAGCTGAAAGGTGAGCCGAGGCGTCAGCACCACCAACTGCCGCACGATCGCCGAGACGACTGGGGAGTCGAGATCGGCGAACAGGTGTCCGTAGGGGCCCGGGTTGGGGTCGCTGGCGATCCATCGCGCCGGGTAGTGGCTCCGCTCCAGGTGCAGGGTGAGCTTGGTCTCGAGCCGCGGGTGGGGGCGCCACTGGGCGGCCGCGTCGGCGGAGGCGAACGGCTGCTTCGGCACCAGCCCGCTCGCGAAGTACCAGCCCCCAGCCGCGGTCAGGTCGAGGGCGAAGGGGCGGCTGTAGTTGGTCGAGACGTAGCACGTCAGGATGAAATAGGGGGGGCGCCGGTAGGCGAGGCCGCTCTGCTGGATCTCCCGCACGTCCCAGACCGGGTCGCGCAGGACGCCGTTGCATCCGAAGTCCGTGTAGCTCTCGTGCCTGGCGTGCAGGCGAAGCCCGACGGCGCGGCCGCGGGGCAGGCCCCGCTGGTCGGTGGTGTAGAGCGCCTCGGCGAAGAGCCCGACATCCCAGGCCAGGAAGGTGCCGGTGAGGCTCGGCCGCACGTACTGGAGCCAGGCGGTGACCGCCTGGTGGTTCTGCGTCTTGAGGTAGCCCGAGGCGTTCAGGTCGAGCCTCGGCGACTGGTACTCGTACAGGAGGTCGAAGCGCCAGGGCTCGCCTCCGATGCGGCGCAGCGCCGCGTAGCCGCCGAAGCCCTGGTCGCCGGGGTGGAGCTCAACACCGTCGGGCTGCGTGCGCTCGGGCTTCCCGCCCTCGATGATCGAGCCCGCTGCTTGCCCGTAGAAGACCCACTCGCTGTCGCGGGAGCGGACGTTCCAGTCGAGCGCCGCGGCGTGGCCACCCGCCACCTGGCAGCTGGCGGGAAGCGGGTCGTTCGGGTTCGGCTGCGCGCAGTCCTGGCCGAACGGGATGGCCGAGGTCGCGGTGGCGCCGAAGGTGGCCTCGGGCGCTGCCCGCCAGCGCAGGGTCCCGGCCAGGAAGTTCTCGGTGACCGGCTTCACCGCGGGGTAGGCGCTTCCCTGGGCGAGGTGGAACGGCTGCTCGGGCACCCAGTGCATCTGGCGCGCCGGCTGGGCCTCGCTCGAGCCGGCGGGCATGCCGCCGCCAGCCACCAGCGCGTCGAGCACCGAGAGCTGGAAGCGCTCCCCGAGGCGCGAGGTGAGCTTGGCGGCGCCGAAGATGGGCGTCTCGAGGCCCATGCGCCGGGAGTAGAAGAGCTGCTGCGGGACCGGGAGGTCGTCCTCGCCGGAGCCCACCGGCTGGAAGAGTTGCAACCCCTCGTTGAAGAAGGAGCGCTTCTCGGGGTACTTGACCTCGTAGGTGGTGAGGTTCTGGATGATCTCGTCGGCCTCCACCTGGCCGAAGTCCGGGTTCAGGGTGGCCACCAGCGACAGGCTGCGGCTGGGGACCCATTTCAGGTCCAGCCCCGCGTCTAGGATCAGGTTGGCGAGGCGCGGCTCGGGGATCTCGGGCTTCGATCGGTACTGGGGCTGGATCGCCACCCTGGCGGCCGCGTAGGGGACCAGCTCCAGATCGGCCCGCGGGCGGAGATCGGTGAGCCCGGTCAGGTGGCTCAGCCGGGAGACGAGGCCTCGCGCGTTGCGGGGGATGAGCACGGTGGCCGAGAGCTCACGGCGGCGGGCCAGCTCGCGCCGGACCGCGAAGCCCCAGGTCTGCACCGGCGCCTCGGGGAAGCGCAGGACGGAGAGCGGGATGGCGAACTCCGCCGACCAGCCCTGACCGTCCACCGTCACCCGCCCGTCCCAGACGGCGTCCCAGTCCCAGGCCATCCGATCGTCCTCGTAGATCACCCCGTCCTGCTGGATGCCGCCGGCGGTGAGCCCGAACACGTAGCCGTCGAGGTGTCGGCCCGTGTCGATGTAGAGGTACACCTGGTCCGACACCGGCGGCTTGTCGCGCCGGCCCATGGGGCGCACGATCTGGTCTGGTCGCGAGTCCCGGCACCGCACCGCCACGTAGAGGGCACGGTCGTCGTAGAGCACCCGAACCTCGGTGGGCTCGCTCGGGGCGGATCCCTCGTCCGGGAAGATCTGGACGAAGGCGTCGAACGGCTCGGCGACCTGCCACACCGGGTCCTCCAGCTTCCCGTCGACCTCGGGCGGCTGCGGGGCTCGCGCCGCCCGGATGGCCCGCTCCGGGGCCGCCTCCGCCGGCTCCTGCGCCGGGACGAAGCAGGGCCAGAGGGCCGCCAGGAGCGCCAGGCCGGCGGAGCGAGCGGCTCGGCCTCGCCCGCGGCGGCCCGCGGTCGGACGGAGATGACGTCCCTCCATTCGTCGAATCGATTTATTTCACGGAGCGAGCGGGATGGGAAGGGGTCGCGAAGGCCCTGACGGCGGGACGACCTGGCGCTATGACCCGGGTCGCCATGACCCTTCCCCTCCTCGCCTCCCTGGCCCTCGTCGCCGGGCCGGAGCCCGCTGTCCCCGAGATCGCCTTCCAGCAGTTCACGCTCCCCAACGGCCTCCACGTCATCCTCCACGAGGATCACACCGCCCCGGTGGTGGGCGTGGACATGCTCTACGACGTCGGCTCCAAGGACGAGCGGCCGGGCCGCACCGGCTTCGCCCACCTCTTCGAGCACCTCATGTTCCAGGGCACGGCCCAGTTGCCCAAGGGGGAAGCCGATCGACTGATCGAGGCCGCCGGCGGAAGCGCCAACGGCGCCACCAGCACCGACCGGACCCAGTACTGGGAGCAGGTGCCGACGAACGCGCTGGAGCAGGTGCTCTTCATCCAGTCGGAGCGCATGGGGTTCCTCCTCCCCACGCTGGACCAGGCCAAGCTCGACAACCAGCGCGACGTGGTCCGCAACGAGCGCCGGCAATCGTACGAGATGCAGCCCTACGGCCTGGCCATGAAGCGCGTGCTGGAGAACCTGTGGGACCCCGCCTTCCCCTACCACTGGATGACCATCGGCTCCCACGAGGACCTGGAGGCGGCCACCCTCGACGACGTGCGGGCTTTCTTCAAGCGCTTCTACGGGCCGCGGAACGCCTCGCTCTCCATCGCCGGCGACATCGACCCGGCCCGGGTCCGGGCCCTGGTGGAGAAGTGGTTCGCGGACGTCCCGCCCAGCGAGGCGCTCGAGCGCGACCTGCCCTCGCCCAAGCCGCTGGCGTCGGAGAAGCGGGTGGAGATGCGCGACCGGGTCCAGCTCCCGCGCTCCTACCTGGCCTGGCAGTCGCCCAAGGACTACGCCGAGGACGACGCGGCGCTCTCCATCCTCGGGGAGGTGCTCTCCGCGGGGAAGAGCGCGCGTCTCCAGAAGCGCCTGGTGATGGACGAGCGGATCGCCCAGTCGGTGGCGGCGGTCCAGCACGGACAGTCGCTGGCCGGGATGTTCCTGGTGGTGGTCACCGCCAAGCCGGGCGAGCCGCTGTCGCGGCTGGAGCGGGAGATCGACGAGGAGATGGCGCGCCTGTCGAGGGAGCCTCCCTCGGGCGAGGAGGTCCAGCGGGCCAAGAACCGCATCGAGTCCCAGGCCATCTTCGGCCTGGAGCCGGTGGGCGGCTTCGGCGGTCGGGCCGCCGCGCTCAACGGGTACTGGATGGAGACGCGCGATCCGGGCTACCTGGCCAAGGACCTCGCCCGCTTCCTGGCGGTGACCCCGGAGCAGGTGAGCGCCGCCGCCCGGCGCTGGCTGCGCCCCGACAAGCGGGTGGTGCTGCGGGTGCTCCCGGTCGAGGGCGGCGAGCCGGCCGCCGCCGGGGGAAAGGAGCCGGGATGATGCGCCCGCTCCTCGCCGCCCTGCTGGCCGCGTCGCTGGCCTGCGCCGCGCCGGCCCGGACCGCGCCCCCGGCCGCCGGGACGGCACCGCACCGCAACCAGGTCCCCGCGGCCGGGCCCCCGCCGGCGCTGCGGGTGCCGGTGCCGCAGCGCTTCCACCTCCCGAACGGCCTCGAGGTTCGGTTGGTGGAGTACCACCGGCTGCCCATCGTGGCGCTGCACCTGGTGCTCGACGCGGGCGGAACGCACGATCCGGCTGGCCGCCCCGGGCTGGCCGCCTTCGCCGCCGCCATGGTGACCGAGGGCACCCGCACCCGGAGCGCCACCCGGATCTCGGACGAGGTGGGGTTCATCGGCGCCAGCCTCACCGCCGGGGCCGGCTTCGACGCCGCCTTCGTCTCCGGGTCGTCGCTCTCCCGCCACCTCCCACGCCTCCTGGAGCTCATGGCGGACGTGACCGCCAACCCGTCGTTCCCGAAGCAGGACTTCGCACGGGTGCAGGATCAGCGGCGGGTGGCGCTGGTGCAGCAGCGCGACTCCCCCGGCGCGGTGGCCGCCAAGGCCTTCGCCGGCCTGTTCTGGGGGAGCCACCCCTACGGCCACTGGCTCATGGGGACCGAGGCCTCGCTCGAGGCCATGACGCCCGACGACCTCCGCCGCTTCCACGCCCAGCGCTGGCGGCCGGGCGGGGCGTCGCTGGTGGTGGTCGGGGACGTCGAGCCGGCGCGACTCCGCTCCATGCTGGAGACGGCCTTCGCGGCCTGGCCTGCCGGCGCCTCCGAGCCGGCGCCGGCGCCGGCGAAGCCGCCGGGGGCGCGGCAGGCGGTGCTGGTGGAGAAGGCGGGTGCGCCCCAGACCTACGTGATGATGGGCATGCCCGGCATCGCGCGGAGCGACCCCGACTACCCCGCCGTCGAGGTGGCCTTCCAGATCCTGGGCGGGGGGACGGCCTCGCGCCTGTTCCGCCACCTGCGCGAGGAGAAGGGCTACACCTACTCCACCTACGCCCGCGCCGACGCGCGCAAGCTGGGCGGCTCGAGCATGGTGGTGGGCAGCGTCAAGGCGGCGCAGACCGGCGAGGCGCTCAAGGCCATGCTGGCCGAGGTGGAGCGGCTGCGCCGGGAGCCGGTCTCGGCCGGGGAGCTGGAGGACGCCCGGAACGCCCTCGTGCTCTCCATGCCCTCGGACTTCTCCACCGCCGCCGGCATCGCCGGACGCATCGCCGAGCAGGTGATCCACCGGCTCCCCGACGACTCCTGGCAGCGCTACGCCGAGGCGGTGCGGCGGGTCAGCGCCGACGACGTGCTGCGGGTGGCCCAGCGCGATCTCGACCCGGCCCGCCTCACCACGGTGATGGTGGGCGATCCCGCCGTGGTGCGTTCGCAGCTCCAGGGCCTGCCGGTGGGCCAGGTCGAGGTGCGCCCCGACCCGGGCGCCGCCGTCGGCCCGTCGCGTGTCGGGGTCGGGGGGTAATGTGGTAGCAGGGGGTGGCGGCCCGGCCGCCCCCTCCTGGCCATGCCCGAGATCCAGAACGAGTTCTCCTGGTCGAAGTCCCGGCACGACAAGTTCCAGGACTGCCGGCGGGCCTACTTCTACGCCTACTACGGGAGCTGGGGTGGGTGGGAGGCGCCGGGCGGCTCGCTGACCCGGGAGCTCTACGTCCTGAAGAAGCTCTCCTCCCGCTGGCAGTGGGCGGGGCAGGTGGTGCACGAGGCCATCCGGCACGCGCTCTCCCGGGCCCGCTGGACCGGCGAGCTGCGCCCGCTCGACGACGTCTTGCGGCAGACGCGGGAGCGCGCCCGCGGCCTGTGGGCGGCCTCGCGCGGCAAGGGCTACTGGCGCGAGCCCTCGCGCATCGTCGGGCTGCTGGAGCACGAGTACGCCGAGCCGGTGCCGGACGCCGAGTGGAAGCGGATCTACGAGGAGGTCGTGGAGGGGTCGCTCAAGGCCTTCCACCGCAGTGAGGCCCTGGAGCGCATCCGCGCCACCCCGCCCGGCCGCTGGCTGACCGTGGACGAGGTCGAGGCCTGGATGTTCGACGGCGTCAAGGTCTGGGTGGCGCTCGACTTCGCCTACAAGGACGAGGACGGGCTGGTCCACGTCCTCGACTGGAAAACCGGGCGCGAGCGCGAGTTGGACCACGCCCAACTCGGCATCTACGCGCTCTTCGCCCGCGACCGGTGGGGCGTGCCGCCCGAGGGGGTGATGGCCGGCCTGGTGTACCTCCAGTCCGGCGGCGAGCGGGTGGAGGTGCGGGTGGACCGGGAGGCGCTCGAGGCGTGCCGGGGCGAGATGCGGCGCTCGATCGCCTCCATGCAGGCCCTCCTCGAGGACCCGTCCCGCAACCTGGCCCGCATCGAGCGCTTCCCGCAGATCGACGAGCGGGAGCCGTGCCGCCGCTGCCCGTTCCGCCGCCCCTGCGGGCGGATGTAACGCTGGCGGCCTGGATTCGCCTCGGCGGCTCGTACTCCCGCCTCTGGTGGCGGTCTCCTGGGGCCCGGTCTCGCCCTCGGCCGCTGTCCTCGCGCCGAGCGGCGCGTTCCGCCGGCGCGTGTCCTCGCCGCCCCGCGGCACCCATGGCGGCCCCGCGCTCGCGATCCCCGAGGCGCGACGGCGAAAGTCAGAATGGAGTGACCGGCTCCGAGTCGCAGGCCGTAGGTTACACTGCGAGTCGGAGACAGGCAGCGCAGAGCTACATGCGAAAGGAGCCGGTCTATGGGGAAGGATACTCGATTCGTAGGCATGGACGTACACGCTCGGACCATCGCCATCGCGGTGGCGGACGGAGACGGGGTGAGGTCGGTGGGAGTCTTCCCGAACCGGCCGGAGACGCTCCGCCGGGTCATGAAGCGGCTGGGGCCGCCGGCGAGCCTGCGCGCCTGCTACGAGGCGGGGCCGTGCGGGTACGGCATCTACCGCGAGCTCATGGGCATGGGGATCCACTGCGAGGTGATCGCGCCGACCCTGGTGCCGAAGAAGGCTGGCGACCGGGTGAAGACCGATCGCCGCGATGCCGAGAAGCTGGCTCGCTGCTATCGCAGCGGGGACCTGACGCCGATCTGGATCCCGGGCTTCGACCACGAGGCGCTGCGGGATCTGCTTCGGGCCCGTGAGGCGGCGACCAAGGACCAGACTCGGGCGCGGCACCGTCTGCAGAAGTTCCTGCTGCGGCACGGGCGACTGACGCCCGAGGGGATGACGAACTGGACCCGGAAGCACGTCGACTGGGTCCGGCGCCAGGACTTCGAACACCCCGCACACCGCGCCACGTTCCAAGACTACATGCACGAGGTCGACCACGCGCTGGACCGCATCTCCCGGCTGGAGGCGGCCATCGACGAGGTGTTGCCGTCGCTGCCGCCGGAGATCGCGGCGGTGGTGGCGGGCCTGCAGGCCCTGCGCGGTATCGGGCCATTGTCGGCGGCGACCATCGTGGCGGAGGTGGGCCCGCTCTCGAGGTTCGAGCATCCGCGGAGGCTCATGGGGTACAGCGGCACGGTCTCGAGCGAACACTCCAGCGGGGGGAGCACCTGGCGTGGGCCGATCACGAAGGCCGGGAACGCGCACCTGCGCCGCGCGGTGGTCGAAGCCGCCTGGCACTATCGGCACGCCCCCGCGCTCTCGCGCCGTCTGGTCAGGCGCCAGCGGGGGCTCGACGGCGAGGTGAAGGAGATCGCCTGGAAGGCGCAGTGCCGGCTGTCGGCGAGGTTTCGCAAGCTCATGGGCAAGGGGAAGCCGCGCCAGAAGGCGGTGACGGCCGTGGCGCGGGAGCTGCTCGGCTTCATCTGGTCGATCGGCACGCACATCGAGAAGAAGCCGCAGGCTCTCCCGGCCGCAGCCTGAGCACCACGAGGTGAGGTGGAGCTGGTGGCGACCGAACGGCACACGGAAAGGAGAACCCTCGACCCGCCTATGCGGCAGGCACGTCCTGACCCGCGTCGAAAGTCCGAGGTAGCTCCCGACGGATCACGACCATGGCGGCGGGCTCGCGCTCGATCCGCGAATATCAGAGTGATCAACCGTCGACACTGCCGCTTCGGCCGCCACCTGGTCCACCTCACCCCGTTGACGCACCGCCCGAAAGGAGGCCGCCGTCAGGCGACGTAGCTGACAGTTGACAGGTCACTCCATATCAGGCGGG
>DASTPH010000150.1:0-48558 GCA_035762305.1 Anaeromyxobacteraceae bacterium
TCAGTGCGCCTCGGCCCAGCTCCGGCCGTGGCCCAGCTCCACCTCCAGCGGCACCGAGAGCTCGGCCGCGCCCATCATCTCGCGGCGAACCAGCTCGCCCAGCCGGTCGGCCTCCCCCTCGGCCACCTCCAGCACCAGCTCGTCGTGGACCTGCAGGAGCAGCCGGGCGTCGAGCCCAGAGGTCCGGAGGGCGCCGTGCACCCGCAGCATGGCGATCTTGATCACGTCGGCCGCGGTTCCCTGGATGGGGGTGTTCACCGCCATGCGCTCGGCCGCCTGGCGCAGCCCCGGATTGCGGGACCGGATCTCGGGCAGCTCGCGCTGGCGGCCGAAGAGGGTGCGCACCGCCCCGTCCCGCCGCGCGCTCTCGATGGTTTCGTCGAGCCAGCGCCGCACCCCGGCGTAGCGGGCGAAGTAGCGGTCGATGATGGCCTGGGCCTCGGCCCCGGGCATGTCCAGGCGCTGGGACAGCCCGTAGGCCGAGAGCCCGTAGGCGATGCCGAAGTTCAGCACCTTGGCGATGCGCCGCATCTCCGCCGTCACCTCCCCGGTGGCCACCCCGAAGGTCTCGGCGGCGGTGCGGGCGTGGACGTCCTCGCGGCGCTGGAAGGCCTCGAGCAGCGCCGGATCCTCGGCGAAGTGGGCCAGGATGCGCAGCTCGATCTGCGAGTAGTCGGCGGAGAGCAGCCGCCGCCCCGGCGGCGCCACGAAGGCCGCCCGGATGCGCTTCGACAGCTCGGTGCGGATGGGGATGTTCTGGAGGTTCGGATCCTGGGAGGAGAGCCGGCCGGTGGCGGCCCCGGCCTGGTTGTAGGTGGTGTGGATGCGGCCGTCGGCCGGGTCCACCAGCTGCGGCAGCGCGTCCACGTAGGTGCCCTTGAGCTTGGCCAGGGAGCGGTGCTCCAGCACCATCCGCGGCAGGGGGTGCATCTCGGCGAGCTTCTCCAGCACGTCCTGGTCGGTGGAGGGGCCCGTCTTGAGCCGCTTCTGCACCGGGAGCTTCAGCTCCTCGAACAGCACCTGGGAGAGCTCGCGGGTCGAGGCCACGTTGAAGGCGCGCCCGGCGGCCTGGTGGATCTGCCCCTCCAGCGCCTGCATGGCCTTGCCGAACTCCGCGCTCATGGACTCCATGGCGCCGCGGTCCACCAGGATGCCCGCCCGCTCCATGGCCCACAGCACCGGCACCAGCGGCCGCTCCACCTCCTGGTAGAGGCGCCCCAGCCCCTCGTCCTCCAGGGCCTGGCGGAGCGCCGACGCCAGGTCGGGGAGCACCGCCGCCGCCGCGCCGGCCGTGGCCGCCACCGCCTCCACCGGCATCTCCCAGGGCGGCGCGGGGCGCCGGGCGTCTCCCTGCGGCAACACCGGCAGCTCGCAGGAGAGCCGCTCCCGGGCCACGTCGGCCAGCGCGTGCTCGCGGCGAGTGGGGAGGAGCAGCCGGCTCGCCAGGTCGGTGTCGAACCCGCCTCCGTCGAGCGAGAGCTCCAGCCCGGCCAGGACGTGCGTGAGCGCCTTCCAGTCGTGGGCGTGCTTCGCCACCGCCGCGTCCTCGAGCAGCGGCCCGAGCCCCTCTCCCGCCTCCCTCGGCGAGAGCTGCGGCGGCACGCCCAGGTAGCGGTGGTGGAGCGGCAGGTACCAGGCCCGCCCTCCGGCGGCGAAGGCGATCCCCGCCGGCGCCTCGGTGCGGGGGGACCCGTTGCCGGAGACGGCGGCGATCCCCACCTGCCCGGCTCGCCGGGCCTCGGCCACCGCGGCGTCGAGGGCCTCGCGGGTCGAGACCACCTCGGTGCGCTCGGCCCGCTGCGTGGGCGGAGGCGCCGGCAGGTCCTTGAGCAGGCGCGAGAACTCCAGCTCGGTGAAGAGCGCCCGGGTCCGCTCCGCATCCAGGCCGCGCCGGGCGAAGGCCTCGGGGCGCTCCGGGACGGCGACGTCGCCGCGCAGCGCCACCAGCCGGCGGTTCAGCCGGATTCGATCGGCGTTGGCGACCACCTTCTCCTTGAGCTTCTCGCCGCCGCGCGCCACGGCCCGGGGGATCTCCTCCGGCCGCGCCAGCATGGCGTCCACGCTCCCGAAGTGCCGGATGAGCGCCGCGGCGGTGACCTCTCCCACGCCGGGGATGCCGGGGACGTTGTCGATCTTGTCCCCCAGGATGGCCATGTAGTCCACCACCTGGTCCGGCCGGACTCCCAGCTTCTTCTCCACCTCGACCGGCCCGGTCCACCCGCCGCGCCCGCTGGCCTCGGCCATGGGGTCGTAGAGCGAGATCCCCTCCCCCACCAGTTGGGCGAAGTCCTTGTCCCCGGTGACGACGACCACCTCCCAGCCCAGCTCCCGCGCCTGGCGCGCCAGGGTGGCGATGACGTCGTCGGCCTCCACGCCGGGCTCCTCGACCACCGGGACGTTGAGGGAGCGGGTCACCTCCCGCACCAGCGGGAACTGCGACTTGAGGTCGTCGGGGGCCTCGGGCCGGTTGGCCTTGTACACGGGGTCGAGGTCGTGGCGGAAGCTCCGGCGGCTGGCGTCGAAGACCACCGCGGCATGGGTCGGGCCGTGCTCCCGCAGCGCCTTGAGGAGCATGGTGGTGAAGCCCAGCACGGCGTTGGTGGGCACGCCCCGGGTGGTGGAGAGGTGCGGCAGGGCGTGGTAGGCGCGGAAGACGAACCCGGACCCGTCGATGAGCGTCAAGGTGGGCATTGGGGAGCGGCTACCATAGCCGGGAGGACCTGCGGGCGCGATCCCGGCCGGTGCCGGCCCAGGGCCCCGCATGCGGCTAACGGAGGGCCGTCGAGATATTGGGGGTCTGCCCCGGGACGGCGACCAGGAGGGAATCCTGGCGGTAGGTGACGTAGAAGACGCTCCCGCTGTCGCCGCCGTCGGGGAAGTAGCTCCGGTCGAACGCGATCGCCGACGACGGGAGCGACGACGGGACGGAGGCGCGGAAGGTCGGCGACACGCCGCTGCGGGTGGTGATGATCAGCGTCGAGTCGCGCTGGAGATCGCCCAGGCGCTCCGGCGGGCAGATGCTCTGGCGGCCCGACCCCGGCGGCTCGTCGGCGCACATGGGTCCGGCGATGAGGCCGATGGCCACCCCGGGCGTCGTGGGATTGCAGCCGGTCGGCGGCGAGGCCAGGGGATCCGAGCAGGTCTCGGGGTAGTTGGCGCCACCCGACGAGTACGAGTCGTTGGGGTAGAAGAAGCGCCGGGCCTTCCTGGCCAGGACCAGCTCCTCTCCGGAGAGGGTGCTCTCGTTCTGCCAGGCGAGGTTGAAGCGCTTGCTCGCCTGCTGACCCGTCTCCATGTCGTCCCTGGAGAGGAGCGGAGGCCTGCCGGCGTAGCCGCTGATGCTCCCGGTCAGCACCAGCCCCGAGGTCCGGACACCGCCGTCGGTTCCGGCCAGGAAAGCGCCCGGCGCGGCCGCGACCAGGTAGTCGCGCAGGCACAGCAGCTGGAAGGGGTCGCTGGCCGGGTCGGGCGGAAGCACCAGCTGCAGGGCGCCGCCGGGGTGAATGGGCGAGGGGGGATCGGTGGCGGGGACGATCGAGGCGATGACGGCCTCGTACCTCGTTCCCTCCGCCAGCGCACAGGGGTTCACCTCGCCCACGAACTGCGCGTCGGGCAGCGAGAATTGCACCAGGTCGACCGGGTGGATGCCCAGGGCGGGATCGCCGACGCGGGCGCCGACGTCCCACGTTCCTCCCATCTCGGTCTGGAAGGCCAGGTACAGGTCGGCGCCCTCGAGGCCCAGCACGAAGTCTTGAGCCCGCAGGCCGGGGAGGAACCCTTGCCAGACCAGGGTCCACGTCTCGCCGCGCGTGAAGCCGGGGGTGATCACCACCGCCTGCGGCAGCTTCCTCGAATCGGTGGTGAACTCCTGACTCTGCGGTGGATACTGCCGGTAGAGGCCCAGCCCGGCCTTCCCCGCCGACCCGTCGGCCTGGACGGGGGTGAACGACTCCGCGCCCGTGACCGCGGCCCGGGTGGCGTCGTCGTTCAGGAGCGAGGCGTCGCTGGCGGGACCGGAGCGACCCAGGTCGAGGAGGTAGGTGCGGCCGTCGCTGGCCCCGGCCGCCCCCACCGCCGGCGTCCAGCGCTGCCCGTTGGCGAGGAGCCTCATGAGCGGCTGCCGGTTCGGGCTCGGAGGGTTCGGCTCCACCGGGACGTTGCAGGGGTCGTTGTCGGCGAGGCACTGGAGCGCCCCGCTGGCGGACGGCAGGGCCACCGCCAGCGCCAGCGGCGCCGCGGCGACCTGGATGGGCGCCCGGTAGGGCTGGGCGGGAACGATGGGGCCCGGCGGCGCGATGTCGGCGGCGAGCCCGCCGCGTGAGGGGTCGATGACGGCGATGCCGCAGTCGATGGGCTGCAGCGCGCCGCACCCGCTGGGATCCAGCGCCGCGTAGACGCGCAGCGCTGGCGGCCCGTAGAGGTCCGGATCGTCGGGCCCTCGCTCGCCGATGGAGGCCGCGGCGACCAGCGCGGTCGGGGACCGGGCGTCGAGACCCCGAACCGGCCAGGGCGCGGCGGCCCCTGCGCTCATGTCGATCTCGGCGACGCCCTGAACCTGACGGGCTCCAGCGGCCGGCGGGAAGATATCGAAGTCGGTGATGACGTCGGGCGTGGCGACGTAGAGGTGGAACAGGTCGGGAGCCACCGCCAGCGAGACCGGGTCGAGCTGGAGCGGCTTGGCCTCGGGAGGGGCACCCAGCTCGACGGAGCCATCGACGCCGCGGGCGAACGCCAGGACCACGAGCTTCCCCACGCCAGGCGGGATCCCGTCCAGACCGCCGCTGCTGGAACCCGAGAAGGCGATGATCAGCCAGGCCAGGCCGGGCTGGGCCGGCGCCGCGGGCGGGCTCCCCGCGGGCGCGCCGGGGACCGGGGTGGCGATCATGGCGAGGATCTCGGCGCCGGCGCCGACGAACCCGGAGAGGTCGTACTGGGCCACCACCCGGGGGCCGGCGCCGGCGGTCGGGTCGGACCCGTCCACCCAGGTGCCGACGACGTCGACGGTCGCCCCGAGCCCTGCCACCGCCAGGAGATCGGCCCCGCCGTCGCGCAGCGACGTCGCCGCCAGGAAGGTCGGTCGGGCCAGGGTCGGGATGGCGAGCGGAAAGGCGTAGCCCGGCGACATCAAGGGCTTCTGGGTGGCCAGGTCGACGAGGCGCAGGTCGTTGCTCCGCGCGTTGGCGAGCGCCAGGTAGGGCTGCGGAACCGGATAGGCGGGCCGGGGGCGGAGGGGAGTCCAGCCCATGAAGGCCACCACCGCCGTCGGCTCGTGCATGGAGATGGTCGTCGGCTGGGCCTGGCTGGAGCAGCCGGCGAGCGCCAGGATGGCAAGGGCGGACCGCCTCAATCTCGTTCCCTCCCGATGCGCTTCACGATGGCCGCGCCGCCGGGGTACGCCACGTCGAGCTCGACGAGGTTCACCCAGCTGCTGTCGAAGGCCGAGACGTAGAGCCGCGTGCAGGGGCCCGGAGAGCCGGGCCCGGGCAGGCAGTCTCCTGCAGCGCGCTCCTCGACGGCCAGCCCGAACGGGCGTCGTCCCAGCTTCGGCGTCCCGGTGGTGAGGTCGAGGCCGATGGTGCCCACCACCGCTCCCACCTCGTCGTCGTAGAACTGCAGCGTCCCCTCGACGTCGCAGGTCAGGGCCAGCAGGGCCCGCGCCCCCTGGCGCGCCGGCAAGACCCGGACATGTCCGGTCCCGCTGCAGATGGGCACCACCTTGAGGAGGCGCATGAGCGGCTGCCCCAGGGCGTTGGGGTTCATGTCGTAGACCCCCAACCCACCCCCGGTGGGGACGAAGCCCCCGCCCCTGGAGGCGAGGTCGTAGTCGAAGAGCTCGAGGCGGACGTAGCCGGTGGTGGTGACGGCTTGCGTCGCCGGGTCCGTGTACCGGTAGATGGCGAGCTCGCGCGTCAGCGCGCCGTGGACGTCGGCGGCGACGTTGTGGGCCACGAGCGCGGGCGATCCGCCCGGCGGCAAGGTCACCGCGTTGAACCACCGCAGCGGCACCAGGTTGATGGAGGGCAGCTGGGCGCTCACGAAGAGGCGGCCGGTGGCGCGGTCGAAGCCGCCCGAGGAGGTCGAGTAGGCCCCGAGGTACAGCGCGCTGCTGGTGCCGAGGACCAGGTCGAGCTCGGTGAGGAATCCCACGTTGTCCGGCGCCCGGAGGTGCGTCACGTAGGCCCTGGCCACGTCTCCGGCCCCCGGGAGGGAGCAGGTGGCGATGACGTCGTACGGATCGAGGGCCTGGGGGAGCACGGCCTGGGCGCACCCGTCGCAGGTCAGCCGGCCCTCGGCGTCCATGTCCACCAGGTAGATCGCCTGTTCGCCGCGCGAGGCCACCACCACCTTCGCCCCTCCGCCGGCCACGAACGGATCCGCCGCTGCCAGCGGGGCGCAGGCGCCGTCGAGGTAGTCGACCTCGCCGCCGAAGCTGCCGATGTTGACTCCCCCGAGCACCGCCAGGGTCGGGTCGCCGGCCAGGGCGTCCGCGGAGGCGTCCGGGTCCACCGCCAGCAGTGCCCCGCCGACGTGGTAGTCGTAGCGCAGGTCGAAGTTGGTGGAGGCCACCAGCAGCGCCGTGCGGCCGACGGGGTAGGACGGGCTCGGCGGCAAGCGGCGCACCGCCAGGCCCACCGGATAGTAGAAGCGGTCGAACGGGCCGGGGATGGGGGGAAAGGAGTCCCGGCAGCCGGCCGCGGCGACGAGAGCGAGGACCGCGATCCGTTTCGAGAGGTCCGCCACCTGGGCCGCGAACCCTAGCCTTGCGCCGGACCGGCGGTCAAGCGGCCAGCCGGGCCGGCGGCGGGCGCCTCGGACTGGAGGCGGCGGAAGTCGGCCAGGCCCGAGAAGAGCGCACCCACGCGGCGCAGGAGCCCGAGGCGGTTGTCGCGCAGGGCGGGCTCGTCGGCCATGACCAGCACCTCGTCGAACAAGCGGTCCACCGCCGGCTTGAGGCCGGCCACCGCCGCCAGGATGGCGCCGTAGTCCCGCGAGGCCCGCAGGCGCGTCACCTCGGCCTCGACCCGCTCCAGCTCGCCGAGCAGCTGGCGCTCCGCCTGGTCGCGCAGCAGCGCGGGGTCCACCCGGGCCGAGCCCGCCCCCTGCGCCTTCTCCTGGATGTTGGCGACGCGCTTGAAGGTCGCCGCCAGCGAAGCGAAGTCGGGGCGGGCCCTGGCCGCTCCCAGCGCCTCCAGCCGGCGCCGGGCGTCCACCACGTCGTCGAAGCCGGCGGAGAGCACCGCCGCCACCAGGTCGGGTGGGAACTCTTCCCCCCACAGCCCCTCCAGCCGCTTGGCCACGAAGTCCAGCACCTGGGCGGCCACCACCGCCCGGTCGGCGGCGAGCTTCACCCCCTGCAGGCTGTCCAGGGCCGTCTCCACCGCGGCCGCCAGCGAGAGGTGGTAGCCGCGGTCGAGGAGGAGGCGCAGGATGCCGATGGCGGCGCGCCGCAGGCCGAAGGGATCGGCCGCCCCGGTCGACTTCTCGCCCACGCCCACGATGCCCACCAGGGCGTGCAGCCGATCGGCCAGGGCCAGGAGCGCGCCCAGGTCGCCCCGGGGCATCTCCTCGGAGGCGCCCACCGGCCGGTAGTGGTCCTCGATGGCGTCGGCGACCTCGGGCCTCTGCCCCTCCAGGCGCGCGTAGTGGCCGCCCATGATCCCCTGCAGCTCGGGGAACTCCCCCACCATGCCGGTGGTGAGATCGGTCTTGCACAGGCGCGCCGCCTCCAGGAGGTCGGCCGTGAGCGCCTCCCGGCCCAGCGCGCGGGCGAGGCCGGTGGCGATGGCGCCGATGCGGTGGGTGCGGTCGAGCTCGCTCCCGAGCCGGGCCTGATAGGTGCGCCGCCCCAGGCTTTCGATGCGGTCGCGCAGCGGGCGCTTGCGGTCCTCGTCGAAGAAGAAGCGGGCGTCGGCCAGGCGCGCCCGGAGGACGCGCTCGTAACCGTGGCGGGCCAGGCGCGGATCCCGCACCGGGGTGCCGGAGACGGCCACGAAGCGATTGGTGAGCCGCCCGTTCCGGTCCACCACCGCGAAGTAGCGCTGGTGGTTCCGCATCTCGGAGATGACCACCTCGGGCGGAAGGTCCAGGCTCTCCTTCTCGAACTCCCCGGCCACGGCGGTGGGGTGCTCCACCAGGTGGACCACCTGCTCCAGCAGCTCCTCGTCGGGGCGCACCGCGCCCCCTGCCTGCCGGGCGGCGCGGGCGATCTCCTTCTCCACGGCGGCGCGCCGCTCGGCCGGGTCCACTAGCACCTTGGCGCGGCGAAGCCGAGACAGGTAGTCCTCCGGGGTCCCGGCGAGCGGGATGGCCCGCGGGTGGAGGAAGCGGTGGCCGTGGGTCACCCTGCCCGAGCGCACCTCGCCGTAGCGCACCGCCAGCGGCCGGCCCGCGTAGAATGCCGCCAGCCAGCGCACCGGGCGCGCGAAGGTCACCTCGTCCCAGCGCGAGCGCATCGACTTCTTGAAGCGCAGGCCGGCCACCAGCCGCTCCAGGATGGCGGGGAGCACCTGCTCGGCCTGCTTCCCCTTCTCCACGCGCGTCACCGCCACCCGCTCCCCCTTGGGCGTCTGCACGCGAGAGAGCGCCCCGACCTCCACCCCCTGGCTCCGGGCGAAGCCCAGCGCGGCCTGGGTGGGGCGCCCCTCGGCGTCGAAGGCCTGCGCCACCGGCGGCCCGAGCGCCTCGGTCCGGCCGTCGGCCTGTCTCGGGGCCACGTCCCGGGCCCACACCGCCAGCCGCCGCGGCGACCCCACCGCCTTCACCTCGCCGTGAGAAAGGCGAGCCTCGCCCAGCGCCAGGGCCAGGTCCGACTCCAGCTGCCGCAGTGCCGGGGGCACGAAGCCGGCCGGGATCTCCTCGGCGCCGATCTCGAACAGGAGGTCCGCCACGCCGCGCCCCCGCCGATTCATCATCATGCCCGCTTCTCCCTGGCGGCCCGCGCCTCGCGCTCCGCCCGCGCTGCCTCGACGGCCTTCTCCCGCTCCCGGGCCGGGAGCAGCGGGAACCCCAGCGCCTCGCGCGACTCGAGGTACCCGCGGGCGCAGCCGTGGGCCAGGGCCCGCACCCGGGCGATGTAGGCAGCCCGCTCGGTGGCGCTGATGGCGCCGCGGGCGTCGAGCAGGTTGAAGGTATGCGAGCACTTGAGGCAGTAGTCGTAGGCCGCCAGCGGCAGCGCCTCGCCGAGCAGCCGCTGGCACTCCTTCTCGTACATCCCGAAGAGCGCGAAGAGCATCTGCGCGTCGCCCTGGTGGAAGCTGTACTCGCTCATCTCCACCTCGTTGCGGTGGAAGACCTCGCGGTACTTCACCCCCTCGACCCACTCGACGTCGAAGACGTTCTCAACGTCCTGCAGGTACATGGCGATGCGCTCCAGGCCGTAGGTGAGCTCGGCCGCCACCGGCTTCACCTCGAATCCGCCCGCCTGCTGGAAGTAGGTGTACTGGGTGATCTCCATCCCGTCGCACCACACCTCCCAGCCCAGGCCCCAGGCGCCCAGGGTCGGGCTCTCCCAGTCGTCCTCCACGAAGCGGATGTCGTGCCGGAGCGGGTCGATGCCGATGGCCCGCAGCGACCCGAGGTAGATCTCCTGCACGTCCGGCGGGTTGGGCTTCAGGATCACCTGGTACTGGTGGTGCTGGTAGAGCCGGTTCGGGTTCTCGCCGAAGCGTCCGTCGGTGGGCCGCCGCGAGGGCTCCACGTAGGCCACGTTCCACGGCTCGGGCCCGAGCACCCGGAGGAAGGTGGCCGGGTTCATGGTGCCGGCGCCCACCTCCAGATCGTAGCCCTGGGCCAGGATGCATCCCCGCTCGGCCCAGTAGGTCTGCATGGTGAGGATCAGGTCCTGGAAGGTCATGCGCGGCCTCGGTCCCGGAAGGCGGAACGGTCGAAACTAGGGTGCGGGGGCGCCCCTGTCAAATGCGGAGTGGGCGCCGCCTATGCGAAGGGGCGGCGGGTCTCCGCACCGTTACTCGTCCGGCCCTCACTCTTGCCCTTCGCCGCCGCCGGGGCAGCGGTGGGGCGAGGGCAGCCGCAGGCACTGCACCCCTCCCCTCACCCACAGGGCAGACGCGGGACGATGAAGCCCTCTCCCCTCCGGGGAGAGGGCAGCCGCAACCGCCGGACGCCTGGTGAGGTGAGGGGCGGGCGCGGTCACAGCGACTCGTGCCCACGCTGCTGCCGCCGCCGTCAGCCGTCGGCCAGCACCGGACCCAGCTCGTCCAGGAAGCGGCGGCTCTGCAGGCGGCGCCCCAGGTGGTGCTCGATGAAGGCGGTGAGCGCCTCCCGCGACTCGCGGGCCTCCCCGGGGCCGAGGTCGACCCCCTCGGCTCCGCCGGCGTCGAGGAGCGAGAGGGCCCTGGCCGTGCCGGCGGAGAGGTGGCGGGCCGCGGGGGAGGCGAAGGGAGCGCAGCGGGGGCACAGGAGGCCGCCGTGGGCCGGATCGAAGCGCAGGCCGGTCCCCGCTTCCGGCGCCTGGCCGCAGCGGGCGCAGGCCTGGAGGCGAGGGGCCAGGCCGGCGGCCCGGAGGGCTCCGAGCTCGAAGGCGCGCAGGCTCGCCGCCGCGGGCGGAGCGGCGTCGAGGGCCTCGAGGTAGCCGCAGAGCAGCTGGAAGAGATCGGGGTGCGGCTCGGCGTCCCGGGTCAGCTCCCGCGCCAGCTCGCAGGCGTAGGCGGCGCAGGCGATGCGGGCCAGGTCGCCGCGCAGGGCGCCGAAGCCCCGCTCCACCTGGGCCGAGGTGAGCGAGAGGAGCTCCGCTCCCCGCCGCTCGCGGGCCTCCACCCGGAGGAGCGTGAAGGGCTCGAGCGCCCCTCCGAAGCGGCGCCGGGAGGCCCGGGCCCCGCGGGCGAAGGCGCCCAGCTTGCCCTGCTCCGCCGTGAGGAGGGTCACCACCCGATCCGATTCCCCGTAGTCGACGGTGCGGAGCACCACCGCCCGCAGCTTCAGGTGCCGCTTCACGGCCGGCGCTCGGGCCCGGACGGCCTCACCGCCCGGGCTCCGGCGGCGCGTCCGGCTGCTGGGTGGGGGCGCGCTCGGCGGCGCGCCGGGCCCGGTCGGGGGGCGCGGGGCGGGCCCGCCACTGGAGCCAGAGCAGCGCCGCCGCCAGCATGGCCAGCACCGCCCCCGCCGCGGCCACCCAGGCCAGCCGGCGCCGCCTCGGGGCCTCCTGGGTCGTCGCGGCGCCTCCCTCGGACTCCTGCCAGCGCAGGACTAGCTCGTCCGGGTCGAGCCCCACCGCGGCGGCGTAGGTTCGCAGGTAGCCGATCAGGTAGGCCCGCGGCGGCATGCGTCCGGCGTCCCCGGACTCGATGGCCTCCACCACCGCCGGCGGCAGCTTGGTGCGCCGCACCACCTCCTCGCGGGCCAGGCCCCGGAGCTCGCGCTCCCGGAGCAGGTGGCGCCCGAAGGCGGCGACCGCGTCGGGGTCCGGCGTCACGCGGCACGTCCTACCGCAGAGTCTCGCGGGCGCGGCGGCAGTCCTCGGCCAGGGAGCCCTCGGCGCCCGCGCCCAGGCACCTCTCCAGCGCCTCGCGAGCCTTGTCGGCGTCGCCGGCCCGCAGGTGGGCCAGCCCGAGCTGGTACCAGGCGTCGGGCGTGCGCTCGCAGTAGCGGGCGTACTGCGTGAACTCCTCGACGGCCTCGGGGGCCTTGCCCTCGGCCAGCCAGAGGCGACCCAGCTCCCGGTGCCCCTGGCAGAAGCGAGGGGACTGGTTCAGGCAGGAGCGGAACTCGGCCAGCCCTTCGTCGCGCCGGCCCATGCGCCACAGCGCCTGTCCCTTGTTGCAGCGGGCCACCCACGGCTCCTTGTAGAGCATGTTCTGCAGCGCCGCATCGAACTCCTTGAGCGCCTCCTCCAGCCGCCCGGTCCGGGCCAGGAGCTGCCCCAGGTTGTTGTGGGCCTCGGAGTAGCCCGGGCGCAGCGCCAGGGCGCGGCGGTACTCGCGCTCGGCCTCGTCGGTGCGCCCGAAGGCGGCCTCCAGCACCAGGCCCCGGCCCATGTGGGCGTCGGCGAAGCCCTCGTCCATCTTGAGCGCCTCGTCGTACTCCTTGAGGGCCTCCTGCGCCCGGCCGGCGCGCAGGGCCTCGGTCCCCAGGTTGTAGTGGATCTCGGCGTTCTCCTTCTCCTTTTTCGAGGGTCCGTGGGCGCAGGCTGCCGAGAGCGCCAGCAGGCCCAGCCCGAGGGTCGTCGCGGCGAGGCGGCGGTCCATGACCATCCTCAGAAGCTGGCGAGGAAGCGCGCCAGGCGGGCCGGGGCGGGAGCCGCCGACCGGGCGTCGGACGCGGCCGGTGCCTGGGCCGCGAGCGGCCGCGGCGGCGAGAACACCGGTATCCGCTTCAGGGTGGCCTCCTGCTGAGCGGGGTCCATGTTCCGGAAGTTCAGGTTGTCCAGCATGAACCCCATGGACTCCAGGAACTGCAGCCCCTCGATCTCCGCCTGGCGGTAGTCCTCCAGGGACAGCTGGCGCCGGTCGTGGACGTAGACCACGGTCTCGCCGGCCTTGGGGAGGAACAGCGAGACCAGGATGGAGAAGGTGTTGCCGCTGGGGTTGCGCAGCCCGCACAGGTACCCCTGGACTGCCTGGGAGGTCTTGCCCGGGATGGAGACCTGAGGCTGGTTGATGCTCTCCACCAGGGCCACCACCTGGTCGCGGCCGACCTGGACGAAATGCAGGGAGGGGTCGGGCTTGAACACGGCGGACTCCCGCTAGCGCGCCACCAGGGTGAACTCCTCGGTCACGTCTCCGCTCTCGGCTGCCGTCCGCTTCGCGTCCACCAGCGGGCTGTCGATGCGCACGTGGTCTCCCCCCTGGTCGCCCTCGCCGATGACCACGCGGAAGGTCACGTCCGGCGAGGTGCTCTTGCGCGCGCCTGGGCGCTTGGTGGCGGCCAGCGTCACCTTGTTCGGGCCAGGGCGCAGGTAGCGGGTCACCTCGGTGACCACCTGGTCCTCCTGCGACTTGAGCTCCCGGATCCACTTCGCGTTGATGAAGACGGCGATGTCGAACTGGGTGCCGTCGGGCCGGGTCTGCTCGGTGACCAGGAAGTAGCGGCGGCTGAGCTTCTCTGGCGCCGCCGGCGCGGGGGGCGCCGGAGCCGCCGCGGGCGCCTCCACCGGGGCGAGCGGCGCCGCCTTCGGGGCCGAGGCGCCCTGGCCGCCCGCGGACCGAACCGCGTATCCCTTGGCCTCGATGTTGACGTTGCCCTGGGCGTCGATGGTGACGGTGCAGTTCTCGAAGCGCTGGTTGGTGACCCCGTCGATGTTGATGCCGTTCAGGGACACCTTGGAGCCGGAGGCCGGCGCCGCCAGCGTCGCCAGGGCCAGTGCCAGTGCGCGCATTCCTTTCGCTTTCGTATCGCCGGCCGGGCTCCGGCGTCAAGTTTCGCCCCTGGTTCTGCGGAGCACACTGGAGACGGCCGATCCCGGCCCGGCATTCACCGGGTGCAACCGGCGGACGGAGGCGGCATTCCCGGGCTCGAGCTACAGGTGGTCGCGGAAGAACGCCGCCGCCCGCTGCCACAGGCGTTCGGTCGCCTCGGGGTCGCGCGAGATGTGCGTCGCGCCAGGGAGCGGCAGGAGCTCGAAGGGGCGTCCGGCGCGGAAGAGCGCGTCGGCGAGCTTCAGCGAGTGGAAGAAGTACACGTTGTCGTCGCCGGTGCCGTGCACCAGCAAGAGAGGCCGCGACAGCCCGGCTGCCTCCGACAGCGGCGAGCTCCGCGCATAGGCCTCGGGGTGCTCCCCGGGCAACCCCAGGTAGCGCTCGGTGTAGTGGGTGTCGTAGTCGCGCCAGTCCACCACCGGTGCGCCGGCCACCGCCGCCCGGAACACCTCGGGGTGGCGCAGCACGCCCAGCGCCGCCATGGTGCCGCCGAAGGACCAGCCGAAGACCCCGACGCGGGACAGGTCCATCTCCGGGACCTCGACCGCCAGCGCCCGCAGCGCCTCCACCTGGTCCTCGAGCGGGAGGGACAGGTCCCCCTTGATGGCCCGTTCGAAGGCCCGCCCCCGGCGCGGCGTCCCCCGCCCCTCCGCCGAGACCACCAGGAATCCCTGGTCGGCGAGCCACTGGTCGAGCAGGCGCCAGCGGCTGGCGTGACGAGCCGCGCCGTGGAGCGGCCAGGCCAGGTGGCTCGGGCCGCCGTAGACGTCGAGGATCACCGGCAGCTTGCGCCCGGCCTGGAACCCGGCCGGCCGGACCACCGTGCCAAAGAATCCGGCGCCTGGTCCCACCCTGCGGATCTCGGCCCGGACCTCGATGGGCGGCTCGAGGGCCACCGAGGGCAGCTCGACGAGGCGCCTGCCGTCGGCGGCGTGGACGGCGGTGCGGGGCAGCCGCCTCTCGGCGGCGCGCGTGACGAGCAGGGTGGCGCCGTCCTCGGAGAGGGTGGCCGACACCTGGGCCGGCCCCTCCCCGACCATCACCTCCTGGGGCGGCCCGCCGGATAGCGGGGCGCGGAAGAGGCGTTCCTGCGTCGGGTCGTCGCCGCAGGCGGTGAACCAGGCGAGCCCCGCCGCCTGGTCCACTCCCGAAAGCTCGACGAAGCCCGCCGCCGGGGGCGAGAGCGAGGCCAGGAGACCGCCCCGGGCGTCCCGCAGCTCGAGCTCGGGCCCGCCGTTGCGCTCCGTGAGCCAGAGGAAGCCGCTCCCGTCCTCGAGCCAGCGCGGGAACGCCTGGTCGAGGTTGAGCCAGGCCGGGTCCCGCTCCTCGAGGAGGAGCCGGGTCCGGCCGGTGGCCGGGTCGGCCGCGTAGAGCCGCTCCTCGGTCTGGGCCCGGTTCTGGACCAGCAGCGTCAGCGGTCCCTTTCGCGGCCAGCGCACGGTGGCGAGGTAGGGATAGGCGGCGGCGTCCCAGCCGATCCAGACGGCGCGCCCGCCCCTGGCCGGCACCACCCCCAGGCGCACCCGGGCGTTGGCCGTGCCGGCGCGCGGGTAGGCGAAGCGGTCCGGGATTCGCTCGGGATGCGAGGGGTCGGCGATGGCGAGCTTCTCCACGCCCCGCTCGTCCGTCTCCTGGAAGGCCAGGTGCCGGGAGTCTGGCGACCACCAGAACCCCTCGAAGCGGGACATCTCCTCCTGGGCCACGAACTCGGCCAGGCCGTGCGCGAGCCAGTCCTCGGCGCCGCCGGTCACCCGCCGGGCGCGCCCGGAGGAGAGGTCCAGCACGTACAGCTCCCCGGCGCGGACGAAGGCCACCTTCTTCCCGTCCGGCGAGAGGCGCGGCGTGGCCGCTCCGTCGGCGATGGGGATCCGCCTCGATCGCCCGGCGCCCCGATCCACGAGGAAGACCTGGCCGCCCGCCTCCGCCACCGCGGTTCGTCCGTCCCGCGAGAGGTGGAAGGCGGTCACCCCGCGCGCGGTGATGCGCCGCCGCTCCAGGCGCGCCCGCTCCTCCCCGGTGAGGTCCCGGCCCGGCTCGCCGGCGGGGTCGAGCAGCACGCGCGTGGCGCCCGAGGCGAGGTCCGTCTCCAAGAGAGCCTGCGCCTGTCCGCGCGGCGGCGAGCGCAGGAAGAGCACCGCGCGCCCGTCCGGGGTGAGCCTGGCCGAGACCGGGAGGCCGCGCGCGAAGGCGCGCGTCTCGGCGTAGAGCCGGAGGAAGGGCTCGCCTCCCGGAGCCGGCGGGTCGGCGGAGAGAGTCATGGCCAGGGCGAGCGCACGGGCGATCACGTCGCGTCCCCCCCCGCCCCCGGCCCGCGCCGGTCACACCCCTCTGGCATCCGGACCCCACACCACCTTGTGGATCTGGATGTTGAGGCGCGCCCGCACCCCGCTCTCCAGCATCCAGCGGGCCAGGTCGCGGGGTTCCACCTGCCCGTGGCTCGGCGAGAGGAGCACCTCCACCCTTCCCTCCAGGCGGTGGCGCCGGATGACGTCCAGCGACCAGCGGAAGTCCTCCTCCGAGCAGACCACGAACTTCACCTCGTCGCGCGGGCTGAGGCGCTCCAGCCAGGCGAGGTCCCGGGCCACCTCTCCCGAGCCCGGGGTCTTCACGTCGGCGATGCGCACCGCCGCGGGCGGCAGGTCGTCGAGAGGCCGCTGCCCGTGGGTCTCGATGGTGACCTCGTAGCCGCGGTCGAGCAGGTCCCGGGCCAGGGCGGGCAGCTCCTTCTGGAGCAGCGGTTCGCCGCCGGTGAGGCACACCAGCCGCGCCGGGTGCCGCCCCACCTCGGCCAGGATCTCCGGCCGCGACATGGGCCTCCCGCCGTGGAAGGCGTAGGCCGTGTCGCAGTAGACGCAGCGCAGGTCGCAGCCGGTGAAGCGCACGAAGACGCATGGGCGGCCGGCGCGGCTTCCCTCCCCCTGGATGGAGAAGAAGATCTCGGTGACCTGCACGGCCGCGAGTATACCTGGGGGGCCTCGGCGCTCGAGGGGACTAGGAGCCCGTACGGCGTAGGGCCCCGGCTTCGCGCTGACGCGTTACACGGGGACCTTGGACGGTACCGGATACGGGGGCGGCTGCCGTTCCGGACACGGCTACGGCTGCCGTTCCGGTTGCGGATGCCACTGCGGTCGCGACCACACCTGCGCCGCGGGGGGCCTTGACCGCTCCCGCATCCGCAGGCGGCAGCGGTTTCCGCATCCGGAACCGGACCCGCATCCGGGACCGCAACCGCAGCCGAGACCGCTACCGCTACCAGCCATTTACGCCCTACGGGCTCCTAATCGCTCACGGCCACCGCCGGGCCAACCGCCGCCCCGAAGGCCCGCTTCAGGCGGGCCACCTCCTCCCGGACCCGCCGGGGATAGGCCCGGAAGCGCTCCGGCACCTCGCCCTCGCGCAGGTAGCCGCGGATGCGGGCCGGCCCGGCGTTGTAGGCCATGAGGGCCGTCTCCTCCCGCCGGAAGGCGTCGAGGAGCCGTCGGTAGTAGCGGACCCCGGCCCGCACGTTGAGCGTCGGGTCGTCGAAGCCGTCCCCGAACAGCCCGGAGCGGGCCGCCTCGCGGCGGAGGGTGGCGGGTCGGAGCTGCATCAGGCCGCGCGCCCCGCGCGTCGACTCGGCGTCGAGGTCCCACCCCGACTCGATCTCGATGATGGCCAGCACCAGCACCGGGTCGAGGCGGGCGCGCTCGGCCTCCTCCAGGATGGCGTCCGCCAGGCGCGCCCTGCCGCCCGCGTCCAGACCCGCGGCGCGGGTGCGGAGCTGCCTGTCGACGAAGGCGCGCCAGCCGGGGAGGGAGGGCGCGTCGGGTGCGCCCTCCTCGGGGGGAGCCCAGGCCGGCTCGGAGAGCGGGCGCGGCAGCGCTATGCCCACGGCCAGGGCGCCCGCCGCGATGCCGGCTGCCAAGAGCCCTCTGGCCGTGGGTCCGCTCACTCGCCCTCGCCTCTCCCTTTTCGATCCTGCGCCAGCCGCTCCAACTGCTCGGCGATCTGGTCCAGCCGCCGCTTCAACGCCTCCACCTCGTCGCGGTTCGGAAGCTTGACCCGCGCCGCCGCCCGCTTCACCGCCTCGTCGATGGCCCGCTCCACCTCGCGTCGCTGGCTCGAGAGCCGCTCCCCGAACTCGCGGGCATGCTTCTTCACCTCATCCGGCGTGAGCCCGGCCGCGCCGGCGAGGCGGGAGAGCACCTTTTCCGCCTCGGCCTCCGCGGCGTTCAGGCCAACCAGGGCCTGGGACCACGCTTCCTTGAAGAGGTCCTGGATGTCCGCCATGTGACCAGGTCCCCCCACCTAGACCTCCGCCTGTCCCGCCTGCTCGGCGGGCTTGGTGGCCTTGGCCGCCCGGGCCTTGCGGGAGGCCTTGCGGCGCGGCTTGCGGCTCTTCTCGATCCGCTTCAGGATTCGGTCGACGTCCCGGGAGAGCTGCTCCAGTTGGTCGCGGGTGGCGACGCCGATGAACTTGACCAGCTCCATGAGCCGGTCGAGGGCGTCAGCCCGGACGTGCTCGGCCCGGCCCCGCCAATCGGTGGCGCGGTCCCGGCCCATGGCCAGCATCTTGTCCAGCCTGCCCTTCACCTCGGGCCAGTCCTGCTTCCACTCCTTCTGCACCCGGCCGGAGATCTCCCTGAACAGCTTCTGGGCATCCTTCTCCAGCGTCCCCAGGCGGGCCTGGGCGGCCTCGATGGGCTCTCTGAGGAATTCCGGCACCTTCATCCCTACCTTGTGATTCGTGGTTCGGCCTGCATCCGTGGTCATTGAGGTAACCCTCCTTTGGAGGTACGTCATGCCCCGCTATCGGGGTACATTGTGGTTTGGCGCACCGCAGTCCCCTACCCCTGCGCAGCGTCGCCACCTGATAACGCATCGCGTTAGTGCGGTCAACTGAATTCAACGCGTCGCGTCAACCCAGACCATGGCCCTGCTGCTGCGCGATGTCAGCCTCCAGGCGGGGCCCTGACTCACCTGGGTACCTGTTGCCTCACCCCGGAGCCGCGGGGGAGCCAGCATCGGCCCCTACCGCGTCCCCCACCGTCCGGAACCCGTCGCGCTTGAGCAGCCAGGCGAGCCCCTCGAGCAATCGCGCGGCGAACCGGGGGCCCCCGTAGACGAACCCGGTGTACGCCTGCACCAGCGAGGCCCCGGCCCGGATCTTTCGATAAGCGTCCCCAGCCGTCATGACCCCTCCCACCCCGACGATCGGGATCCGACCCCGCGCCCGCAGGAACGCGCGACGGACCGCCTCGGTCGCCAGCGGCTCGAGTGGCGCCCCCGAGAGCCCGCCGGTCTCCCCCGCCAGCGGGTGGGCGGCGCAGGCTCCGGGACGCTGGATGGTGGTGTTGGTGGCGACCACGCCCGCGGCCCCGCAGGCCACTGCCACGTCCACCGCCTCGTCGAGCGCCTGGGGCGCGAGGTCCGGGGCGAGCTTGACCAGGAGAGGCTTCCCCGCGGCCCGGGCGTGCCCGGCGCAGGCGCGGAGCACGCGCTCCAGCGGCGCGCGTTCCTGAAGGTCGCGCAGCCCGGGCGTGTTGGGAGACGACAGGTTCACCACCAGGTAGTCGGCGTAGGGGTGGAGGCGGTCGATGCAGGCCAGGTAGTCCTCCTCGGCCCGCTCGTTCGGCGTGTCCTTGTTCTTGCCCACGTTGATGCCCAGCACCCCCGGGCGCAGCTCGCGGGGCAGGGCGGCGAGCCTCCCGGCACAAGCCTCCATTCCCTCGTTGTTGAAGCCCATGCGGTTCAGCAGGGCGCGGTGCTCCGGGAGCCGGAAGAGCCTGGGCCTGGGATTCCCCGCCTGCGGCCGCGGGGTGATGGTGCCGACCTCGACGTGGCCGAACCCCAGCGCCATGAGGCCCGCGACCCGGATCTCGCCCTTGTCGAACCCGGCGGCCAGGCCGAGCGGGCTCTCGAACTCGAGCCCCAGGCAGGCCGTCCGCAGCGACGGTTCCGGCCGCGGCCGCCGCCGCAGCGCCGCCGGCCGCCCCAGGAAGCGCAGCCAGCGGTGCGCCAGGCGGTGCATCCGCTCGGCGTCGAAGAGGAAGAGGAGGGCCCTGAGGAGGCGCCAGAGCATGGGCGCGTTCTATCCCATGAGAGTGACAGGGCGCCCTGCCCGGGGAGAGGGCTCCCCTCACGTCACAACATCCGCTCCATGATGATGGCGTCCTCCCCCTCCTCGGCGTAGTAGCGGGGCCGCACCCCCACCTCCCGGTAGCCGAGCGAGCGGTACAGCTCGAGAGCGGCCTGGTTGGAGCGGCGTACCTCCAGGGTGGCGATGCGGGCCCCGCGCTGCACGCCGCGCCGCTCGGCTTCGTGCATGAGGGCCCGGGCCACCCCGCGGCGGCGCGCCTCCGGCGCCACCGCCACGTTGAGCACGTGCACCTCGTCGTGGACCAGCCAGAACACCACCACCCCCAGCACCGCCTCTCCTCCGGTGGCCGCCTCGACCGCCAGGAGCACGCTCGACCAGTCGTGCCCCATCTCCCGCGCCAGGAGCTCGCGCGACCAGGGGTGGGCGAAGGCGGTCCGCTGGATCTCCACCACCCGCTCCAGGTCCTCCAGCCGCATGCGACGGAAGGCGGGAGCCGCCTCGGTATCGTCCGGCGCCCCAGGCATCATTCTCCCGCGCCCAGCTCGACCAGCACCCGGACCTCGCCGCGCCGCCGCAGGTCGGCGAGGAGCGACTTCACCTCGGCCCGCACCCGCTCCTCGGCGAGGCGGGCCCGCAGGGCGTCGCGCACCTGCGAGAGCGGCGCCCCGCCCAGCTCCGCCTGCCGCTCCTTCCAGGCGGCCTCGACCTCGGCGTCGGTGACGCGGGCCCTGGCCGAGGTGGCCATGCGGCGGTCCAGGTAGCGCTGCACCCGCTGCATGCGGCGCAGCGCCGCCAGGACGTCCTCCTCCGAGATTCCGTTGCCGGCCAGGAAGGCGGCGTAGTCCTCGGGCCGCCCGAAGCGCCGCTTGAAGCGCTCCAGCTCGGCCCGGCCCTCGGCGGGATCGACCTCGAAGACGCCCAGGCGCGCCGCCTCCTCGGAGAGCAGGACCTGGTCCACGTACCAGTCGAGGGTGGCTCGGAGGGCCGGGGCGTCGAGCGGGCGGAGCGCGGCCTCGGTGGCCCCCCGGGAGACGAGCACGATGCGCGCCTCCTCGGTGAGCTTGGTGAGGGTCACCACCCGGGCCTCGCCGCCGGCGGGGCGGATCACCGCCACCACCTCCTCCACCACCCGCCCCTCGCCCGGGGGTGGGGCGGCGGCGGCCAGGGCGAGCAAGAGCGCGAGCGGCGACATTGGTCGGCATTCTAGCCCCGATCGTCGAGGCGGCACCCCGGCGCGGCAGCCGGCTTCCATTGACGGGCCGGGCCCAGGCGTTACCTTCAAGACGTGCCCGACAGGGACCTCTACGACGTGCTGGGCGTCGCCCGCGGCGCCACCACCGACGACATCAAGAAGGCCTACCGCCGGCTCGCCAAGAAGTACCACCCGGACTTGAACCCCGGGAACAAGCCGGCCGAGGAGAAGTTCAAGGAGATCACCGCCGCCTCCGAGGTGCTCTCCGACCCCAAGCGGCGCGCCCTCTACGACGAGTTCGGGCCGGACTCGCTCCGCACCGGCTTCGACGAGAAGAAGGCCGAGGCCTACCGCCAGTGGAAGCGGCAGGGGGCGGAGCGAGGCGGCATCCCCTTCGACCTCGGCGACTTCGAGCGGGTGGAGGTGGGCGGCTTCGGCCCCTTCGACTTCGGGTCCATCTTCGGAGACATGTTCGGGCGGGGGCGCGGCCGGGGGCGACCGGGGCCTCCGGTCTCCGGCGCCGACGCCGCCGCGGAGATCGAGGTGGACCTGCGCGAGGCGGTGCTGGGCGGCGAGCGGGAGATCCGGGTCGACCGCCGCAGGCTGCGGGTGAAGATCCCTCCCGGCGTCTCCGACGGGTCCCGCATCCGCCTGGCCGGGCAGGGCGAGCCCGGCGGCTACGGCGCCGAACCCGGCGACCTGTACCTGACGGTGCGGTTGCGCGAGCACCCGATCCTGCGCCGCGAGGGGAAGGACCTGGTCATCGACCTGCCGGTGACCGTCCCGGAGGCGGTGCTGGGCGCCGAGGTGACCCTCCCCACCTTCGAGGGACCGGTGCTCCTTCGGATAGCTCCCGGGACGCAGGGGGGGACGCGGCTCCGGCTGCGCGGCAAGGGACTGCCCGACCTCAAGGGCGGGCCGCGCGGCGACCTCCACGCGGTGGTGAACATCGTGCTCCCGGAAGGCGGCGAGCCGCTGAAGCGGGCCGCCCGGAGCCTGGAGGACCTCTACAAAGGCGACCCGCGCCGCGGCCTCTCGTTGTAGATCAGGCGCCATGGGACTCTTCGACCTCTTCGGCTCCAGGGAGGCCCGCGAGCAGGGCCAGCTCAGGAAGCTGGCCCAGAAGGTGACCCAGAAGTACGGGCCGCCCGAGAACCGCCAGAAGGTGATCGAGCAGCTCGGCGAGCTGGGCACGACGGGGGCCCTGGGCGTGCTCTGCCAGCGCTTCACCATCCGCATCGACGTCGGGATCCAGGACGACGAGGAGAAGGAGCGGGTGCGGCAGATCCTGGTCGCCGCCGGGGCCGGGGCGGTCGAGCCGGTGAAGGACTTCGTGCGCAGGCAGGAGTCGGGGGTGGCCTGGGGGCTGCGGGTGCTCTCGTCGCTGGTCCCGGTCGAGGAGCTGCTGGCGGTGGTCTTGGAGCTCCTGGTCAAGCTGGGGGGCGAGTACACTCGCGACCCGGAGAAGAAGCTGACCCTCCTCACCTGGTTGCAGGAGCACCCCGATCTGCTGGCGGCCGCCCCGGGCGCCGGGCAGTCGCCGGAGGCGGCACTGCTCCCGCTGCTGGAGGACTTCAGCGACGACGTCCGCATCGCCGCGGCGCGGACCCTGGCCCGCTCGCCCCTGGCGGAGCGGTCCCGGGAGGCCCTCATCGCCCTCCTGCTCCGGGACCGGGACAACGCCCGCGTCCGCGGCGAGGTGCTGGAGGCCCTGGCCGCCCACGGCGCCGACGTCAAGGGCCACCGCCCCTCGGTGGAGGTCCTGCTGGTGGAGCCGTTCTTCCTCGACAAGGAAGGGCGCGTGAAGCGGCGGGGGTAGAGAGCTCGGCAGCTACCTCTGGCCGCGCTCAGTCGCCACCCGCCTCGCGAAGCGCTCCGCCAGCGGAGGGCTGAGCTGCTGCAGCCGGGCTTGCACGTCTGGCACCCGGTCCCACTGCTTCGTGAGCAGGTAGAGGACGCCGAGGTTGTACCAAATGTGGTCGTCTCCCGGCCGCATGGCCGCTGCCCGTTCCAGGCAACGGGCGGAGTCCTCGTAGCGCCCCGCACTGCCATAGCTGATGCCGAGGTTCATCCACGTCTGGGCGTCGTGCGGCATGAGCCGGAGCGATTCCTCGAAGGCCGCGATGGCGAGCGCGTGCTCGCCGAGGTCCTGGTGAGCCGACCCCAGATTTCGCAGGGCGAACCAGTTGTCCCGGGTGACCGCCGTCGCGTGCCCGAAGAGAGTGAAGCTGTCCTTCCACGTCCCGACCTGGCGCCGGGCCAGCCCTGCGCAGGCAAGCACCGCCACCGCGCACCCCGCCGCCACCGCGCTCGGGGTCCGGAATCGCTCCGCCATCTCGGCCGCCAGCCAGGCCAGCGCCGCGAAGATGCCCACCAGAGGCACGTAGGTGTAGCGGTCCGCCATCGCCTGGACGCCGACCTGGACCAAGCCAATCACCGGCAGGACGGTGACGAGATACCAGAGCCATCCAATGGCGAGGTACGGGCGCCGGGCCCGCTGGTGATGGGCGAAAGCCGAGGCGGCCGCGAGCACGAGCGCCGCGACCGCCACCCCCCACCACGAGAGGCCCTGCGGGCCGAGCGAGGGGTGGGGATAGGCGACCGCCAGGTGCGCGGGCCAGACCGTCTTCCAGAGGTAGGCTGCGTAGGACAGCACCGCGTTACCGATCCGATCTGGTACGCCGATGAGACCCGTCGACGAGACCGCGCCGCCCTGGGACTGAGCCAGGAGCGTCACCACCGACGAGGCGGCCGACATGGCGAGGAGGGGCAGCTTCTCGCGAAGCAAGGCCAGGACCTGCCGGAGAGGGGGGCGGCCGAGGTCGAGACGCCGGAGCGGCCAGGCGTCGATGAGCAGGAGTACCAGGGGAAGAGTCACCACCATGGGTTTCGAGAGAAGCCCGAGCAGGAAGGTCGAGGCCACGCCGGCGTATCGCGCGGCGCCGGGCCTGCGTACCCACCCGACGTAGGCCCAGCAACCGAGAAACCAGAAGACCGTGCTGAGGACGTCCTTCCTCTCGGAGACCCAGGCCACCGACTCCACGTGAAGCGGATGAGCCGCGAACAGGGCGGCCACCAAGGCGCTTCGCCACGTGGCGCCGGTCGCGCTCCGCAGGAAGCCGAACAGGAGGAGCGAGGCCAGGCCATGCAGCAGGACGCTGACGAGGTGATGCATCCCCGGGTCGAGCCCGAACAGCTCGACGTCGAGCATGTGCGAGACCCACGTGAGGGGATGCCAGTTCGAGAGGTGGAACCCGAGGGCCCAGCGAAGGCCGGCGGCGGTGAGCCCGCGGGTGACGGCGGGGTTGTGGGTGACGTACTGCTCGTCGTCGAGGTTGATGAAGCCGAAATCCTCGACCGGGCCGTAGATCCACGTCACCAGACCGATCAAGGCGGCGGCCACCAGCCACGGCGGCCAGGCTCGGGCCGCTTGCCTCGGCGTGGCGAGAGGCTCCGGCGAAGCGGACACGAGGCCTGTATACCACCTCAGGCCGGGCCGACCGGGTTCCTGGCCAGCGGAACTCCTCGAGAGGCGGAACCTCGAGCCGTGCCAATCGCGGGTTCGCTTCGAGGCGCCCGGACGGCTAGACTGGCGCACCCGTGAGCGCCCCCGACCCAACCCCGACGCCGGATCGCCCGGCGCGCCGCAGCTGGCTCGACCACTGGTTCGGCCGGGTCCAGATCCCCGCCGAGGCGGTGGCGGAGATCCGCGAGCTGTCCCGGCGCGGCAGCCTGGTCTTCGTGATGCGCTCCTCGGGGATGCTCAACTTCCTCTTCGTGCGCTGGTGGGTGCGGCGCCTGGGGCTGCCGCCGCTGCGCGCCTCGGTGGGGTCGGACTGGCTCATCCCCACCTTCTTCGGGGTCCGGCGCACCCGGCGCGCCCTCGACGACGCCATCTCGCGCGGAAACACCTCGGTGGTGTTCCTCAACACCCACGACCACGGCCACGACCCCTTCACCGCCCTGTGCGGCCGGCAGCGGACCCTCTCCCACCCCGTCTTCCTCGTCCCGCTCCTGCTGGTGTGGAGCCGCCGCGCCCAGCGCCTCAAGCCGCCGGTGTGGGAGCTGATCTACGGCTCACCCGAGGCTCCGACCGCCATCGGAGTGGCGGTGGCCTTCCTGCGGTACTACCGCCGGGCCTTTCTGCGGGTGGGGCGGGCGGCCGCCATCCAGGACTTCGTGCGGGAGCGCGCCGACGAGCCGGATGCAGTGCTGGGGCGCAAGGTGCGCGGCACCCTCTACCACCACCTGGCCCGGGAGATGCGGGCCGCGCTCGGCCCCCCGCTCAAGGACCTCCCGCGCATCCGGGAGCGGGTGCTGCGGGACCGGCACCTGGCCCAGGTGATCGAGCACGTCTCCAGGACCAGCGGCAAGTCGACGGCGGCGCTGCAGCGCGAGGCCCTGAAGGCCCTCGACGAGATCGCCGCCCGCTACTCGCCCCTGTTCATCGAGCTGGTCCGCCCCATCCTGGGCTGGGTCTTCAACCGCATCTACGACCGGGTGGAGGTGGACTGGGAGGGGCTCAACCGGGTGCGGCGCGCCGCCTCCGAGGCGCCGCTGGTGCTCTGCCCCAGCCACAAGAGCCACATCGACTACCTCATCCTCTCCTGGGTCTTCTACGAGAACGGCCTCACCCCGCCCCACGTGGCCGCCGGGGTGAACCTGGCCTTCTGGCCCTTCGGCTGGATCGCCCGCCGCGGCGGCGCCTTCTTCATCCGCCGCTCCTTCAAGGGGGACAAGATCTACAGCGCCACCCTGCGGGCCTACGTCAAGTTCCTCCTGCGCGAGCGCTACGCCCAGGAGTTCTTCGTGGAGGGGGGCCGCAGCCGCACCGGCAAGCTGCTCTTTCCCAAGACCGGCCTCATCTCCATGGAGGTGGACGCCTGGCTCGACGGCGCCGCCGACGACGTGCGCTTCGTCCCCATCGCCGTGGACTACGAGCGCCTGGTGGAGGGCAAGAGCTACCAGGCCGAGCTCTCCGGCGGCGAGAAGGAGAAGGAGAGCTTCGGCGCGCTGCTGCGCACCCCCAGGGTGCTGCTCAAGCGCTGGGGTCCCATCTACCTCCAGTTCGGCGAGCCGGTGTCGCTCAAGACCCTGGCCCAGCAGCACCTCCGCGAGGCGGCCACCTCGCTGACCCTGGACGGCGAGGAGCGCGAGACCGACTCCAAGCGCCGGCTGGTCCAGGCGGTGGCCGCCCGGCTGGCCCACCGCATCAACCGGGTCATCACCATCTCGCCCATGGGCCTGGTGGCGGCGGCGCTGCTCTCGCACCAGCGGCGCGGCATCCCAGCCGAGGAGGTGGCGCGCCGGGTGGAGCTCTTGCGCGTCGTGGCCCAGCACGTCGACGCCCGCTTCGCCCGGGGCCTGGCCGACGCCTCCGCCGACCCTCGCCAGGCCGGCCCGGTGGCCGAGGCCCTGGCCAAGCTGGAGAAGGACGGGCTGGTCCGCGCCGAGCGGGCCGCCGGCCAGGTCATCTACCAGGTCCCAGACGAGGCACGGCCGCAGCTCGACTACTTCCGCAACAACGCGCTGCACCGCTACGTGTCGGTCTCGATGATCGCCGCCGCGCTGCGCGCCAGCGGCGGCGCGGCGCCGCTGGGGGTGGTCCGGGGACGGACCCGGTGGCTGTCGCGCCTCTTGAAGCTCGAGTTCATGTACCGCCCCGGGGCCACCTTCGACTCGATCTTCGACGAGTACGGCGGCACCCTGGCCAGGCTGGGGGTGGTCGCCCTGGAGAACGGCACCATGCGCGCCGGCGCCGAGCGGGAGATGCTCGACTTCGTGGCCGACCTGACCCGACCCTACCTCGAGGCCTACGGCCTGGCGGCGCGGACGCTGCTCCCGGCGTCCCAGTCCGGCGACGCGCTGGACCGGCGCTCGCTGGTCAAGGCGGCGCTCGAGCGTGGGCGCGCCGACTTCCTGGCCGGGCGGATCCTCCAGCGCGAGTCGCTCTCCAAGGCCACCCTGGAGAACGCCTTCGAGTGGCTGTCGCAGCAAGGGGCCCTCGCCATCGGGCCAGACGGCAAGCGCGGCCTGGACCCCCGCTGGAAATCGTCGCTCTTGACCGAACTCAACGACGAGATCGCCCGCCACCTGCCGGCGTAAGCGTTCGCTTGATCGATCTCAACGGGGCGGCGGGCCTGCTCGACTCGACATCCACGGCGGCCGCGCTGGCGACGGGGCGGCCGCTTCGCGTTCCGTCGCGTCGGCCCCCGCGTTGCTCCCGCATCGGCTGGAGCGCCTGGCCGGCCACAGCCAGGCCGTCCCAGTGGCGCCGGACACCTGCCGAGCCGGCGGTCCGACCCGGGCGCTACGTCCAGGAACCGGTACCGGCGAGATCGCCTCTCCGCCGTTTCAGGCGTTGGTCGCCATCGCCGCGACGCGCGCCGGGCGAGCGCTGGGACGAGACCTGGCGAGACGCCCCCGCCGGCGCCTCCCGCACCGTCGCCCGCGTCGGCTCGAGCGCCCAGGCCACCACCTTCCCGCGAGGTGGGACGACCAGGGCGTCGCCGGCGTGGAGCACGTGGTCCTCCGGATCCCCCTCGCGCGTGACCAGCACCAGTCCGCGCTCCACCCGGATGGCCAACGGACGGCGGGTGCCCGGCACGTGCGACGTCTGGTCTCTCCCGAGATCCCACGTCTCCTCCACGCGTCCGGCGAGCCTCCACGGTATCCACGTCACGACTGCGCGCCTCCTGGCGCCGCGCCTCGCGGCTTCCGGAAAGAGCCTACCCAGCGGCCCCAACGGACGGAATGCACGATTGTGCAGCTCGGACGTGCGTCAATGCACGGTGGCATGCCATACTCTCTTCCCATGCTCGACTGGGACGACCTCCGGTTCTTCCTGGCGGTGCACCGGACCCGCAGCCACGCCGCCGCCGCCCGCTCCCTCCGGATCGCCGCCACCACCGTCGGGCGGCGTCTGGCTGCCCTGGAAGCGAGGATCGGCTCGCGCCTGTTCACCCGCACGCCCGAGGGGCTGGTCGGCACCGCGGCGGCGCGCGCCCTCCTCCCGCACGCGGAGCGGATGGAGGCCGAGGCCCAGGAGAGCGAGTTGCTCCTCTCCGGTGCCGACGCCCGCCCCACCGGCGTGGTCCGCGTGACCTGCGGCGACGGCTTCGCCACCGCCATCCTGGCTCCGGGGCTGCCGGCCTTCCTGGTCGCCCACCCTGGCCTGGAGGTGGAGATCCGCGCCGAGCCACGAGTCCTCGACCTCAGCCGTGGCGAGGCCGACGTCGCCCTCCGCAACGTGCGCCCGCGGGAGCGATCGCTGATCGCCCGGCGGCTCGGGCTCGAGCGGTACGGCCTCTTCGCCGCGCCGGCCTACCTCGCCCGGAGGGGCGCGCCGCGGACCCCGAAGGACCTCGCCGGCCACGACCTCATCCTCTACGACCGGGAGTACGACCGGCTGCGCTCGCAGGTCTGGCTCCGGCAGGTGGCCGCTGGCGCGCGCGTCGCCGTCCGCGCCAGCAACACCATGACCCTCCACGCGGCCTGCGCCGCGGGTGCCGGGATCGCGCTCCTCTCCACGGCCTTCATCCGCGACGACGCCCGCTTCGCGCGCATCCTTCCCCGGCTCGAGCCGCCCGCCGACGACCTCTGGACGGCGACCCACGCCGACCTCCGGGCGGCGGCGCGCGTGGCCGTCACCCTCCGCTGGCTCGACCAGTTGGTCCGGGAGGCGGGGATGGCGGCCTGAGGTCAGAGCCGCGCGACGACGCGCAGCCGCCGGAGTCGAGCGACGGCGACCGCCGACGCGCCCGTGGCCGCCGTCAGCTCGACGACCACGCGCGCCCAGGGGACGGCCGCGCTCCAGGCGTCCACCTCGTGCAGCGAGACGAACCGGATCATCCCGTATCCGACGGCCAACCCGGTGAACCCGATGGCGAGGCGGTAGCGTTTGATGTAGTCCCGCATCGAGGCGATCCCGATCGCCATCAGGACGCCGACGATCGCGACGATGGTCACCGTCACCGCCACCTGGAACGGGCGGCGACCCTCGTACAGGCCCTGTTGCCTCGCCAGGACGCGCAGCCAGGCACCCAGGCCCTTCAGCCAACCGAGGACCTTGGCCAGCTTGGTCAGCGCGAACAGGAAGTACACCAAGGCCAGGGCTCCCCACACGATGGCGTCGGAGCCGGGCGCGCCGTGCCGCCGGGCGCGGCGGCACGCCCAGGACGTCCAGGCCCCGAGCGCTCCGGCCGCAGTCAGGGCTGCGATACAGAGATACTTGCCGGAGTCCTCGGACATGTTGGGTCGTCGCCAGAGGTGAGCACGACTCGAGTCTACGACACATGTCGCGGGCTGCCGAACGCGGCTCCAAGGTGGCCATCCAGTCAACCGTCGACTGGGAGGCCTGAGGACACGGGAGCGCGATCGGCCGGAGGTCCCGTTCGCGTGGCCCGGACGAGCGGGGTAGAGTCGCCCGCATGCCTTCCCCGGACCTGCGCCTGGCCCTCGACACCGCGCGCCGCGCCGTGAGGGCCGCCTCGGCGGCCAGCCTGCGCCACTTCCGGCGCGGGGTGCGGGTGGAATTGAAGCCGGACCGCACCCCGGTCACGGCCGCCGACCGCGACGCCGAGGCGGCCATCCTGCGCGCCGTACGCCGGGCCTTCCCGCGCCACGCCGTCCTGGGCGAGGAGAGCGGAGCCCACGCCGGCGAGGGCAAGTGGCGGTGGATCGTCGACCCCATCGACGGCACCCGCGGCTTCACGCGGGGCGGGAGCTTCTGGGGGCCGCTGGTGGCGCTGGAGCACCGCGGCGAGGTGGTGGTGGGGGCCATGGCCCTCCCCGCCCTGGGCGAGACCTACTGGGCGGCCCGGGGCCGGGGCGCCTTCTTACAGCGGGGCCGGTCGAGGCCGGAGCGGCTTCGGGTCTCGCGCCTCGCCGACTGGTCGGAGGCCACCCTCTCGCTCGGCGAGCCGCGCTCCCTGCTGGCCCCGGAGCGCGCCGCCGCCGTGGAGCGCCTGGTGGCCAGCGCCGCTTCGGCCCGCTGCTACGGCGACCTGGCCGGCTGCGCCCTGGTGCTCACCGGTCGCGCCGAGGCCTGGATCGAGGCCGGGGTGAAGGAGTGGGACCTGGCGCCCCTCAAGATCCTGGTGGAGGAGGCCGGCGGCCGCTTCACCGACCTCGCCGGGCGGCCCAGCATCGCCTCCGGCCATTGCCTGGCCTCGAACGGGCTGGTCCACGAGCACGTGCTGCGTTCCTTCGGCCGCGCGCAAGCCGCCGGTGCCTAGGCGTCGGCGCCTCCTGGCACTCTACGTCAAGAAGGCCCTCACGATCGACGCGACCTCGCCCGGCCGCTCGCGGGCGAAGGCGTGCGTCCCGTACCTCACCACCGCGACGCGCGCGCGGGGGATGCGCTCGGCGAGATGGCGAGCCACGGACGGCGGGCTGATGGGGTCCGAGTCGCTCCACAGGAGAAGGGTCGGGGCCCGGATGGCGCCGAGCCGGGCCGAGAGGTCGGTGCGGTCGTCGACGAACCAGGTGGGAACGTCCGGCAGCGACGCTCGGTATTCGCGGCGCCACTCGGCGGCGCCGAGCCGGCGCACGTCCAGCCCGCCGGAGGTCGCGACCAGGACCAGGCGTCCCACCCGCTCCGGCCGCTCGATCGCCAGGCGCACCGCCAGGACACCTCCCATCGACTGGGCGATGACGTGACTCGGCCCTGGCGGGAGGCGCTCGCCGATCCAGCGGTAGAGGTCGTCCAGCGAATTCACGGCGGGGTCGGCCGGAAGTCCGGGGAAGCCCGGGTAGCCGAGCGTGAAGACCCGGCCGAGGTCGCCCAGCCTGTCGGCCACCGGGCGCCAGAACGACGCGCTTCCGCCGGCGCCCGGGAGGAAGGCGAGGGAGGGCACGGCGGCGGAGAGACCGTCAACCGGCCTCGGCCGGGCTCGGCGAGAGGCCGGCGCCGTGATGCCCGAGCGTGCGGGCAGCCGCCAGCCGCACCGGCGTCCCGCGCCGGAGCGAGTTCGGGATCTCGGCCACCGCGTCAACGTGGGCCACCAGCGCCTCGAGGCGCTCCGGGAGGGCCTCCCCCTCGACCTCCACCTGGTACTCGATGCCCGCCGACACCGCCGGCATACCCGCGAACTCGCCACGGGCGGTGACGCGGACCCGCCGCAGGTGGATGCCGGCCGCCCGCGCCTCCCGGAACAGGTCGTTGGAGATGCAGCCGGCCACGGCCAGGTGAAGCAGCTCGCCGCCGTTGAACCCCAGGCCGCCGCCTCCCGCGTCCACGGGGCGGTCGATGACCAGGGTGTGCCCGCTCGCCGTGCCGATGGTGGTGACCCGGCCGTCCAGGTTGACGGTCTCGACGTCGAATGCCATGAGGGGCCTCCGGTTCTCCCGGTGTCAATACCGCGCCGAGGTCCACTGAGCCCGAAAAACCGCGCCTTCCGCGAGCGACCGCCGGGACGGCGCCCGGTAGATCCTTTCCCGGGCTCGCTCGTTTCACCTGGACGAAAGGAGCCCTCGATGACCCCCTCCCCGCTCGCCGCCCTCGCCCTGACCGCCCTCGTGGCAGCCCTCCCCTGTGCCGCCCGAGCCCACTGGAACGAAGCCCCCGCCCGCCAGGGGCCGTACTCGCTGGAGCTGGTGGACGACACCGGCCGCGTCCTCCCCACCTTCGCCCACCGCGGCCGGACCTTCGTGCTCGGCGTGCCCGGGCAGCGCTACCTGCTCCGGATCCGGAATGGCTCGGGACGCCGCGTCGAGGTGGTCGCCTCGGTGGACGGGCGCGACGTGGTGGACGGCAGGCCGGCCGCCTGGGAGAAGCGAGGCTACCTGATCGAGCCGTTCGGCGAGACCACCATCGACGGCTACCGGCTGGGCCGCGACGCCGTGGCCGCCTTCCGCTTCGGGAGCGTGCGCGACTCCTACGCCGCGCGGATGGGGGACGCGCGCGACGTGGGCATGATCGGCCTGGCGGTGTTCCCGGAGCGGGCGGTGGCCTGGCGCCCCAAGCCCTATCCCATCCGGCCCCGCGGCTCCGAGCGGGAGGAGGACCTGGGCCGGGCCGAGCCCCGGTCGGACGCCGGCCCGCCCGCCTCCGGGCAGGGGAGCGAGAGCGCCCAGGCGGCCCCGGCGCCGGAGGCCCGCCGGAGCCTGGAGCAGAGCCGGCCTGGCCTCGGTACGGAGTTCGCCGAGCGCCACCACTCCCACGTCGAGGAGGCCCCCTTCGAGCGCGCCTCGAGCCACCCCGCCGCCGTCCTGACGCTGCGCTACGACGATCGCCAGGGGCTGCTCGCTGCCGGCGTGGACCTCGACCGCTGGGCGCCGGGCCGCCGCGACGAGGCCTGGCGCCGGGAGAACGCCACGCCCTTCCGGTCGAGCGGCTACGCCGAGCCGCCGCTGGGGTGGTCGAGCTACTGATTTTTTTGCGGTGCCCGGTTGAGCTGAGCCCCGAGCCCGTGCACGAGCCCGAGTCCGAGCCCGAAAGAAGCCGGGCTCGGGCGCGGGCCCGGGTTCGTTCACGGGATCAGCGCAACTGAGCGCCACCATGATTGGCGCGGCCGCTCGTGTGGATCCGGCGGCTGCGCCGCCGGCGGGGGACGAGCCCCCGCCCTACTGGATCGTGACAGCCGCGCAAGGCATGAAGCCTCGCGCGGCTCACCCGTCGAGCACCTCGCGGACCTTGCCCGCCAGCTCGTCGGGCGTGTACGGCTTGGCGATGAACTGGATCCCCGCCGGGAGGACTCCCCGGGTGGCCACCACCTCCTCGGCATAGCCCGAGGTGAAGAGGACCTTGAGGCCCGGGCTGGCCGCCGCCAGCCGCTCCGAGAGCTCCCGTCCGTCCATGTGGGGCATGACCACGTCGGTGATGACCAGGGCGATGGGAGCCGCCCGCTCCGCCAGCGCCGTGAGCGCCTCCGCCCCGTCGCCGCAGGCCACCACGTCGTACCCCTGCGTCCGCAAGGCCTTCATCGCCATCCTGCGCACCAGCGGGTCGTCCTCCACGAGGAGGATCGACTCCGAGCCCCCGCGGGGCGGCGCCGCCGCGGCCTTCTCCGCCGCCGGCTCCACCGGGGCCTGCACCCTGGGCAGGTAGACGTCGAAGGTGGTCCCCTTTCCCTCCTCGGAGGAGACGGCGATGGCTCCCCCGTTCTGCTTGAGGATGCCGTAGGCGGTGGCCAGGCCGAGTCCGGTTCCCTTCTCCTTGGTGGTGAAGAACGGCTCGAACAGCTGCTGTCGAACCTCGCGCGACATTCCCACGCCGGTGTCGGCCACCCTGAGCAGGACGTAGGGGCCCGGCGCCAGGTCCAGACGCCGCCCGCCATTGGCGTCGACGGCGGCGTCCCCGGTCTCGATGAGGAGCCACCCGCCCGCCGGCATTGCGTCGCGAGCGTTCACCGAGAGGTTGACGAGGATCTGCTCCAGCTGTCCCGGGTCGATGCGCACGTGGCCCGCCTCCGGGCGCAGGACTGTCCGCAGGATCACGTCCTCGCCCAGCAGGCGTCGCAGCATCTTCTCGACGCCGGCCACCACCTCGTTCAAGGAGACCACCCGGGGCCTCACCAGCTGCCGGCGGCTGAAGGCCAGGAGCTGCTGGGTCAGGTTGGCCGCGCTCTGCACCGCCCCCGACGCCTCCTCCAGCGGTTCCCGCAACGGATGTCCGGGCTCGAGGCCGCGCTGGGCGAAGGCGATGTTCCCCAGGATGCTGGTGAGCAGGTTGTTGAAGTCGTGGGCGATCCCCCCGGCCAGCCGGCCGATGGACTCCACCCGCTGGGCGTGGGCCAGCTCGCCCTGGAGCCGCTCGCGTTCCTCCTCCGCCTTGCGGCGCGCGCTCAGCTCCTGGTGGGCCTGCTCCAGCGCCCGCCGGAGCCAGCGAAACCCCAGGTACTGGAGCGTGGCGAAGATGGGGAAGAGCGCGGCGGTGATGGCGAAGACCAGTCCCGGCGTGGACGTCGGACCGAAGCGGCGGCCGCCCGTCTCGGCGAGGAGCATGGCCCCTCCGGCCGCCACCGAGGCACCGGCGGCCGCCAGTGCCCCCCGCAGGCCGAGCAGCAGGCCGGCGATCCCGATGACGATGGGAAAGCCGAGCACGTAGGCGAGGTCGCGGATGCCCGACCCGGAGAGGGCGGACCACAGGAAGAAGGTCCACAGCAAGCTCACTTGGAGTATGGACGCCAGGCGCACGTGGCCGCGCCGAAGGGCCACGATCAGGGCGGCGTTGACCGCCTCGCCGATCGCCGACTGCGTCAGGACCCGCCACACGGTGGCGGCGCCCAGCTCCCGCGCGTTCAGGAGCGCCCAAGCGACGTACGGCAGGGGAACCAGCACCATGGCCCACAGGACCACGTGCAGCATGTACGCCGCATGCGTCTTCTGCTCGTCCGCGAAGGACGGCGGCCGGAGCATCGCCGCCAAGCGTGGCAAGGTCACCCCGCGGCCAATCATATACCACGCGCGGTGGAACCGCCGGTGGCCGGCTCCCCGAGGACCGACTTCCGTCAGCCGCCGGTGCGCCGGAACAGCTCCACCACCGCGCCCTCGCGGCCCGCCGGCCGCGCCCGGCCGCGGGCCCACTCGCGCAGCGCCTTGATCTGCTCCTCGTAGGTCTTGTAGAGCGGCACCAGGTCCTGGGCCACCCGCCGCAGGTCGGCGGCCTCGAGCTCCCGCCCCAGCGCGAAGGCCCGGTGCAGCGCCCCCACCACCACCTGCTCCAGCTCGGCGCCGGAGTAGTCGGCGCACAGCTCGGCCACCGCCGGGAGGTCGTACGGCTCCGGGTCGCGGCCGCGCTTGCGCAGGTGGAGCGCCAGGATGTCGCGCCGGGCGGCCAGGTCCGGCAGGTCCACGAAGAACAGCTCGTCGAAGCGGCCGCGGCGGAGCAGCTCCGGAGGCAGCCGCGACACGTCGTTGGCGGTGGCCACCGCGAACACCGACCCCTGCCGCTCCTGCAGCCAGGTGGAGAACGAGCCCAGCAGCCGGGCCGCCCTCGGGTCGCCGCGCTCGCCGGGGGTGCTGCCGGCGAAGGCCTTCTCGATCTCGTCCACCCACAGCGCCACCGGGGCGATGGCCTCGGCGGCGGCCAGCACCCGCCCAAACCGCTCCTCGGCGCCCTCCCCCGAGCCCAGCACCCGTGGCAGGTCGAGCCGGAGCAGCGGCACGCCCAGCTGGGCGGCCACCGACTTGGCGGCCAGCGACTTGCCGCAGCCCTGCACGCCCACCAGTAGCACCCCCCGCGGGGCCGGCAGGCCGAAGCGGCGGGCGTCGGGGGCGAAGGCCAGGGCCCGCTCCGCCATCCAGTCCTTGAAGCTCTCCAGGCCGCCCAGGTCGTCAGCCGCCTCCTGGCTCTCGACCAGCTCCAGGCCCAGGTCGCGGTTCAGGATGCGCTTCTTCTCCTCCAGCACCACCTCCACGCCCCGGGGGCCCAGGGCCGGATCGGCGCGGATGGCCCGCAGGAAGGCGCGGCGGGCCTGGGACTCGGTCAGGCCGCGGGCCGCCGTCAGGGCCCGGTGCCGCTCGGCCGCCCCCGGGCGCGCGCCCTCGGCCACCGCGTCCAGGAGCGCCGCCAGCTCCGGCTCGCCCGGCAGGGGCAGGCGGAGCACCACCGCCTCGGCAGCCACCCCGTCCGGCAGCACCACCCGCGGCGCCACCACCGCCAGGCAGCGCCCCTCGGCCGACAGGCGCGGCAGCACGTCGCGGACGCGCCGGGTCACCAGCGGGTTCCCCAGGGCCTCGTGGAAGTCGAGCAGCACTGCCAGGAAGGGGGCCGGCGCCTTGAGCACTGCCTCCAGGACCGCCAGCGGGTCGCGCGCCGCCGGGGCCACCGGCTCCAGGCCGCGCAGGCTCGACCAGACGCCGCAGCTGGCGTCGAACCCCTCGGCGGCGTCGCGGCACAGGGCCACCGCCCGGTCCTCCTCGGAGGTGACCAGGTACAGGAGCGGCGTCCCGGCCGACCACAGCTCGGCGATCTCCCGGGCGGAGGTGCTCACGCGTTCCTCTCGGCGTCGGCGGTGGCCCGCATGGCTTCCTCGAAGCTGGTGACCCCGGCCGCCACCTTGCGCACGGCGTGCTCCCGCAGCGGGCGAAGCCCGTCCTGGCGAGCAGTGCGGAGCAGCACCTCCGGGGTGGCCCCCTCGGCCACCAGGTGGCGCAGGCGGGGGTTCACCTTCAGCACCTCGAAGATCCCGGTCCGCCCGTAGTAGCCGGTGTAGCGGCACTTGGCGCACCCCGGGCCGCGCCTGGCCAGGAGCCTCCCGGCGTGGTCCTCGGGGTGCTTGATGCCCAGCTCGGCCACCTGGTCGGCGGTGAGCGGCACGTCCTCTGCGCAGGCCGGGCACACCTGCCGCACCAGCCGCTGCGCCACCACCCCGGTGAGGGTGGCGGCGATGAGGAAGGCCGGCACGCCCAGGTCGCGCAGGCGCGCCACCGCGCCCACGGTGTCGCTGGTATGCAGGGTGGTGAGGACCAGGTGGCCGGTGAGGGCCGCCTGCACCGCCTGGGAGGCGGTCTCGCCGTCGCGGACCTCCCCCACCATCACCACGTCCGGGTCCTGTCGCAGGACGTGGCGCAACGCCTCGGCGAACCCGGTGCCGGTCCTGGGGTTGGCGGCGATCTGGTTGAAGTCCTCGTGGACCATCTCGATGGGGTCCTCGATGGTGACCACGTTGATCTCCGGCGAGGCCAGCGCCTCCAGCGCCGAGTAGAGGGTGGTGGTCTTGCCCGAGCCGGTGGGGCCGGTCACCACCACCAGCCCGTGCGGGCGCGACAGCCACGACTCGAACGCCTCCCGCTCGTCGGGAAGGAAGCCCAGCTCGGAGAGGTCGCGCACCAGGACGTTGGGGTCGAGGATGCGGATCACGATCTTGTCCCCGAAGGCGGTGGGGATGGTGGAGACCCGCAGCTCCATCTCGGCGTCGCCGCGGGCGGTGCGGATGCGCCCGTCCTGGGGGCGGCGCTGGGCGATGTCGAGGCGGCTCATGATCTTGAAGCGGTTGGCGATGGCGCCGTGGACCGCCTTGGGCACGCGGTAGACGGGGTGGAGCACCCCGTCGATGCGCATGCGGACGATGCACTCCTCCCGCCGCGGCTCGACGTGGATGTCGCTGGCCCGCTGCTCGAAGGCGTAGTGGAGCAGGTACTCCACCGCGGCGACGACCGGCTCGCTGGAGGCCTCCAGCGCCTCCAGGCCGGTCAGGTTGACGAACTGCTCCAGATTGCCCACGTCCGGGGCGCCGCGGGTGAGCTGGGTCTGCGCCTCGGTGATCTGCTGGCGGAAGCCGTAGACCTCGGCGATGGCCCGGTGGATGTCGGCCGGGGCGGAGAGGACCAGCTGGATGTTCTGGCCGGTGAGGCCGCGCAGGTTCTCGAACAGCTCCCGGTCGAAGGGGTTGGCAGTGGCCACCACCAGGGCGCCGTTCTTCCTCTCCAACGGCAGCACCGCGTGCTTGCGCGCGAAGGGGCGGGACAGGGTGCGGGTGATGAGCTGGGCGTCGAGCTTGAGCGGGTCGATCTTGCGGTAGGGGATGCCCACCGCCTGGGCCACCGCCTGGGTGGCCTTGTCCTCGTCCACCAGCTCGGACTCGCGCCGGGCGTCGGGGAACTTGAAGGAGGCGATCAGCTCCACCGGCGAGAGCTCGGCGCGCTTCAGCCCGCGCCCCCCGGATCGGCTGGCCTGCTCGCGCAGCAGCCGGGCCCGCTGCGGCCCCTCCCGGGCGAAGGCCGTCCGGCGGGCGTCGTCGGTGAGGAGCCCCTGCTTGGCCAGGGTCTCGGCGACGAACTCCAAGGTGAAGTCGCTGGCGCGCTGGATGCGGGTCACGTCCAGCCGAGTCTAGCGCGCTCTTCGCCCCGTTCCCAAGTTCGCACCCCGCGGATGTAGTCAGGAATCCTGCAACTTTCCTGGCGCACGGCCGTGCGCCGGCGCGAGGCGGGCCGCCGGGGGTCTTTTCGGGAGCGTCCGTCCGGTGCCGCGCGACCGCGCGGCGGCTAGATCGCTCAGCCGACGGGACCGCAGCCGGGGGCGGTCCGCCCCTGGCCGCCCCCACCCCCGCTGCGAGTGGCTGCCGGGCGCGACATGAGCCGGCCGACGCGGCGGCTGCCGCACTTCCGGCACTTCACCTCGACCTCGTCCGAGCGGCGGACGACGAGCTCCTCGAAGGCGCGCCCGCACTCCCGGCAGCTGTACTCGTAGATGGGCATTCGCCGACGTGTGAGCCCGCGCCGGCCGGATGGATTCGCCGGCCCGCGCTGGAACACCATGCGCCCGTACTTCCGGTGGGTTATCCTGTCCCAGGCTCGCCGGCGCGCCGGCGATTGGCAACCATGACCGGAACCGGCAAGGGCGCCCCGGGCGGCGCCATGGCGGAGACGCGGCCGCCGCTCCCGGTGGCGCCGATCCTGGCGTTCGCGGCCCTGGCCGCGGCGGCGTCCCTGGCCGGCCTCGCCAGCTATCGCCGCCTCGCCGCCGAGCACCTGGAGGAGGGGCGGCACGACGCCGAGGCCGACGCCCTCCGCCTGGCCGTCGAGATCGGCGCCTGGCGGTCCGACCGGCTGGCCGACGCCACCGCCATCGCCGCCCAGCCCTCGCTGGCGCGCGCACTGTCCAGTCCCATGGGGGAGCGCGAGCGCGACGAGTTGGTGCTGTGGTTCGAGGCCCTGCGCGCGCGCCAGGACTACTCGGGGGTGGCGCTCCTCGACGTCGAGGGGGAGCCGAAGCTGGCGCTCGGCGTCCCCCTCGACGCCCTGGCGGGCGACCCGGGCTGCTCGCCCGAGGCGGTGCGGCGGGCGCTGGCTTCCGGTGCCCCCTCGATCTCCGACGTCCACGGCGGCCCGGCGGCCGGCCCGCACCTGGACCTGCTGGCGCCGCTGCGGGTGCCCGGGGCCAGCCCGCGCCCGGTGGGCGCGCTGCTCCTCCGGGTGGACCCTGCCACCCGCCTGCTGGCGCTCCTGGTGGATCCGGGGGGGAGCGGGGGGCCCGGAGCGGCGCGGCTGGTGCGCCGGGAGGGCCAGGAGGCGGTGGAGCTCTCGGCCCGCGGCGCCGAGGTCCGGACTCCGCTCTCGGATGGCGCCGCCCCGGCCGTGCGCGCCGCCCTGGGCGAGGAAGGGCTCCTCGCCGCCACCGCGCGCCGCAGCTCCGCGGCCGCACGCCAGGTGAGGGGCTCGGGCTGGGCCGCGCTGGTGGAGGTGGACGAGGCGCGCCTGCTCCGAGACATCCGGGAGCACGGCCGGTCGCTGGCCATGGCCGTGGCCGGCTTCGTGGCCGCGGCGGGAGGCGGCCTGGCGCTGTGGTGGCGGCGGCGCTCCTCGGTCTGGCTCCGGCGCGAGGCCCGCGCCGAGGCGGAGCGCGCCGCCCTCATGGGCCAGCTGCGCGAGCTCTCGCGCGCCGCGAACGACATGGTGTTCCTCACCGACGAGACGTCGCGGATCCTGGAGGCCAACGACCGCGCCGCCCAGGGGCTGGGGTACTCCCCGGAGGAGCTCCTGCGCCTGTCGGTGCGCGACCTCCGCGATCCGGCTACCCTGGGCGACCTCGACTCCGTGGTGCAGCACCAGCTGTCACAGGGCTCGATGCTCTTCGAGACCCGTTACCGTCGCAAGGACGGGTCCACCTTCCCGGTCGAGGTGAGCGCGCGGGTGCTGGAGCAGGGAGGCCGGCGCCTGGTCCACGGCATCGTGCGCGACATCACCGAGCGCAAGGCGGCCGAGGCGGCGCTGCGCGAGAGCGAGGAGCGGCTGGCGCTGGCCCTGGAGGCCACCGCCGACGGCGTCTGGGACTGGGACCTGGAGCGCGATGCCATCTACGTGTCGCCCCGCTGGGAGCACATGCTCGGGTACCAGCCGGGCGAGATCGCCACCGTGGAGCGGGCGCGACGGGTGGTGCACCCGGACGACCGGCCCCGCCTGGAGGCGCTCTACCAGGAGCACTTCGCCGGGCGCACCCAGCAGGTGGAGCTGGAGATGCGGGTGGCCACCGGATCGGGCGGGTGGCGCTGGGTGCTGAACCGCGCCAAGGTGGTGCGGCGGGACCAGGCGGGCCGGCCGCTGCGGGTGGTGGGGGCCTACACCGACGTCACCGAGCGGCGCGCCCTGCAGTCGCAGCTCCTGCTGGCCGAGCGCATGGCGTCGCTCGGCACCCTGTCGGCCGGGATGGCCCACGAGATCAACAACCCGCTGGCCTTCACGGTGGCCAACCTGGGCTTCGCCATGGAGGAGGCGCGACGGCTGGGCTCGCGCAGCCCGGAGCTGGAGCAGGCGCTGGTCGAGGCCCAGGAGGGGGCGGCGCGGGTGGGCGACATCGTGCGAGATCTCAAGTCCTTCTCGCGCCACGACGAGGGCGACGGGCGCGGTCGGGCCGACGTGCGCCAGGTCCTCCGGGCCGCGGTCAACCTGGCCCAGGCCGAGATCCGCCCCCGCGCCAGCGTGGAGCTCGACCTCGGGGAAACGCCGCCGGTGGCCGCCAACGAGCGGCGCCTGGGCCAGGTGTTCCTGAACCTGCTCATCAACGCGGCCCAGGCCATCCCCGAGGGAACGCCCGAGCGCCACGCCATCCGCGCCCGCACCCGCGCCGAGAACGGCCGGGTGGTGGTGGAGGTCGAGGACACCGGGGCCGGCATCGCCCCGGAGATCCTGGAGCGCATCTTCGACCCCTTCTTCACCACCAAGCCGGTGGGGGTGGGGACCGGGCTCGGGCTGTCCATCTGCCACGGCCTCGTCACCGGAATGGGCGGCGACATCCAGGTGCAGAGCGCGCCGGGCCGGGGCAGCCTCTTCCGGGTGCGCCTCCCGGCGGCGCGCGGCGAGGCGGCCGGCGCCGAGCCGCCGCCCCCGGCGGCAACGGCATCGCGGGCGCGGATCCTGGTGGTGGACGACGAGCCCATGGTCGGGCGCGCGGTGGCGCGAATCCTGGGGACCGAGCACGAGGTGGCCGCGGTGACCAGCGGCGAGGCGGCCCTGTCCCAGCTCGGGGCCGGCCCGGGCTTCGACCTGGTGCTGTGCGACCTGATGATGCCCGGCCTCTCCGGCATGGACCTGTTCGAGCGGGTGCGGCAGGCCGACCCGGCCGCCGCCGCCCGCTTCGTGTTCCTGACCGGCGGGGCCTTCAGCGACCGGGCGCGCGAGTTCCTGGATCGGGTGCCCAACCCGCGCCTGGACAAGCCCTTCGACGCCGAGGCGCTGCGCCGCGGCGTGGCGGGGTTGCTGGCGAAGGAGCGGGGGGCGACATGAGCGTGCGGCGGGGGCGCATCCTGGTGGTGGACGACGAGCCGCGCATGGGCCGGGCGCTGCAGCGGCTGCTGGCGCCGTCTCACGACGTCGAGGTGGCGCAGGGCGCGCGCGAGGCGCTGGGGCTCATCGCGGGCGGCGCCGGCTTCGACGTGGTCCTGTGCGACCTGATGATGCCGGGGATGAACGGAATGGAGCTGCACGCCGAGCTCGGCCGCACCGCGCCCGAGGTGGCGGCCCGGATGGTCTTCATGACCGGAGGCGCCTACACGGACGCGGCCCAGCGCTTCCTGGCGTCGGTGCCCAACCGCCGCCTGGAGAAGCCCTTCAAGCCGGAGGTGCTGGAGGCGCTCATCGCGGAGATGCTCGGTTCGGCCGCGTAGCGGCCGAACGAGCGGGGACCCCACGCGCCGCTTGCCCGCGCACCGGCTTCCGGTCTATTCAGGACGCGTGGATCGTGCCCGCTAGCCCGAGTCGCCGCGTCCGCCCGCCGTTCGGCAGGTGACGCGCCCGTCCGGATCCCGCTACCCGCCGTCGAGGGGGCGCGGATCCCGTCCGTCACTCGCGCTCTCGAGTTAGGCCGTGGTCCATCCCGAGCTCATCGGCTTCGGTCCCTTCTTCGCTTCCCAGCTCTCCCTGGAGGAGCTCCAGTCCTCCCTCGTCGGCCGCGTGGTCGCCGATCGCGGCCGCCGCCTCCTGGTCCGGTTCCCGGACGGCGCCCACCGAGTCGTCGTCCCGGGTCGGCTGCGCGCCGAGGGCGTCTTCCCGGTGGTGGGCGACTTCGTCGTCGCGAGCCCCGGGCCCGATCGTGCCGTCAGGCGCGTCCTCGAGCGCCGCGCCTGGCTCTCCCGGAACGTCGCGGGCGGCTCGACCGCGGAGCAGGTGCTCGCTGCCAACGTGGACGTCGTGTTCGTCGTGCAGGGGCTCGACGAGGGTCCGAACCCGCGCCGCCTCGAGCGGACGCTCGCGGCGGTGCATGCGGGCGGCGCGGAGCCGGTGATCGTCCTCACCAAGCCGGATCGGGCGGAGGATCTCGCCGCCGCGCTCGCCGAGGCCCGCGCCGCCGCGCCTGGAGTCGAGGTCGAGGTCGCGTCCGGGCTCACCGGCGAGGGCATCGCCGCGCTCGCGGCGCGCCTGCGCCCGGACCGGACCGGCGTCCTCACGGGCCCCTCCGGCGCGGGGAAGTCCACCCTGACGAACGCGCTCCTCGGCCGCGAGGCGCAGCGCACCGCACCGGTGCGCGCCACCGACGACCGCGGCGTCCACACCACGTCGGGCCGCGAGCTCTTCCCGCTGCCCGGCGGCGGCGCGCTGGTGGACGGCCCGGGGATCCGCGAGCTGCGGCTCTGGGACGCGCGCGGGCTCGACGCGACGTTCGAGGACCTCGCCGCCATCGCGGCGCGCTGTCGGTTCCGGGACTGCTCGCACCGGGCCGAGCCCGGGTGCGCCGTCCGGGAGGCGGTCGCCGGCGGGCGAATCGACGCCGCGCGCGTCGAGAGCCACCGCAAGCTCGCGCTGGAGCTGGCGCGGCAGGCGGAGCGGCGCGAAGGCGGCGCGGCGCGGGCGGAGCGCCGACGGTGGAAGGCGGTGTCGAAGGAGCTGCGCCGGCTGTCGCGCGAGCGGCGGCGCTGATGGCGCGCCCCACCCGAGTTGAGCGTCGCGAGGTGCCCGGGGGGGTCGCGCCATGAGGCGACCTGGCCGCGTCCCGCGCGTCAGGCCCGCTCGTGCTTCCCTTCGCGGGTGTTGGCCTGAGTCACCTTGCTGCCGGGCGGCACGCTCTCGGTGAGCCAGACGTTGCCGCCCACCGAGGAGCCCCGGCCGATGGTGATGCGCCCGAGGATGGTGGCGCCGGCGTAGACCACCACGTCGTCCTCGACGACCGGGTGGCGGTCGATGCCCTTGATGGGGTTGCCCTGCGCGTCGAGGGGGAAGCTCTTGGCCCCCAGGGTCACGCCCTGGTAGAGGCGGACGTTGCGGCCGATGCGGGCGGTTTCGCCCACCACCACCCCGGTGCCGTGGTCGATGAAGAACTTCTCGCCGATGGCCGCGCCGGGGTGGATGTCGATGCCGGTGGTGGCGTGGGCGTGCTCGGTGACGATGCGGGGGATGAGCGGGACGCCCAGCACGTGCAGCTCGTGCGCCAGGCGCTGGTTGGTCACCGCGAAGATGCCCGGGTAGCTGAAGATGGCCTCGTCGCGGCTCTTCAGCGCCGGGTCGCCCTCGTAGGCGGCCTCGATGTCCGAGGCCACCAACCGGCGGACCGCCGGCAGGCGCGAGAGGAAGGTCCGGCTCGCGGCCGCTGCCGCCGGGGCGCAGTGGTTGCAGGCCTCGAAGTCGTGCTTCTCGGCGAAGGCGATGGCCCGGCGCACCTGGTCCTCGAGGACGCGGAGCACCCGCGCCAGCGTCGAGCCCACGAAGTAGTGGAGGCTCTCGTCCTCGAGGTCGGGCGTGCCGAAGTAGCCGGGGAAGAAGACCGAGCGCAGGCTCTCGACGCAGTCGATGACCGCGTCGCGCGACGGCAGCACGAAGCGCCCCGTCCCGTTGCGGCCCGCCAGGGCCGTCTCGGCCATGCGGCACAGCTCGTCCACGACGGGCGCGAGCGCCACGCTCTCGCCGGTCCCGCCGGCCTGACTGGTGGTCGTGCTCACGAGAACCTCCCGCGCCGCGCCGCCGGATCCGCTTCCCCGGACGCGCCTCGTCGGCGAAGAGCACACATAAGCCGCCGAGGGTCCGCGATCAAGGTCGCCCCGCGGGCGGCGCGCCAGCCAGCCTTCGCCTTGACGCGCGTCACGGCGGCGCCCGCTTGCCTTGGCCGCAGGGCCGGGGCTCGTCCCCCGCCAACTCGAGCCGCCCTCAACGGGCGGCGAGGCCTTTGGGAAACCTCGGGCTCGTAAGGTTCTCCAGCGCGCCCAGCTGGACGCGGACTGCACACCGGCTGCAGAAGCAGCCTCGCCACCCTTCGGGTGGCTCGGCAGTAAGTAGGGCGGGGGCTCGTCCCCCGCCGGCGGCGTAGCCGCCGGGTCCACGCGTGTGGCCGCGGCCATCAGTCGCCGGACGGGCCTACGGGACGGGGACCCGGGAGCCCCTCCGGCGCCCCGGCCTCGGCCACCAGGGCCTCGTCCAGGGCGGCCTCGGCGGCGGCCGCCGGCCCGCCCGGCTGGTGGAAGAAGGCCCACACCGCCTGCGCCTGGCGCTCCCCGAGGCCGTCCACCCGGGCGATGTCCTCCGCGCTCGCCTCGCGCACGCGCCTGAGCGAGCCGAAGTGGCGCAAGAGCGCCCGCCGCCGGCCTGCGCCCACGCCGGGGATGTCCTCGAGCACGCTGGTCAGGGTGCGGGCCCTCCGGAGCTTGCGGTGGAACTCGATGGCGAAGCGGTGGGCCTCGTCGCGGAGGCGCGCCAGCAGGAACAGCTCGGCCGAGTTCTGCCGCAGCACCACCGGGTCCTTGCGCACCGGCAGGAACACGCGCTCCGGCGACCGCGCCAGCTCGGCCACGAACCCCCGCCCCCGGGCCTCGGCGGCGTCGGCCAGCGCTCCCGCCGGGCCCCGGCGAGCGGCGGGCCGGGGGCCGGCCTCCAGCACCCGGCTCTTGGCGAGCCCCACCATCTCCACGAAGGGCGCCCCCTCGTTGCCGGGGAGGGGCCGGGTCGGCACCCCCAGGTCCCGGGCCGCCGCCAGCGCCGCGTTGAGCTGCCCCTTGCCGCCGTCGATGACCAGCAGGTCGGGGAAGGACCCCTCCGACAGGGCGCGGCGGAGCCGGCGTCCGATCACCTCGTGGAGCATGGCGAAGTCGTCCTGCCCGGCCACCCCCTTGACCTTGTAGTGCCGGTAGCCGGACTTGTCGGGCTCGCCGTCCCGGAAGCACACGCCGGACCCCACCGCCAGCGCCCCCTGGAAGGTGGAGATGTCGTAGCACTCCATCCAGCGCGGCTCGCGGTGCAGGCGCAGGGCGCGGGCCAGCGCCGCCAGCGACTCCTCGCGCCGCTCGTCGCGCTCGCGCCAGCCGCGGTAGCCCTGCTCGGCGTTGCGGGCCGCCACCTGCAGCAGGTCGGCCTTGGCGCCGCGCTGCGGGGTGAGCAGCCGCACCCGGCGGCCGCGCCGCTCCGAGATCACCTCGGCCAGGGCGCCGGCGCCGTCCGGCTCCAGGGGCAGCAGCACCTCGTCGGGGGCCGGGTTCCGCTCGTAGTAGAGGGCGAGAAAGGACGACAGCACCTCGGCGTCGGGGAACTCCTGCTCGCCGAAGGGATGGGAGCGCGAGTCCTGGAGCTTGCCGCCGCGCATGGAGAGCACCTGCACCACCAGCGCCGGCCCCTCCCGGTAGAGGCCGAAGACGTCGCGGTCGGCCTGATCCGCCATGAGCACCCGCTGCTTCTCCAGGGAGCGCTCCACCGCCTGGATCTGGTCGCGCAGCCGCGCCGCCTCCTCGAAGCGCAGGCCCTCGGCCGCCTCCCGCATCCGGGCCTCGAGCCGCGGCAAGAGATCGGTCTCGCGCCCCTCCAGGAAGGCCACCGCGTCCTCCACGTTCTGCCGGTAGGCCTCCGGCGGCACCTCGTAGACGCAGGGGGCCGGGCAGCGGCCGATCTGGTGGAGGATGCAGGGGCGGCGGCGGTTCTCCAGCACCCGGTCGGTGCAGGTGCGGAGCTGGAACCAGCGGTTCACGATGCGCAGGGTCTCGCGGATGGAGCTGGCGCTGGAGTAGGGGCCGAAGTAGCGGGCGCCGTCTTCGCGCCGCTGCCGGGCCCGCACGATCTCGAGCCGTGGGTACGGATGGCTCGCATCCAGGCGCAGGACGATGAAGTCCTTGTCGTCCCGCAGCCGCACGTTGAAGCGGGGGCGGTGCTTCTTGATGAGCTCGTTCTCGAGGAGCACCGCCTCCTTCTCGGAGCGGGTGACCACCACCTCCACGTCCCCCAAGAGCTCGTCCAGGAACGGGATGAAGAACCGGTCGTCGCCTGAGCGATCGAAGTAGCTTCGCACCCGGGCCCGGAGCGAGGCGGCCTTGCCCACGTAGACCACCTCCCCGCGGCGGTCCTTCATGAGGTAGCAGCCGGGCTCGGCGGGGAGCCGGTCGATCTTCTGGCGCAGCGCGGGGTCCATCGGCGACCGGGGTAGTCTAGCCCTCCCTCGCCCGCAGCGCTCCCGGCCGATGCCGCCCCTCACCCCTCGCGGCTCACGGATCTCGGGTAACCGATTCCCGCGACCCTCGTCGACGTCCGACGGCGGCCCGGTCTCGCTGGAGGGCGCCTTCGGAGCGAGCCGAGGCCGTCCCGATACGCGCGACCCGGGCCCGCGGCCGGCGGCGAGCAACCGTCGTGGAGCGCCAACGCGCCGAGGAGCTCCTTAGGCTGCGCGACCGACGTTTGCGAGCCGCCGCGCGTTCCTCGTCGCCGCGCGGCCGCCGCTCCGAGGTCGCGAGCGAGAAAAGCGCCCGGAGGCGAGAACCGGGCCGCCGGCGATCCCGGGGGACCGCGGGCGCTGTGAAGCTCCACTCACTCCTCCGGGGAGAGGGCAGCCCGATCCCCGGCGAGCCTCGCCGTGAGGGGCGCGTCCTTCCGCTCAGGGCACGCAGGTGACGGAGGTGCAGCCGCTCACGAGCTGGCAGACGTTCATGCTGATCGGGGCAGTCGGGGCGGTGAAGGTTCCGCTGAGCGTGCTCCCGTCGGTGAACGTCAGGCTCACCGACCCGCTCACCGACGTGCTGTTCACGGTGGTGAGGGTGATGCTCCCCGACGCCGGCAGGGCGGTCGTGTCCGACGAGGCGAGCAGGGCACAGGCGGCGCCCTCTCGGGCGTAGGTGGCCGCGTACACCTGGAAGTTTCCGTTGAGGTCGGGGGTCGGAGTCCCGATGGTGACCGGGTAGGTCCCCGGTCCGGGGAGGGTCTGCGCCTGGACGAGCCCGAGGTTGGCGAGCTGGAGGCTGGCCAGGGTGGCGTTGGCCTTGTCGAAGCAGAAGCCGTACTGCTGCGCCAGGCTGCACAGCCCCTGGAAGCTCGTCAGACCCACGATCACGGCGGCGACGCGGACGCTCACGGTGCCGACCGTGCAGGTCGCGGGCCCGGCGAGCAGCGCGCCCATCTCCGAAGGCGCGAAGGCGATCCCACCCAGCGTCCCGGCGATGGTTCCGACCGGAGCCTGGGACGCCGGACACTGCGGTGGCGGCGGCGGGTTGTCCCCGCCTCCGCACCCGACTGCAACCAGCACCACCATCGCGAGAGCCAGCGCACGGTACATGGGCGAGCCTCCCTCTGGAAAAAGTCAGCCGCCAGGGTGCACGGCTGCTCACGACCCGTCAAGCTTTCCGGCGCGACCACCCCAAGAAACGGTTGGCCCGGGCGTGACCCGAACCGGCCCCCGCGGGTCACCGCCGCCTGCGCCGCTGCTGCCGCCTCCGCTCGCCGGCCAGCGCGCCCACCGCGGCGGCACCGGCGAGGGCCCGGCTGCCGAGGAGCCCCTTCATCCCGGCGGCCTTGCGGGGCAGCCCCAGCGCCAGGTCCTTCAAGGAGAGGATGCGGTCGCGCAGCCGGGCCGCCTTCTCGAACTCCAGGGCCTCGGAGGCGCGGCGCATCTCCGCCTCCAGCTCGGCCACGATGCCCGGGATCTCCTCGGGTCGGTACTCGGCCCCCTCGGCGGCCAGGGGGACGGTGACGTAGTCGGCCTCCACCACCGCCATGCCCAGGTCGGTGATGTTGCGCCGCACCGTCTGCGGGGTGATGCCGTGCTCGTGGTTGTAGCGGCGCTGGATCTCGCGCCGCCGCTCGGTCTCGCCGATGGCCCGCCGCATCGACTCGGTGACCCCGTCGGCGTACATCACCACCCGCCCGGCCACGTTGCGGGCGGCGCGGCCGATGGTCTGGATGAGGGAGACCTCGCTGCGCAGGAACCCCTCCTTGTCGGCGTCCAGAACCGCCACCAGCGACACCTCGGGGATGTCGAGCCCCTCCCGCAGCAGGTTGATGCCGATGAGCACGTCGAACTCGCCGCGGCGCAGGTCGCGGATGAGGGCGCTGCGCTCGATGGTGTCGATGTCCGAGTGGAGGTAGCGGCAGCGCACCCCCACGTCGGTGTAGTACTCGGTCAGGTCCTCGGCCATGCGCTTGGTGAGGGTGGTCACCAGCACCCGCTCGCCGCGCCCGGCCCGCTCCCGGATCTCGCCCAGCAGATCGTCCACCTGGGTCCCCACCGGCCGCACTTGGACTTCCGGGTCCGTGAGCCCGGTGGGGCGGATGATCTGCTCCACCACCACCCCGCCGCTCCGGTCCAGCTCGTACTCCGCCGGCGTCGCCGAGACGTAGATGGCATGGTTCACCAGGCGCTCGAACTCCTCGAACTTGAGCGGCCGGTTGTCGAGCGCCGAGGGGAGCCGGAACCCGTACTCCACCAGCGTCTCCTTGCGCGAGCGGTCGCCCCGGTACATGGCGCCGATCTGGGGCACGGTCTGGTGGGACTCGTCCACCACCAGGAGCCATCCCTTGGGGAAGTAGTCGAGCAGGCACGGCGGCGGCTCGCCGGCCCTGCGCCCCGAAAGCCAGCGCGAGTAGTTCTCGATGCCGGAGCAGAACCCCATCTGCTCCAGCATCTCCAGGTCGAAGAGGGTGCGCTGCTCGAGGCGCTGCGCCTCCACCAGCTTCCCCTGCCCCCGGAAGGCCTGGAGCTGCTCCCGCAGCTCCTCCCGGATCCCGGAGAGGGCCCGGGCCCGCACCTCCGGCGCCGAGACGTAGTGGCTGTTGGGGAAGATGGCCACCTTCTCCAGCTC
>DASTPH010000151.1:0-2931 GCA_035762305.1 Anaeromyxobacteraceae bacterium
GAAGGTGCCGTTGGTCGAGCCCAGGTCCTGGAGGGTCACCACTCCGTCCTCGACGGCGATGCGGGCGTGGCGGCGCGACACCAGGTCCTCGACCAGCACCAGGTCCACCTCGCTGGACCGGCCCACGATCACCTCGCGCCCCTCCCGCAGCGGGAAGACCGCGCCCTGGTACCTCCCGGAGAGGAAGCGCAGGGCGAAGCGGCTCTCCTCCCCCGACATGGCTAGCCCCTGGGGGCGGTGGCAGCCAGCTGGAGGTACATTTCGGCGCTGCGGTTGCCCGGGGCGAGGCGCAGCACCTCCTCCCACTGCCGGGCGGCATCGGCCTGGCGGCCGTCGGCGTAGAGGCACAGCCCCAGGTTGAGCCGGGCCGGGAGGAAGCCCGGGCTCTGCCGGACGATCTCCTCGTACTCGGCGATGGCCCGCTGGCGCTGCCCCTGGTCGCGGTGGGCGGCAGCCAGGCGGGCCCGGATGTCCACGAAGGTGGGGCGGAGCCGGAGGGCCCGCTCGTACTCGGCGATGGCCTCGGGGTACAGGCCGCTCGAGAGGTAGACGTCGCCGATGTCGGCGTACATGTTGGCCAGCTTGCCCTCGACGAAGCGGTCGAGCTTGCCGGGAGCGGCCCCGGAGCGCGACAGCGCCTGCTGGTAGGTCTCCTGGGCCTCGCGGTACTTGCCGGTGTCGTTGTAGGTGATGGCCAGGTTCAGGGCGGCGTCGGTGTAGCCGGGGTTGAGGCGCAGCGCCGCCTCGAAGGCCCGCTGCGCTTTCTGGTACTGCCCCTGGTCGTGATAGATGACGCCCAGCATGTTGTAGACGTCGGCGAAGGACTGGTTTCGCTCCACCACCTGCGACAGGTACTGCTCGGCGCGCGCGTACTCGCGCTTCTCGTAGTAGGTGCGCCCCAGCGTGACCAGCTGCTTGAGGACCTCATCCATGGGCCGCCTCCGGCGGGGAGTCTATCACCGGGGGGCCGCTCACAGCCCGCCCGCGAAGACCCAGCGCTCGCCCTCGCGCGCCAGGAGCAGCCGGGCCCGCAATCGCTCCGGCGCCCGCCCCGCCACCTCGATCTGGTAGTCCTCGCCCACCTCGGCCCGGTCGCGTTCGACGCGGATCTGCCAGGCCAGCACCCGGATGGCGGCCCTGGGGCCGGCCTGGAAGTCCGCCGCCACCCGACCGAGCAGGGCCTCTCGGCCCAGGCCCCGATCCCGGTAGCCGTCCGCCACCAGCCCGGCGTAGGCGGCGGCGTCGCGGGCCTCGAAGGCGTCGAGCCGGCGGAAGAGGACCAGCAGCACCTGGCGCAGGTGCTGGAACTGCTCGCCGTCGCCGCACCACAGCGCGATGCGGCAGGGGCGCATGTGAAAGCGCTCGCGGCCGAGGTAGGAGAGGTCGGCGGCCCGATCGCGCCAGGTCACCCGCCCCTCGGCGTCGAGCATGGCCACCACCGTGGCCTGTTCACCCTCCACCGCCACCGCCACGTCGCGGAAGCGGACCGGCATGAGCTCGGCGGTGCCGCCGGCCCGGAAGCCGTAGACGTCGTCGAGCCGGGCCCGGGTCTGCGCCGCCAGGGCCCGGCGGATCTGCGTGTCCGGGCTCTCCAGCGACATCCCGCTGCCGAGCGACTGGAGGCGATCCCGGAAGGCCCAGGCGGCCGCGGCGGCCAGGAGGGCCAGGGCGGCGGGAAAGAGGATCGGGGCGCCCAGGCGGCCGGAGCGGCGCGGCAGGCTGGAGCTAGCGGAGGGAGGCAAGCAGCTTCTCCGCCTCGGCCCGATGCGGGTCCTTCGGGTAGCGGACGAGGAGCTGCTGCAGCGCCTGCTGGGCCCGGAAACGCTCGTTCATCTTCAGATACGCCTCGGCCAGTCCCATGAGCGCCTCGGGCTCCCGCGGCGAGCCCGGGTACTCCTTCACCAGCCGTTCCAGGCGGACCGCCACGCCGGGCCACCGCTCGCGCTTGCGGTAGAAGCTGGCCACGTACCACTCCCGGTCGGCGAAGCGCCCCTTCACCTCGTCGAGCTTCTTCTTCGCCTCCTCGGCGTACTTGGACTTCGGGTACTTGGCCACGAAGTCGTCGAAGCCCTTGCGCGCTCCCTCGGCCGCCGACATGTCGCGCTCGTAGGTGGCGGGGAAGAGGAAGAAGTCGCTGGGCATGTCCCGGTAGCGGGCCAGGCCGACCCGGAAGGCGGCGTAGTCCACCTCCTCATGGGTGGGGTGCATCTTGACGAACTGGGCGTAGGCCTCGGCGGCCTCGGGGTACTTCTCCTCCTTGAAGCGCAGATCGGCCAGCCGCAGCTCGGAGAGGGGCGCGTACTTCGAGTAGGGGTACTTGGTCTTGATGCGCTCGAAGAGCTTCTGGGCCTCGGGGTAGCTCTTGTCCTCGAGCGCAGCCACGGCCGCGTTGTAGTCGTCCTCGGCGGGCTTCTTCTCGCCGGCCACGGTGGGGGCGGCGCCGCCGCAGGCGGCGAGGAGCGCGAGCAGGAGGAGCCAGGGGGCGGCGCGGCGCATGGGGGCGCAAAAGATAGCGCAGGCCGGGGCGCGGCACCACCCGGGGTTCTCGTGCTTCCGAAGCACCATGGAACCGGCAGCATCGGGTCGCCTCGGGCCCTCCCCCCGGCTCGATCGCCGGACGGCGGCCCGGTCTCGCCCTCGGCCGCTGTTTTCGCGCCGAGCACGGAATCCACGGCCGCGCGGCGCGACCAGAGAGCGCATGGCGCGGCTGCAGAACTCGCCTCCGCGCTGCGCCTTCGCGGCGCGGAGGCTCAGACAGGCTTCGCCGCGCGACCCTGGCGCTCGCGGCGCCGCGCGGCCACCGCCGGACTCGAGTACGGCGCTGTGGAGGCGGCCTCTGGCGAGACCGGGCCGCCGACCGTTCCTGCGCCGTTGTAAACGGACCGCCAGGAGCCTCGGGCCTCCCCTGACGGCACAATCCGCAGCGCCGCA
>DASTPH010000152.1:0-12481 GCA_035762305.1 Anaeromyxobacteraceae bacterium
CGGCGGCGCGGCACGCGGGTGGGGGTCCGGGGGAGGCGGCGCTCCGCCTCCCCCGGTAGGGCTCTGCGGGGAGGGCCCGGGCCTTGCCCTCACTTGCAAGGCCCGGGGCCTTCCCCGCAAAGTGCGACGGAGCAGAAGTCCTTCGGACCTGTTGGGTACCGGCTCGGGACTTCTGCGGAGGAGCACTAGACCATGCTCTCGACCCTCGCCCACCGCGCCCTGGAGCGCGACGGCCTCGGCGACCTCCGCGACAAGGTGATGGCCGGGAAGCGACTCGACGAGGCCGAGGCGCTCCGGCTCTTCGAGGCCCGGGACCTGGCCGCGGTCGGCGCGCTGGCCAACCACGTGCGCGAGTCGCGCCACGGCGACCTCACCTTCTACAACCGCAACGTGCACCTGAACCCCACCAACGTCTGCGTGGCCAGCTGCAAGTTCTGCTCCTTCGCCCGCCCGGACGACACGCACGCCAGCCAGGGCTACACCATGAGCCTGGACCAGGCGGTGGAGCACGTGCTCGGGAAGCGGCCGCTGGGGATCACCGAGGTGCACATGGTCTCCGGGCTCCACCCCGACCTCCCCTGGGACTACTACGTGGAGACGGTGCGGCGGCTGCGCCAGGCCTGGCCGGAGCTGCACATCAAGGCCTACACGGCCGTGGAGCTGCACTTCTTCGCCGAGAAGTTCGGCAAGACCCACGAGCAGGTGCTGCGCGAGCTGGTGGAGGCCGGCCTCACCACCATCCCCGGAGGCGGCGCCGAGATCTTCGCGCCGCGGGTGCGCCGCAAGATCTGCGACGACAAGGCCACCGCCGACCAGTGGCTGGCGGTGCACCGCGCCGCCCACCGGCTGGGGGTGAAGTCCAACGCCACCATGCTCTACGGGCACATCGAGACCCTGGCCGAGCGGGTGGACCACATGGCGCGCCTGCGGGCCCTGCAGGACGAGACCCGCGGGTTCCAGGTCTTCATCCCGCTCGCCTTCCACCCCGAGCACAACATGATCGGCAAGGCCTACCCGGCCCCCACAGGCTACGACGGCCTGCGCACCTACGCGGTGGCCCGGCTGTTCCTCGACAACTTCGACCACCTGAAGGCGTACTGGGTGTCCCTGGGCGAACGGCTGGCCCAGGCCTCGCTCTCGTTCGGCGTCGACGACGTGGACGGCACGGTGCTGGAGGAGCGCATCTACCACATGGCCGGAGCCAAGACGCCCCAGGCCCTTTCCGAGGCCCAGCTCCACCGACTCATCCGCGCCGCCGGCCGGGTCCCCGCCGAGCGCGACAGCCTGTACCGGGTCCTCAAGGTCCACGCCCAGCCGGCGCCGACGCGCCCGGCGGCGCGCCTGCCCGTCTCCGCCTGAGGCACACCCATGCCCGCGCTCCGCGCCGCCGCCGTCTCCTTCCTGAACGCCCGCCCGCTCACCGCCGGCCTCGAGGGGTCGAGCCGCATCCAGCTCACCCTGGCCGAGCCCTCCGCCTGCGCCGCCATGCTGGAGCGCGGCGAGGTGGACCTGGCCCTCCTGCCGGTGGCGGCCCTGGCCGGCCAGGACTACGAGGTGGTCCCCGGCCTGGCCATCGGCGCCGACGGGCCGGTGCAGACGGTGGTCCTGGCCGGGGAGAACCCGCCCCGGGAGTGGGACGAGGTGTTCCTCGACACCGCCTCGCGCACCTCGCAGGTGCTCTCCCGGGTGGTGCTGCGCGAGATGGGGCTCTCCCCCACCTTCACCCCCCTGCCCGCCGCCGAGGGGCTCGCCCGCGCCACCGGGAAGAAGGGGGCCCTGGTCATAGGCGACCGCGCCTTCTGGCTTCAGGAGGGCGCCCAGAAGCGCCCCTTCCCCCACGTGAAGCACGTCAGCGACCTGGGCCGCGCCTGGAACCAGCTCACCAAGCTCCCCATGGTCTTCGCGGTCTGGGCGGCCCGGCGAGGCGCGCTCTCCCCGGAGGACGTGGCCGAGCTGGCCCGCGCCGCCCAGCACGGCCTGGGGATCCGCACCGAGATCGCCCAGGCCTTCGCCCGCGAGGCCGGCGGCGACCCGGAGCACTACCGTCGCTACCTCACCCAGCGCATCCGCTACGGGCTCGGCCCCCACGAGCTCACCGGCCTGGAGGCCTTCCTCTTCCGCGCCGCCGAGGCCGGGCTCCTCCCGCCCACCCGGCTGCGCTTCGCCGACGACGTGGTGCGCAGCCGCCGCCTGCGCCGCCAGGTCTCGCTCGACGCCGCCCTGCAGAAGGGCGCCGACGGCGAGCGGCTCGATCCGGACGAGGCCGAGGCGCTCGACGAGAAGGCGCCGCTGCTCGAGCTGGGGCTGGCCGCCGACCTGCGCCGCCGCGCCCTCCACCCCGAGGGCGTGGTCACCTACATCGTCTCCCGCAACGTCAACTACACCAACGTCTGCACCACCGCTTGCCACTTCTGCGCCTTCTACCGCCCCCGCGGCCACGAGGAAGCCTACGTGCTCTCCCGCGAGCAGCTGGCCCAGAAGATCGACGAGACCGTCCGGCTGGGAGGCATCGAGCTCCTGCTGCAGGGCGGCCTGCACCCCGACCTGGGCGTCGAGTGGTACGAGGACCTCTTCCGCTGGGTGAAGGCTGGCTGGCCCACCATCAACCTGCACGCCCTCTCGCCCGAGGAGATCTGGCACATCGCCCGCACCAGCCAGATCCCGCTCGAGGAGACCATCGCCCGCCTGGTCCGGGCGGGGCTGGACTCCATCCCCGGCGGAGGCGCCGAGGTCCTCGACGACGAGGTGCGCCGCCGCATCGCCCCCCTCAAGTGCTCCACCGACGAGTGGCTCACGGTCATGCGGGCCGCCCACCAGCAGGGGCTCAAGAGCACCGCCACCCTCATGTTCGGGGTGGGCGAGGAGAGCCGGCACCGGGTGGCCCACTTGACCCGCCTGCGCGAGCTGCAGGACGAGACCCGCGGCTTCACGGCCTTCATCTGCTGGACCTTCCAGCCCGAGCACACCCGGCTCGAGCCGGGCGACAACAGCGCCCACGCCTGGCTCAGGGTGAACGCCCTCTCGCGGCTGGTGCTCGACAACGTCCCGAACCTACAGGCCTCCTGGGTGACCATGGGGGGCGGGGTGGCCCAGGCCTCGCTGCACATGGGGTGCAACGACTTCGGCTCGGTGATGATCGAGGAGAACGTGGTCTCGGCGGCCGGCACCACCTTCCAGATGGACTCGGAGGAGGTGGAGCGGCACATCCGCGACGCCGGGTTCACCCCGGCGCGGCGCAACATGCGCTACCAGCGGGTCCAGGCGTGAGGGCGCGACCCGGCGGGGCCGAGATGCGGATCGCGGCGACGGGAGCCGGTGCGTGACGGCCCGCGTGGTCGCCGCGCCCTGGGTGCTCCTGGGCGCCCCGCCGGCGGGGAGCGCCGCGCCCGGCGAGGCGCGGGCCCTGCGCGACGGAGCGGTGGTGCTCGAGGGCAGCCGGATCCTCGCCGTCGGGCCGCGCGCCGAGGTCGAGGCGCGCCACGGCGCCGCCGTGGAAGAGGACGCGGTGCTCCTGCCGGCGCTGGTGAACGCCCACCTGCACCTCGAGCTGTCGCACCTCGCCGGGCGCGTCCCCGGCGGCGGCGGCCTCGCCCCCTGGGTGCTGCGCCTGGTGGCAGAGCGGGCCCGCGCGCGAGAGGGCGCCGCCGCGGAGGGCATGGCCCGCGGGGTCGAGGCCCTGGAGGCCGCCGGCGTGGCCGCGGTGGGCGAAGTCTCGAACACGCTCGCCTCGCTGGCGCCGCTCGGGTGGGCCGGGCTCGCCGGGACGGTCTTCCACGAGGTCTTCGGCTTCTCGGAGCCGCGGGCGGAGGAGGCGCTCCGCGCCGCCCGGGAGGCCCGCGCCACCGCCACCACCGGCCCGGTCTCGCTGGCGGTGGCGCTCTCCCCCCACGCCGTCTACTCCACCCACCCGGCCACGCTGGAGCGCCTGCTGCGCCAGGGCCCGGCCTCCATCCACCTGGCCGAGGACCCCGCCGAGCGCCTCTTCGCCTCGCGCGGCGAGGGCCCGCTTGCCGACATCGCCCGCCAGCTCGGCGCGAGCGACGCCGACCTCGCGCCCCGCGGGCGCTCGGCGGTGGCGGCGGTGGCGCCCCACCTCGGCCGACGCTCGCTGGCGGTGCACGGCGTAGACCTCGACGGCCAGGACCTCGACGACCTGCGCCGCTCCGGGGCCACGCTGGTGCTGTGCCCGCGCTCGAACCTTCACATCGGCGGGCGCCTCCCCGACCTGCCGCGCCTCCTCGCCGCCGGCATCCCCCTGGCCGTGGGGACCGACTCGCTGGCCTCTTCCCCCTCGCTCTCCCCGCTGGAGGAGCTGGCGGCGCTGCGGCGGGCCTTCCCGCGGGTCGCGGCGGCGCGCCTCCTGCCGCTGGCCTGGAACGGCGCCGCGGTGGGCGAGCCCGGCCTGGGGCGCATCGTTCCGGGGAGCGCTCCCGGCCTGCTGGCGGCTCCGCTCTTGCGAGAGCGGCCCGAGGACCCCTTCGAGTGGCTCCTCGCCGCCGGGCGGCGCCCCTCCTGGATGGCTCGCCACCGTCCGGAGGGGCATCCGTGACCGTCGCCGCCCTGGCCCGCCTGGTGAAGTTCTCCCACTCGCTCTTCGCGCTCCCCTTCGCGGCGAGCGCAGTGGTGCTGGTGTCGCCGCGGGCGACCCTCGACGGGGAGCGGCTCCTCCTGGTGGCGGTGGCGGTGGTGGCGGCCCGGACCGCCGCCATGTCCATGAACCGCATCGCCGACCAACGCCTCGACGCCATGAACCCCCGCACCGCCCGGCGCGAGCTCGTCACCGGAGAGGTCTCGCGCTCCTCGGCCCTTGCCCTCCTCTTCGGGAGCGTGGCGGTCTTCGCGGCGGCCGCGGCTCTCATCAGCCCCCTGTGCGGCTACCTGTCCCTGCCGGTGCTGGCGGTGCTCCTCGGCTACTCCTACGCCAAGCGCTTCACTTGGGCCTGCCACCTCTGGCTGGGGGTGGCGCAAGCGCTCGGCCCCGTCGGCGTGGCGGTGGCCCTCACCGGCGAGGTCGGCTGGCCGGCGCTCATGCTGGGCCTCGGGGTCGGGGCCTGGATCGCCGGCTTCGACGTCTTCTACGCCATGCAGGATCTGGAGTTCGACCGGCGCGAGGGGGTCCGCTCCATCCCGGCCCGCTTCGGCGTCCGCGGCGGGCTCTCCTGGGCCCGGCTGCTGCACCTCGCCGCCGCGCTGCTGGTGGCCGCGGCCGGCCTCGCCGGCGGCCGCGGCTGGGCCTGGACGGCCGGGGCGGCGCTCCTGGCGGCGGTCCTCCTCGTCGAGCACCTCTACGTGGCGCCGCGGGGCGAGCTCAGGCCGGAGCGCATCGGCAAGGCCTTCTTCGACTTCAACGCCTTCGCCTCCGTGGCCTTCGCCCTCCTGGCGCTGCTCGACTTCTTCCTCACGAGGCCCGCATGACCCTCGCCACCGCCCGCGACGCCCGAGCCCCGAGCCACGCCCTGTCCCGCGCCGAGCTGCGGGTCGCCGACGCCGTGGGCGCGCTCATGGAGCTGTGGGGCTTCCGCCGCCAACTGGGGCGCATCTGGGCGGTGCTGTTCCTCTCCGAGCGGCCGCTGGCGGCGCCCGACCTGTGCCAGCGGCTCGGGATCTCCACCGGGCTCCTCTCGATGAGCCTCGCCGAGCTCCGGCGCTGGGGGGTGGTGCACGGGGTCTCCATGCACGGCGATCGCAAGGAGCACTACCGGGCCGAGACCGACGTGTGGCGCATGGTCCGGCGGGTGCTGGCCGAGCGGGAGCGGCGGACGGTGGAGGCGGCGCTCTCGGCCTTCGAGGCCGCGCTCGCCGAGGCCCGCGGCGCGCTCCAGGACGCGGAGCCGCGCGTGAAGCGGGCCGCCCGCCACCAGGTGGAGCGCCTCTCGCAGCTGGTGGCGCTCACCCGCAGCGCCCTCGGCATGCTCCGGGTCCTGCTCGAGACCGCCCGGCTGGACCTCTCGCCGCTCCGCGCCCTCTCGCAGGCGCTCTCCGGGCGGGGGCGGGGGTAGGGCGGGGGCGGGCCCATGGCGCAAGGCGGCCCGGCGAGGCGGGCCCATCCCCGCCGGAGTGAGGTCTAGCACTTCGGAGATGCGGATCTCGCCTCGCTTCCTGGCACTTCTCCCGACGCCAAGAGGGGGCCCCCTCCGGGTCAATACCCGACCGGTACCTTGTCACAACTCCATGATCTACAGTCTCAATTTGTTTTGACGAGCGTAGCCAAACAGGAAGGGGGGACCTCATGAAGAGGGTAGGAGCGACACTGGCCGTGATTCTTGGCCTCTCGATGGTTGGCGCCTGTGGAGGCGGAGGCGAGGACAATCCCACACCACCGACCCCGCCGGCGGCGCCCGGCGGCGTGCTGGCGGCTCCGGGCGACGGAGCGGCCTCGGTCGCCTGGTCGGCGAGCGCGGAGGCGACGTCCTACAACGTCTACTACGCGACCTCGCCCTCGGTGACCACGGCCTCGCCGAAGGTGACCGCCTCGGGCAGCCCGGCCAGCGTCCCGGGCCTCGTGAACGGCACGCCGTACTGGTTCGCGGTCACGGCGGTGGGCGCCGGTGGCGAGAGCGCGCTCTCGACTGGGGCCTGCGCGGTGCCGACGGCGGCCTCGCAGGCGGGCCTCTCCCTGCGCGACGGGCTCTGCGGAACCTCCTTCGACGGCGGCGTCTGGTGGCCCAACGGCCTCTCCTCGGCGCGCGTGTCCAGCGGCGCGGCGGAGCTCTCGACCCGCATGGACCACATGGAGCCCTTCGCGACGAACGGGGCTCAGTACGTGACCATCGCCAACGTCAACCCGTCCGGCGCCCGGGTGACCACGCTCCGCGGCACCATCCAGGTGCCGACGGCGGCGGCGCTGAGCGGCGCGGACGTGCAGGCCAGGGCCAGCTTCCGGCTCATCTACAGCCCGCCCGGCAACCGCCTCAACTTCCCCAGGGCCAACCAGGACCTCCTGAACTTCGAGGTGGGCCTCATCGACCTGGGCTCGGGCCTCAAGGCGTTCCGGCAGGTCAACCACTGCGACAACGCCTCGTGCTCGAGCTACGACGTCACCGGCGTCACCTTCGCCGACCCTGCCGGCTGGGTGGACGCCCCGGCGACGGTCCATGGCGCCAAGATGGCGGACGCGGCCTACGGCACCACCTACACCGTCGAGGTCCGGCTCGCCGAGGCCGAGGGGACCACCGGCGTCTTCCACTGGAGCATCTCCGGCGGCGGCTTCGGGGCGGGCGTATCTGGGGCGGCCGACCCGGCGGCCTACCTGGCCGGGGCGGCGGGATGGTCGGGGATCTCGCTCTCCGGAACGGGCTTCCAGACGGCCCAGATGGCGGCGCGCACCTCGGATCGTTCCGGAGCCGGCGGGGGAAGCGGCCGGATCACGGCACGCTTCGGCGACGTCTGGGTGGGGACCAACGATCAGGGTGCCCTACCCTTCGACGACTTCAGCGGCGCGAGCGGCAACAGCGGGCCGACGGAGCTCTCGCTCGCCAAGTGGAGCAACGGGGGCGCCCGGTCGGTCGCGGCCCCGGGCGGCGCCCTGGCCATGACGCAGCAGGCGACCAGCACCGGACCGGCCGCGTCCATGGGCCAGCCCATCATCCTCGCGAACCCGTCGGCGGTGAACGCCTTCCAGGCCGACCTCCGGGTGGCGTCGTACACGGCGAGCGCCAGCGTCGGCACCAACAGCGGCGTCCGGGGACGCTTCTACAACGACGGGACGGCCGGGGCGATGGCCGGGAGCGCGGTCGGGGACATCCTGGCTCTCGTCGTCCTCCGTCCACCGACCCAGGACGTTTCCTACCTGGTGGCACGCTGCCTCACGCCCACCTGCAGCGGGGCCGTGGGTGTGATCGAGACGGGGGTCATCGCGGGCGTGTCCGTGGGCACGAGCGTGCACAACCTCCTCGTCAAGTGGGACCCGACGGCACGTCGGTTCACCCTGGGCGTCGACGGGACCACCGTCGAGGTGGATCCGACCGTGTCGGCGCCGGTGGCCGGCCCGGCCAACGCCCCGCTGAAGGACATCTTCACCTCGGTCGGATTGCCGCCCACGGCCGGAGCCGGCGGGAGCGTCGATGTGCGCGTGAACAACGTCTTCACGGGCCCCTGAGGGGCCGGGCCCTCGTCGCGGGACCGCCCTCGTCGGGCGGTCCCGCCCCTACGGCTCCGACAGCACGTCCAGGTAGCCCCCGAGCAGGTCCCCCACCACGCCGCGGAACGGGAGCGAGCCGGCCATGCCGTAGACCGGGGCCATCCCGCCCGTCGCGGCCGGGCTCCGGCGCACTTCCTCCACCGAGGCGGCGAGGTCGGCGAGGAACCGCTCCACCACGCCGGGCTGAGCGTGGCGCAGGGTCAGGCACAGGTGGAGCGCCGGCGGCCGCTGCAGCGCGTTCAGGCTCCAGCGGCGCGCGGTCATGGCGTCGAGGACCCGGTAGACGTCGAGCTCGTCGGAGGCGAAGGCCACCACGAAGAGCGGGTCGCCGATGACGCGCAGCCCGGGAATCGCGGCGACGCCCCGCTTCACCGCCGCCGCCGCCTCGAGGACGCGGCGCGCCGATTCCAGATAACCGCTCTCGCCGATGGCGGCCATGGCCGCCCAGGCGGTGGCCGACAGCGCGCCGGGCCGGCTCCCGGCCAGCGTGGGCGAGGCGTAGAGCCCGCCCTCCCAGTCGGTCGCCACCTCGTACTGGAAGCGGTGCAGCTCGCGTCCCCGGTACAGGACCACCGAGGTGCCCTTGGCGGCGTAGCCGAACTTGTGGGTGTCGGCCGAGATGGAGGTCACCCCCGGCAGGCCGAAGTCGAAGGCCGGGACCGGGTAGCCGAGCGTCCGGGCGAAGGGCAGGAGGAAGCCGCCCAGGCAGGCGTCGGCGTGGAACCCGATGCCGCGCCGGAAGGCCAGCTGGGACAGGTCGGCAATGGGGTCGACGAGCCCGTAAGGGAAGCAGGGCGCCGAGCCCACCACCACCGCCGTCTGCCTTCCCAGGGCGCGCCTGGTGGAGGCGACGTCGGCGACCCTGCCCGGCCCCACCGGCACGCGCACGAGCCGCATCCCCAGCCAGTGGGCGGCCTTGTCGAAGGCCGGATGCGCCGTCGACGGGGCGACGATCTCGGGGCTCCCGACGCCGCGGGCGCGGGCCCGGTCGCGGTAGGCCTTCATGGCGAGGACGATGCTCTCGGTCCCGCCCGAGGTGACCGAGCCGCAGACGCGCCGCTCCGGGTCGGCCTCCGGGGACGCGCCCAGCATCGAGGCGGTCATGGCCACCACCTCGGCCTCCATGCGGGTCACGCTGGGCCAGAGGTCCGGGTGGAGCGGGTTCGCCTGCGAGGCGGCGGCGTAGACCCGGTTCAGGAAGGCCACGTGCTCCGGGTCGCCGTGGTAGACGGCGCCCGAGGCGAAGCCCTCCTCCCATCGCCCGCTCTCCTCTCCGGCGAGCCCCTCCACCTCGGCCAGCGCCGCGTCGCGTCCAAGCCCCTCGGCCGGGAGCCTCGAGAGCGACGGCCGCCGCCCTCGGTAGGGCTTGAGGGCCCGTTCGAGGCCCGAGAGCGCCTGGGCCGACTCGCGCTCGATGCGCCGGCGCACCGGCGGGAGCTTTTTCAGGATCCGTTCGGCGGCGGCGAGGACGCGGGGGTCGAGGCGGCCGATGAGTCTCCTTCCGAGGGCGGCGAGGTCCATGGCCCCTCCTCGCGGCCGAGCCGCGGGTGGATGTGGCGGGTAGCCCGGTAGAGGCGCAGGAAGGCCTCGAAGAGGCCGTCGTAGAGGCGCCGGCGACCGGGGTCGGGCTCGAAGGTGGCCGCCACCGGCACGCATCCCGGCACCTCGTCGAAGGACAGGAGCCCCAGGGCCGCCGCCCCGATGAGGCCGGCGCCGCGCACGTTGGCGAGGAGCGGGTCCTCTACCTGGCGCACGGTGAGTCCGAGGACGTCGGCGTGGATCTGGCACCACAGGGTGGAGGCGGCGCCGCCGCCCACGAGGTGCACGTCGGCCACCCGCCGGCCCAGGAAGCGCTCCACGTAGCGCAGGAGCCAGCGGGAGTTCAGGGCCACTCCCTCCAGCACGGCGCGGGCCAGGTCGCCGCGCGTGGTGCGCAGCGACTGGTTGAAGAAGCTGGCGCGCAGGGAGCGGTCGTCGACCGGAGAGCGCTCGCCGTTCAGCCAGGGCGTGAAGATCACCCCGCCGGCGCCCGGCGGCGCCGACGCCGCCAGCCGGTCCAGCTCGGCGTGGGGATGGGGCGCGGCGCCGGCCAGCCCCAGGTGCTCCTCGGCCCAGGCGACGCAGGCGCCGGCGCACTCCTGCTCGTTCACCAGGAGGTACCGGTCCGGCCTGGCCGAGGGGAGCGAGGTCATCTGGTGAAAGAGGTCGGCCTTCTTGTAAGAGACGTGGCAGCACAGCCAGGAGGAGGTGCCGAGGCACAGGTGGGCCTCCCCGTCGCGCACCGCCCCCGAGCCCACCGCCGCCGCCTGGATGTCGGGAACCCCCACCGCCACCGGCAGGCCCTCCTCGAGGCCCAGCTCGCGGGCCGGGGCGGCGGCGAGCGGCCCGAGCACCGAGGCCGCCGGCACGAGATCGGGCAGCTTCTCGCGCTCGAGTCCACCGGCGGCGAGGAGCCGGGCGTCGTACTCCACGCGGCGGAGGTCGCGGATGTCGGCGGCCCAGTGGAGCGCGGCGGTGGCGTAGGAGCTGGCGCAGCGCCCGGTGAGGCGGAGGCCCAGCCAGTCCGCGGGCTCGAGCAGCTTCCAGGCGGCCCGGTAGATCTCCGGGCGCTCGGCGCGGAGGAAGAGACCATGGCCCACCGGGTCCTTGCCGGAACGCGCCGGCACGCCCCCGGCCAGGCGCAGCCACCGGATGAGCTTGCGCAGCCCGTATCCCTGGACCGGGAGCGGCCCGGTGATGGCGCGCCCGACGTGGGGGGCGCCGCGCGAGTCCATCCAGATGAGCGCCGGCGCCAGGGCCCGACCGTCGCGGGAGGTGGCCACCGTCCCGCCCCACTGGGTGGAGCAGCACAGGCCGGCCACGGCGCCGGGCGGAACCGATCCCCGGGCGAGCAGGGCGCGGGACGCGTCGCGGATGGCGCCCCACCAGTCCTCCGGCTCCTGCTCGGCGGCGCCGCCCGCAGCGAGCCGGACCTCCATCTTCCGGATCTCGCGCGCGGCGATGGCGCCGCGCTCCGACACCAGGGCCGCCTTCAGGGCCGAGGTGCCCAGGTCGAACGCCAGGATGTGCCGGCCGAGCGCCATGGCGACCCCCGCGGGCGCCCTCGCCCACGGTAGACACCACTCTCCGGGAAGGGAACCCCCTGAAGGCGGAGGTCCGGCCCGGCCGGGGCCGACCTCAGGAGCGCAGCACCCGGGCCGCTGCCTCGCCGGCCCGGGCGGCGATCTCGGCCTCGTCGACGCCGAGGAACCGGGCCTCGCGGAGCCGCACCGCGCCGTCGACGATGGCCCAGGCGGCCGGGGCCCCGGCCCACAGGAGCGCCGAGTCCCCCTCGGAGGCCTCGGGCACGGGGAAGGGCGGCCGCCACTCCAGCACCACCAGGTCGGCGAGCGCGCCCGGGGCGATGGTGCCGACGGGCTCGCCCCACAGGCGCGAGGCGGCGGCGGCGCCGCCCGGCCAGAGAACGTGACCGAGCAGCTCGGAGAAGAAGGGGGCCTGGCTGCGGGTCCGGCGCAGGGCCATCTCCAGGGCCAGCGCCTCGCCGGCCAGGTCGGGGTAGAGCCCGTCGGTCCCGATGGCCATGGACACGTCGTGGACCGCGAGCGAGTCGAGGGGGGGCAGGAGCGAGCCCGAGCAGAAGGCCGCCCGGGGCGCGACCGCCAGGCAGGCCCCGGCGCGGGAGAGCAGCGCCGCTTCGTCGCCGCCGAAGGTGCTGCCGTGGGCCACCACCGTCCGCGGCCCGAGCAGCCCGGACTGGGCCAGGTAGGGCACCGGCCGCAGGGAGGCGGCCTCGTAGGCGTAGGCCAGGTCGGCGTCGTCCTCGGCCACCGAGGCGTGCAGGCCGACCTCGCTCGCCGGCCCGGCCAGCGCCGCCAGGGTGCGCGGCCCGGTGGCGGCGAGGCCGTCGAGCCCGGCCATGCCTCGCAGCAGCCGGTCGCCCGCCACCTCCCGGGCGAAGGCCGCCCCGGCGCGCGCCGCGGCCAGGCCGTGATGCTCGCCGCCGAGGTCGTTGGCGCCGTAGGCCAGCGCCGCCCGGAGCCCCACCCGTCCGACTCCCCGGGCTACCGCCGGCAGGACCTCGTCCTCGCGACCCGGCTCCCCGCGCGACAGGTCGAGCACGCAGGTGACGCCGGCGCGCAGCGCCGCCAGGGCGCCGGCGGCGGCGAGCGACTCCAGGGCCGCGGGATCGAGCCGGGCCTCGAGCGGCGCGCGGAACCGGGAGCGCATCTCGGACACCGTGTGCCACAGCCGCGGCGGCAGGCCGGCCAGTCTGAGGAGCTGGCCCACCGCCAGGTGGCAATGGGCGTCCACGCCGCCCGGAACGACGAGGCGCCCGGCCGC
>DASTPH010000153.1:0-11498 GCA_035762305.1 Anaeromyxobacteraceae bacterium
AAGACGATGTTCCCCTCCCGGGCGCGCATCCCCGCGTAGAGGTCGAAGGCGAGCGCGTTGCTGCCCTTGGCCAGGCCCTCGATCTCGGCGCCCGTGGGCGGGGGCCGCTGGGGCCGCGGGGGCTGCGGCGCCTGGCAGGCGACCGAAGCGCAGAGCAGAACGGCGAGGGGCCGCATCGGGACGCCTCCTCCGCGAGCCTGTCGAGGCCCGTCCTCGGAGTGAAGACCGTGCGCCGTTTCGCGCTCTCCGCGCAAGCCCCGAGGGAGCCGTCCCCTGACCAAGGTCAAGGGCGACCCGCGACCGGGTCGGTCATCCCGCCACGTGGCGAGGTGAGCCTCGGAGCGGCCTATGAGGGAGCGGACCAGCCCCCTCCGGGAGGGGCATCCAGCGCGGCCCGGCGGTATGGGCCGCCCGCCCAGGAGGATCGCCATGCCGACGCGCCATCTCGTCGTCGGAGGGGGAATGACCGGTCACGCCGCCGCGGCGGCGATCCGGGAGGCCGATCCGGGAGCCAGCGTCGCGATGCTGGCCGCGGAGCCGGAGCGGCCCTACGCGCGCCCGCCGCTCTCGAAGGGGCTGTGGCTGGGGAAGCGCGAGGACGAGGTCTTCCTCCCGGAGGTCCCGGGCCTGGAGATCCACGCCGGGCGGCGCGCGGTCGAGATCGACCTGCGGGCGCAAGCGGTCATCGACGAACGAGGCGAGCGCCACGGGTACGACCGGCTCCTCATCGCCACCGGCGGCGTCCCGCGTCGGCTCCCCGCGGGCGGGGAGCGCATCCTCTACTACCGCACGCTCGCGGATTACCGGCGCCTGCGCGCCGTGGCCGGCCGCGCCGCAGCCGTGATCGGGGGAGGGTTCATCGGTTCCGAGGTCGCCGCCGCCCTGGCCCAGAACGGGAAGGAGGTGACCATGATCTTCCCCGAGGAGGCGGTGGGCGCGCGCGCCTATCCCAGGGAGCTCGCCGCCCACGTCACGCGCGTCTTCGAGGAGAAGGGGGTGCGGGTGCTCGCCGGGCAGACCGTGGCCGCGGTGGAGGCGCGCGGCGAGCGGACCCTGGTGCGGACCTCGGGAGGGAAGGAGGTGCTCGCGGACGCGGTGGTGGCCGGGCTCGGCATCCGGCCCGACACGGCGCTGGCGGAGGCGGCGGGGCTCCGCTGCGGCGACGGCATCGAGGTGGACGCGCGCCTGGAGACGAGCGTGCCGGGCGTGTTCGCCGCCGGCGACGTGGCGTGGTTCCCCTGCGCTCCGCTCGGGCAGCGGGTCCGCGTCGAGCACGAGGACGCAGCTCTCACCATGGGACGCACCGCCGGACGCAACATGGCTGGAGCCGGCGAGCGGTACGACCACCTGCCCTTCTTCTACTCGGACCTGTTCGACCTCGGCTACGAGGCGGTGGGGCGGCTCGACCCGGCCCTGGAGACAGTGGTGAGCTGGAAGAAGCCGTTCCGCGAGGGCGTGATCTACTACCTCGAGGGCGACCGCGTCCGCGGCGTGCTCCTGTGGGGCATCTTCGGCCAGGTGGAGGCGGCGAGGCGACTCGTCGCCGGCGAGCAGCCGGTCCGGCGCGAGGCGCTGCCCGGGGCCATCCAGTGACGCGTTACCAGGGGCGGTGCCACTGCGGCAACCTGGAGGTGGCGTTCGAGACCGCTCAGGCCCCAGGGGCGATCCAGCTCCGCGCCTGCGGCTGCACCTTCTGCCGCCGCCACGGCGCGGTGGCGGTGACCGATCCCGGCGGGCAGCTCGAGGTGCGCCTCCGCCGCCCGGCCGAGGTGTCCCGCTACCGGTTCGGCCTGCGCACGGCGGACTTCCTGCTCTGCCAGGCCTGCGGCGTGTACGTGGCGGCCGTGTGCGACATCGACGGGGCGCTCTACGCCACCCTCAACGCCAACGTCCTCGAGGCCCGGCAGGCCTTCACCCAGGAGCCGGTGCCGGTGAGCTACGACCGGGAGGACGCGGGCCAGCGCCTGGCGCGAAGGCGGCGGGCCTGGACCCCGGCGAGGGTCAACGAGGGAGCGCCGCCGTAGCGCCCGGCGGCGCAGCCGATCGCCCGCCCACATTCTCGGCTCGAAGCCGGAGCGAGCGACGCGGGCACCCCAAATGGGCCTTTACCGGGTATGGGCCGGCCCACATGGAGGGCGAGGAGGCGGCCCATGCAAACCCGAGGAACCGAGGCGGCGCACCCCGACTGGCGCGAGCACGGGGTGCGCATCGTGCACGCGAGCCAGCTCGACCTGGCCACGGCGCAGACGCCGGGCATGACCCGAGCCGCGGCCATCAACCTCGCCAAGGCAGGCGCCGAGAAGCTCTGGGCCGGGTTGGTGCACGTCCAGGCCAGGGCCAAGACCGGCCCGCATCACCACGGGTCCCAGGAGAGCGTCATCTACGTCCTCCGGGGACGGGCGCGAATGCGGTGGGGGGAGGCGCTCGAGTTCACCGCGGAGGCCGGGCCCGGCGACTTCATCTTCGTGCCGCCGTTCGTCCCCCACCAGGAGATCAACGCCAACTCCGACGAGGAGCTGGAGTGCGTGGTGGTCCGGAGCGGCCAGGAGCCGGTGGTGGTGAACCTGGACATCGCGGCGGTCGAGCGTCCCGAGGAGGTGGAGTGGGTCGACTCGGGCCACCCGCCGCGGTCGACGCACTGAAGGTCCAGGCCATGCGGATGGGGATGCCGGAGGGTGGCTTCGCCTGGGTGACGGCGGCGGCGCTGGTTCTCGCCGCCGGCGTGGCCGCCCAGCCGCGCCCGGCGAGGGCCGATGGGCCGCCGCTCAAGATCGGCGTCATCGGTGCCGGCAAGATCGGCGGCACGCTTGCGTCGCTCTGGGTGAAGGCAGGGCACGAGGTGCTGCTCTCGTCGCGCCACCCCGACCAGCTCCAGGACCTGGCGCGGTCGCTCGGTCCCAGGGCGCGGGTGGGCACGCCCAGGGAGGCGGCCGCCTTCGGCGAGGTGGTGCTGGTCTCGGTGCCGTACGGGGCGTTGCCCCAGATTGGCCGCGACCTTTCGAAGGAGCTGGCCGGCAAGGTGGTGCTCGACACGGGCAATCCCTACCCCGAGCGCGACGGGGAGATGGCGCTCGAGGCGCGCCGCAAGGGCGCCGGGGTGGCGTCGGCGGAGTTCCTCTCGGGAGCCCGCCTGGTGCGGGCCTTCAACGCCATCGGCTACCGCAGCCTGCGCAGCGAGGCACACCGAGCCGGCGAGCCGGTGGCCATCCCCATCGCCGGCGACGACGAGCGCGCCCTGGCCGTGGCGCAGCGCCTGGTCCGGGACGCCGGCTTCGAGCCGGTGGTGGTCGGCCGGCTCGATCGCGCCAGGCTCTTCGACGTCGGGACGCCGGTCTACACGCAGGTCCTCACCGCCAAGGAGCTCCGGCAGCGGCTGGGGCTGTGAGGCCGCGGCGCGGACCAGCCACCCGCCCCGGTTCCCGCGACGCCATGGCCGCCGACCTGAACCCGCACGCCCGGCAGATGGCCGACGAGTCCATGGTCCGGACGCTCGCGGCCCAGGCCGAGGCCATCTGGCCGCAGGAGGTGGCGCTGTTCCGCCGCTACGCGGTCCCGGCCCGCGCCCGCATCCTCGACGCCGGCTGCGGCACCGGGGAGATCGCCTCGCGGCTCGCCGCCCTCTACCCGGAGGCGTCGGTGCTGGGGGTCGACGTGCTCGACCCGCCGCTGGAGCTGGCGCGGCGGCGGCACGGCGCCCTGGCGCCGCGGCTCCGCTTCGAGAAGCGCAGCGTCTTCGAGCTCGACCTGCCCGGCGGGAGCTTCGACCTCACCGTGTGCCGGCACGTCATCCAGGCCATTCCCGACCCGGAGCGGGCCCTGGCCGAGCTGGTGCGCGTGACGCGCCCCGGCGGGCGCCTCCACCTCCTGGCGGAGGACTACGGGATGATCCACTTCCCGCCGCGCCGCCTCGACCCGGACCAGTTCTGGCCGGAGGTCCCGCGCCAGTTCGGGCGCAGCGCCGGCACCGACATGTTCGTCGGGCGCCGCACCTGGTCGATCCTCCGGGCGCTCGGGCTCGAGGAGGTCACCGTGGACTACGTCGTCGTCGACACGCTGCGCGTCCCCCGCGAAACCTTCGCGGCCATCTGGGAGGCCTGGCGCGACGGATACGTCGACGCCATCGGCGAGCGCACCCGCCTCACCGCCGAGGAGGCGCGGGCCCACTTCGACGACCAGATCGCCACCCTCCGCGACCCGGCCAGCTATGCGGTGTGGATGGCGCCGGTGCTGTCGGGCGTGCGGCCGGGCTGATGGCCGTCTCCCGAGCTCGGGGTCGGGCGGCCCGGCGCCGGCGGGCCGCCGGGGCCTGCCCTACGACCCGAGGGGCCGTCCCCCGCGGGCCGCGAGGTAGGCTGGCAGCCTCGCCGTCACGATGGCCGCCGCCTCGTGCGCCGTGGCCGCGGCGAAGACGCGGTCGTCCGGGATGGCGGGGAAGCGCGGTCGCGGGTCCACCGCCGCACCGGCCAGCCGCCCGCTCCAGCCCTCCACGCGCAGCGCCACCACCAGCCGGCGCAGCACCCAGGCGAGCGCCATCTCGGAGAGCGTGCCGGCTCCGCCGCCCACCGCCACCAGCGCATCGGCGCGCGCCACCAGCCCGTTTCTCAAGTGGCCGAGCCCGGTCGGGAGCGCCACGTCCACGAAGTCGTTCGCCGCCCAGGGGTCGTCGTCGGGGAGGACGCCGACGGTGTCCCCGGGGCGGTAGGCCCGGGACCGGCGGGCGCCGCGGCAGGCCGCCTCCATGACGCCGCCGAGGCCTCCCGTCATCACCCGGAAGCCCGCGTCGACGAGTCGCTCCCCGAGCTCCTCGGCGGCGACCCAGGCTGGGTCGCCCGCGGTCGCGGAGCCGTCGCCGACCACCGCCACCAGGTGTCGCCTGCCCATGAGGCCCTACCTACCATCGGCGGCGCCGCGCGGCCACGCTGGCAGGGGTCCCCGGCGGGCGCCGGGGAACGGGTCGGCGCGACCCCGCCTCAGGCGGCGCGGATCGCGCCGGGGCCGCCGCGGCGGCGATGGGGCGGAAGCCAGGCCCGCTCGGCGGCGTCGCCGACGCAGCTCTGGTAGGCGAGCCGCAGCGCCTCGCGGAAGAGCTTGCGGCGTTCCTGCTCGTGGAGGTTCTGGCAGCGGTCCACGATCTCCTGCACCTCGAGCGTGAACCTGGCCGCGATGGCGGCCCGGTGCGCCTCGAGAAGCTCGGGATGGGCCTCGAGGCCGAAGAACCCGAACAGGCTCTTCAGATCCCGGGTGCGAACCGCCTCGAGCGTCCGTCCCATCGAAGCCTCCTGGCAAATTCGCTTGCTTGCCGCGTGCCAGCGCAGGACCCATCGTTGGCCAACGAAGATCCGCGCGGTTCCCGGGGTCGATGAGAGGCAGCGCCGGGGCTGCCCGGAAAGCAGGCACCGACTCGGCCCGCGGCGCGCGCACCTGGCATGGCCGCGAGAATCGCCCCGCCGGGAATTCGGCCGGCGCTCCTCGGCCGGGGTACCCTGCTGTCCGTGGCCGACCGCACCCGGCAACCTCGCGCCCCGGCGGGAATGCTCGACGCCCTTCCCGAGCCGGCGCGGGCCCGCCTGCTGGCGCACGCGCACGAGATCGAGGTCCCGCGCGGAGGGATGGTGTACCGGGAGGGCGGTCCTCCGCGATGCGTGCTGGTCCGGTCCGGGCTGGTCCGGGTGTTCACGCGATCCACCCAGGGGCGCCAGGTCACGGTTCGCTACGCCCGCCCCGGCGATCTGCTCGGCGTGGCCACGGCGGTGGCGGGCCCGAGCCCGGTCGCCGCCCAGGCCCTGCTCGACTCGACGCTGCTCTTCCTCGACACGAGCGCCCTGGCCGACGAGGCCCGCCGCGACGCCCGCGTGGCCTGGGCCGTCGCCGAGGAGCTGGGACGCCGCCTCTACGCGGCCATGGACCAGATCGCGAACAACGCCTTCGGGAGCGTGCGCGAGCGCATCGCCCGTCACCTCCTCGACGCCGCCACGCCCGGCAAGCAGGGACAGCTCGTGGCGGACGTCACCCAGCAGCAGCTCGCCGACGCGGTGGGAAGCGCGCGCGAGGTCGTGGCCCGCACGCTGCGGAGCCTCCGCGGCCAGGGGCTCCTGCGAACGCGCCCCGGCGGCGTGGTGCTGCTGCGGGCGGAATCGCTGGCGCGAATCGCCGAGGGCGAGGGCGAGCCCGAGCGGGTGTGACCTCGGTCACGGCGGTTCGGCACGCGGGTCACCGACGGCGCCCGACCCGGGCGCTAGAGAGGGCCCATGTTCGCCATCGATCACGCCGCCACCGCCCTCGTCGTGAAGCGCCGGTTCCCCGACGCCCCGCTTCCCGCCCTGCTCCTGTCGGTCCAGCTCTCGGAGCTCCTCTGGGCAGGGCTCAACCTGCTCGGCATCGAGCGGGTGACCACCGAGCCCGAGGTGCGCTCGGTCGCCGACATCCACCTCGCCTTCATGCCGTGGTCGCATTCGGTGGCCACCATGCTGGGAGCTTCCCTGCTGGTCTGGCTCCTGTTCCGGGCCCTGGGCCGACCCCGGCTCGGCCTCGCGCTCGCTGTCGGGGTGGCCTCCCACCTGGTGCTCGACCTCGTCACGCACGACCACGACCTGGCGCTGGCGCCGCGGCTGGGAGGCCACCTGGGCCTCGGGCTCTACGGCTCGGCGCCGATGGTGGCGTTCGGCCTCGAGCTGGCCTACGGGGCCCTGTGCTGGTGGGTCTGGCGCGGCAGCCGGGCGCTGCTGGCGGTGATCGCCGGCTTCAACGTCGCCAACCTCACCTTCTTCTCGGCCGCGCTGCCGGGGCCGGAGGAGCTCCTGGCGGGACATCCGACCGCGGTGGTGCTGGTGGTGCTGGCGCAGATCGCCGTCACGCTGACGCTGGTGGGCCTTCTCGCGAGGGCGGCTCCGCAGAGGTCGTGAGCCGGTCCTCGCCACCGTGCCCGTACGGCAGCCGCGCCGCGGGTCCCGTACGCGGGCCACGGCGGTCGGTCACGTGGCGACCGCCCAGGGAGCGCCGCTTGCGCCGCGTCGGTTGCAGACCCTCACGGCCGTAGGCTGGTTCCTACCGGTGCGCCGTGCGAAAAACCGTCTGCGCGACCCCTAGCTCGCGCTCGGCCTGGAACCAGTGGTCCTCGGCCTGACCCTCGGGGCGACCGTTCTCCTGCCAGATCTGGTAGGCGCGCTCGGCGATCTTCTCCCGTGTGGCGGCGCCTCCGGCCGGAGGTGCCGCCGCCTTCGGCCTCGCCGTTCCGGTCTTCGGTCCAGCAACCTGGTTCTTGGCAGCGGCCATGGCCTCTCCTTTCTCGCGTTGGGGCGCCACTTTTACGCCGCTTTCCGGCGCGAGGCGAGCCCCCAAAGGGGCGCCGGAGCGTTCCGCCCACACTGCCCGACGCGCACGCGAGGTCCCGCACGCACCGCGCGTCCTCGCCTCACGCCGAACCTCCGCCCGCGGGGCTATCGGACGACGAGGTCCGCCAGCCACGGGACATCCGGCGGGCTCTGCCCGGAGGCGAAGCCGCTCGCCCACTGGGAGTCGGTGAGGCGCTGGAACTGCTCGGTGACGACCTCGTGGTACGACGAGACGACGCCCGCGTACGCGCGGGGTCCGGCGCAGGTCTCGGCGGTCATGACCATCAGCCGCGCGTACCCGGTGCCGACGTGGAGGACCCTCCCCACCCACTCCCCGCCCTCGGTCGTGGGCTGCGTGTGCACGTCGGCGATGGTGGGGCTGAACGTCGCTGCCGCGCCTGGATCGAAGAAGAGGTCCGCGTACCAGCCACCGATGCCTGCGCCAACGCACCCCGGGGAGACGCTCACGGCGCGGTTGACGAACGCGAGGTGCTCGGGATCATGGGGGGTTCCCGTCGCCTGGTGCTCCGCCATCGCCCGCAGGATGCCCGCCACCTGGCGCAGCCGCTCGAAGTACCCGACGATCTGCGCCGTGAGGTACGAGCTCGGGTCCAGCGGGAGTACGGTGATGGCAGCCGCGCCGGCGTCGGCGAACTCTTCCAGCCGCGCGAAGAAGGCGGGGTTCGGCTCGACATACGCGTCAGGGAACTCGCACACGGCGCCGGTCGTGTACGAGGGCTTGGCGTAGAGGAGCGTGTCGTGGCGAAGCTGCGCCCAGGAGGCGAGCTGGATCTGGAGCAGCCGGCGCCCCCAGCGCTCCGTGCCCGCCACCGCCGGCACGGCGCTCGCGACGCCCGGGCCCGGCGAGAGCGCCCGGAGCGCCCCGAGCCACCGGTTGTAGAGGTTCGCGCCCCAGAATCCTGGTCCGTGCGCGTCGCCCAGGAGGCGCATCGACTCGAGCGCGGGCGGGTAGCCGGGGTAGAAGGCGAGCTCGGGCGCCAGGAGCTGGACGGCGTGGTCGTTGGCGAGCGCCGCGTACGCGACGTCGAGTGGGTCCGGCATCATGCGCAGGGGGGCACCGGGCACGCTCGGGACGACGCGGTCGTAGACGACGCTCGAAAGGACGTGGGAGTCGAAGACGTACCGCTGGCCGAAGAAGAGGAACGTAGCGTCGAGCGGCCAGGTTCCATGGTGCAGCGCCTGGATCACGATCTGGCTCAGGATGCGTTGGCTGCCGTAGGCGCCCGCCACGATGGCGGTGGCGAGCGCCTCGTCCGAGACGGCCGAGAGATCGTCTCCCGGGAGTCCGAGGTCGGCCTTCAGCCGGTCGACCTCCGGCGGGGTCATGGAGTCGGGCTCGCCGACGAAGGCGCGTACCGTGGCGTCGATGCGGTTCCAGCGCGCGAGCGCCTCGGCGTCCATGAGCCCGCGAAGCGCCAGGGCAGCCGCGACCGATCGGCGGAAGAGCACCGTCGCGCCGGTCCAGGGGTCGGTCTGAAGGAACGGCAGGTCGATGCGGCCGAGCCACATCATGGCGCGGAAGTACCGTTCCAGCTCCAGCGAGCCTGCGTAGTGACCGCGCGGGAGGAACTGCGACCAGTCCACGAACCGCTTCGTCCCGAAGAGCACCAGCTCGTCGTTTCCGGAGGCCCTCACCGCGCGGTCCACCAGGGCCTGCACCGCGCTGGCGCTCGCGCCCGCCACCGGCTCCGCGAGGGTGCCGTCGAGGAGCGACAGGGCCACCGCGAGGAGCAGGTCCGCGTCGCCGCGAGCCTGCGCGTCGAGCGAGGTCGACTCCAGCCGCGCCCGCATCGACGCCAGCAGGGCGTGGAGCTCGGGAACGAGCGCGGTGTGCTCCACCATCGCGAGGATCGCGTCGTAGGACTGGTGAACCGCCTGGAGGATCGCGTCCGCGCTGACGAACACCGGGAGGTCCTGCGAGTAGATCGTCTGGTATCCGTAGGCGAAGTGGGGGTAGCGGTGCCGGTCGGTGACGACGAAGCCGTCCGCGGCCAGCGCCGCGAGTTCCTGGCCGTCGAGCGCGAGGGCCGAGCCCTGGACGAGCTCGAGGTTCACCGCCGCGAGCGGGTCGTAGCCCAGGTCCGCCCGGAACGGGACCGCGCGCTGAGCGATGAGCGCGTCCGGGTCGAGATGGCTGGTAGCGGCGAGGAGGGCCTGCAACCGGTCGACCTCGGCCTGCTGCTCGGCCGTGAGCGCGACGGCGACCGGCGCGCCGGAATCCAAGGGAGGGGGACCCTCGCTCGGAAGATCGCTCGTGCCGCAGGCCGCGAGCGCTGCCGCGAGCACGGCGAGGCCGAGCGGGCTCGAGTGGCTCATGGCCCAGGACCCCCTGACCCGTCCATTACAGCGCCTTCCACGCCGCGTGGCGAGACCTTTCTCCACTGTGGGTACAAGTAGGACGAGGCACGGGTGCGCCCTTCGCGGGGCAGCCCGTTCAGGGGTCCTCATTCCCCGATCGGGACCCTGGCGAATGAATTGTCGCCGGGGCTCGACCGTTCCCCGACTGGTAACCCCCAACACCAACAAGGGGGTGCAATATGACCCTTGCACCGAAACGACTGCTCCTCATCTCCTTCCTGGCCGTCGCCACCCTGGCCGCTTCCGATCGGGCTCGGGCCGAGGTCTCGGCCACGGTCTCGCTGTCCTTCCAGCCGTCGCTCGCGCCGTACGGCGACTGGGTGGTGGTCGCGAACTACGGCCGGGTGTGGCGCCCGCGAGGCGTGGCCGTCGGCTGGCGCCCCTACTACCACGGCAGGTGGGTCTGGACGGACCAAGGCTGGTTCTGGGACTCCGACGAGCCCTGGGGCTGGGCCACCTATCACTACGGCCGCTGGTACGTCGATCCGGCCTACGGCTGGGTGTGGGTGCCGGGCTACGAGTGGGCGCCCGCCTGGGTGACCTGGCGCTTCGGCGGCGGCGCGATCGGATGGGCGCCGCTGTTCCCGGGCTACACGGTCTGGTGGACGGCTGGCTACCCGGTCCAGCACTCGGCGTGGACCTTCGTCCCCGAGCAAGGGTTCGTTGACACGCGCGTGGAGAGCGTCGCCTACGCGCCTGCGCGCACCTCGGTCTTCCTTTCCACGACCCGGGTGGCGCCGCCGCGCAGCGCGAGCCGCGCCGAGGCGCCGCGGTTCGGCGGCCCGACTCGGCAGCACGTCGAGCGCCAGATCGGCAGACCCATCGCCCCGGCTCGGGTGACGGCAGCGCCGACGCCGGAGGCCGCTCGCGCCGGGCGGCGTGAGGGCATCGTCAGCGTCTACCGGCCACCGCATCTCGAAGCTGGGCGCTCCGGGCCGCAGGGGGCGGCGCGTTCCGCGCCCCAGGCCGGGACGGCCCGGCCGGTGCCACCAGCCGAAACGGCACGGCCGCGGCCGCACGCCGAGTCGGCACGGCCGCCGCCACGAGCCGAGACGGCGCCGCAAGCCGAAACGGCACGGCCGCAGCCACGCCCCGAGGCGCGCCCGTCGCCGCACGGCGAGATGGCACGGCCTGCGCCGCACGCCGAGACGGCGCGCCCCGCGCCGCACGGCGAGGCACCCCAGCGGCCGTCACCAGGGGTCCAGCGCGCCCCCTCGCAGGCCGAGCAAGGCCGTGCGGCGCCGCAGCGCCGGCAGCCTCCGGCCGAGCAGCCCGGCCGGCAAGCGAAGAAGAGCTCGGGCGAGTCGGGTACCTAAGTCGCTTCCGCCCGCCGCTCGACCAGCCCTCGGTCCGCGCCGCCGGCCACCCGCCACGGGTGGTCGAATACCGGCGGCGGACCGAGGGAACGCAGCCCGCGTTCTAGGTCAGGCGCATCGGGCGGCGAGGGCGGGGGAGGTCCGGCCGGGAACGGCGGGCAGGGCCAGGATTCGGCGAAGCTCGGCGAGGTCGAGGCGAGTCGGCGCCGGGCGGTCGAGCCAGTGGCCGCAGCCGGAGGCGTCGAGCAGGACGCACTGCGCCGGGAGCCCCGCCTCGCGGGCCCGCCAGCCGGCGCCGAGCAAGCCGGGCGCACAGGCGACGCCGACGATCCCGACGTCGCCGCCGGCGAGGGCCGGCGAGCGCAGGAACGCGCCGAAGCTCGAGCCGTGGATCACCCCGACCGCCTCGGCGCCCGCGGCGGCCGCGGCCCGGGTGGCGCCCGCGAGCGCACAGCCGGCGGTGCACTCGGTG
>DASTPH010000154.1:0-32987 GCA_035762305.1 Anaeromyxobacteraceae bacterium
TCCCGATCCTGGAAGGCCTTCGCCAGCCCGGGATGCGCCACCAGGCCCTCGAGGGCCGCCGAGAGCTTCTCGACGTCGGCCTGCTCCAGGTGCTCCAGGGCCCTGGCGGCTGTGCCGACGGCGAGCTCGCCGGCGATGCGACTGTTGCGCCCGGCCGTGTAACGGATCGCCAGCATGGCGCTTCCGCCGACCAGCACGGTCACCGCGAGAACGATGCCGATCAGCTTCAGGCGGATGGAGATGCGTGCCATGACCACCTCGGATTGCCTTCCCCCAGCCGCGGACGACGCGATCGACCCGATCGCTGCAGCCGGAATGCCGCTCGACCGGTGTAGGACGTCATGCGATTCGGTGACATCACCTTGCGTGGAACTCGTGAGCCCGGTCAGGCGTCGAGGTCCGCTAAGCTCGCGCACGGCGGTCGTTGACGCGCTCGGTCGAGCCCACCGAGTCCGCCGCCCGCTGGCGGCCGCTCTCGCCCCCCAACGATCGGGAATCTCCCCGGGTCGGGCGAGCCCCGGGGTCGCCACCCGGGCGCCGCCGAGACCCACCTGCCCTGGCTGCGGCGGATGAGCTGGTTTCGCGGCGCGAGGGCGGCCGCGCCAGTCCGCGCCGGCCTCCCAGTCACCTCGCGGCCCGGGAGCCCGCGAAGGGGCCGTCCAGGATCCGCCCCAGCGCCCGCAGGTGATCGGCGGTCGTTCCGCAGCAGCCGCCGGCGAGCCGAGCCCCGGCCCGGAGCGCGGGCGCGACCGCGCGGGCGAAGTCCTCGGGCGGGAGGAGTCGGCCGGGCGGCCCGGCGTTGGGCTTCACGGCGAGGGGCACCGGCAGGCCGGAGGCCACCTCGGCGACGAGCGCCGCCAGCGCCGGCGACGGCGCCACGCAGTTCACGCCCACCGCGGCGGCGCCGTCCTGCGCCAGGGCGCGAAGGCATTCGGCCGCCGGCGCGCCGTCGGGGGCCACCAGGGCGCCCTCCCGCTCGGCGAAGGCCATGGTCACCGCCACCGGCAGCCCGGTGGCGAGGCCGGCCGCGAGCGCGGCCCGGGCCTCGCCGAGGCGGTAGTGGGTCTCCGCCCAGAGGAGGTCCGCGCCGGCGGCGGCCAGGGCGCGGAACGGCCGGGCGAAGGCTTCGCGCCACTCGGCCGGATGCGCCGATCCCGGGAGCCCCGACGGGCCGAGGCAGCCGGCCACCAGGGCGCTCCGGGCGGCGACGCGGGCCAGGCGCTCGGCCCAGCCGCACAGCGCCTCCAGCTTGGGATCCAGGCCGCGGGTGGCGAGCCGCGGCTCGGCTGCGTTGAAGGTGCAGGTGAGGAGCAGCCGCGCCCCGGCGGCGGTATGGGCGGCGTGGACGGCGGCCACCTCCTCGGGGCGGGTCAGGATCCAGGCCTCGGGGAGCTCGCCCGGCGGCAGGCCTCGGGCCAGCAGGGCCGTCCCCATGGCCGCGTCGAGCAGCGCCGGGGCAGCCAGCGGATCGGGCCGCCGGTCACTCACGGAAGAAGGCCTCCACGTCGGCGCGGCGGGCCTCGGCGTCGGCGTAGCCCAGGGCCATGAGCTCCTCGGCGTAGCCCCGGTCGAAGAGCAGGTAGCTGGCGAGGTCGGCGGCCCCGCCCTGCGACTCCTCGCCGCCCGAGGCGGCCCAGCGCAAGAGGCGCGAGGCCAGCGTGCCCGGCCGCACGCGCCGCGCGCGGGCCTCGGCGTGGCGCCGGGCGATCTGGCCGATGTCCCGGGAGGGCCGGATGACGAGGTACCGCACCTTGCGCAGCGGCGCCCCCAGGGTGCGCATGGCCACCGCGTTGATCCGCTCCGCGAAGCCAGGTCCGAAGGCCTGCTCTCCCTGCTCCAGGAGCGCGTTGAGCCGCCGCAACCGGTCCAGGTCGTAGTCGGTGCGGTCGAGGTGCAGCGCGTTCAGGACCCGACCCAGCTGCGAAGCGGTCGAGGGGGCCTCGTCGCCCGGCTCGGGTGGCGCCGCCTCCGCAGCGCCCTGGTAGCGCATGGCAACCACCAGGATGCGGTCGGCCCCGAGCCGCAAGGCGGGCGCGATGGGGGTGGCCTGGCGGATGGAGCCGTCGGAGAACCACGCGTCCCCGATCCGCACCGGCCGGAAGAGCAGGGGCAGGGCGCCAGAGGCCAGGGCGTGCTCCGGGCCGATGGCGCCGTCGCGGACCTCCACCAGCGGGTCGCGGCTCCAGGGCGGCAGGGGCTGGCGCGACTCCACGAACACCACCGCCCTGCCGGTGCCGAGGTCGGTGGCGGTGACGGTGAGGGCCTCCAGGTGGCCGAGATCCAGATTCAGGTGCAGCCGGCCCCAGTCGATGCGCTCCCGCACCACGTCGGCCAGGGCCTCCGGGTAGAGGAAGTCGGAGAGGCGCCAGGAGACGCGGCGGCGCTTGAGCGAGCGGAGCTGCCCGTAGACGTAGCTCGGCACCGAGGCCAGCGAGACGACGCTCCAGCGGAACACGTCCTCCAGGTTGAGCGAGCGCCACAGGTCGGCCAGCTGGCGGACCTGGCTCTCGGGCTCGTGAGCGGTGGAGGCGAGGAAGCAGGCGTTCACGGCGCCAATGGAGACCCCGGAGACCACGTCCAGGCGCACCTCCGAGGGGGGGAGCCCCAGCGCCTGCGGCAGCGCCTCGCGCAGGTAGAGCATCACCCCCGCCTCGTAGGCACCGCGGGCGCCGCCTCCGGAGAGGACCAGGGCGGTCTTCATTCGGCCAGGTCCACTTCCTCGCGATCGCGCGCCACCCTGGCCTCGAAGCCTCGGGCGGCGAGGCGCGACGCGGTGGCCTGGAGCGCCGGCGGCTCGCCGTGGACGCAGAAGACGCGCCGCGGCCTTCGGGGCAGGGTGGCGAGCCAGCGGTCGACCTCCTCGCGGTCCCCGTGGGCCGAGAACCCGGAGAGCGAGATCACGGTGGCGCGGACCGGCACCTCCTCGCCGTGCATGCGCAGGGTTCGGGCCCCGTTCTGCAGGCTCCAGCCGCGGGTGCCCGCCGCCTGGTACCCCACCAGCAGGACGGTGGTGCGGGGGTCGGGGAGGCGACGGGCCAGGTGGTGGAGCACCCGGCCGCCGGTGGCCATGCCCGAGGCGGAGATGATGACGCACGGCCCTTCCACCCGGTTCACGGCCTTGGACTGCTCGGGGCTACGGGCGAAGGCGAGCCGCGCCGGCCGCAGGGGCTCGACCCCCTGGCTGAAGAGGCGCCGCATCTCCTCGTCGTGGTCCTCGCGGTGGGCCAGGTGAATGGGGGTGGCGTCCACCGCCATGGGGGAGTCCACGAAGACCGGCAGGCGGGGCACGAGGTCTTTCGCCTCCAGCTCGCGGAGCAGGAAGAGGATCTCCTGGGTGCGGCCGATGGCGAAGGCCGGCACAAGAAGGGCGCCGCCGCGGGCCACGGCGGCCACGACCTCGCGCCGCAGCGCCTCGGCGGGCGGCTCCTTTGGATGGGTGCGGTCCCCGTAGGTGCACTCCACCAGCACCACGTCGGCGGCCGGCGCGGCCTCCGGGTCGGGGAGGATGGGCGCCCCGTAGCGGCCGAGGTCCCCCGAGAAGAGGACTTTGACCGCCGGCGCCCCGTTTTCGGCGGCGACCTCCATCTCCACGGTGGCGCTGCCGAGGATGTGGCCGGCCCGGTGAAAGGTGACAGCGACGCCCGGGGCCACCTCCTGGCGGCGCGCGTAGGGGGCGGGGACGAGGAGCGAGAGGGCCGCCACCGCGTCGGCCTCGTCGTAGAGCGGCCGCGCATTCGGCGCGTGCCTGGAGTAGCCCTTCTCGTTGGCGAAGCGAGCCTCCTCCTCCTGGAGCCGCCCCGAGTCGGGGAGGAGCAGCGTGGCGAGGTCGCGGGTGGCGGCGGTGCAGAAGGCCGGGCCGCGGAAGCCCTGCCGGAAGAGCAGCGGCAGGGCCCCGGCGTGGTCGAGGTGGGCGTGCGTCAGGACCACCGCGTCGATGCTGGCGGCCTTCACCGGAAAAGGGGCCCAGTTGCGAAGGCGTAGCTCCTTCTGCCCCTGGAAGAGCCCGGCGTCCACCAGCACCTGGCGCCCGCCCGCCCGCACCAGGTAGCGCGAGCCGGTCACGGTGCCCGCGGCACCCAGGAACTGGATGGACGCCATGAGGGGCCGATTCTACAATGCCGCTTCGCCGGCGGGCCTGGCCGCCCGCCTCGGGGAGCCAGCATGCGCAGCAAGATCCGGGTGGTGGGGGCGATGATCGAGAAGGACGGCAAGTACCTCATCACGCAGCGCCCGCCCACCGCCTCGCTACCGCTTCTGTGGGAGTTTCCTGGCGGCCGGGTGGAGCCGGGCGAAACCGACGAGAAGGCGCTGGCCCGGGAGCTGCGGGAGGAGATGGGGATCGCGGTGCGGGTGGGGGAGCGGGTGATCCACGTGGAGCACGCCTACCCGAGCTACGACATCGACTTCTGCGTCTACCGCTGCGAGCTCGGCGAGGGGCCCATCGAGCACCTCCGGGTCCACGACCACCGCTGGGTGCGCCCGGACGAGCTCGACCAGTACCAGTTCCCGGCCGCCGACGAGAAGACGGTGGCGAAGCTGCTCGGGCTCTGAATCTGAGTGAGCAGTGACCCTCACGGGTCGCCGCATGCAGTGGGCTCGACGATGATCGTCGCGTCGGTCGGCACGTCCAGCCGCAGATCGCGGGCGTTGGCAGCGACGTGGATGGATGATTGCGTGCGCCTCAGCATCCCGCTCGGCGGTAGCCATGCCGGCCAGCGACCGTTTGACAAGGCGCGGCGGGTGCTTAGCTTCGCGGACAAAGGAGGTCGCATGTCCCGGAATCGCAGCGACGACCCCGGCGAGCCCGCCGTCAAGGTCATCGATCGGCGGCGTTTCCGCCCCGACGGCGAGGCGGTGGAAGGCGCGGGGGGCTCCGAGGCGGAAGCCCGGGGCGGTCCGCCGGCTGGAGGCACGGCTGGCAGCCCGGCGACGGCGACACTGGATATGGAGAAGAAGCTCGAGGCCCAGGCGGCCCGCATCGACGAGCTGTCGCGAGCCTACGCGGCGCTCCTGGAGGACAACAAGGGCTTCCGCGCCCGGCTGGAGCGAGAGCGCGACCGGGTGGTCGAGGCCGAGCGGGCCAGGGTGGCCCAGGCACTCCTGGAGGCGGCCGACGAGCTGGAGATGGCGGTGGCGGCAGACCCCGAGGGCGAGGACCCGCTCCACCGAGGGGTGAAGCTGGTGCTGGCCGGCCTGCAGCGGCGCATCGGCGAGCTGGGGGCGGTTCGCCTCGACGTGACCGGGCGGCCGTTCGATCCGCGGCTGGCGGAGGCGGTGGACGTGGTGGAGGTCACCGAGGCGGGCCAGGACGGGCTGGTGGTGGCCGAGCTCCGCGCCGGGTGGCGCATCGGCGACCGCGTGCTTCGCCCCGCGCGGGTCAGGGTGGCTCGGCTGCGGCCTCCGGCGGATTCCCCGGCCCCGGTACCCGGCCGGGAATAGAATCATCTCCGTCCCGCATTCTTCATGTATCCGCCTCCCGAGGGGAAGGGGGCGCGGGAACTCATACTCTCACCGTTGAGAAGGAACATGCGACGACTGGCGATCATACTGACGACGCTCGGGGCGTTCATCGCGCTGCTGGTGGCCTGCAGCCCCGAGGGGCGGGCCGAGAGCCGCACCAAGGCCGAGAGCGGGTCGACGGAGCAGCTCTGGCGAGAGGCGGCAGCCGTCCAGGAGACGACGGCGGCCGTCAACGTCCCCAACCAGGCCTCGCTGGCGCCGCTCATCAAGCAGCTCAAGCCGGCGGTGGTGAACATCTACACCACCACCACCATGAAGCACCCGCGCGTGCGCACCCCGCACCGCGGCCCGCAGCCGGGAGACCCCTGGAGCGACTTCTTCGAGCGCTTCTTCGGCCAACCCATGCCCATGCCCGAGGAGTTCCGGTCGAACAGCCTGGGCTCCGGCTTCGTCCTCAACAAGGAGGGATTCGTCCTCACCAACAACCACGTGGTCAAGGACGCCACCGACATCAGGGTCAAGCTCTCCGACGGGCGCGAGTTCAAGGCCAAGGTCGTGGGGCGCGATCCCGCCATCGACGTGGGGCTCATCAAGCTCACGGACGCCAAGGACCTGCCCACGGTGGCCCTGGGCGACTCCGACAAGGTCGAGCAGGGCGACTTCGTCCTGGCCATGGGCAACCCCTTCAACCTGAACGGCTCGGTGAGCTTCGGCATCGTCTCCGCCAAGGACCGGCCCGGGGTGACCGGCAGCTCCTTCGACGACTTCATCCAGACCGACGCCGCCATCAACCCCGGCAACTCCGGCGGCCCGCTCTTCAACATGCGGGGCGAGGTGGTGGGCATCAACACCGCCATCGTCTCCCCCCAGATCGGGCAGGGCATCGGCTTCGCGGTGCCCATCAACCTCGCCAAGCAGGTGTTGCCGCAGCTGCGCGAGAAGGGCAAGGTCGCCCGCGGCTACCTGGGCGTCACCGTGAGCGACCTCACGGCCGACCTGGCCCAGGGCTTCGGTCTCCCCGAGGGGCAGAAGGGCGCGGTGATCCAGCAGGTGCAGCCCAAGGCCCCCGCTGGCAAGGCCGGCTTGCATCCAGGCGACGTGGTGGTGGCGCTGAACGGCAAGCCCGTCGAGGGATCGGGGCAGCTCACCCGGTCCGTCTCCTCCATCCCCCCCGGGGGCAAGGCGAGCCTCCAGGTCCTGCGCGACGGGAAGAAGAAGGACATCGCCGTCACCGTGGGGACCCGGCCCGACGAGGAGAGCCTGGCCCGCGGCGAGGTGCCCGAGGGCGGCGAGGAGCCGGGCGAGGAGGCGGTGCCGGAGGGCAAGCCCAAGGATGTGAAGCTGGGCGTGAAGCTCGCCCCTCTCTCGGCCGAGATGGCCAAGGATTTGAAATTGGAGCCGGGCGAGAAGGGGGTGCTGGTGGCCGAGGTGGTCCCGGACAGCCCGGCCGAGCGGGCCGGCCTGCAGCGCGGCGACCTCATCCTCGAGGTGGGCAAGGAGAAAGTGTCGAAGCCGGAGCAGGTGGTGGCCGCGGTCTCCAAGCAGAAGCCCGGCCAGGTGGTGGTGCTGCGGGTGAAGCGCGGCCCGGCCGCGCTCTTCGTCCCGGTGCGCCTCGAGAAGGCGGACGAAAAGAAGTAGGGCGGGGGCTCGTCCCCCGCCGATTCTACCGCGGGCGCATGGTAGGGCGGGGGCTCGTCCCGCCGATTCCACCGCGGACGCATGGTAGGGCGGGGGCTCGTCCCCCGCCTGGAAGACGCGGATTGCCGGCGGGGCGCAAGGCCCCGCCCTACCACCCGGCGGACGCGGGGCAGCGGCTCGTCGCTACATCACCCGGGACGCGATCTCGTCGCCGGTGCGCTGGTCGAGCAGGCGCACGCCCAGGAAGCGGGCTCGCACGCCCTCGTAGTACCCGCCGTCGGGGCGCCGCATCTTCCAGGTCCCCTCGGCCCGGAAGACCACCTCCATCTCCACGAAGCCGGTGCGGAACGGGCTGCGGAAGTCCAGCTCGGCCGTGCCGGGCTTGAGCTCGCCCTGCAGGACCACGAAGCCGATGCGGGGGCGGCCCTGCGTGTCCTGCCCCACCGGCTCGCCGTGGGTGAGGGCGTAGCCGCCGCCGCCGTCGATGAACGGGGTGAGCACGATGCGGAAGTGGCTTCCGTCCGACTCGGCGCGCGCCAGGTCGGCCGCCGAGACGGTGGTGACCAGGGTCTTGCCCTCGAAGGCCCGCCGCGACTGCCGCACGTTCTGCTCGCAGGCCCGGCGCTCGAAGGCGTCCTTGCAAGTGCCGACGAAGCGCTCCAGGAAGCCGGGCAGGCTCTCCAGTCTCTCGGCGCGCTGCTTCAGCGATGCGAAGCGCTCGTCGGCGCGGGAGAGGGCGGGGGCGAGGGCGGCGGTGAGCAGAGCGGCGGCAAAAATGCGCAAGGTGGACCTCCCGGAAGCGTGCCGTCATTCTCACCCGCCGCTCGTGTAGTCGGTCTAGCTCCAGGATCGGTCCGAGTCGTCCCACGTTCGGGTTACAACCCGTTGAGATCACACGTGGTGCCTGGTAGGTTGAGGTAGCTTTTTTGACTACATCATCGTACTCGCCTAGGGTGCGGGCATCGCGGCCGTCGGAGGCGAGATGCTCAAGTTCCTGCGAGACGTGGCGACCGGAGCCGAGGCTGGCAAGAAGCCCGAGCGCCGGGCGGCTCCGCGCCTCGACAAGATCTTCCCGGTGTGGATCGAGGGCGACGGTGGCGGGGCGCTGGGAGTGGCCCGCAACATCTCCGAGGGCGGCCTGTTCGTGGAGACCCGCGACCCCCAGCCGCTCGGCTCGCAGGTTCGGGTCACCTTCCCTTCGCAGGGCGGCGAGATGAGCGCCGTGGGCGAGGTGCGCTACGTGTGCCACCTCCTGGGCCGGACGGCGGCCGAGGCGCCCACCCACGCCGCCGTCCACGGGATGGGGGTCCGCTTCCTCTACTTCGAGGCCGCGCCCGGCGGCCTCGCCACCTACCATTGACGAGGCCATGGCGCGGCGTCCCCCGGCCGCGCCGGTTGCTCCCGGGCGGGGTCGGTGTTAGCGGATCGGGGTGCTCGCCATCGAGACCCGCGGCCTGACCCGCCTCTTCGACGGCAAGGCGGCGGTGGCGGACCTCGGGCTGCGCGTGCCCCGGGGGGCGTTCTACGGCTTCCTGGGACCGAACGGCGCCGGCAAGAGCACCACCATCAAGATGCTGACCGGGCTCCTCGCCCCCAGCGCCGGCGAGGCGCGGGTGCTGGGGCACGACCTGTTCCGGGATCCGCTGGCGGTGAAGGCCGCCGTGGGCGTGGTCCCCGACGGCCTCGCGCTCTTCGAGCGCCTCTCCGGCGCCGAGCAGCTGCGCATCCACGGCCAGCTGTACGGGCTCCCGCGGCCCGTCGCGGCCCGGCGCGGCGAGGAGCTGCTCGAGGCCTTGGAGCTGACCCAGGACGGCGGGAAGCTGGTCCAAGACTACAGCCACGGCATGAAGAAGAAGCTGGCCCTGGGCTGCGCCCTCATCCACGGGCCGCGCTTGCTGTTTCTCGACGAGCCCTTCGAGGGCATCGACGCGCTGGCGGTGGCCGGCATCCGCGCGATGCTGCAGGGCCTGGTGTCGGGCGGCGCCATGACCATTTTCCTCACCAGCCACGTGCTGGAGGTGGTGGAGCGCCTGGTCACCCACGTGGGCATCATCCACCAGGGGCGGCTGGTGCTGCAGGGCACGCTCGACGAGGTGAGGGCCTCGGGGACCCTCGAGGAGACCTTCATCCGCGCGGTGGGCGAGGAGCGCAACGGGGCCCACCGGCTGTCCTGGCTCGGCGGGGCGGCGTGACGCGGGCCTTCCTGGCGCTGGCCGAGCTCCGGGCGCGCCTCTTCTGGCGGCGCCTGCGAGGTCAGGGCCGCTTCGCCGAGGGCATCGCCCTGGGCGTGCTCTTCCTGGTGACGATCCCCATCGGCCTGGCGCTCGCCGGCCTCATCGGCGCCGGGAGCTGGCGGCTCACCCGCCAGGCCCCCGGCCGCCAGCTCGAGATCGCGCTCGCCGCGATGTTCTTCGGGCTGTGGCAGGCCTGGACCGCCGTGAGCCTGGCGCTCTCCGAACGGGAGGGGATCGACCTCAAGCGCTTCTTGGTCTATCCGCTGCCGGCGGGACGGGTGTGGCTCTTCGGAATCGGGAGCTCCCTTGCCGGCGACCCGGTGGGTCTCCTGTGGGCGCTGCTCCTGGGTGGCATCCTGGGCGGCGCCGCGGTGGGGCGCCCCGGCCTCTGGCTCCTCGGCCTGGGGCTCGACCTCCTCCTCTTCGCGGCGGCCACGGTGTTGCTGGTGGCGCTCCTGCACGAGGTGCTGGCGCTGCTGTCGCGGCGACGCTGGGTTCGCGAGATCCTGCTCGGCCTGGCGGTGGCCGGCGGCGTCGGCCTGGGCCTTTACGTCGTCGGCTCGCCCAGGGGTGGCGGGGCGTTGCGCCATCTCCTGCCGTGGCTCCGGATCCTCGAATGGGTGGGCTGGCCGGCGGCCCTCGCCACCCGGGCCGCCCGCGGCCTCTACGGCGGCCAGCCGGCGGCGGCGCTTCCCTGGATGGCAGCCCTGGCACTGGGCGGAGCGGCCACCGGCTGGATGGCCTTCCGGCTGGCGCTGGGCGCGGCCCTCTCCGGGGGCAGCGGAGGCGAGACCGGCGCGGCGCGCCCGGGAGACGGCTGGAAGATCGGCCCCTGGCGCGGCCGTTTCTCGGCGCTGGTCGAGAAGGAAGGGAAGTACCTCGTGCGGCACCCGCTGGTCCGCGTCTCGTCGCTCGTGGTCCCGGCGCTGGGGACGCTCGTGGCCTGGAAGCTGTCGCCGCGCATCCCAGAGGAGGCCGGCGAGGTGGTGCGAGCCCTCCCGCTCATCGGCTTCGGGCTCTACACGCACATGAGCATGCAGGTGTTCTGGCTCAACGCCTTCGGCTGGGACCGGGGTGGCGCGCGCGGGCTGTTCCTGGCGCCGCTCGACCTCTCGGAGGTGCTGCTGGCGAAGAACCTCGCCCTGCAGGCGGTCTCGACCGCGGTCTACGCCGCCACCGCCGCGCTCATGCTGGCGGTGGGGGGCGGGGTGCCCGCCTGGGCCCTCGCCGCGGCGGCGGCGCTCCACCTGGGCATGGCCCCGGCGTGCTACGCCCTGGGGAACTTGGTCTCGGTGATGAACCCGCGCGCCGCCCCGTTCACCGTGCAGCGCAACGCCGGCTTCTCCTGGCTCTCGGGCCTCGCCGGCATGGCCATCGTCTCCGGCCTGAGCGGCCTCTTCGCGGTCCCGGTGCTCCTGGCACTGCGGCTCGAGAGCCCGTGGCTGGTCCCGGCGGCCTGGGCCCTCCTGGGGTCGGTCGGCCTGTGGGCCTACCGGCGCACGCTCCCGGCGGTGGGCCGGCTGCTCGCCTCGCGCCGCGACGCCTTTTTGCCGGCGGTGTGCGGGGACGACGTCTGAATCTGAAGCGCCGGCTGAACGACCTGCCGGCTCCGAACGGGTGAGAACGCTATCGATTGATCGAGGGAGCGGCCGAGCTTGCTACCGCCGGCCCTTGCGCCTCGCGCCCCGGGCCTTCCTGGCGGCCTTCTTGGCGGGCCGCGCCTTCTTCTTCGGCATGGGCCCGGCCTCGTGGAGGCAGATGACGCAGCCGGTGGGGTCCCGGAAGACCGCGAAGTGGCCGAACTCGGGCGAGATGAGCGTCCGTTCCGTCAACACCATGGCGCCGAGCCCCTTCGCCTTCTCCAGGGTGGCGGCGGCGTCGGGCACTCCGACGTAGACCGACCAGCCGGCGGGAGCCTCGGGCGGGCGCTTGAAGATGCCGCCCCCGGGTGGCGTGCCGGTGTCGAGGAGCGTGTAGTCCATGGGCGTGTCGGTCAGCTTCCAGCCGAAGAGGTTGGAGTAGAACGCCTTGGCCCCGGCGACGTCGTCGGTGGCCAGCTCGATGTGGACGAACGGATTGGGCACGGGAATCCCTCCACGGGTGAGAGGTTCAGCGCCAGCACCCTAGTGCCGCCGTCACCGAACGTCAGCGCCCCGTCCGGGATGAGCGGGGGTGGGGCCCCAGCGAAGCTGGGGAGGGGCAGCGCCCCCTCCTCGCTGGACGGCGCGCGAGGCGAAGCCGAAGCGCGCCATGTTCCAGCGCGGCAGTGATCCGCGAGCGCAGGGGCAGGCGGATGAGCCTGCCCGGAGCGAGCGGGGGGAAATGGGGGGGCAGCAAGCCCCCCCATCTCAGTTGCTGAACCCCTCGATGAGGTAGTGCGCCTCGATCCGCTTCAACGCCAGCACCATGGCCGCGACCCGCATGTCCACCTGGCGCCCGATGCAGAAGCGCTTCGAGTCGTGCATGGAGGTCCTCTGGGGCTTGTCGCGGGCGATGTCGCGGATCACCGCGTAGTTCGACTTGATGGCCCGCTCCAGGCGAGCGAGCACCTCCTGCTCGGTCCAGTGCTCCATGCGCTGGTTCTGCAGCCACTCGTAGTACGACACGGTCACGCCGCCGGCGTTGGCGATGATGTCCGGAATGACGTCGATCTTGCGGGCCGCCAGCACCCGGTCGCCGTCCAGCGTGGTCGGGCCGTTGGCGCCCTCGGCCACCACCTTCACCTTCATGCGCTCGGCGACCTGGCCGTCGATCTCGCCCCCCAGCGCCGCCGGGATGGCGATGTCGGCGTCCACGAACCAGAAGTCCGACCTGGCCATCGGCGTGGCGCCCGGGAAGCCGTCCACGGTCCGCTTCAGGTTGTCGGGGTTCTCGAACACGAAGGCGGTGAGGGCCGGGATGTCGATGCCCGAGTCCATGTGGATCGTGCCGTAGGCGTCGCTCACGGCCACGATCTTCGCGCCCATGCCGTGCAGGATCTCGGCGGCGGCCCGTCCCACGTTTCCGAAGCCCTGGATGATGACGCGCGCTCCCTTGATCGAGAAGTCGCGCTCCTTGGCCCAGTCCTCCAGGCAGTAGACCACGCCCTGACCGGTGGCCTTGAGCCGCCCCTCCGACCCGCCGACGCGCACGTCCTTGCCGGTGACCACGCCGCGCATGGAGTGCCGCTCCCGCTCGCCGTCGGTGTACTGGCGCATCATGATGGCCATGGTCTCGCCGTTGGTGCCGACGTCCGGGGCCGGGATGTCCAGGTTCGGCCCCATGAAGTTCTTGAACTTGTACACGTAGCGCAGGGTGAGGTGCTCCATCTCCTCGCGCGAGTAGGCGTGGGGGTCCACCCGGATGCCGCCCTTGCCGCCGCCGAAGGGGATGTCGGCGATGGCGGTCTTCCAGGTCATCTCCGCGGCCAGGGTCTTGAAGAGGTCGAGCGAGACGTCCTTGTGGTAGCGGATCCCGCCCTTGTAGGGGCCGCGCACCTGGTTGTGCTGGATGCGGTAGGCCTTGAACTTCTTGGGGCCGCCCTTCTTGATGCGGAAGAGGCCGCGCTTGGGGATGCGGATGGTGCCGTCGCGCATGGTGATGTCGGCCGAGAGCAAGGCACGCCGGTGCAGGAGGAAGTTGCCGTTGGCGAGGGGCTCGAGCGCCTCGGCGGCCTTCACCGAGGAGGCGGGCAGGTCCCTGAAGCTCGCCTCGTCCTCCGGCGCCAGCGGCACCAGCCGATCGCGCACGTCGATGGTGAGGTAGAAGATGTGCTCGAAGTCCGGCTCCTCCAGCTCGAGGCGCACCCGCGGGTGGAGGGCTACCAGATCCGCGGCCCGGTGGAAGGTCTCCATCGCCTCCTGGTAGGCGCTGGTCTTGGTTTCCTTGGAGAGCGGATCCCGCTTCATCGCACGCATGGCGGTCCTCCGTCGCGGTGGTGGGGCAGGGGAGCCGCGGCGAGGGTAAGCCCCGGTCCCCTCCCGGTCAATTCGGGCCGCCGGCGATTCCCCTGTGGTCCCAGGTGGTTGCGTGTCGGCATCCCGGGCGCTCATTCGGCCGCGCTGGCGAGGTCAGGCATACGCCTGATCGACCCCCAGCGCCATCCCTTAGAGGGGTGACCGCATGACCTAGTCATTCGAGGCACCCACCCCAACGGGCCCGGAGGCCGCCGAGGCGAAAGATGAGATGATGTTGGCCTGTGGCGTCGGCGCCGCACATGCCGGCGCACCCGTGGCGGCGGGAGCCCTACCGGATCCTCTTCCCGATCGGCGCGGCGCTCGGCGTCTTCGCGGTGCTGCCGTTCGTCTTCCGCGGCGCCGGGGGTGGCTCGCTCGCGCTCTTCCACTCCATCGCGCAGATCCAGGGCTTCCTGACCTGCTTCGTGGTCGGGTTCCTCTTCACCTTCGTCCCGCGACGTACCGGCACCCCCCCGCCCGCCGGCTGGGAGCTCGCGGCCGCGGTGGTGCTTCCGGTCGCGGCGGTGACGGGGGCGTGGCTCGACGAGGGGATGTTCCCGTACGCGGCCTGGCTGGCGCTGGTGGCCATCGTCCTGACCTTCACGCTCCGGCGCCTGCGGCGCGGGTCGGCCCGCGAGGCGGTCCCGGCCGTGTTCGTCTGGGTCCCGGTTTCGCTCGCGGCCGGGGCGGCGGGGGCGGTGCTCGCCGCCGCGGCCCCGCCCGTCGCGAGCGGGGTACCGCTGGCGTGGACCATCGGGCGCGGGCTCCTGGTGCAGGGCCTGGTGGCGGGCCTGGTACTCGGGGTGGGCGGCTTCCTCGTCCCGCAGCTCACGCGAGGCGAGGCGGCGACGGAAGCGTCGGACCCTGCGACGCGCCGCCGCGCCCTGGCCTGGCACCTCCTCGCCGCCCTGGCCTTCTTCGCCTCGTTCCCGGTGGAGTCGCTCCTCGACTACCGGCTCGGGGTGGGCCTCCGCGCCGCGGTCGCGAGCGCGGTCCTGCTCCTGGTGGCGCGGATCCACCGGCCGCCCACCGTCCGCGGCCTGCACCGCTGGCTGGTGTGGCTCGGGGCGTGGCTCGTGCCCCTGGGCTTCTGGATGGGAGCGATGGTCCCGCGCCTGCGGGGCGCGGCGCTGCACGTGCTCTTCGTGGGCGGCTTCGCCCAGCTGGCCCTGGCGGTGGCCACGCACGTGGCCCTCTCGCACGGCGGGCGCGAGGACCGCCTGGTCGCCAGCCCGCGATCGCTGCGCGTCATGGCCGCGCTCCTCGCCGCCGCCTTCGGCGGCCGGATCCTGGCGGGGATCGATCGCTCGCACGTCGCGAGCTGGCTCTCCGTCGCCGGGATGGCCTTCACCGGCGCCGTGACCGCCTGGGCGGTGCTGGTGGTCCCCGCGCTGCGCTTGAGCGCCCCCGCCCGCGCGCGCGAGCGGCCGTCGAGGGAGCCGTGATCCGGCCGACGGCACGGAGGCAAAGGAAGGCCTCCTCCGGCGCCCCGGGCCGCGCTCGACCGCACGGGCCTGGCCCGACGCTCAGCGGCCGCCGCACGCATGAGTGAGTCGTCGCCAGGGGACGGGGAGTGCAGCAGTTACCCCCGGCCGCCCCCAACGCGTGATCTTCGCCCCAAGCCATCACGATCGCGTACCCCATTGGCGGGGACCCAGAAGCCCGGCGGCAGCGCCGTATCGCCGTCTGACATCATGTTCACGGGAGGTAATTCACTATGAGGCGCATACCAGTGGCAGTGGCCGTCATCGCTCAGTTGCTCGCATGCGGCGGCAAGGACGACGTCACCACCCTCGGCGCGCTGGCCGGGACGTGGGCCATCACCGAGGTCCAGTGTGGAGGGGGTCCCGGCCCGGCGTCGCTGGCCCCGCGCCTCGCCGCCGGGAGAACCTGGAAGCTGATCACGCCCGACGGCTACGCGGCGACCCTCGCCATGGCGGACTCCTCGTGCACCATCGCCGAGTTCTACAACCAATCGTATCCAGCTGCCGGAACCGTGATCGCCACGGGCTCTGGCGTCTTGACCTGCACGCCGAGCACCGCCGCTTGCGCAGCCCTCTCCACGGCGCTGTTCGCCAGGAACGTCTGCGGGGAGGCCGCCACCGACACGGGGACATGGACATACACCTCCGTCCCGACGACAGCCGGAGGGACGATGACGGCCACGCAGGTATCGGCCACCACCGCTTGCAGCGCCGAGAGCCTCCCGAACCCGCTCGCCTTCATCTTCACGAGGCAGTAAGCGGGGCCTCGCCGCGTACCTCTTGAGAATCTGGAGCCGACACCCAGACTCGAACTGGGGACCTGCTGATTACGAATCAGCTGCTCTACCGGCTGAGCTATGTCGGCGAAACGCGGGCGTTCTAGCACCCCGGCGAGGGCTGCGGCAAGCGCGCCGGACGGCGCGCCGGGACGCGGCGCCTCTTTAGGCCCCCGACGCGCGCCCCAGCTCCTTCTTGAGGTCGTCCAAGTTCGCGATGAGGGCGTCGTGCTTGCTCTCCTCCTTGAGGAGGTAGTCGAGCATCACCTTCTGCACCGCGGTCCACGCCCTCCGGCGGAGCTCCTCGGCCATCCGGATGGTCTCGCGCTCGGCCTGGTCGTGGGCCTTCAGGGCGTCCCACACCGCCGAGATGTCGTCGCGGGTGACCGTGACCGATTCCTTGGTCACGCTGTCGATGAGGAACTGCTGCACCCGGTGGTGCATGAGCGAGTCGTGCCGGATGATCTCCATGATGATGCGGATGAGCGAGCTCGAGGTCTTCTCCATGATCTCGGCCGTGTCGTTCATCGCCTTGCGCTCCAGCGACTGCCAGTGCCGCAGCACGTCCACCATCTCGTCGACCTTCGACATGGCGCCTCTCTTTTCCCGAGAAGGGTCATCCCCGGCCGGACGGCCGGCGGCGGACCCGCAGCATAGCGGATTCATGCATCAGAAGCTCTGCGCCACCGTGGCGTAGACCTGCGTCTCCGCCCAGGGGTCGGCCGGCCGCGGGCTCGCGAGGAGCTTGCCGAGACCCTGCGCCACGCCGAGGCGGAGGTCGAGCACCAGCCGGTAGCCGAGCACCAGCTCCAGCCGCGCCTCGGCGCCGGTGCCGAAGCGCAGCCTCTCGTACCAGTGCGGCGGCGGCGCAGCCGTGGACGCCCCCGGCGTCCAGGCGGAGCCGGCGTCCAGGAACACGGCGCCGCTCAGGCGCCGCAGCATGGCCGGCCAGGTGGAATAGCCCCACTCGGGCGCCAGGATGGGGAAGCGCAGCTCGGCGGTTCCGGAGAGGAGGCGAGTGCCCCCGAGGAAGCCGGACGGGTAGCCGCGCAGCTGGTCGGCGAGGGAGCCGAACGAGCCGAAGCCCACCGCGGCCAGGAGAGTGCCCAGCAGATCGGGAGCCGGGATGCCGCCCAGCGTGAACGGGGTCGTGCCCGGAAAGGCCTCGGTGGCGGCCCCGCCCGACAGGTGCAGCCCCAGCACCACGTGCCGGAAGGGCGGCAGGCGCAGGTACTCGGTCCAGGAGGCCTTGCCGTAGGTGTAGCTCCAGTCGCTGCCCAGGCCCGGCCCGGCGTAGGCGAGCCGGAGCGAGAGCACCCGCCCTTCCTCGGCGGAGATGGAGTGGACGAAGCGCCGCGCGTCGCTGTAGGCGAGGCCCAGCGAGAGCTCGGACCGGAAGCCGTCGCGGAAGGCAGTGGGGTCGGCTGGCTCGGGCTCCGGTCCGCGCGTGTGGTAGAGGATGCCGCGCCATCCAACGGTGGCCAGGAAGGCGCGCTCGAGCTTGGTGACCGGGAAACCGAGCTGCACCTGGGCCGGCATCCACGCGTTCATGAGCCGGCCGGTCTCGTCCGGGGTCTCCACCAGCCACCGGCTGGACGAGAGCGTGAGGTACGGATAGCTCCACTGGCCCAGGTAGGCCGCGGAGTAGTCCAGGTCCTGCCCCTTCAAGCTGTAGAACGCCTGCAGGGCCCATGAGTGCAGCAGGACCACGTCCTGACCGGCGGTGAAGGCGCCCAGGGCCGTCCCGGCGGCGTCGGCGGCGAGGGCCGGGATCCAGAAGGCGGGCCCGAGCGTCGGGAACGGGTCGTAGCCGCGAACCTCGCCGGAGAAGGCGCGGTCGTATTCCACGCCCGGCGGGCGCGGCGCCGCCGGGGCCGGCTCGAGCCAGGTGTCCGGATCGAGCGGGGCCAGAGCCAGGTCGTAGCCGGCCCGCGAGTAGGAGACGAAGGCCAGCCAGTGGCCGTCGGGCGAGACCTGGGGCTCGAGGGCGCCAGTCTCGACGTTGGTCACCTGGCGCAGCCTGCCGTCGGGCTCGCGAGCGTAGACGTCGTAGACGCCGCTCCGGTCGCTCGAGAAGTACAGCCGGCCGTCGGGGCCCCAGGACGGGGAGACGTCGATGGCGTCGTCGTCGGTGACGCGCTCGAGGCGTCCCTCCTCGAGGACCACCACGTCGCGGCGCCCGCCCTCCTGGAGCTCGAAGGCCACCCGGCGCCCGTCGGGCGAGAGGCGCGGCAGGTAGATCTGCGCCCCGGGGCGCTGGAACAGGACCTCGGGCTCGCCGCCGTCGAGCCGGAGCCGCTTGAGGGCCATCTCGCCGGGGCCGGTCCGGGCCACGTAGACCACGGTGGCGCCGTCGGAACCGAGGTCGGGGTCGGTGGCCCGCTCACCGTCGGTGAGGCGGCGCTTGCAGCCGGTTTCGAGGTCCACCAGGTACAGGTCGTCGTAGAGGCGGTACTGGTGCCAGACGTCGGTTTCGGCGACCACCGCCTCCCGCGCCGAGCGCAGCGCCAGCGCCCCGTTGGCCTCGATCCGGACCACCCGGCCCAGGTCGCGGCCTTCGAAGGTGACCTGGCGCAGCCCGGGGCGCTCCTCGAGGCCGCGGTCGAAGTAGACGAGGAAGGAGCCGCCCGGCGACCAGCGAGGGTGGGCCACCCGGCCGCCGCGGCGGGTGAGCCAGCGCGCCTGGGTCACCGGGCGGGCGCGGACCTCGGCCAGCTGGGCGGCGTAGCGCGCCTCGAGCGCCTCGGCGAACTCGGCCCACAGGGCGCGGAAGTCCTTCCCGCCGAGGTGGCGCTCTGCCACCACCCCCACCGCGTAGGGCCAGACCCAGCCCGCCTGGTCGTGGGAGAAGTCCGCCAGGGCGGCCGGCCCGTAGCGCGCCTCGACCCAGCCGAGGAAGCGGCCGCCGAGGAGGTACCAGGCGTTGCCGAGCGGCCACTCCAGCGGCTGGTTGGAAGCCACCTCCAGGCGGAAGAGGCCCCCCTCGAGCACCATGGCCCGGGCGTACATGTCGAAGAGGGCGCTCGAGTTGCGGCCGCGCCCGGGCACGTCCTCGTCGAGCACCGCCAGGCCCTCGATGATCCAGGGCGGCACCAGGGCGTTCGGGACCCAGAGCTTCCCGAGCACCGAGTTCACCGCCGCCGGGATCCCCGCCACCGTGTCGAGGTGGAGGATGTGGGTGTACTCGTGGGCCACGAGCTGCCACACCCAGTCGCTGGAGTCGTTCAGCTCGGAGAGCGAGTCGGGGGCCACCGCGTAGAGGCGCACCGTGTTGTAGGGTACGGGCGTGGCCGACCCATTGGCGTCGTCCGAGTCGTCGGAGAGCACGATGTGGGTGAGGCCGGGGTCGTGGCGGAGCCAGGGCGAGAGCAGCTCGTGGGCCCGCTCGGCGGCGCCGGCCACGCGGCGGGCCAGCGCCTCCTCGCCCTGGTGGAAGTGGACCCGGAAGCGCGGCGTCGAGAGGGTGCGCCAGCGGAAGCTGGGGTCGTAGCCCTGGGCCCCGGCGTATCCCGGGGCACCGGCCGCTGCGCAAAGGAGCAACGCGGCCGCGGCGGCGAGGGCGCGCCCCCGGGCCGGCCTCACGCCGTCCCTCGGATGCCTCAGGCGCGCCTCCTGGTGCGGCGCGGACGGGAACGCGGCCGCCGGGGGCGCTCGGGCCCGGCGGAGACGCGGCGGCGCAGGAACGACTCCACCCTCAGCGCCAGGAGCTCCGGGTGCTCGAGCGGCCCCACGTGGCTGCCGCCGCGGAGGACCAGGAGCTCGGCGCCGCGGATGGCGGCGGCCATGCGCTGGGACAGCCAGTAGGGAGTCCAGGTGTCGGCCTCGCCGGCCACCACCAGGGCAGGGACGTCCACCTCGGGGAGGTGCGGCTCGGCGTCGTGGCGGGAGGCGGCCTCCAGCATGCGCACGAAGAGCGTCGGGTCCATGGCCGAGACCTCGTCCAGGTAGGGGAAGAGGTCCTCGCGCCGGACCAGGCGGTGATTGGTCTCGAGGCGGCTTCCGAGCTGGTAGGCGAGCTCGGTGGGCACGAGGCGCCGGAAGACCCAGCGCGCTGCTTCCGGGAAGGCCTCCACCAGGGCGCGCAGGTAAGGGAAGGCGTGGCTGAGCAGGCTGGAGTCGTGGAAGGTGTCGAGGAGGTGCCCGGGGCTGCCGCAGACGAGCAGGAGGCCCGCCACCCGCTGCGGGGCCTGGCGGTGGGCCTCCAGCACCACCTGCACCCCCATGGAATGGCCGGCCAGCACCGCCCGCCGCTCGCCGGCGGCATCGAGGACCGCGAGCAGGTCGCGGGCATGGTCCTCCACCTCCACCCGGGAGGCATCGCGGGGCGGATCGCTCCGGCCGTGGCCGCGGTAGTTCCAGCGGATCACCCGCCACGACCGGGCCAGCGCCGGCTCGAGGTGCTTCCAGATGAAGCCGGCGCAGGCGATGCCGTCCGTGAGCGCCACCGCCGGCGACCCGGCGCCGGAGGCATGCCACCACAGCCGCGTCCCGTCGCTCGCGCGCGCCTGCCCCTGACGCCCCGCCATGGCGGGCGGATCCTAGTGGCGCGCGCCAGAAATCCCAAGCCACCCGGGTGGCACGCCACGCGGGTGGGGGTCCGGGGGAGGCGGCGCCCCGCCTCTCGGTCGGGCCCCCGGGGAGGGCCCGTGCCTTGCCGCTTCTCATGCAAGGCACGGGGCCTTCCCCGCGAGTGCTGCGGAGCAGGCAGGCAAGGTCCTCTCATGACCTCTGCGGAGCAGCACGACCACAGGCGCCGATCCCGGAAACGGCGCCACCGGGGGCGGGGCCGGCACCCTCGCGGCGATCTGGCGTAGACTGCGGCCGAAGCGAGGCGACGGGATGCCCGGGCACGGCGGCGGCGACCACCACCACGGCGACGAGCACGCCGCCGAGCACGCCCTGCACGCTCACGGAGCCGACGGGGGGCGGGCGCGGCGGATGGCCCTGTCGCTCGGGGTGACCGCGGCCATCATGCTGACCGAGGCGGTGGGCGGCTGGCTGGCGAGCTCGCTGGCCCTCATTTCCGACGCCGGCCACATGCTCACCGACGTGGCGGCGCTGGCCCTGGCCCTGGTGGCCATCCGGCTGGGGTCGCGGCCCGCGGACGAGAAGCGCACCTACGGGTACCGGCGGGCCGAGGTGCTGGCGGCCCAGATCAACGTGGCGGCGCTGGTCGGCCTGGTGGGCTGGATCGGCTGGGAGGCGGTGGATCGACTGCGCCATCCGCACCACGCCGTGGGGGTGGGGCTCATGGCCGGGGTGGCGGCGGTGGGCCTGGGGGGGAACCTGCTGGTGCTGGCCTGGCTGCGCCACGACCACAGCCTGAACGCGCGCTCGGCCTTCCTGCACGTCCTCGGCGACGCCATCTCCTCGGTGGCGGTGCTGGGAGCGGCGCTCGCCATGTGGCTGAACCCGTCGCTACAGTGGCTCGACCCGGCGCTGTCGCTCCTCATCGCCCTGCTCATCCTCTGGGGGGCGCTGCGACTGGTGCTGGAGATCACCGACATCCTCATGGAATCGGTGCCGGCCCACCTGGACGTGGCGGCGGTGTGCCGGCTCATGGAGCAGGCCCCCGGCGTGGTGGCGGTGCACGACCTCCACATCTGGACCATCTCCAGCGGTTCCTACGCCCTCTCGGCGCACCTGGTGGTGGGGACCGTTTCCATCGGGCAGAACGACCGCATCCTCGACGAGGTGAAGTCCCGCCTGCGCCGCGCCTGCGGCATCGACCACACCACGCTCCAGATCGAGTCGGCCGAGTACGCCCACCTCTACGACGTCCACTCCCATTGATCCGCCTCGCCTCCGACGCCCCGCTGGCCTTCCGCCCTGCCACGGTGGTGGCCAGGCTCCCCCCGCGCAGCGCCGCCTGCCCGCTGTCGCTGCGCGATCTGGCGGCGGTCCGGGTGGCGGCCGGCGGCCCCTTCCCGCTGGTGATGGCACCGGCGCCGGAGGTGGCCCGGGCGGCGCTGGTGGCCGCGGCGGAGCTCTCGGCCGCCATCGGCCTCGAGCTTCCGGAAGGGGAGCGCCCCGATCACTGGTTCGCGGCGGTGGTCCGCGCCGCCGACGAGTTCGCGCCGCGCCTCCCGGTGGTGCTCTCCGCGACGGTCGCGCTCGGCGCCGGGTCCGACGGCGAGGTGGAGCGGGCCCGCCGCGAGGCCTTCCGCCTGGTCGAGGCCGGGCTCACCCACCTGGTGCTGGACCTCTCCGCCGTCCCAGAGGGGGGCCGGGTCGCCGCCGTGGCGCGGGCGGCCCAGGCGGCGCGGGAGCGCGAGATCGGCGTGGAGGGGATCTTGCCGCTGGAGTCGGGGCGCGCCACCCCGGGCCCGGCGGCGGCGCTCCTCGAGGAGCTGGCCGAGTCCGGCCTCTCGCTGGACGCGGTGGGGGCCCATTTCCCGCTGCCGCGGAGCGCTGTGGAGGAGCGGGGCCAGGCCCGGCAGCTGGCCGAGCTGTGCGGCTGGGCCGAGGGGACGCCGGTCATCCGCCGCGGGCCGGTGACGTCCGGGCTGCTGGAGGTCCTGGCCGCCTCGCCGCTCCTCGCCTGCGAGGACGGGGGGGCCGCCGCGGCCGCCGCGGCGCGGGCGGCCGGCCGGCCGGGGGAGGGCGAGGCCCCGCCGCTGGCCCGCCCCGGCGAGCGCCCAGCGCCGCCGGAGATGGGGGACCGCCCGGAGGCGCTGGCCTACGAGGAGGTGGCGGCGCTGGTCGAGCGGCTGGGGCGCCGGGGGAGCTCCGCCGCGGTGGCCGCCTCGCTGCGGGCGCGGCTGGAGGAATAGGCCGTGCGCATCGTGGCCGGAACGGCCCGCGGCCGCAGGCTGATCGCGCCGCCGGGGCTCGCCACGCGTCCCACCGGGGACAAGGTGCGGGGCGCGGTGATGAACCTGCTCGGCCAGTTCTTCCAGGGCGGGCGGGTGCTGGACCTCTACGCCGGGAGCGGCGCCATGGCCCTCGAGGCCCTCTCGCGCGGGTGCGAGCGGGCCACCTGCGTGGAGGAGGACCCGACGACGGCGGAGGCGCTCCGGCGCAACGCCCTGGCCTGCGGGTTCGCCGAGCGGGTGGAGGTGCGGCGCGAGCGGGTGGAGGAGGCGCTGGGGCATCTCCCCCGCGGCGCCTTCGACGTCGCCTTCCTCGACCCGCCCTACGCCGACGGGCCGGACCGGGCGCTCTCGGCGCTCGACCCGCTGCTGGCTCCCGGCGCGGTGGCGGTGGCCGAGCATGACCGCCGGCGCCCGCCGGCGGAGCGCCACGGGCGACTCAGGCTCGCCGACCGCCGCGCCTACGGCGGCACCGGGATCTCGATCTACCGGCTGGAGTGAGGGATACTGCCGCCCCCATGCCGCGCCTCGCCATCTACCCGGGCAGCTTCGATCCCCTCACCAACGGGCACGTCTCCCTGATCCAGCGCGGGCTCAAGCTCTTCGACGGGCTGGTGGTGGCGGTGGCCAACAACCCGGCCAAGAAGGCGCTCTTCACACTGGAGGAGCGGCGCGAGCTGATCCTGGAGGCGCTGGGGCGGGACCCGCGGGTGGAGGTGGACAGCTTCGACACCCTGCTCGTCGACTACGCCAAGAAGCGCGGCATCCACACCGTGCTGCGCGGGCTGCGGGCCGTCTCGGACTTCGAGTACGAGTTCCAGCTCGCCAACATGAACCGCAAGCTCGACCCGGAGTTCGAGTCGGTCTTCGTCATGACCGGCGAGGACTACTTCTTCGTCACCGGCAGCCTGGTGCGCGAGGTGGCGAGCTTCGGCGGGGACGTCTCCGGCCTCGTGCCCGCCAACGTGGCCGAGGGGCTGAAGCAGAAGTTCCGGACCGGCCGGCGTTGACGCCGGTCATGACGCAGCGTGTATAGCCTTCGGGCGGCCGCCGGGGAGACTGCCCCGCGGCGGCGTGGGAGGGGCGAGGAGGAACCGTGGCGACTCCGAAGAGCGGGGGCGCAGGCTCGGCCGGGCTCGTCTACGAAGGCGCCACCACCATCGGGCTCTACCTCCTGCCGGACCTGGCCCCGCTGCTCGAGCGCCGCGGCGTGGCGTTCGCCGTGATCGGCGGGCTCGGCACCAACGCCGGCCTGGAGGCGGTCCGCGCCGGCCGCGCCGACGTGGCCGGGGTGATGCGGGAGATCTCGGCTGCGGAGCGGGCCGAGCCGCTGCGCTGGGAGGTGGTGGGCTACGACGCCCTGGGGGTGTTCGTCCACCACCGGAACCCGGTGCGGAACGTGAGCCGGGCCCAGCTCCGCGACATCTTCCTGGGCCGGCTCCCGAGCTGGCGGACGCTGGGCGGGCCGGACCAGCCGATCCGCCCGGTCACCGAGCGGAAGGCGGGCGGGCGGGGAACGGTGGTCGAGTTCCGCCGCATCGTGCTCGAGGGCGCCGACTACGGGCCCACCGAGGAGTACGAGGACGCGCCCGACTGCGTGCGCCGGGTGGCCCAGGATCCGCTGGCCATCGCGGTGGCCTCGTCGTCCATGGCCCTGCCCGGCGTCCGGGCCCTGACCGTGGACGGGGTGGAGGCCGGCGGCGACGGCGTCCGCTCCGGCGCCTACCTGCTGGGCCGCCCCATGTACCTGGTCTCGCGGCACCCGCCCCCCCAGGGGGTGGCGGTGCTCTTCCAGGTCGCCCTATCGACCGAGGGGCAGGCGGTGGTGGCCAGGCGATTCACACCGGCCCGCTGAACGAGGAATCATGATCCGTGGACGCTGGTCGGGGAGGGGCCCCTCCCCACCTTCGGACGGGCAGGGCTCCTCCCGCTGGACGGCGCGCGAGGCGAAGCCGAAGCGCGCCAGGTTCCAGCGCAGCAGGAGTGGGGCCCCGGCGAGCTTGGCTCGACGGGGCGGGGCGGCACGCCCCGTTACGATTTGAAAGGGAATCGCATGCCAGCCCGGAGCGGTCGTCACTTCCTCCAGATCCCCGGCCCCACCAACGTGCCGGATCGCATCCTGCGCGCGCTGGCGCAGCCCACCATCGACCACCGCGGGCCGGAGTTCGGGGCCCTGGGGCGCGAGGTGCTGGACGGCCTGAGGAAGATCTTCAAGACCTCCGGACCGGTCCTGGTCTATCCGTCCTCGGGCACGGGCAGCTGGGAGGCGGCCCTGGTGAACTGCCTGTCGCCGGGGGACCGGGTGCTCATGTTCGACATCGGCCACTTCGCCACCCTGTGGCGCGACGTGGCGCTGCGGCTGGGCCTCGAGGTGGAGTTCGTCCCGGGCGACTGGCGCCGCGGCGTGGACCCGGCCACCGTGGAGCAGAAGCTCCGGGAGGACCGGAGCCACGCCTTCAAGGCCGTGGCCGTGGTCCACAACGAGACCTCCACCGGCGTCGCCACCCGGGTCGGGGAAGTGCGCAAGGCCATCGACCGCGCCGGCCACCCGGCGCTGTTCCTGGTGGACACCGTCTCCTCGCTGGGGTGCATCGACTACCGGCACGACGAGTGGAAGGTGGACGTCTGCGTCAGCGGCTCGCAGAAGGGGCTCATGCTCCCGCCCGGCCTGGGCTTCAACGCCGTCAGCCCGAAGGCGCTGCAGGCCGCGAAGTCGGCCCGGCTGCCGCGGTCCTACTGGGACTGGGAGAACCAGCTCAAGGACAACCAGCGCGGCTACTTCCCCTACACCCCCGCCACCAACCTGCTCTACGGCCTGCGCGAGGCCATCGCCATGCTGATGGAGCAAGGCCTGGAGAAGGTCTTCGCGCGTCACGCCCGGCTCGCCGAGGCCACCCGGCGGGCGGTCCGGGCCTGGGGCCTGGAGCTGGTCTGCCTCGTGCCCGAGGAGTGCTCGGCGTCGGTGACCGCGGTGATGATGGCGCCCGGCCACGACGCCGACGCCCTGCGCACGCTGATCCTCGATCGCTTCGACATGTCGCTCGGCACCGGGCTGGGACGCCTCAAGGGCAAGGCCTTCCGCATCGGCCACCTCGGCGACTTCAACGACCTCATGCTGGCCGGGACCCTGGCGGGCGTGGAGATGGGGCTCGGGCTGGCCAAGGTTCCTTTCGAGAGGGGCGGGCTGGCGGCCGCCCTGGAGCACCTGGCGGCGACGGCCTGAGGGGCGTCGCCTTCACGCAGGGCCATTACGGGAGGGCACCATGAACGTCCCCGTCATCTCGCTCGTCGCGCTGCTCATCGCCATCGTCATCAGCTGCGTCACCCCGCTCAACGTCGGCACGCTTTCCGTCGGGCTGGCGCTGGTCATCGGCCTCATCGGCGGCGTCAAGATGGGCGACATCGTCAAGGGGTACCCGGCCAGCCTGTTCCTGCTCCTGGCGGGGACCACCTACCTCTTCGCCATCGCCCAGACCAACGGGACGCTGGAGAAGGTGGCCAAGTACGCGGTCAAGGCGGTGCGGGGGAGGGCGGCCCTGCTGCCGGTGGTCCTGTTCCTGCTGGCCTTCGGCCTCTCGGCGCTCGGCCCGGGACAGATCACCATCTCGGCCCTGCTGGCGCCGGCGTCCATGCTGCTGGCCGCGGAGGTGGGCATCAGCCCCCTGCTCATGGCGCTGGTGGTCGGCAACGGTGCCCAGGCCGGGGCCATGTCGCCGCTGGCGCCCCCGGGCATCATCTCGGCCAACCTCCTCGCCAAGCAGGGCCTCACCGGGGTGGGCGGGGTGCTGTGGCTCAACATGCTCATCGTCCACGTCGCGGTGAGCGTCTTCGCCTATTTCCTCTTCGGCGGGCTTCGCCTCTGGCGCGAGGCCACCCCGGCCCAGAGCGAGACGCTCCGCAACATCAAGGTGGAGCCCTTCGACCGCGCCCAGCTGGCCACCATCGCCGGCGTGCTGGCGCTCGTGATCTGCGCCGTGTTCTTCAAGCTGGACATCGGCTTCACCGCCTTCCTCATCGGCGCGCTGCTCTCGCTGGGGAAGGCCGTGGACGAGGGCAAGGCCATCAAGGCCATGCCCTGGAACACCATCCTCATGGTCACCGGCGTCACCGTGCTGGTGAGCCTCATGGGGACGGTGGGGGGGATGGACCTCTTCGCCAAGCTCATTGCCAAGATGTCGACCCCGGGGACGGTCACGCTGGTGGCGGGGTTCTGGGCGGGGCTGGTCTCGGCCTACGCCAGCACCACCGGGGTCATCCTGCCGGCCTTCCTGCCCATGGCCGGGCCGCTCATCAAGGAGCTCGGGGGCGGAGAGCTCTTGCCCCTCGTCTCCTCCATCATCGTGTGCGGCTTCGTGGTCGACCTCTCCCCGCTCTCGACCACCGGCGCAGTCTTCATCGCCAACGCAGCCCCCAGCGCCGACAAGAACAAGCTCTTCCGCGACATGCTCATCTGGGGGCTGTCGATGTCGGTGGTGGGCGCGCTGGCGAGCTGGATCGCCTTCACGGTGCTTGGGCTGCCCTGATCGCGCCACTCGGTTGCGTTGACCCCGTGAACGCTCATATCCGTAGGGCGGGGGCTCGTCCCCCGCCGGCGGCGAAGCCGCCGGATCCACCCGTGCGGCCACGGCCATGAGTCGCTGCGCGGTTCCCATCCCGCCGCGAAGTTGCTATCGTCCGCGTCCCTCGCCGCCTGGAGGCGGCCGGAGCACGACAAGGAGCCCAGGATGAAGCTCGCGAAGCGACTCGACGCCGTCAGGCCCTCTCCCACCCTCGCCATCACCGCCAAGGCGAAGGAGCTCAAGGCCAAGGGCATCGACGTCGTGGGCTTCGGCGCCGGCGAGCCGGACTTCGACACCCCCAAGGTCATCAAGCAGGCGGCGGTGACGGCGCTCGACCAGGGCTTCACCAAGTACACCCCCACCAACGGCATCCCCGAGCTGCGCGAGGCGGTCTGCGCCAAGGTGGCCCAGCAGCACGGCCTGTCCTACAAGGCCACCGAGGTCATCATCAGCTGCGGCGCCAAGCACGCCCTCTTCAACCTGTTCCAGGCGGTCCTGAATCCCGGCGACGAGGTGGTGATCTTCGCCCCCTACTGGGTGAGCTACGCCGACATGGTGCGGCTGGCCGAGGGCGTTCCGGTCATCGTGCCCAGCCGCCACCAGGACGGATTCGAGCCGCGGGCCGCCGACATCAAGAAGGCCTTCACGGCCCGCACCCGGGCGGTGATCGTCAACAGCCCCTCCAACCCCACCGGCGCCGTCTTCGGCCGCGACACCCTCCAGAACGTCATCGCCGAGGTCCGCGGCAAGGAGATCCTGATCGTCTCCGACGACATCTACGACCGGCTGGTCTACAAGGGGCGCTTCGAGAACGTGCTCACCCTCGAGCCCTCCCTGCGGCCGCAGGTGGCGCTGGTGAACGGCTGCTCCAAGACCTACGCCATGACCGGCTGGCGCATAGGCTGGACCGCCGGCCCGGCCGACCTCATCGCCGCCATGCAGAAGATGCAGGACAACTCCACCTCCAACCCCACCTCCATCGCCCAGAAGGGGGCGCTGGCGGCGCTCACCATGCCGCTCGACGACGAGATCGAGCGCATGCGGAAGATCTTCGACGAGCGGCGCCAGGTCATCGTGAGCAAGCTGAACCAGATCGAGGGCATCAGCTGCTTCGATCCCGGCGGCGCGTTCTACGTCTTCCCCCACATCGGCAAGCTCCTGGAGCGGACGGCTCCGGGCGAGAAGGAGCCCATCGGCACCGACGAGCGGTTCGTAGCCCGCCTCCTCGACGTGCACAAGGTGGCGGCCGTGCCCGGCTCGGCCTTCGGCGCGCCCGGGTACATGCGCCTCAGCTTCGCCATCGCCGCCGATCAGATCGAGAAGGGCGTCACCCGCATCGCCGAGATGGCGAAGAGCCTGAGCTGAACCGGCCCGCCCTCCGCGCGCGGACCTCGTGGCCGGGCCCGCGCGTGTGGGTCCGGGGGCGCAGCCGGCGGGTACAGGGCCTTGCCTGCGAGCCCCAGCGCGGGAGCAGCGCCCTTGCAGCCGAAGTGAACGCGTGCGTGGGGACTGACTCTCAGAGCGGCGCTCGTACCGCACGGCGAGGCGGCGGAATCCCTAGCGCCCGCGTTTCGGCGCGGTTTTGTTACGCTCTTAGACTGAGTCTAGGGAGTTTACTCAGTAGAACTGGATTACCCATTTCGGGTCATGCGGGGCGTGCCCGGGCGGTCGCCGCGTTCAATCGTGCATCCCCGTGGCGACCCACACCCCGCCCTGGCGGGCGAAAAACACGAAGGTGGGCCGGCCAGATACGTTTGCCGCCGCCACCCAGGTCCCGGGCTGGACCAGGCCAGCGACGCGGCGGGGCGGCTTGCCGAAGCGCGCCAGCGCCTCGGCGGCGGGGAGCACCTCCAGGTCCAGGAGGGCGTAGGGAGCGCCGTCGTGGCGGACCACGGTCTCCAGCCAGCGGGCGCGCACGTCGTCGGCGCCGCGGGCGAGGCGCCCGTCGAAGCTGAACGAGGGCGAGGACAGCGCGGTCAGGTCGGCGGCGCGCCGGAGCAACAGCGCGTCGAAGAACTTCGCCGCCGCGCTCGCCACCTGGGCTCGCTCCGAAGCAGGCGCCGCCGCCGGCTCGGGGCGGCCCGCCGGCGGCGATGCGGGGCCTGGGCTGGTGACGGCTGGACCGGCGGGCGGGGCGGGGCTCGGGACCGGCGCGGCGGCCGCAGCGGGTGTGCCGGCGTGCTTCGGGACCGGCGCAGCGGATGGGGTCGTGGTCGGCCGGCGAGCGCCCTCACCCTCCACGGATTCCATGGAGCCCGTGCGCCCTCTCCCGGGGGGAGAGGGCTTCTGCGCCGGCGCGACACCGGTCTCCCCGGAAGGCTCGGTCGTCTCCGTTGGGGGAGCTCCCTCACCCTCCGCGGGCTCCGCGGCGCCCGTGCGCGCTCTCCCAGGGGGAGAGGGTTTCGTCGTCGCCGGTGGGCGAGCGCCCTCACCCTCCGCGGGCTCCGCGGAGCCGGCGCGCCCCGTCCCCGGGGGAGAGGGCCTCTCCGGAAGGGGCGGCGTCGGTTGCTCCGGTCCCGGCTGGGGCTCCTGCGCCAGCGCCAGGGCGAGCAGCGCCGCGAGACCGTACATGGCCCGCGGAGCTTATGCTAGCGTCGCCGGCATGGCCAGCGAGGCGCGGGAAGTGTGGGGGGATCTCGCCGCCAGCGCCTTCGTCGAGGAGAATCACCTCTTCCGCTCGCTGGACGACGAGGCGCGGCGCGACCTAGTGAAGCTCTCTCGCCACCAGACCTTCTCGCCGGGAGAGCGGGTCATCGCCTTCGGCCAGGCGGGCGAGGAGTTCTTCCTGGTGCGGGACGGCCTGGCCCGGGTCACGGTTCCGCGCGGCGGGGGGGCGGTGGAGCTGGGCACGCTGGAGAAGGGCGCCTTCTTCGGCGAGTTCCACCTCCTCACCGGCGATCCCCACACGGCCGACGTGAGCGCGGTGACCGAGCTCGAGGTGGTCCGGTTCCCGGAGCCGATGATCCTCGCCCTGTGCCAACGCTTCCCGAAGATGAAGAAGCTGCTCGAGTCGGTGATGGCCGCCCGCCAGCGGGCCAACGCCGAGCGGCTGGGAACGCCGCCGCCATGACGCGCCTCGAGCAGGCCACCTCGGCCGAGGACGTGGCCCTGGCGCGGGAGCTGTTCCTCGAGTACCAGCGCGCCATCGGGGTCGACCTGTGTTTCCAGGGTTTCCAGGCCGAGGTGGCGGGGCTCCCGGGCGCCTATGTACCGCCGCGGGGGCGGCTGCTCCTGGTGCGGGTGGAGGGACGGCCCGCGGGCTGCGGCGCGCTCCGGCCGCTCGAGGATGGCGCCGCGGAGATGAAGCGGATGTGGGTGCGGCCGGCCTTCCGCGGCCGGGGGCTGGGGCGCGCGGTCGCCGAGGCCCTGCTCGCAGCGGCGCGAGCCGAGGGCTACGCCCGGGTCCGGCTCGACACGCTGCCGGTCATGACCGAGGCGCAGGCGCTCTATCGATCGCTGGGGTTCGTCGAGGTGCCGCCCGGCCCGAATCCGCACCCGGGCGCCATCCACATGGAGCTGCGGCTGTAGCGAATCTGACTCGGCTCACCGGGAGTGGTAGGGCGGGGGCTCGTCCCCCGCCTGGAAACCGTGGCGGCGGGGTACAAGGCCCCGCCCTACTTACTGCCGAGCCACCCGAAGGGTGGCGAGGCTGCTTCTGCAGCCGGTGTGCACTCCGCGTCCAACTCGGCTGGAAAACCCGACGAGCCCGAGGCTTCCCAAGTGCCTCGCCGCCCGTTCCGGGCGGCTCGAGTCGGCGGGGGACGAGCCCCCGCGCTACGGCCCGTGGGGCGGCGGCGCCGCGGGATCCAGCCGTGCGAGCGCTCCGGCCACGCTGATCCGTCGCGTTCCGCGGCGGCAGGGGGTTGTGCTAGGGTCCGCTCCCCGATGCCGCGCCGCACCGACATCCGCACCATCATGATCACCGGCTCGGGGCCCATCGTCATCGGGCAGGCCTGCGAGTTCGACTACTCCGGCACGCAGGCCTGCAAGGCGCTCAAGGAGGAGGGGTACCGGGTGGTGCTCCTCAACTCCAACCCGGCCACGGTGATGACCGACCCGGGCTTCGCCGACCGGACCTACGTCGAGCCCATCACCCCCGAGTTCGCCGAGCAGATCCTGGCGCGGGAGAAGCCCGACGTGCTCCTGCCCACCCTGGGCGGGCAGACGGCCCTGAACCTGGCGGTGGCGCTGGCGCGGAACGGGGCGCTCGAGCGCCACCGCGTGGAGCTCATCGGCGCATCGCTCCAGGCCATCGAGAAGGCCGAGGACCGGCAGCTCTTCAAGGACGCCATGCGGCGCGTGGGCGTGGACATGCCCAGGTCGGGCTACGCCGCCAGCTGGAAGGAGGCCCGCGCCGTCGCCGAGGCAATCGGCTTCCCGGTCATCATCCGCCCCAGCTTCACCCTGGGCGGAGAGGGGGGCGGGGTCGCCTACAACCGCGAGGAGTTCGAGGCCATGGCGCGGCGGGCGCTGGACCTGTCGCCCGTCCACACCATCCTCTGCGAGGAATCGATCCTGGGCTGGAAGGAGTACGAGCTGGAGGTGATGCGGGACAGGAACGACAACGTGGTCATCATCTGCTCCATCGAGAACGTGGACCCCATGGGGATCCACACCGGCGACTCCATCACCGTGGCGCCCATCCAGACGCTCACCGACAAGGAGTACCAGGTGATGCGCGACGCCTCCATCCGCATCATCCGCGAGATCGGGGTCGACACCGGGGGCTCCAACATCCAGTTCGGGGTCCACCCCCGGACCGGCCGCATGGTGGTCATCGAGATGAACCCGCGCGTCTCGCGCAGCTCGGCGCTCGCCTCCAAGGCCACCGGCTTCCCCATCGCCAAGATCGCCGCCAAGCTGGCGGTGGGCTACACGCTGGACGAGATCCGCAACGACATCACCCGCGAGACCCCGGCCTGCTTCGAGCCCACCATCGACTACGTGGTCACCAAGATCCCCCGCTTCGCCTTCGAGAAGTTCAAGGGAGCCGACGACACCCTCACCACCCAGATGAAGTCGGTGGGGGAGGTCATGGCCATCGGGCGGACCTTCCAGGAGAGCCTGCAGAAGGCCATCCGCGGGCTGGAGATCGACCGGGCCGGCCTGGAGTCGCCTCTCGGCAAGCGCCCGGGCGACCCCTTCACCGAGTCGGAGAAGGTCCGCATCCGCGAGGAGGTGCGGGTGCCGCGCGCCCACCGCCTCTTCTGGGTGGGGGAGGCCTTCCGCGCCGGGATGCCGGTGGAGGAGGTGGAGCAGCTCTCCGCCATCGACCCCTGGTTCCTGCGGGAGATCCGGGTGATCGTGGAGCACGAGGGCACCCTGGCCCGGGGGATGCCGGGCTCGGCCGAGGCGTGGCGCGAGGCCAAGAGGATGGGCTTCTCCGACAAGCGCATCGCCGCCCTTTCCGGGAGGAAGGAGCGGGAGGTGCGCGAGGCCCGCTGGGGGGCCGGGGTCCGGCCGGTCTTCAAGCGGGTGGACACCTGCGCCGCCGAGTTCGAGGCCTACACTCCCTACCTCTACTCGACCTACGAGGAGGAGGACGAGGCCGCGCCGACCAGGCGCCGGAAGGTGATGATCCTCGGCGGCGGCCCGAACCGCATCGGCCAGGGGATCGAGTTCGACTACTGCTGCGTCCACGCCTCCTTCTCGCTCCGCGAGGCCGGGTTCGAGACCATCATGGTCAACTGCAACCCGGAGACGGTCTCCACCGACTACGACACCTCCGACCGGCTGTACTTCGAGCCGCTGACCCTCGAGGACGTGCTGGAGATCGTGCACGAGGAGCAGCCGGAGGGGCTCATCGTCCAGTACGGCGGACAGACGCCGCTCAAGCTGGCGGTGCCGCTCCACGAGCTCGGGGTCCCCATCCTGGGAACCAGCCCCGACGCCATCGACCGCGCCGAGGACCGAGAGCGCTTCGCCGCCCTCATCGTGAAGCTCGGGCTGCGCCAGCCCGAGAACGGGGTGGCCAGGAGCGCCGAGGAGGCCTTCGCGGTGGCCAGCCGCATCGGCTACCCGGTGATGGTGCGCCCCTCCTACGTCCTGGGCGGGCGGGCCATGGAGGTGGTCTACGACGACGCCGACCT
>DASTPH010000155.1:0-57893 GCA_035762305.1 Anaeromyxobacteraceae bacterium
CAGGGCGAGCCCGCCCCGCACCCGCACCACTGAGGGAGCTACCATGCCCGGACCCCTGACCTCCTGGTTCGCCGAGGACCACGCCCGGCTCGATGCTCTCCTCCGGCGTTCCATGGCCAGCCCCGGCGCGTTCGACGAGGAGGCCTTCGAGGCCTTCCGCGCCGGGCTCCTCAAGCACATCGCGCTGGAGGAGAAGATCCTGCTCCCCGCCCTTCGCCAGGCCCGCGGCGGCGAGCCGCTCCCTCTGGCCCGCCGACTGCGGGTCGACCACGGGGCCATCGCCTCCCTGCTGGTCCCCACGCCGGACGCGGCGCTGGTCGCCGAGCTCCGGTCGATCCTCGAGCCGCACAACGCTGCCGAGGAGGGGCCGGGGGGCCTGTACGCGGCCTGCGACCAACTGCTGGCGGGTGAGGCCGAGGCCCTGCTGGCGCGGATCCGCGCCTACCCCGACGTGAAGGTGGCGCCGCATCGCGACGTCCCGGGGGTGTACCGGACGGCTGCGGAGGCGCTCCGCGCCTCGGCCAAGCAGGCGTGACGCGTCCGCCGCTGCCTGGCACGTGGCGTCACCGCATGGCTCGAGAACCCAACGAGCCCAGGTTTCCCAAAGGCCTCGCCGCCCGTTCCGGGCGGCTCGAGTCGGCAGGGAACGAGCCCCCGCCCTACTTCAGCGGGATGACCGCGTCGATGGCGTGGACCATCCCGTTGGAGACGTCGATGTTCGGCTTCACCACGGTCGCCCCGTTGACCTTGAAGCCGCCGCCCTTCACGGCCTCGAAGGTCAGCTTGCCGCCCTGGGCCGAGCTGATGGACTTGAGCCCGACCAGGTCGTCCATCGTGGCCTTCATCGGCAGGACGTGGTTCTTGAGCACCGCCGCCAGCTTGGCCTTGTCCTTCAGCAGGGCATCCAGGTCGGCCTTGGGGATCTTGGCGAAGGCCTCGTCGGTCGGGGCGAACACCGTGTAGGGGCCGGGTCCCTTGAGCGTGGCCACCAGGTCCGCGGCCTGGACTGCCGCCACCAGCGTCTTGAAGCTCCCGGCTTCCACGGCGGTGTCCACCACGTCCTTGGCCGGCCCCGCGGCCGACGCCGCCCGTGGCGTTGCCAGTCCGAGCACGGCGACGCAGAGTGCGCTGCGAATGGTTGCGTTCATGAGCCTCGCCTCCAGGGGGTTTGAGGGACCGCTGGCGAGCGGCGCCAGGCGGTTGCTACAGGTCGATCCGGGAGAGGCGGCGCGCCGCCGCCGCGACGGGCACGAAGATCCAGGCCAGGGTGGAGAGCGCGAGCAGCGCCGCCGCCCAGGCCGGCCCGCCGGTGAACCGGAGCAGGGCCAGCGAGGCGGAGCCGAAGGCAGCCGTCCCCTCGATGCCCAGCAGGGCCCCGGTGCGCACGGCGCCGGCGGGGTTGGCAATGACCGAGAGGATGAGCAGGCGCGAGGCGGCGGTGGAGGGCAGGAGCGACGCCACCCCCAGCGCGGCCAGATCGAGGAGGATCACCGCTGCGAACCAGACCACTACCGCCAGCGCCAGCGCCCGGGTGCGCTTGCGCCCCACCGCGCCGGCGGCGATGAGCGCGGCCAGGGCCAGGAAGGCGGCGGTGAGGAGGAACGAGCCCAGCACCAGGAGCGCGTAGCCCTGTCCCCCCTCCTCGCCGGTGCTCGAGAAGACCACCAGTCCGGCGAGCCCGAAGCCCACGAACTCGGCGGCGGCCAGCGCGGCCAGCAGGCCGAGCAGCTTGCCCACCAGGATGGCGCGGCGGGAGACCGGCTGGGAGAAGAGCAGCTCGGCGGTGCCCCGCTCCGGCGAGAGCGCCAGCACGCCCATGAGCAGCGAGGCCAGCGGCACCACCAGCACCACCAGCTGCACCAGCGAGGCGCTGGTGCGGGCGAAGTCCTGGAAGCCGCGGCCGCCGGAGAGGATGTAGCCGGAGGTCGAGACCGCCAGCGCCAGCAGGGCGAAGACGGCGGCGAAGATCTGCGTCCAGCGCGAGCGGGCCGCCAGCAGGAGCTCCTGCCGCGCCACCAGCCAGGTCGGGGCGAGGCGCTCGCTCATGGCGTGCCGTCCGGGGGGCCCGCCGGGCCGAAGATCTCCGCCGCGCCGAGCGGCGCCCCGCCGGCGGCGGGATCGGCGTCGCGCGAGGCCGGGCCGGCATGCGCCAGCAGATGCGAGGACATGGGGGTCTGGAGCCCCGGGTTGCGGGTGTAGGTCGCCGCCGAGGCGCGGACCCACTCCCGGGTGCGGTGGTCGGCCACGAAGGCCACCGCTCCGCGTGGGAGGCGCGGTTGCGACCTCAGCCAATCGCGCAGGCAGCCCAGGTCGTCGAAGAAGCGCGGCTCCTCGCCGGGCGCCGCCAGCTGCGCCGCGAAGCGGGCGTCGGAGACGGCCATGCGGCAGTGTGCGCAGGCGTCGTTGCGGGTGTCGAGCGTGCCCGGCTGCGCCGGCCCGCGCGCGCAGGCGAGCAGCGCCGCCCCGGCGGCCACGGCGAGCGCCCCCCTCACGGGGCCCCTCCCGCGCGCGCCAGCTCGCGGTACAGCTCGTCGAGCCGCCCGTCCTCGGAGGTGAGGCCGCGGATCTCCTGCCCGGCGGCGCGCACCGCCTGGAGCGCCGCCGCCCGGCACGCGGCCGGACCGGGGACCTGGAGCTGCGACAGCGACCAGCGCGTGCCGGGCGCCGCCGCCTGGACCAGCGCCAAGAGCTCGGGCGGGCAGGCGTCGAGCCGGATGCGCATCACGCCGCGCTCGGCGAGCCGCTCCGAGAGCTCGCGCTGGGGCACGTCCGCCACCAGCCGGCCGTCCACCAGCACCGCCACCCGGTCGGCGAGCCGCTCCACGTCGCCCCACTGGTGCGAGGTGAAGAGCACGGTCTGGCCATGCTGGCGCCTCTGCTCCACCAGCCCGTAGAAGGCGCACAGGCCGTCGGCGTCCAGCGAGGAGGTCGGCTCGTCGAGGAGCAGCACCGGCGCTTCCGGCAGCACCGCCACCGCCAGCCCCAGCCGCTGGGTCATGCCGCCGGAGTAGGTTCCCACCTGCCGGCCGGAGGCGCCGTTCAGCGCCGAGATCCGGAGGACCTCGTCGGTCCGGGCCGGTGCCACCCGACGGAGCCGCCGGTAGAACTCCACCACCTCGCGCCCGGTGAGCGAGTCCGGGAAGGCCACCTTCTGCGGCAGGAAGGAGAGCACCCGGCGAGCTCCGGGCTGCCACGCCGGCAGGGCGGGATCGCCGACGAGCACCTGGCCCGCGGAAGGCCGGAGCAGGCCGGCCGCGGCCTTGAGCGAGGTGGTCTTCCCCGATCCGTTGGGGCCGAGCAGGGCCACCACCTCGCCGGCCCGGACCGTCAGGGTGAGCGACTCGACGGCGCGCTGCGCGCCGAAGGACTTGCTCATGGCCTGGAAGTGGATCACGCCGCCGCCCCCCGCCGCCGGCCCCGCCCGGCGCCGAGCACCAGGAGCCCCACCGCGGCCAGCCCGAGCGCCCCGGCCGCCCCCCAGGGATCGAAGCGGGAGCGGCGCGCCGCCGGGGCGGGGACGGCCGGGAGCGCCGGCGCCCGCGCCAGCGGGGCGCGGTCGGCCGCCTGGATGGCGTCCAGCACCGGGAAGGCACGTTCCGCCGCCGAGAGCGCGGCGGCCGCCAGGCTCTGAGCCAGGAGGTCGGCTGCGGTGAGGTTCCCGCGGAGGTGGTCGAAGAGGCTTCCCAGCGTGTAGGGGAGGTCGCTGCGGCCGTCGCCGTCCAGGTCGGGGGCGTCGTGGCCCGACCAGTAGTTGCCGTCGAAGACGGTGTCGGTCCTCCGGGCGTAGAGGGTGAGGGGGCTCAAGTTGCCCAGAAAGGCGTTCCCCTCGAACCGGTTCTCGGCGGAGGATCCGTAGAGCACGATGGCGACGTCCGACTCGGCGATCACGTTGCGCCGGAAGACGTTGCGCCGCGAGCCCTCCAGGAAGATACCGCGCGCGTTGTCGGCGATGAGGTTGTCCTCGGCCACCGAGTCGTCCAGGTCCTTGAAGAGCAGCCCCACCGAGGCGAAGCCGCGGTTGTGGAGGAACTGGTTGCGCCGGAACTGGATGCGCTTGGAGAACATCAGGACGCCGCCCGCCGCCGATCGCTCGAAGAGGTTGTCCTCGAAGAGGTTGTCGTCCGAGTTCATGTAGTGGAGCCCGTAGCGAAGGTCCCGGGCCGCGTTCCCGCGGATGACGCCGCGGGAGGCGTTCTGGATGTAGAAGCCATCGCGCGCCTCCGCGATGTCGTTGCCGGTGAAGGTGAATCCGTCGGTGTTCCAGACGTGGATGCCCGACCCCTTCTCGCCCGCCTCGCGGCCCGGGATGCCACGGATGACGTTGTCCGCCACCACCGCACCGGGCGCCTGGCGCAGGTAGACGCCGAAGAGGGCGTTGCCGATCCGGCAGCCGCGCACCACCGCGTCCGGTGCGGCCACGTGAACGCCCGACGAGTCGGCGGTGAGGTCGCCGCCGGCGAGCCCGTCGATGTCGAATCCCTCGACCACCACCCCCGGGGCGCGGACGCGGACCACGCTTCCCCTTCCCGAGCCCACCAGCCTGGGCCGGCCCCTTCCCTGGAGGCGCAGCGGCCGGTCCAGGTACAGGTCCCCCCGGTATTCCCCGGGCTCGACCTCCACCACCTCGCCCGCCGCCGCGGCGTCGATGCGCGCCTGCAGCGGCGAGGCCTCGGCCGGCGGCGGCCGCCCCTCCAGGGCGCCCGGGAGGATGGGCTCCATCTCCCCGGCCGCCGCGACGAGGGCGGCGAGGAGGGAAGGAGCGATCACCGAGGCCCCCGTCCCTAGTAGCCGGCGGCGGCCGCCGCCGCCCCCTCGCGGCCAGCTGCCCGCCACGAGAGGGCGAGCGCCCCGAGCAGCGCCGCGGCCGCCGCCGCGAGCGCGTAGGAGCCCAGCTGCGGGTAGGAGTAGATCTCGAAGTTGGCGATCTGCTGGCCACCGAAGACCGGCGGCATGAAGGGCTGGACCTTCACGGCGGCGGTGGGCGCCAGGTCGTGGCCGTAGGACCAGAGCTTGTAGGCGAAGGACCACAGCGAGAAGAGGCTGAAGTAGACGAAGAGCACGGTCACGTCGAGCACGTGCCCCACCGTCCCGAACACCACCGCTCGCAGGATGAGGAGCCCCACGGCGCCGATGACGAAGGGCAGCCACTTGAACTCGGTGAAGTCCTCGGCGGCCAGGTCGCGCATGCCGATGTAGTGGTTGAGGATGTTGATCTCCTTGACGTCCTGACCCTTGTTTCCGCCCTCCAGCTTGTAGCTGTAGATGTCGAGGCGCAGCCCCGACTGGTACTGCGGGGCGTACATGGTGAGCTGCCACAGCGGCGAGACGTAGGTCGGGACCAGGAGCAGCGCGGCGACCAGGAGGAGGCCCCGCGGACCGAGCCCGAGCGGGTGCCGCAGGGTGTGGGTGCTCTTCTCGACGAGCGATCTCACGGGGCTCCTCCTTTCACTCCTGCGTCCGCTACTTGGGCTTCACGACCAGATACCCCTGCATCTCCTGGTGCAGCGCCGAGCAGAAGTTGGTGCAGTAGTAGGGGAACACACCCGGCCGGTCGATCTTGAGCGTCACCGTCTTGGTCTCGCCGGGGTCCACCACGATGTTGGTGTTCCAGTCCAGCAAGCCGAAGCCGTGCAGCTCGTCGGTGGTCTGCTCGATGTTGGTGAGGGCGAAGGTCACGGTGTCGCCCTGCTTCACCTCCACCGAGGTGGGGGTGATGGTGGAGCGCACCAGCACCGCCTTCACCAGCACCTTGTCGCCCTGGCGCGTCACGCCGGCGTCCTTCACGTCCCAGATGGCGTGCGGGTGCTTGTTCTCCTCCTTGGGGTAGACCTCGATGGCCTTGATCTTGTCGGCCTTGATCATCTGGGCGTAGTGCGGCTCCGGCTCGGTGAAGGCGTCGTAGATGAGCTTCATCTTCTCTTCGGTGATGTCCACCAGCTGCGACGACTCCGGCTGCGACGGGCCCACCGGGAGGTGGCGGCCGTGCGAGAGCTTGTTGAGGCCCACCAGGTACTTGCCGTCCGGGCTCACCGTGTCGCCCTCGGCGGCGCAGAGGTGGCCGATGGAGTAGCTCATGGGCACCTTGTCCACCACCTCCCAGGTCCCCAGCTTCCACTTGACGATGGCGCTATCCACGAACAGCGAGGTGTAGGCGGTGTTGTCCGGCCCGAACTGGGTGTGGAGCGGCCCCAGGCCCACCTGCACCTCGGCGTCCTTGATGGACTCGTACTTCAGCACCGGGATGCCGTCCTCCTCGCCGCTGAAGTCCTTGTTGCGGATGGCGGTCATCATCTTCTCGAAGTTGAAGGCGGTGGTGATGCCCGCCAGCTTGCCGGAGCCGACGATCCACTTCCCGTTGGGGGAGACATCCACGCCGTGGGGGGACTTGCCGCAGGGCATGAGGTAGACGAAGCCCGGGATCTTCTTCGGGTCCAGCACCTTCACCCCGCCGATCAGGTCGCCCTTGCCCTCGGCGGCGTGCTTCTCGGCCTCCTTCCAGTTGATGGCCACGATGTAGTCGCGGTCGCGCTGCGAGGCGGTGACCTCCAGCTTCCCGATGGCGCGCTCGGCGTTGTAGGCGGTGAGGAAGAACCAGCCGTCGGACGGCCCCTTGCCGGCGTCGCCCAGGTCCCAGTCGAAGGGCGGCAGGAGCACCTCCCAGCCCAGCGTCATGGCGCCGGTCTTGGCGTCGACCTTGATGCCGGCGGCGATGCCCTTGTACTCGGTGGCGAACTTCTCGACCGGGGCGTAGGTCCCCTTGGGGATGGGGATGGGGAAGCGGGACGACATGATGGCGTACTCGGTGTTGGGCGTGACGAACGACGACCCGTGGTTGCCGGAGATGTTAGGCGCCGGGCCGTAGATCTCCTTGGTCTTGAAGTCGCGCAGGTCGATGCGAGCCACCCGTCCGTTCATCTCGTTGATGAACAGCCAGCGGCCGTCGTAGTCGCCGTTGGTCTCGGAGAGCGCCGGGTGGTGCGCGTCGCCCCAGGTGAACCGGCCCAGCATCTTCTTGGTGTCGTCGTCGAAGCCGTAGCCGGTGCCGGGATAGGGCGTAAACACCGGGATGGTGGAGAGGTGGCGCATCGAGGGAACGCCGTAGACGTAGACCTGCCCGGAGTGGCCGCCCGACGAGAAGAGGTAGTACTCGTCGAGGTCGCCGGGCGCGACGTAGGTCTTCATCGCCGCGACCTGGAGATCCGAGGCCGCCGCCGGCGCCTTCTTGGCCCCCTTGGGAGCGGACGGGGCGCACTGCCCCAGGAGCAGCGCCCCCGCCACCAGCGCGACGGCCGCGCCGCCCACCTTCACTGCCTTCACGTACTGGTCCATGTGCCTGCCTTCCTTTCGACAGTTGCCTCGAGTGCCGCCCTCAGCGGCTCAGCGGCGGGGCCTTCCCGGCCGCCTTCTGCTTCTGGTGCTCGGCGAAGGCCTCGCGGAGCTTCTGCACGGCCACCGCCTTCTGCTCGTCGGTGAGGATGATCTGGCGCGACAGCACCACCGCCATGGTGCCAGTGGGCGCCTTGAGGAAGTCGTCCACGGTCCGGCCGAAGCGTGACTGCACGTCCTCGACGGCGATGGAGAGGTCCGGCCCGATCTGGGCCGGGCTCTTCACGCCCAGGGCCGAGATGGAGTGGCACACGAAGCACCCGGTCTTGACGAACCAGGCGCCCGGGCCGGTGGCCATCCGCCGCTCCTCCTCCACCTCCTCGGGCGTCTGCGGGTCGGTGCGCGGCGCGCCGGCCAGGAACGAGGCCGGCACCGGCGAGCGCCGCCAGGACATCACCAGCATGGCCAGCGCCTGGGCCTCCTTAGTGGTGAAGTTGAAGTTGGGCATGACCGTGTCCGCCACCAGCGCCCGCGGCTCCTTCAAGTGGGCCACGTGCCAGGCGAAGGCGGTTTTCTGCCCGGAGAGGCGGCTGTAGTCGTACTGCTCGGGCGCCTTCTCCCCAACGTAGGTCAGGTCCGGGCCGATGGAGCCGCCGCGGCCGTTGACCACGTGGCAGGCGCGGCAGCCCTTCACCTTGACCAGGTTCTTGGCCAGGTTGATGGCGTCGGCCCCCTTGGTCTCCCGGTCGAAGCGGTGGCAGACGTTGCAGCTCATCTGGTGCAGGGCGCCCTTGTCGGCCAGGCTGTACTCCTCGCCCATGGTCCGGGAGAGCAGCGGCTCCTCCCAGAAGGCCACCGGCCCGTGGGCCTCGGGGGCGTCGATGGCGTACCCCTGGCCGCCGTGGCACGAGGTGCAGCCGTAGCGCTCCACCGGGTGGGCCTTGAGGATGGCGGAGGGATGGGTGCGGTACGGCTCCTCGACGTCTTCGAAGCCCTTCCATTGGGTGGCCTGGTGGCAGCTGACGCAGCGGTCGGCGTGCTGAAGCTCGGGGACCCAGATCTGCTGCAGGCCGGAGGGTACGGTCCTGGCCTTGTCGGCGCCGAACTTCTGGGCCACGCGCTGCTTGAACTCGCGCTGGTAGTAGCGCCAGTCGTGGGCGTAGTAGCTGTTGAGGAAAAGGAAGGTCGAGACGATGAGCAGGACGCCGATGACCGCCAGGATGGCGCGGTCGCGCTTGCGGAACGGCGCGGGAGTGCGCTTCTCCATGGTTCAGATCCTCGTCGGCATCACCGGCCAGGACTCCCACGGCCAGTAGAGCTTCCAGTAGGGTCCGCGGCAGAAGGTCCCGATGAAGGTGAGGGCCAGCACCAGGAAGACGATCACCAGGAAGACCAGGTTCTGGGTGCGGCGGTCCTTCGGGAACCAGCGCCCGGCCGCGCCGGCCGGGCTCTTGTCGAGCCAGGGCCAGGCCGTGAGCAGCCCGACCAGGAGGCCCGGCAGGATGACGCCTCCGATGAAGGCCCCGTTCAGCGTGAAGGACCCGATCTTGACGGTGGTGTCGGTGACGATCTCCTGCAGCCAGAGGAAGTACCAGGGGGCCTTGGCCGGGTTGGGGGTGACCAGGGGGTTGGCCGGCTCCTCCAGCGGCGAGTGCACGAAGACCGACAGGATGGAGATGGCGGCGATGGTCCCCAGCACCACGATGGCGGCGCGGCGGGTGAGGTCGGGGACGGAGTTGACGGTGGTATCGGGCGCCTCGACGGACGAAGCGCGGATAGTCGGGCCGGTCCCGCGGGCCAGGCCCAGGAGCGTGTAGGTCTTGGTCGGGGCAGGCGGCGTCTCGACCTTGGCCGGCAGCGCCGTGGCGTGGTCGGCGCTGGCGAGGCCGCCGTCCTTGCGGATGCGCCACATGTGGTAGGCGAAGAGCGCCCCCAGCCCGCCCGGCAGCACGATGACGTGGAGCACGTAGAAGCGGATCAGGGTGGGCTGGTCGATGTTGCGCCCTCCCAGCAGCAGCTCCCGGATCTGCGGCCCCACCAGCGGGATCGACGAGGCGATGTTGGTGCCGACCGTCACCGCCCAGTACGCCAGCTGGTCCCATGGAAGCAGGTAGCCGGTGAAGGAGAGGAAGAGGGTCAGGAGCAGCATCATCACCCCCAGCACCCAGTTCCACTCGCGGCGCTGGTTGCGCCCGGTCCCGTTCTTGTAGGCGCCGGTGAGGAAGACCCGCACCAGGTGCAGGAACACCGCGGCCACCATGAAGTGGGCCGCGTAGCGGTGCACCGAGCGGATCCAGTAGCCGAAGGTAACCACGTACTCGATGTCCTTCACCGAGGCGTAGGCCCGCTCCACCGACGGGACGTGCAGGAAGAGGAGCGGCAGGCCGGAGAGCACCAGCAGCAGCAGCAGCGCCGCCGAGGCGGTCCCCAGCCACAAGGAGTAGCGCCAGGCGAGCGACGCCACGAGCGCCTTGGCCGGGAACCAGTGGAGGATGAAGTTGGAGACGATGGCGTCCCCGGCCTGGCGATCGGACTCGGGGTGGACGCTCCACAGCGGCCGCGGGTGGACCCCCGGGGCCTGGGACTTCTGGGTCTGGGTCGAGGTCTCCACGGGTTCGCCTCCGTCAGGCCAGGGTGAGGCGGAAGCTGCGCGGCACTGGCCGGGCCAGGTCCACCACCAGCTGCCCGTCGTCCGCCGCGAGGGAGAGGTGGTACCAGGCCAGCGGTTTCGGGGCCGGCCCGGCCACGTTCTCGCCGTCGCCGGTGTAGCGGGAGCCGTGGCACGGGCACAGGAAGCGATGGGTGAGGCGCAGCGGGCTGCCCTCGACGGTCCGGCTCTCCACCTGGGAGAGGGCCTCGGCGCGCACGGTGCAGCCGAGGTGGGTGCACACCGCCGAGATGGCGTGGAGGATCCGCCCCTCCCGGAAGACGAAGAGGCGCTGCTCGGGCAGGAACTTCATGCCGTCGGGAAACTCCTGGGGCAGGCCCACCTTCACGGTGGTGGGGGCGTCGTAGGAGACGTTGGGCACCAGCGACCGGAGCGAGGCCACCGCCTGGCCGCCCAGCGCCACCAGGCCGGTGCCGATGCCGATCTTGACGAGGAACTCGCGTCGATCCGTCGGCGCGGTGGGCTTCTCGGGCTTCTCGGTCTCGTCGGTCATGTCGGCTCCTCAGCGGTCAGCGGCGCCCGCGTAGCGCTCGGTGATGGCGAAGCGCTCCATGGTCATGGCGTCGGTGGGGCAACGGATGGCGCACAGGCCGCAGCGGATGCAGCGGGTGTCGTCCTTCACCATGGCGGAGAGGGGCAGCCCTCCGGGGCCGGCGGCGGCCTCCAGGGCCCTGCGCTCCGCCTCCGGCAGATCGATCTCCTGGTAGGGGACCAGGAACAGGCAGTGCTCCGGGCAGACGTCCACGCAGCGCCCGCACAGGACGCACAGCTCCGGGTCGTAGATGGTCTGCACGTGGCAGACCAGGCAGCGCGCCGCCTGGGCCCGGGCCTCGGCCTCGCCGTAGCCGGTCTCCACCTCGGCGATCCCGGTGCGCCTCCCCACGTCCAGGGTGGGCGGCGTTTGGCGGTCGAGGATCTCGAAGCCCGCCATCATCCGGTAGTCGCGGGTGGGGATCTTCTCGACCTCGATGACCGCCTCGAGCCGCGCCGCCTCGCGCGAGAGGAACTGGTGGATGGAGCGGGCGGCCCTCTTGCCGTTGGCGATGCCCTCGATGAGGTTGCGGGGGCCGAAGGCCACGTCGCCGCCGGCGTAGACGCCCGGCGCGGTGGTGGCCAGGGTCTCCCGGTCCACGTGGATGGTGCCCCCGGGCGTGAGCGCCACCCCGTCCTCCGGCCCGAGGAAGGCGAGGTCGGGGCGCTGGCCGATGGCGAGGACGCAGCCGTCGGCCTCCAGGGTCTCCACGTCGGCGTCGTCGTAGGCCGGTGCGAAGCGGCCCTGGGCGTCGAAGACCTGGGTGACGCGCCGCAGCTCGATGGCCTCGAGCCGCTTCTCGCCCAGGAAGCGCTTCGGCCCGCGCCGCGGCACGAAGCGGACCCCCTCCTTCCGGGCCTCCTCGAACTCCTCGTGCCCCTGGGCGGTGCGCAGCACCGGCATCTCCTCGAAGGACTCCAGCGAGACGATGGTGACCTCGGTGGCCCCGCCGCGCAGCGCCTCGCGCGCCGAGTCGAGGGCCTCCTTGAGCCTGGCGTCGGCCTCGCCGGTGAGCCCGGCGGCGAGCGCCTGCGCCTCCTCCTCGCGCCCCAGGCGCAGCGCGGTGCGGGCGGCGTCGAAGGCCACGAACCCGCCGCCCACGACCACCACCCGCCGGCCGAGGCTCAGGCGGTAGCCGCGGTTGGCGTTGAGCAGGTAGTCCACCGCCTTGACCACCCCGTCCAGCTCCACGCCCGCGATCTGGAGCTCGCGCCCCTTCTGCACCCCCACCGACAGGAAGACTGCCTCGAACCCGTCTCGGCGCAGCGCCGAGAGCCCGTACTCGGCGGTGAGGGGAGTCTTCAGGCGCAGCGTCACGCCCAGCTTGGCGATCTTGTCGATCTCGCCGTGGATAACGCCGCGGGGGAGCCGGTACTCGGGGATGCCGAAGCGCATCATCCCGCCCGGCTCCTCGGCGCCCTCGAAGACGGTCACGTCGTAGCCGAGGAGCGCCAGGTCGTGCGCCGCCGAGAGGCCCGCCGGGCCCGCGCCCACCACCGCCACCTTGCGCCGGGCGCCGGCGGGCGGCCGCCCGGAGAGCGGGGCCACCGGGAGGTGGCCGGCGTAGCGGTTGCCCTCGGCGATGAGCGCCTCGCGCAGCCGGTCCTGGGTGTCGGGGTGGACCGACTCGACCCCGAAGCGCTCGCACACCGAGCGCTTCAGGGCGCGGATGGAGATGGGCGCGTCGATGGAGCCACGGCGGCAGGCGTCCTCGCAGGGCGCGGCGCAGACCCGGCCACACACCGAGGCGAAGGGGTTGGGGGCGCGGGCCACGAGGTAGGCCTCCTCGTCGCGCCCCTCGGCGATGAGCTGCACGTAACGGCCGGCGTCGGTCGAGACCGGGCAGCCGGCCTGACACTTCACCTGCGCCTTCCAGTCGTTCAGGTCCGGCAGGCGAACCGGGATCGGCATGGTGGACCACTACGCGCGCGTGCGCGTGGTTCGGGAACTCCCTCGATGGGTTCGCGATGCGCGCGGGCGCCCCCTCCCGCGCTTCGCTTGATTGGCGTCAATTCTGCGGATGTCGGCCAGCGTGGTGCTCTCGAGGAACTTCAGGTAGGTCTCCTTGACCTGGGACCACCCGCCGTGGGCCGGGCAATGGCCGTCCTCGCGACAGGGCTGGTCGGGGCGCAGGAGGCAGCCCGGGCGGGCCCGCTTGCCCTCGAACGGCTCCACGATCTCCATGAGCGTGATCTCGCGAGCCGGCCGCGCCAGCCGGTAGCCCCCGCGCACCCCGCGGCTGGCGGTGAGGACGCCGGTGCGCGCCAGCGTGGCCAGGACCTTGGACAGGTAGGAAGCCGGGACATCCACCTTGCTCGCCAGCTCGCGCCCCAGCGTCGTCCCGCCCCCGTCGTCGGCTGCGAGCCAGGCGACGGCGCGAAGGGCGTGGGTGGCCGAGGCGGAGAGGATCAAGGCGGCGCATTGTAGTTATTGAGGATACGGATGTCCATAATGAACGGCTCTCCCCCGGAGTGGTGAAGGCTGGCCGGCCCGCGGGCAAGGGTCCGGCGCGGCGACGCCGGACCCGGTGGCCGGCCCACCGACCCGAGGCCAGGGGACGCGTCACGGATGGGGCTTTGGGCTCCCGCCGCGGCGGACCGGTCGCGCAGAATGGCCCGGGAGGAGGAGCCATGTCCGAGCCGAAGGCCACCGCGCGCGCCGTGGTCCGGGTTGCGCCGGGGATCTACCGCTGGCGGGTCTCCGACGATCGCATCGGCGGCGGCGAGAGCGTGGGCCACGCGGTGGTCGAGCGCGGGCGGCTGGTGCTCATCGACCCCATCCCGGTCGCCGAGGGGAAGCTGCGCCGCCTGGGGAGGGTGGAGGCCATCGTCCTCAGCGCCGCCTGCCACCAGCGCTCGGCGTGGCGCTTCCGCCGGGCCTTCGGGGTCCCAGTGCTCGGGCCTCGCGGGCCGGGGGTGAGCCCGACGGCCGGCGACTTCCTGGAGGCGCCGGACCGCCGGTACGACGACGGCGACCGGCTCCCGGGCGGCCTGCGGGCGGTGCACGCTCCCGGGCCGACCGAGGCCATGTTCGCGCTGTGGCATCCGGGCAGGAAGGCCCTCTTCCTCACCGACCTCCTCATGCGCGACGGGCGCGGCCCGCTCCGCTTCGTCCCCGACCAGTACCAGGACGAGCCGGCCCGGACCCGCGAGACCCTGAGAAGGCTCCACCGGAGGTTTCGCCCCCAGGTGCTGCTCCTCCAGCACGGTGCGCCGGTCGAGAGCGGGGCGCGCGCCGCCCTGGCCGCCGCGCTGGAGCGGGACGCGGCGGCTGCCAGGGCCGCAAGGGAGAAGCGCCCATGACCGAGGGCATCGACCTCACGACGTGGGTGGGCCGGGAGGAGCGGCGGGTGGACCTCGTGAGCGCGAGCCACCTCGCGGCCTGGAACGCCACCCTGGACCGCGACGATCCCTTCCCGCGGGACGGCGATCCCGCGCCCCCCGGGTTCCACTGGGCGCTCTTCCCGCCGCTGGCGCGCCAGTCCGAGATCGGCCCCGACGGCCATCCGCGGCGCGGGGGCTTCCTGCCGCCGGTGCCGCTGCCGCGCCGGATGTGGGCCGGCAGCCGGATCCGGTTCCACCGGGCGCTCCGGGTGGGCGAGCCGGTGGAGCAGGTCTCGGTGGTCGGGAAGGTGGAAGAGAAGGCCGGCCGCGCCGGCGCGCTGGTGTTCGTGACGGTGCGGCACGCGGTGTCGGGGCCGGACGGCCCGGCGGTGGAGGAGGAGCAGGACCTCGTCTACCGCAACGCCTCCCCCGGGCCCGGCGCCGGGGCCACCGCCCCCGAGCCCGCGCCCCGGGGCGCCTGGCAGCGCCGCGTGGAGCCCGACCCGGTCCTCCTCTTCCGCTACTCGGCGCTCACCTTCAACGCCCACCGCATCCACTACGACCGCCGCTACGCCACCGCCGCGGAGGGCTACGACGGCCTGGTGGTCCACGGACCCCTCATCGCCACCCTGCTCCTCGACCTGCTGCGCCGCCAGATGCCCGCTGCGGAGCTGGAGCGCTTCCGCTTCCGGGGGCTGCGCCCCACCTTCGACACCTCTCCCTTCACCCTCGAGGGCGGACCCGGCGACGAGCCGGGGCACGTCCGGCTCTGGTCCACCGACAACCTGGGGCAGGTGGGGGTGGACGCCGAGGCCTGGATTGCCTGAGGCGGCGCGGCCCCGGCCGCGACCGGACGCTCCGGTCCGGCCCCATCGCCGGGCGAGGCGGCCTCCGGCGCGGCCGCGGCGATTCCGATGTACGGCAGCGTGCGGTCCTTCTCGTCGAGGTCGAGCCCGTAGCCCACCACCCAGCGGTCCGGGATGTCGAAGCCGAGGTAGGCGAGCGCCACCGGCACCTCCACCCGGTTCGGCTTCCGCACCAGGGCGCAGGCCCGGAGCGACGCCGGCCTGCGAGCGGAGAGGAGGCGCATCAGGGTGCCGAGGGTGCGGCCGCTGTCGACGATGTCCTCGACCACCAGCACGTGCCTGCCGGCGATGGGGGACCGGAGGTCCATGACCAGGCGGACGTCGCCCCCCTGCGCCCCGGCGCCGTAGCTCGAGAGGGCCACGAACTCGATGGTGCGGGGGATGGCGAGCCGCCGCGAGAGGTCGGCCAGGAAGATGAAGGCGCCCTTCAGGACCCCCACCAGCACCAGCTCGCCCACCCCGGCGTAGTCGCGAGAGATCTGCGCCGCCAGCTCGACCACGCGCTTCGAGATGGCCTCCTCGCCGATGAGCACCTCGGGCCGGGAGTGGGTCATGGCGGTGCACCCTCCAGGAAGAGCGGAACGGGCGCGAAGCGCTCGACGTCGACGAGGCCCAGATCGGTGAGCTTGAGCCTGGGGACGACCTCGAGGGCCAGGAAGCTCAGGGTCGTGAAGGGCCGGGGCAGCCGGCTCCCGAGCGCGCGGGCCGCCGCGGCGAGGTCCTCGGCGCGGTCGCGCACCGCCTCGAGCGGCAGGTCCGACATGAGCCCGGCGATGGGAAGCGGCAGGAGCGCCAACACCCGGTCTCCGTCCGCCGCCGCCTGCCCCCCGCCCGCCGCGGCCACCCCCCTCGCCGCCGCTTCCATCGACCGGTCGTCCGCCCCGACCACCACCAGGTTGTGATGATCGTGGGCCACGGTGGTGGCCAGCGCGCCCCGCCGAAGGCCCAGGCCGGCCACGAAGCCCAGGCCCACCGTGCCGCGCCGGCCGTGGCGCTCGACGACCGCCATCTTGAGGAGGTCGCGCGCCGGGTCGGCCACCGCGAAACCGTCCCGGAGCGCCGCCTCGGCCACCTCGCTGCCGGTGGCGATCCCGTCTGGCAGGGCGCGGATGACGCGCAGCCGCCGGCCGGCGGCCGGCACCCGGAAGTCCACCCGGCGCCAGTCGATGCGCACCGAGCCCGTCACCAGGGGCGTCAGCGGAGCCTTGGCGAGAGGCTCGAGCAGCGCGCCGCCGCGCGCGACCAGCCTCCCCGCCACCCACACCAGATCGGGCCGCGGCGCCCGGAGGTCGTCGAAGACCACGAGGTCGGCGCGCCGCCCGGGCGCCACCGCCCCGCGGTCGCGTAGGCCGAAGTGCTCGGCCGCGTTCAGGGTCGCCAGCCGGATGGCGGAGGGCCCGGAAAGCCCCTCGGCGATGGCGAGGCGGACCAGGTGGTCGATGGAGCCCTCCGAGAGCAGGTCCGCCGGCGCGCGGTCGTCGGTGCACAGGCAGAAGCGGCGCTCGTTCCCCGGCCTCACCAGCGGCAGGAGCGCGCGAAGGTCGTGCGAGCCGCTCGCCTCCCGCAGGAAGATGGCCAGCCCCAGCCGGAGCTTCTCGCGGGCCTCCTCGACCGCCGTGCACTCGTGGTCCGAGCCGATCCCGGCCGCGGCGTAGGCGCAGAGCGCCGGCCCGCCGAGGCCGGGGCAGTGCCCGTCCACGGGACGGCCGCGGAACGCCCGGAGCTTCTCCAGGACCTCGGGCCGCCCGGCCACCACGCCCGGGAAGTCCATCACCTCGGCGAGGCCGAGCACGGCGGGCTCCTGGAGCAGCCTCTCGAGCTCGGCGGCCGGGAGCGAGGCTCCCGAGGTCGCCATCCCGGTCGCCGGGACGCAGGAGGGCGCGTTCAGGAGGACCGTGAACGGGGCGCCGCGCGCGCTCTCCAGCATGAAGCGGACGCCGTCGAGGCCGAGCACGTTGGCGATCTCGTGCGGGTCGGCGACGAGGGTGGTGACGCCGCGCGGGACCACGGCGCGGGCGAACTCGCGCGGCGGCACCATGGCGCTCTCGAGGTGCACGTGCGCGTCGATGAATCCGGGCGCGAGGTAGCGGCCGCCGAGGTCCACCACCTGGCGCCCCCGCCACCCGCGCCCGACGCCGGCGATGGTGTCGCCGGCGATGGCGACGTCGGCTGGGTGGACCTCGGCCGAGAGCACGTTCACGACCCGCGCATTGGCGAGGAGGAGGTCCGCAGGCTCGTCGCCGCGGGCGCGACGCAGGAGCTCGGGAATCTCGAGCGACACCGGAGCCCCTCCCCGACACCGCGATCCCCGCCAGGGGCGGGCGCGCGGCTGCCGACCTCAATCTAGGCACTCGGGCGCCGGCTGCCGTCGCCCGGCTCGGGCGGGCGCACCCCGAAAGGGGCTCCCGGCCGGCCGCAGACGCCCTCAGCGCGCCAGCCGGATCCCGCTGACCCGAGGCGCTCAGGTCCCGCCGCCCGGCCCGAACCCGCCGTGCCGCCCGGCCCCGGCGGCGAACGCCCGTGCCCCGGCGAGCGACTCGCCGGCGAGCAGCTCTGCCCCGCCGCGGTGCTCGATCCGCAGCCCCTCGGAAAGCGGGAGGTCGAGCCCCTGGTAGACGGAGCGGCGATCGGCGCGCAGGCAGGCCTGCGGAAAGGCCGCGATCTCGCGGGCCAGCTGCTCTGCCGCCTCTCGCGCCCTCCCCGCCGGCACCACCCGGTTGGCGAGCCCCATCTCCAGGGCCTCGGCGGCGCCGACGGGGCGACCGGTGAGGATGAGGTCCAGCGCCCGTCCCAACCCGACCACTCGCGGCAAGCGCACCGTGCCGCCGTCGACGAGGGGAACGCCGAAGCGCCGGCAGAAGACGCCCAGCACCGCGCCCTCCTCCATCACCCGCAGGTCGCACCACAGCGCCAGCTCCAGCCCGCCGGCGACGGCGTGCCCCGCCACCGCGGCCAGCACCGGCTTCGAGAGCCGGAGCCGGCTCGGGCCCATGGGGCCGTCGCCATCCTCGTCCAGCTCCGGGAGGTCTCCCGCGGCGACGGACTTGAGGTCGTAGCCGGCGCAGAAGGTCCCGCCCTCGCCCCACAGCACCGCCACCCGCGACTCCTCGTCGGCCTCGAAGGACCGGAAGGCCTGCGAGAGGGCGGCGGCGGTGGCGCGGTCCACCGCGTTCCTGACCTCCGGGCGTGAGAGCACCACGGTGGTGACCGGCCCCTGCCTCTCGACTCGGACGCTCGGCATGACGACCTCCCCGGCTCGCCGTCGGCGGCGGGCGCGCCGTAAGATACCGCTGCCGATGCGCGCCCGCCTGAAGAGCCTTCGCGGCAAGGACGTGCCCGACCTGTCCCGCTGGGCGCCGCCGGCGCCCGACGACTTCGGCCTGACGCTGGTGCTGGAGGTGGGACCGCTGGGGCTGCGCGGCCGGGAGGAGTTCGAGCTCATGGTGGCGTCCCCGCGCTGGCTGCGGGCGCGCCACGGCCGCACCGGGCTCGTCCCCGGGCGCGGGATGCTCCTGGCCTTCGAGTGGGACTACCCGCGGCTCAGGGAGTTCCTGGCCCGCAGGGTGGAGGCCTGCACCGGCCGAAACTGGCCGGAGGTGGCGCGCAAGGTGGGGCGCCTGGCGCTGTGGGAAGGCGAGGACGCGGAGGTGGTGGCGCTGCGCTGATGTGAGGCTGCGCGACCGACGTTTGCGAGCCGCCGCGCGCTCTTCGTCGCCGCGCGGCCGCTCCGGGGTCGCGAGCGAGAAGCGCCCGGAGGCGAGACCGGGCCGCCGGGGATCCCAGAGACCCGTCGGAAGGCGCGCGAACCGGGGCGGCCCGATCAGCCCGGGGCGGCACGGCGGCCCCACCGCTGGACCGCCGCCACCGCTCCGGTGAGCCCCAGCCCGGCCAGGTCGGCCGCGGTGGAGGGATGCACCAGCAGGAGTCCGGCGGCGACGAGCGCCGCCTGCTCGAGCCAGGTGGCGCGCCGAAACATCCAACCCTGGACCCCGCAGGCGAGCGCGACGATCCCCACGGCGGCGGTGCCGGTCACGTGCAGCACGTCCAGCGGGGGCCCCTTGAGCAGGAGCCCGGCGCCTTCGCGGCTCAAGACGAAGACGAACGGGACCAGGAAGGCCGGCAGGGTGTACTTCCACGCCTGGAGCGTGGTCCGGTACGGGTCGCCGCCGGTGATGGCCGCCGCCGCGAAGGGGGAGAGCGCGGTCGGCGGCGACACCTCGGAGAGGACCGCGTAGTAGAAGATGAACATGTGGGCCGCGAAGTCGGGGACGCCCAGCTTGGTGAGCGCCGGCGCGGCGATGACGGCGCAGATGATGTAGCTGGCCGTCACCGGGACGGCCAGACCCACCACCCACACCACCAGCGCCGTGAAAACGGCGGTGAGGGCCAGGCTGGAGCCGGCCAGGTCGATGACGATGGAGCTGAACTTGAGCCCCAGCCCGGTGAGCGTGACCACGCCCACGATGATCCCGGCCGAGGCGCAGGTGGCCGCCACGCCCAGGACCCCCACTGACCCGGCCTTGAGCGCCTGGGCCATGCGGGTCCGGTGCAGCGGGACCCCGGGCCGGCGCAGGAACCCGAGGGCGCTGTCCTTCCGGATGAAGGAGGTCATCGCTGCCAGGACGATGGCCCAGAAGACCGAGACCACCGGGCTGAAGCCCACCACCATGAAGCCCACCACCGCCACCAGGGAGAGGAAGTGGAAGCCGTGCTCCCTGGTGAGCCGCCACAGGCTCTTCTCGGCCGGCATCTCCACGCGCCGGATGCCCAGCTTGCGCGCGTCCAGCTCCACCATGAGGAAGAGGGCCAGGTAGTAGAGGACGGTGGGGATGCTGGCCATGACGATCACGTCCAGGTACGAGATCTTCAGGAACTCGGCGATGAGGAAGGCGGCCGCGCCCAGCACCGGCGGCGAGATGATGGCCCCCAGGCCGCCCGCGGCGAGCAGCCCGCCGGCCGCGTTCTTGCCGTAGCCCGCCCTGGCCATCATGGGCCAGGCCACGGAGCCGATGGTCACCGTGGTGGCCACCCCGCTTCCCGAGGGCCCGCCCAGGAGGAAGGAGGAGAGCACGATGGTGCGCCCCGCCGCCGAGGGCTTGCCGCGGGAGGCCGCCAAGGAGAAGTCGATGAAGAACTTCCCCGCCCCGGAGAACTGCAGCACCGCCCCGTAGATGGTGAACAGGATGATGAAGGTGGCGGAGACGTCGATGGGCGTTCCGAAGATTCCCTCCAGGGTCATGTACATGTGACCGACGATCCGCTCCAGGTCGTACCCGCGGTGCGTCCAGGGCGATGGCAGGACGGGGCCGGCCACGGCGTAGGCCAGGAAGCTCACCACCACCAGGGTGAGCACCCACCCCGAGGTGCGGCGGGTCGCCTCCAGCACCAGCAGGATCAGGGCCACCCCGAAGAAGAGGTCCCAGCGGTTGGGCGTCACCGCGCGCTCGATGAACTCGTCGAAGTCGAGGAGCAGCCAGGCCACGGTGGCCACGCCCAGGAGCGCCAGCAGGACGTCGAGCCACAGGATGCGGTGGCGAAACCGCTTCGCCGCCGGGAAGAGCAGGAAGCACAGGAAGAGCACGAACCCGACGTGGATGGCGCGCAGGATCTGGGCCGGGACGATGGCGATGGCGGCGTAGAGGTGGAAGAGGGACATCGAGACCGCCACCGCGGTCAGCGCCGCCTCCACCCACCCCTCGAAGTGGCTGGCAGCGCCCTCCTCCTGCTCCACGTATTTCTCGGCCCTTCGCCGCGCCTCCTCGCTCACCTCCACCGGCGCGCCGGACGGCGGCTCGCTGCTCATTCGAGCCCCCGCTCGCGGTGGGTGACGAGCCACCGGCCCAGCGCCGGGCCGCGGATGGCCCGCATCACCAGCCGGTCGCCGGGCTCGCCGAGCTCGAGGAACGACCGCTCGCGGCCGCCGAGGCGAAGCGTCTGCGGCCCGTCCATGGCCACCCGGAAGACGATCTCGCCCATCACCCGGCGCACGGACTGGCGCTCGCCGGCGCCGAGGAGGCCGAGGTACTCGCGGACCGCCGCGCTCGGGCTCGACACCGCCCGGAGCGCCAGGCGCCCGTCCGGCTCCGCCGCGAACTCCTCGGTGAACGGCTCGCCGTAGATCGAGTGGCGCGAGGTCACCGAGAAGATCTCGCCGGCGGCCAGCGGGAGGCGAGCCGTCCGCCCGCGGCTGGTGTTGGCGATCTCCAGCGCGTCCACCGGCCGCAGGGCCGCGGCGGCCAGCGCGGCCGCCGCGACGGCGCCAAGCCACGCCGGGCGGGCCGTCGGGAGCACGGCGCTTACTTGGCCTTCAGGCCCTGCTCGGCGAAGTACCTGGCGGCCCCGGGGTGGAAGGGAATGGGCGAGCCGCCGTCGTACTGGGTGGCGAGGTTCAGGTTGGCGGCCTCCTGGTGAACCGCCACCAGGTCGGCCTTCTTCTCGAAGATCGCCTTCACCACGTCGTGCGCCAGCTTCTCGTCCATCTTCTCATTCACCACCAGGAGATTCCACACGTCGGCGACCTCGACGTCCTTGCCCTGGCCCGGATAGGACTTGGCCGGGATGGTCCCCTTCACGTAGAGCGGCCCGTACTTCTTCACCATGGCCGGGATGGCGTCGGCGTGGTCGAGCAGCTTGATGGTCGTTCCGGGGGTGGCGGCGAGGTCGGTGACGGCTGCGGTGGGTATCCCGCCCGACCAGAAGAAGGCGTCGATCTTCCGGTCCTTGATGGCGTTCACCGATTCGGCCACCGAGAGCTTCTCGCGCTTCACGTCCTTCTCGGGATCGAGGCCGTAGGCCTCCAGTATGCGCAGGGCGATGATCTCCGTTCCGCTGCCGGGGGCGCCGGTGGCGATGCGCCGCCCCTTGAGGTCGCGCATGGTCTCGATGCCGGTGCCGAGCACCGTCACCCACTGGCTCTTGTTGGCGTAGAGCACCGCCAGGGCGCGGACGGGGACCTTCTCCTTGAACTTGCCCACCCCGTTGTAACCGTCGGCGGCGGTGTCGGCCAGCACCAGGGCGACGTCGGCCTTGCCGGCCCCCACCAGCTTGACGTTGTCCACCGAGGCGCTGGTGACCTCGGCGGTGGCCTCGACGCCGGGAAGGGCCTTGGAGAGCACCCACGCCATGCCGCCGCCCAGGGGGTAGTAGACGCCGCCGGTGCCCCCGGTGGCGATGGAGAGCCTGACGGGCTTCTGCTGCGCCTGGGCCGGACCGGCCAGGAAAACCAGTGCCACCGCGAACGCGGGCCCGCTTCGCATGTTCGTCCTCCGGGTGCCAAGGGGTTGGCTGACGGTGGCGCGAGGATACGATTCGCCCCCGGCGGGGGACAAGGGCCCGCCCCAGGGCGGGGCTCGGCCGCGCCGGGTTCGCTGCGCCGTGGTCACCGCCTAGACCACGCCCCGCGCCCGCAGTGACGCGATCTCCTGGTCCCCGAGCCCCAAGTCCCTGAGCACCTCGCCGGTGTGCTGCCCGAGCAGCGGCGGCGCGGAGGCTTCCGGCGCGGGCGCGCCGGAGAGCCGGATGGGGGAGGCCACCAGCGGGACCACGCCGGAGAGCGGATGGGGCAGCTCGACCCGCATCCCGCGGTGCCGGACCTGGGGGTCGGCGAACACCTGGCCGAGGTCGTTGATGGGCCCGCAGGGGACGCCCGCCGCCTCCAGGGCCTCGATCCACTCCGCGGCCGGGCGGGTGAGCAGGATGGCCTTCAGCACCGGCACCAGGGCGGCGCGGTGCCGGACCCGGCCGGCGTTCGTGGCGAAGCGCTCGTCGCGAGCCAGCTCCGGGCGCCCCGCCACCTCGCAGAAGCGCGCGAACTGCGCGTCGTTGCCCACCGCCAGCACCATGTGCCCCTTCGCGGTGGGGAAGGCCTGGTAGGGCACGATGCTGGGATGGGCGTTGCCGAGGCGGCCCGGCGGCTCGCCGCCGACGAGGTAGCTCGCGGCCTGGTTGGCGAGCATGGCCACCTGCACGTCGAGCAGGGCCAGGTCGACGTGCGCCCCGCGCCCGGTCCGATCTCGCTGCGCCAGGGCGGCCAGCACCGCGGTGGCGGCGTACATCCCGGTGAGGAGGTCGGCGATGGCCACCCCCACCTTCATGGGGCCGCCCCCCGGCACCCCGTCCGGCTCGCCGGTGACGCTCATGAGCCCGCCCATCCCCTGGACGATGAAGTCGTACCCGGCGCGGTCCCGGTAGGGCCCGGTCTGGCCGAAGCCGCTGATCGAGCAGTAGACGAGGCCCGGGTTCGGCCCCGAGAGGTCGGGGTAGCCGAGCCCGAGCCGCGACAACGTCCCCACCTTGAAGTTCTCCAGGAGGACGTCCGACCGTGCCGCCAGGCGGCGCACCAGGTCCTGCCCCTCGGGCCGGGAGAGGTCGATGGTGACCGATTTCTTGCCCCGGTTGGCGCCGAGGAAATAGGCCGACTCGCCCGTCTCGCGCCCGCTCGGGTCGCGCAGGAATGGGGGGCCCCAGCCGCGCGTGTCGTCGCCCGAGCCGGGGCGTTCCACCTTGACCACCTCGGCCCCCAGGTCGGCCAGCACTTGGCTGGCCCACGGCCCGGCCAGGACCCGGGAGAGGTCGATGACTCGAAGATGGCCGAGCGCGCCGCCCACCTCAGCCACCCGGGGGCGGGGCCGGCAGGCCGGGCATGGCGAAGCCCAGGCGCGACAGGCCTGCCAGGAGCTCCCCCGCCTGCGGCTGCGTGAGTGACGTGAGCGGAGGGCGCACCGTGCGCCAGGCCGGATCGGCGCCATGGTGGGCCAGGATCTCCTTGAGCGCGGCGATGACCGGGAAGCGCTCCACCAGCCCGCGCAGCGCGTCGAGGCCGGCCTGCAGCGCCTCCGCCCCGGCCGAGCGCCACTCTCGGTGGAGGCGGGCGATGGCGGCCGGGTTGACGTTGCCGGTGGCGGTGATGCAGCCGGCGCCCCCGCCGCGCATGTTGGCGAGGAGGAACCGCTCGCTGCCCACGAAGACGTCGAGCCCCGAGCCGGAGAGCGCGAGCAGGGCCTGGGTGTTGGCGAAGTCGCCGGAGCTGTCCTTGATGCCGGCCACCGTCTCCGGGTAGGCGCGGAGCAGGCGCTCCACCAGCCCGACGCCGATGGGCACCTGGGCCACCGGGGGGATGTGGTAGAGGTACAGGCGCAGCCGCGCATCGCCGACGCGCTCGATCACCTCGGCGAAGCTCCGGAAGAGCCCGTCTTCGGAGACTTGCTTGTAGTAGAAGGGCGGCAGGAGCAGCGCCCCGGCGCACCCCGCGCGCACGGCGTGGCGCGTGAGGCCCACCGTTTCGGTGAGCGCGCAGCAACCGGTCCCGGGCACGAGCCGCGCCGCGTCGAGGCCGCCTTCGAGCAGGCGCTCCAGGAGCGACTGGCGCTCGCCGGCGGAGAGCGAGTTGGCCTCGCTGGTGGTGCCGAAGGGCGCCAGCCCGGCGCAGCCCTGGGAGAGGAGCCAGCGGCAGTGCCGGACCAGCCGGTCAACGTCCGGCTCGAGGTCGGCCCGGAAGGGCGTGAGCACCGGCGCCAGCACGCCGCCGAGGCGGGGCGGGGCGGGCGACCGGTCCCGCGTGCTGGGCTCGGGCGTCATGCGGGCTCGGCTCCCCGCCGGGCTAGACCGCGGCGAGGTACTCGCGGCGGGCGCGCTCCTCCACGTCGACCTCCCAGGCCTCGGCCGAGACGTCGTAGAGCTTCTCGTAGGGCGTCATCAGCACCGCCTTCAGCATCTCGGCGGTGTTGGTGCGGCGTTGCCGCTCGACCTCCTTGGGGTCCACCGGCACGAACTTCTCGTCGGGGGTGATCTTGAAGACCGGCTGCCCCTTGGACACCACCGTCCCGTCCTGGGCCTGGAAGATGATCCGGTCGACGGTCCCGGAGAAGGGGGCTCGGACGGTGTTGAACATCTTCATCACCTCGATGATGTAGAGCGGCTGCCCCTTCTCGAAGTGCACGCCCTCGCTGACGAAGGGCGGGCTCCCCGGCGCCTCCTGGCGGTAGAACATGCCGCCGAAGGGCGCCACCAGCTCGTCGGCCTTGGTGGCCGGCGGCGGCACCAGCACCTTCTTCATGCGGGCCTGCAGGTCGGGGTCGGCGAGGTGCGGCGGGATGGTGACCTCCAGGTCGTCCTCGACCCGGAAGTCGAAGAACCGCACCTTCTCGGCCAGCATGAAGAGGAGCCCCAGGAGCTCGTTCCCGGCCTCGTATCCGAGGTGGGCGGCCCGGATGCGCTGCCAGGTCTCGGCGTCGTAGCCGCCCTGCGGCGCCTCGCTCTTCAGGATGTCGTTCAGCTTGTAGAACTCCTCCTTGCGAAGCCCGAACGTCTTGCGCAGGGCCACGTAGAAGCGGATGGAGCGCTGCAACAGTTCGTGGTCGTGCTCCCAGATGACCTCGGCCGCCGGGGCCTTCGGGTCGAAGGCCATGTTCAGGTACTCGTAGGTGTCGTTGATGACGCCCAGCGGGTTGCGGAACCAGAAGACCTTGCCCCCCTCGATCTTGTACTGGCGCCGCATGAGGGAGAGCCAGCCGGCGAGCAGGTGCGGCTCCTCCAGCAGCCGGTCCATGGCCCGGGTGAGCAGCGTCAGCTTGCGGTCGATGACCTCGCCCATGGCCCGGGCCACCGAGGGGTCGCCGGGCGCCTCCTTCTCCATCTGCGAGACGTAGTGCTTCTTCATCTCGGCGAAGGCGTAGGCGGTGTCGATCTTGTTGCCCTCGTCCTTGAGAAGGCCCACCAGGGTCAGGTAGGGCACCACGAAGCGGGTGGTGGGCTTGGCCATCACGTTCTGGCCGACGAACCAGTTCACGAGCCCGTAGTGGAACTGGAGGTTGGTGGCCAGATTCACCCCGCGCAGGCTGGTCTTGGCGAGGACCCTGGCCAGGTGCTGGTAGGCGGCCAGCCGGTCGTCGCCCCTGGTGAGCAGGAGGGCGATGTTGGAATCGTAGGCCCCGGCCACCCGGTAGCGCATGAACATGCCGGTGTCGGGGTTGGGCTGGCTGATGCCCTGGTCGTCGCGGATCTCCCCCTCGATGGGCTTGGACCAGAGGCGGATGAGGCCGCCGGCGTGGGGCGACAGCGAGGCGTCGGTGGCGTTGAGGCGCGCCTCCACCGAGGCGCCGAAGCGCGGGATGCGGATGGGCTTGGGGAGCCGCATCCCGTGCCGCGCCAGGAGCGCCATGGCTTCCACCAGCGACTCCACCACGAAGGAGTCCTGGGGGTCGTCGGGGTTCGTGAACTTGAGCGCGTAGCAGAGCTCGCTGACCCGGTGCTCCACCTGGATGCGGGTGTTGACCTCCATGAAGTAGTAGCGGTCCCGGTCGACGATGCACTCGAAGGTGGAGGCCGAGTCCAGCCCCACCGCCGCGCCGAAGCGGGCGGCGTCGTCCTCCATGCGCCTGAGGATGTCCAGGTCGCTCTGGAGCGCGGCCGCCTCCGCCTTGCGGCCGGCCCGCTCGGCCTTCTCCACCGCAGCCTTGAGCCCTTCCTGGGTCACCGAGACCTCGAGCAGCTTCTGCTCGTGCATCTGCAAGGAGCAGTCGCGGCCGCCCAGCGAGACGCACCAGCTGCCATTGCCGAGGAGCTGGATCTCGTTGTGGCGGGTCTGCTCGACGTTGAGCTCGATGAGCACGTTCTTGTTGTCGCCCACGCCGGTGGCCTTCACCTCGTACAGCACCTCGCGCACCATGGCCGGCGCCTCGGCGGCGGCCTGGGCCACGAGCTTGGAGTCGGCCTTCCGGGTCCCGAGCAGGCTCGCGCCCAGGATGCGCTGCCCCTTGCCGCCGCCGCCGCCGATGGCCTTGAGGCGCACCCGGCTCCCCGGGTGCTTCTGGAACATCTCCGCCACCTCGCGCTGTACCTGGGCGCTCAGCTCCTCCATGCTGTAGAGGTCGATGCCCTTGGCGTAGGAGGCCAGCAGGATCTGGTCGGCCAGCTCGGTGAGAGGCCGCTTCTCGTCGGCGGCGAGCTCGGGGGCGAGCGCCAGCCCCTCCGCCTCGGCCAGCGCCAGGAGCTGCTGGCGGGTCTTGTGCTTGGCCACCAGCGTGCGCGCGGTGACGTCGTTCACGCCGGGGGTGACCGAGACCTTCACCTCCAGGGCGGTGCGCTTGGCCTCGTCCTTCTTCCCGGCGCGCTCCTGGACCTGCGAGTTGGGCCCGATGAACTTGAGCCCCGCTCTCTCGACGGTGGCCACGAACTCCGAGTCCTCGGCCATGAAGCCGTAGCCGGCGAAGATCGAGTCGTACCCGTTGTCGAGCGCGATCTGGACGATCTGGTTCATGCGCTCGACGCGCTCCTCCTTGCTGGCGCCGCTGTAGTCGGGCACCCGGTGGACCCGGCTGTTGTCGGTGAGCTGGCGCAGCTCGGGCGCCAGGGCGTTGGGGTAGACGATGGAGTCCTTCTCGGAGAGGAGGATGCCGTAGTGGGTCATCCCCATCTCCGCGAAGACGTCCATGGCCTCCTTGCGGATGGGGCCGCGGCAGACGATGAGCGGCTTGAGGTCCTCGCAGGCGAAGGAGCGCACCCACGCCGAGGCGGACCCGGCCAGCCGGCGGTCGCGATGGGTGAGGGGGTTGCCCTGGTACCAGTCAACAGTGGCAGCCATCGGTCTTCCTTCTCCGGGGTGGTGGCGGGGGCCGTGGGAATCGGCGGGGCCGGCGCGGATCGGGTCGGGAGGGCGGGGCTGTCCCCGCCGGGATCCGTGCCTTCCTAGTGGAACTCGCGCTGCGGGCCGGTCATGGGCCCGGGCTCGTAGTGGCGCAGCAAGAAGGCGATGTTCTTGCCCAGCACCTCGCGCAGATCGGTGGGCATGACCAGCGAGGAGATGGAGCCGAGCGCCAGGCCCTCCTTGGGGTTCATGAGCTCCCGCTCGTAGCGCTTGTTCAGGGCGGCCTCCTCCTGCCGCAGCCAATCGGCCACCTCCTTCTCGGCGTCCTTCTTGGCGGCCGGACCGTCCAGGCCGGCGGCGACGCGCTCCTGCGTCCCCTTCTTGACGCGCTCCGCCACCGCGCCCCGGATCTTGCGCAGCTCGTCCTTGTAGACGAACTCCTTGCCGGCCGGCCCCATCACCGCCAGCCGGGTGGTGGGGAGCGCCAGCACCAGGTCGGCGCCGGTGGGGTAGTTGTTGTAGGAGGCGTAGGCGCCGCCGAAGGCGTTGCGCAGGATGAGCAGGATGCGGGGGGTGCGCACGTCCACGATGGCGTCGAGCATGGAGCGCCCCGCCTGCACGATGCCGCGCGCCTCCTGATCGCGGCCGGGGAGGAAGCCGGTGGTGTCCTCCATGAAAATGATGGGGGTGTTGTAGATGTTGCAGAAGCGGACGAACCTGGCGATCTTCACCGCCGAGTCGCAGTCGATCTGCCCCGAGGCCACCGCGCTGTTGTTGGCCACGAAGCCCACCACGTGCCCGCCCACCCGGCCGAAGGCGGTCACCACCTCCTTGGCCCGCTCCGGCTGGATCTCGAAGTAGTCGCCGTAGTCGCAGACCGCCTGGACGATGATCGACACGTCGAAGGGGGTGTTGAAGCCGGTCGCCGAGTTGAAGGCCTTCTTGAGGAGGGTGTTGATCTCCCAGGTCTTGCGCTCCAGCGGGTCGCTGGTCTTCTCGTAGGGCGGGGCCACCGAGTTGTTGTCGGGGAGGTAGCTGAGCAGCCGCACCGCCTGGCGCAGCGCGGCCAACTCGTCCACCACCGTCAGGTCCGCCACCCCCGAGGCGCCGTGCACCTTGGGGCCGCCAAGCTCCTCGGGGCTGATGTCCTCGCCGAGCACGCTCTTCACCACCCCCGGGCCGGTGAGGCCGAAGAAGGTGCCCCCCGGCTGGATGACGAAGCTCCCCTGGCGCGGCAGGTAGCTGCCGCCGCCGGCGTTGAAGCCGAACATGCACATGATCGAGGGGACGACCCCCGAGATCTTTCGCAGCGCCGTGAAGGCCTCGGCGTAGCCGTCGAGGCCTCCCACTCCGGCCGGCACGTAGGCTCCGGCGGAGTCGTTCATGCCGATGAGGGGCATGCCCTTGTCGCCGGCGAGGCGGAACAGGCGCGCCAGCTTCGAGCCGTTGGTGGCGTCGATCGAGCCGGCGCGCACCGTGAAGTCGTGCCCGTAAACCGCCACGTCGCGGCCGCCGATGTCGAGAACCGCGGTCACTAGCGAGGCGCCGTCCAGGTTGCGCCCCCAGTTCTGGAAGAGGACGTTGGGCTCCTTGTCGGAAAGGACCCGGATCCGCTCCCACACCGTCATCCGCTTCTTGGCGTGCTGCTTCTCGATCTGGTCGATGGGGACCGAACGGATGGGGCGCTGGACGAGGTCGTACCCCTCGTTCATCGCCTCCTCGTAGCCGCCGGTGGCGCGGGAGATCTCGCCGGGGATGGTGAACTCGACCTTCTCCACCGGGTCGAGCGGGTTTGCGAGGACGGGCTTGAGCGCCTTGCTGGACATCGCGTGGCTCCCCTGCGAGGAGTTCGGGCCACCCCGGAACGCGCCCCTCGCTCGCTCCGACGCCGACTCCTCGCGGCGAGCTTCCTGGGGAAGGGACCGGGAAAAGGGGCCGGATTCTGACAAGGCCCGGGCACCAGGGCAAGGGGCCAGGGCACCGGGCGCGAGACAGGCTTGACGCACTGCGACGTGCCCCCCTGAGAGAACCCTCTCCCCCGGAGGGGGAGAGGGTCAGGGTGAGGGGGCGGAGCCTCGTCTCCCCGGCCGCGGCAGGGAACGCCTGGCACGACCCCCCGGGCTCATCCTAAAGACTGGCCGCGAGGAGGGCGCCATGCCGGACACGTTCGCCGAGGCACAGGAGCGGGTGAAGAAGCTCTCGAGACGCCCCTCCAACGCAGAGCTGCTCCAGCTCTACTCCCTCTACAAGCAGGCCACCGAGGGCGACGCCCGGGGCAGCCGTCCCGGGATACTGGACCTCGTCGGCCGCGCCAAGTGGGATGCCTGGGCGGCACGCAAGGGGATGCCGCCCGACGAGGCCAGGCGGCAGTACGTGGCACTGGTGGACGAGCTCGTGCGGACGCTCGGCTGATCGCCGCACCGGACGTGACCAGGTCGCACCCCGCTTGGGTTCCTCGGGCGGAACACGCGGCCACTCGCCGCGACCCTGTTATGCCCGCACCCGCGCTCCGCGCCCAGAGGGAGGTCCGCCATGCCCGAACGACCGGTGATCCTCGTCGTGGACGACGAGCCCGCGGAGCTGGCGGCCCTCCTGGAGGCGCTCACCCGCCGCTTCGGAAACGACTACCGCGTCGTGCCCCTGCCGTCGGCACGCGCGGCGCTGGAGGCAATCGGGCAGATGAAGGCCAACGGCCAGGAGGTGGCGCTGGCCATCGCCGACCAGTGGATGCCCGAGATGAACGGCCGGGAGCTCCTGGCGCGGGTGGGCCGGTTGCAGCGGTCCGCCAAGCGCGCCTTGCTGGTGGCCTGGGGCGACAAGACCGCCTCCTCGTCCATCCTCCAGGGCTGCGCCTTTGGCGAGATCGACAACTACCTCTACAAGCCCTGGTCTCCTGCCGAGGTCCACCTCTACCCGCTGGTGAGCGAGTTCCTGGCCGAGTGGACGCAGGCGTACCGGCCCGGCATGGAGCTGGTGCGGATCGTCGGCGAGGAGCGCTCGCAGCGGACGCACGAGCTCCGGGAGCTCCTGGGGCGCAACGGCATCCCCGCCGGCTTCTACCTCGCCGGGTCGCCCGCGGCCGACCGGCTGGCCATCGAGCTGGGGATTCGGGTCTCGGCGCTGCCGCTGGTGATCCTCCTCGACGGAACGGCGCTCCCCGACCCGAGCAACGCGGAGGTCATGGACGCAGTCGGCGAGGTCCACCAGGATCTCTCCTGCGACCTGGCGGTGGTGGGAGCGGGCCCGGCCGGGCTGTCCGCGGCCGTGTACGGCGCCTCGGAGGGCCTGCGTACGCTGGTGGTCGAGCGCGACGTCATCGGCGGCCAGGCGGGCTCGAGCTCGCTCATCCGCAACTATCTCGGCTTCCCGCGCGGCATCTCCGGCGCGCAGCTGACCCAGCGGGCCTACCAGCAGGCGTGGCTCTTCGGGGCCAGGTACGTCTTCGCCCGGGAGGTGGCGCGCCTCTCGGAGCGGGGCCGCGCGCGGGTGCTCGAGCTCTCCGACGGGCGCCAGATCGAGGCCCGGGCGGTCGTCATCGCCACCGGGGCGCGCTACCGAAAGCTGGAGGTCCCCGCCGTCGAGCGGTTCGACGGGGCGGGAGTGTTGTACTCCGGGCCCCTGGACCCGCGAATGGTCCAGGACCGCCCGGTGGCGGTCGTCGGCGGCGGGAACTCCGCCGGCCAGGCGGCCCTGCACTTCGCCAGGCACGCGCGGAAGGTGACGCTGGTGGTGCGCGCCGACTCGCTGGAGCAGGGGATGTCCGACTACCTGGTGCGGCCGATCGGGAGCACCGCCAACCTCGACGTCCGGCTGAACGCCGAGGTGGTGGATGCGGAGGGCGAGCGGCAGCTGGAGCGCATCTCGGTGCGCGATCGAGCGCGCGGGACGACCGAGGCCATTCCCGCCCAGCTGCTCTTGGTCTCCATCGGGGCGCTCCCGCACACCGGATGGCTCGGCCAGACGTTGCAGCGCGACGACCGTGGCTACGTCCTCACCGGATCCGCGGTGGACGCCCGGACCTGGCCGCTCTCCCGATCGCCGCTCCGCCTCGAGACCAGCATGCCGGGCGTGTTCGCCGCCGGCGACGTCCGGCACGCATCGGCGAAGCGGGTCGCCTCCGCGGTCGGCGAGGGAGCGGTGGCGGTGCAGCTGGTGCACGAGTACCTCGCCGACGAGGAGACGTCGGCCCTGGCCGCGCGCGGCCGCGATCCCGCGGCGGCGCCCGAGGCGCCGGCGCCGAACGAGGCGTCGACCTAGCACTAGGCCCGGGTGCTTTTCCCCTCCACCACCGTCTTCCACTGGCCGTCGGGGCCCTCCATCTCGTACTTGAAGGTGTAGGACTTCTTGTCGAGTACCTTGATGGTGTACCGGGACTTCACCACCTTGTCGCCCATCTTCGACTCGTCGGTGTAGATCCAGGTGTCGCCCTCCACCGTTCCCTTGGGCACGGTGGTCATGGCCATGGGGTTGTTCTCCACCCCGTAGTACAGGTAGGCCTTCTCTTCGGCGCTGTAGCTCATGATGCCGAGCCCCTTGCTCGGGCCCATGGGTCCCTTGCCCTGGCTCCTGCAGACCACCGCGAACTTGCCTTCGAACCACTCGCAGGAGTCGCTGGAGGTCACCTTCCCCGCCGGCATGAAGGGGTTCTCGGCCACCGTCCCCTCCGACTTCCACTTGCCCACGAAGTATCCGAGCCGCTCGTGCTCGGGGCCGGGCTTGGGCGCCTTTGGCGCCTGCGCCAAGGCCGCCGGCGCGAAGAGCAACCAGAGCGCCACTGCGGTCGCCACCTGCCTCATCTCCCTGCCTCCTGGCGGACCCCGACCCTCCCCGGCGGCGGACCGCGGCACCCATCTAGCCGGGCCGGCGCGCGCCGGCACCGCCCCGCCGGGGGCAGGGGCGCCGGCGGGAGCGCCGACTCACCGTCGAGCGATCCGCGCCCGCGCCGGTCGCGAGGGCCCGATTCGAGGTGACGGTCAGCCGCGGCGGCGCACCCAGCCGTAGCGGGTGTGGCTGGGGCGGGCCCCCTGGGCCAGGTACTCCCGCCGCAGCTTGGAGAGGGTGTCGTTCATGGCGGTCCCGGGGAACTCCAGAATCCGCTTCAGGCTCTCGGGGATGAGCGCCTCGTAGTTCACGGGCACCGGGTGGTACTCGCCGCGGCCCGCCTTGACCGCCGGGTCCCCTCGCCCGTTGTCGGGGTCGTCGGTGAGGTGCCCGTTGGCGCCGACCTTGTAGAGGTGCGCGTTGTTGAGGCCGAGGATCTTGCGCTTGGCCCCCACGGTGAGGGCCGGGTACCCGTACTGGCGCTGCATGGCCTCCGGGATCTGGAAACGCCACATGGCCTCGATCTGCCACTGCGGCGAGCCGTACCAGACCGCGTCCGAGCCGAAGACGATCCGGTCCTCGCCGAAGAACTTGAGCGCCTGGCCGAGGAGGTGCGCGCACACGCTGGGGAAGGTGATGACCGACGAGGCGAAGGTGGTCCCGAGCTCGGCGTAGACGTTGGGATAAGGCGCGGCGTCCACGAAGAACTTGGTGCTCCAGAGGATCTCCGGCACCCCCTCCAGGAGGCGTCCGGAGCGGATGTCGTTCAGGGCGTTCAGCACCCAGAAGCCGGGCCGGATGCACGAGTGGTAGATGAGGAAGTTCAGCATGGGCCAGTCGCGGGCGGCCTTGGGGATGTCCACCGGGAACCCGAGGGCCGGGTCCTCGAGGGCGTTGGTCGAGAGGCCCTTGTGGATGCAGATGTTGTAGAAGCCGGGGTGCTTCTTCAGCTCATCCCGGTACTCGGGCGCGGTGATGACCTCGTACATCGGGTAGGCCACCTGCTCGTCGTCGAGGCGCCAGCGGGTGAAGAGGCGCTCGGGGTCGGTGCCCGGGCCGTCCGGCGGCGGCTCTCCGAGCTTCGCCGAGTTGGCCGAGGTGTAGCCCTTCCAGGAGTCGGGGTGCAGGTTTCTCGATCTGCCAGCGGTGGTAGTCGCCGTAGACCGGGTCGCGCTGGTTTCCAACGCCCGGGAAGAGCTGGCCGTGGGCCAGCATGCGGGTCGAGCCGGCGATCTCGTTCACCCAGTCCCGCACCGCGGCGGTCTGCGGCGCGGTCAGGAACTCGCCGGCCTCGGACTCGGTGATGTTCTTGGGGGGGCGAGGCATCTGGCCGGGCACGGCGGCGGAGGTGTTGTTGCTGAGCACGCCCACCGTGACCTGGCTGTCGAGGTAGACGTCCTTCACGAACTGCACCAGGTGGAAGTTGGAGTTGAGGTTGGGCAGGCCCACCAGGTCCGCGTTCCACGGCGTGTTGATGCCGCCCAGCTCGTCGGGGAGGTCGAGCGGGTTCAGGCTGCTGTGGTTGCCCTGGGCGATGTCGCGCAGGACGTTGCCCGGCCCGGTGCGGCTGGAGCGGATGGTGTGGAGCTGGTCGTCGAAGACGAAGAGGTTGGGGGGCGGGGCGTTCTCGGCCCGGGCCGCGGCCTCGACCAGCTCCAGGGTGGACACCTTGAACCAGTCGGCCCCGAAGGCCTTGTTCATGGCCAGGAAGGCCGCCGCCATGCCGCCGCCTCCGGCGAGGAACTGGCGCCGGCCGATACCGAGGACTCTCGAGGCGGAGCGGGCCATCTCCCGGATGTAGACCTCCACTCGCTTCTGCTCCTCGGTCTGCGGGTTCGGCAGGTACTCGCCGTTCGACACCATCTGGGTGGGGACGGGCGAGTTGAGGTCGTCCACCTCGTCGGCGCGCTCGAGCCCTTCGAGCTGCTCCTCGCTGAACCAGGAATCCTCCTCGCGGGAACCCGGGACCCTCTTCTTCGCCATGGCCTGCTCCTGTCGATCCCCTCGTGGCGCGACCATGCTCGCCAAACTGGACGTGAAGCAAGGGCGTCCCCGCCAGGGAACAACGGCCGCTTTCTCCTCAGGCGGCGGGCCGTTGTGGCGGAACGACGGCGCGCGGGGCGGCCCCGGGCCCCAAGAAAGCCGCAAGAACTCGCAAGGTCCGGCAGGAATGCGAAGGAGCACCGGGAGGCGCTGTAGTCGCAGACGGGTACAGCGCTCCTCGGAGGCCATGATCGGCACGTCCTCAGGGAGGCGTTCGTCCAGGCGCGCGACCTTCAGGAGAGGCTGGTCCTCGAGTTCCAGCCTGATCTCGGTAACCGATTCCCGCGAGACCTCGTCGCCCTCCCGGAGACCGGCGGCGCCGTGACGGCCGGCCCCGGTTCCGGGGAGCTCCGATCGGCCGCCCCAAGTGGAGGCGCCTGGCCCCCGTCGAATCCGCGGCTCCCCGCTCGTCCCCTGGGTAGAGCCAGGCACATCTCCCGGGCGAGGCGCCCGGGGAGCCGGCGACAAAGGAGAAGGCGATGCGAGTGATGGTTCTGGTCAAGGCCAACGCGGAGTCCGAGGCAGGCACCCCTCCCGACGAGAAGATCCTGACCGAGATGGGGAAGTTCAACGAGGAGCTGGTGAAGGCCGGCGTCATGCTGGCGGGCGAGGGGCTCCGCCCGAGCTCGAAGGGCGCGCGGGTGAGGTTCGCGGGCACCAAGCGGACCGTCGTCGACGGGCCCTTCGCCGAGACCAAGGAGCTGGTGGCCGGCTACTGGCTGTGGCAGGTCAAGTCGATGGACGAGGCCATCGCCTGGCTGAAGCGGGCCCCCTTCCAGGAGGGCGAGGTCGAGCTGAGGCCGGTGTGGGAGCTGGCGGACTTCCCGGCCCCCGACGAGCTCAAGAGACGCGAGGAGGAGCTTCGCGCCCAGATCGAGTCGCGAGCGCATTAGGGCGCGGCCCGGCCGCGGGACGGCGGACCCCGATCCATGGCGGTGGCACCCTCGAGCGCCTGGCGCGCCGTCCACGCGGTGTGGCGGATCGAGTCGGCCCGGCTGGTCGCCGGGCTGGCTCGCCTGGTGCGCGACCTGGGACTGGCCGAGGACCTGGCCCAGGACGCCCTGGTGGCGGCGCTGGAGAGCTGGCCGGAGTCGGGCGTCCCGGACAACCCGGGCGCCTGGCTCATGGCGGTGGCGCGGCACCGGGCCATCGACGCGCTGCGCCGGGGCAGGCGCGTCGAGCGGAAGCACCAGCAGCTCGGGCGCGAGACGGACTCGGAGGGCCAGGCGGCCGCCCCCGATCTCGACGCGGCGCTGGACGACGACGTCGGAGACGACCTGCTCCGCCTGGTGTTCACCTGCTGCCATCCGGTCCTCTCCCCCGAGGGGCGCGTGGCGCTGACGCTCCGCCTGCTGGGAGGCCTCACCACCAGCGAGATCGCCCGCGCCTTCCTGGTCCCGGAGGCGACGGTGGCCCAGCGCATCGTCCGCGCCAAGCGAACCCTGGCCGAGACCAGGGTCCCCTTCGAGGTCCCCAGGGGCCCCGAGCGCGCCGAGCGGCTGGCCTCGGTCCTCCAGGTCGTCTACCTGGTCTTCAACGAGGGGTACGCCGCCACCGCCGGGGACGACTGGACGCGGCCCGCCCTGTGCGAGGAGGCGCTGCGCCTGGGGCGCATCCTGGCCGGGCTGGCGCCGGAGGAGCCGGAGGTCCACGGACTCCTGGCGCTCATGGAGATCCAGGCCTCGCGCCTCGCGGCCCGCGTCGGGCCCTCGGGAGAGCCGGTCCTGCTCCTGGACCAGGACCGGTCCCGCTGGGATCGGCTGCTGGTCCACCGGGGCCTCCGGGCCCTGGAGCGGGTCGAGGGGCTCGGGGGCGCCCTGGGCCCGTACGCGCTCCAGGCCGCCATCGCCGCCTGCCACGCCCGGGCCCCCACCGCGGCCGAGACCGACTGGCCGCGCATCGCCGCGCTCTACGAGGCGCTGTCCCAGATCGCCCCCTCACCGGTGGTGGAGCTCAACCGGGCGGTGGCGCTGGGGATGGCCTACGGACCGGCCGCCGGCCTGGAGGCGGTGGAGGCGCTGGTCTCGGACCCCTTCCTGCGCGGCTACCATCTCTTGCCAAGCGTGCGCGCCGACCTCCTCGCCAGGCTGGGCCGCCTCGGGGAGGCCCGGAGCGAGTTCGAGCGGGCGGCCTCGCTCACCCGCAACGCCCGGGAGCGCGAGCTGCTGCTCCGGCGCGCGGCGGCCTGCGACGGCGGCTGATCACCGCTCCGCCGCCAGCACCGCCGCCGCGCAGGTAGGAGGAGTCATGGTCGCTGGTCCCAGGACCCTTGCTTGTAGGTGGTGACCGCTCCGTCAGGGCCGCGCGGGAGGGTTCGGACCTTGGGACTCCGCCCTCAGGCGACCACCTTCTCGTCCAGGTAGCACCAGGTCCAGGTCTCGCCCGGCTCCATCGAACGCATGACCGGGTGGCGGCTCCGGTGGAAGTGCGCCGTGGCGTGCTTCCCCGGCGAGGAGTCGCAGCAGCCCACGTGGCCGCAGACCCGGCACAGGCGCAGCTGGACCCAGCGGCCGTTGGTCTTCAGGCACTCCTCGCAGCCTCCCGGCGTGCGGGCCGGCGGGTCCTTGGCCTCGGCGAGATGTGGGCACGCCATGTCGATCTCCGTCCGGCCCGCGCCGCGCCGAGCCGGGCCGCAGCATAACGGCCGGCTGGCCCCCCTTGCACCCACCGTGCGGTCCAGCGCCCGTGGAGTCCCATCCGGGTCGGCACCCCGACGCGGCCCGGCGAGGCCGGCACCGAGGCTTAAACGGGTTTGGTCCCCGAATCTCGCAGCCCCCGCAGCTCACAGCAGGAGGAACGGATGCTGACGAACAGCAAGGCGACCGCGATGCTGCCCGTGGTCGACATGGGCCGAGCACGGAAGTTCTACGAGGAGACGCTGGGCCTGCACGGGCAGGTGCGGCCCAACGGGGAGACGCTGTACCAGGCCGGCGGGACCTCGTTCGCGCTCTATCAGCGGACCACCCCGACCAAGGCCGACCACACGGCGCTCTCCTTCGAGGTGAAGGACATCGCCGCCGAGATGCGCGCCCTGCGCTCGCGCGGGGTCAGCTTCGAGGAGTACGACCTGCCCGGCCTCAAGACCGTCGAGGGCGTGTGCGTGCTCGGGGCCGAGCGGGCCGCCTGGTTCCGCGACTCGGAGGGGAACACGCTCTGCATCCACCAGGACGGGTAGGCGGCCGTCCCGTTGGTCACAGCGAGCGCAGGAAGGCGAGCAGCGCCTCCTGCTCCTCGTCGGAAAGGCGCTCGAAGCGGCGCCGGGCGTCGTCCGCCTCGCCTCGGTGGCGCCGGATGGCGTCGCGGGCGGTGACCGAGAGGCCGTCGTGCATGAGCCGACTGCGCGTCCGCAGGCCCCACAGCGGGGGAGTGCGGATGCGGTTGGCGGTGGGCTCGAACTGCGGCTGCATGTGCCGGTAGGCCTTGCCGTGATGCTCCAGGATCGCCACGACGATGCCGTCGCCGGTTCCCACGTCGTGCAGCAGGAAGTCGCCGAAGGGGTGGAAGGCCTTGCCCCCCAGCGCCGGCGGCACCAGGAGCTTCCCGCCGTGGAACGGCGTCCCCGCCGGCGCCGTGGCCAGCGTGCGCACGTGGCAGGTGGCGCAGCCGGCCCGGTCGAACAGGGCCGACCCCTTCACGGCCGCCGGGGTGGCGGCGAGCGCGGCGTCCTGCGACGGGGCCTTGGTGGCGCGCATGAAGCGCGCGAAGCGGTCGATGTCGGCCAGGCCGTCGCCGCTCGGCCGATCCTCGGGGTCGGCCACCGTGTCGCAGCGCTCCGTCACCTCGTCGGGCATGAGCCGGCTGGTGATCCCCATCTCGTTCAGGTAGGCGTCGGCGGCGAAGGAGAGCAGGCTCGCCTGCTGGGCCTTCCAGCCGAAGCGCCCCACCGCGTAGGTCCCCGGGGCCTCCAGGACCGGCACCTGGACCGCCAGGCCGCAGACGCGCCCCTTCGTCTCCCGGCACTGCCACTGCGCGATCTGCTTCAGGAGCTCGTCCGGGACCAGCTCCACCAGGCCGTCGCCCATGAGCCCCAGCGAGATCCGCTCGGTGCGGATGGTGTCGACCTCGGGGACCCGCTCCTGGATCTCCTGGTCGGGGAACTCGGCGCTCGGGCAGATGGCCCGGTCGTTGATCAGGGTGCGGCCTTCGATCACCTCGGCTCCGCCGGCGATGGGGACGGCCGGGGCCGCGAAGCGCCCATCGCGGTCCCGGTGGCCGGCGCGTAGCTCGGTGACCTGGCTGTTGCCGCCCGAGGCCGGGTTCTGGTGGCACTCCCGGCAGGACTGGGCGTTGTAGAGCGGTCCCAGGCCCTCGTCGACCTCCTCGGCCTCGTCGAAGGCCTCGCGGTCCGCCTGATGGGTGGCCTGGTCCACCAGCCCGTTGGGCAGCCCATCGAAGGCCGCCGGCGCCTCCTGGAGCGGAGCCGGCAGCGGGGGCATGTTGCCCGGCACCGGAGGCAGGCAGCCGGCGCTGGCGCAGAGGGCGAGCAGCAGTCCGGCTGACCGCGTCACGGGAAACCTCCGCCTCGGCTCGTCCCGCCCGCACACATCCGCGCACAGATTGGGGGTGCGGCCGGCGGGAGCGCTTGCACCAATCGTGTATGCCGGCCGATCGACCGGATCAAGCCCCCCGATTGGGCCGGAAAGCGGCAGCGCGGTGGGTGGCACAATGCGGGGTCGACGATGTTCCGGCTCTCCGGCGTCACCAAGCGCTACCCGGGCGGCGAGGGGCTCGGGCCCGTCGACCTCGACGTCCCGGCGGGGCGCACCCTGTGCGTCATCGGTCCGAGCGGATCCGGCAAGTCCACGCTGCTCCGGCTGCTCCTGGGCCTCGTCCGCGCCGACCGGGGCTCGGTCCGCTTCGAAGGGCGCGAGGTCCCGGGGGAGGACGTGCTCGCGCTCCGCCGGCGCATGGGGTACGTGGTCCAGGGGGGCGGCCTCTTCCCTCACCTCACCGCCCAGGGCAACGCCGCGCTCCTGGCGCGCCACCTGGGCTGGGACGAGGCGCGCCTGGGGGAGCGACTCGCCGACCTGTGCGCCCTGGTTCGCCTCCCGCCGGAGACCCTGTCGCGCCATCCGCGCCAGCTCTCCGGGGGGCAGGCGCAGCGGGTCTCGCTGATGCGGGCGCTGGTGCTCGACCCGGCGGTGCTGCTCCTCGACGAGCCGCTGGGCGCCCTCGACCCGGTGACGCGCCACGAGCTCAGGGGGGACCTGCGGGAGGCCTTCCGGCGGCTCCAGAAGACGGTGGTGGTGGTGACCCACGACCTCGCCGAGGCGGTGGCGCTCGGCGATCGGCTGCTCATCCTGCGCGACGGCCGGGTGGCGCAGCAGGGGGCGCCCGGCGAGGTGCTGGCCTCCCCCGCCGACGAGTTCGTGGCCCGCTTCGTGGGCGCCTGGCGGGACAGCCTGCCCGGCGCGGGGGGCGAAGCCTGAGCCGCCGCAGGGCCAGGGCCGCCATCGCCGCGGCGCTGCTCGCGGCCGGGTCGCCGGCCGCCGGAGGCTCGGCGGCGGACCAGCACGTGGAGAGCCCCTCGCCGGACGGAGGAGGCGCCGGCTCCGCGGCGAGCGCCGCCGGGTCACCCGTCGCGCCGCGGGTCGTGGTCGGCTCCAAGAAGTTCACCGAGTCGGTGATCCTGGGCGAGATGGCGGCGCAGCTGGCCAGGGCCGGCGGCGCCCGCGCCGAGCACCGCCGCGAGCTGGGCGGGACCCGCATCCTCTGGGAGGCGGTCCTCCGGGGCGACCTCGACGTCTACCCGGAGTACACGGGGACCCTGCGCCGCGAGATCCTGGCGGGCGAGCCCGCCGAGGGGGAGGCGCTCGGCCGGGCCCTGGCCGCTCGCGGCCTCTCCATGAGCGCCGGCCTGGGCTTCGAGAACACCTACGCGGTGGGGATGCGCCGCGACCGCGCCCAGGCGCTCGGCATCCGCTCCCTCTCCGACCTCTCGCGCCACCCCGGGCTGCGCCTGGGCTTCAGCCACGAGTTCATGGACCGGGAGGACGGCTGGCCGGCGCTGCGGCGGACCTACGACCTGCCCCAGCGCCCGCGGGGCCTGGACCACGACCTCGCCTACCGCGCGGTGGCGAGCGGCAACCTGGACGCCACCGACCTCTACTCCACCGACCCGGAGATCCGGGCCTTCGGCCTGGCGGTGCTCGCGGACGACCGGCGCGCCTTCCCCGAGTACCAGGCGGTGCTGGTCTTCCGGTCCGATCTCGCCGCCCGCGCGCCGGAGGCGCTCGCCTCCATGCGGCGCCTGGAGGGGCGGATCTCCGCCGCCGCCATGCTGGAGCAGAACGCCCGCGCCCAGCTCGATCACGTCCCCGAGGCCCGGGTGGCGGCCGACTTCCTGGGGCGCGAGCTGGAGGTCCGCTCCGAGGCGCGCGCGGAGGGGCGGGCCGCCCGCGTGCTCGGGCGCACCCTGGAGCACCTGGGGCTGGTCGGGCTCTCGCTGGCGGCGGCCGTGCTTCTCGGCGTTCCGCTCGGCATCGCCGCCTTCCGCCGCCCGCGCCTGGGCCACCTGCTCCTGGGCGCAGCCGGAGTGGTGCAGACCATCCCCTCGCTGGCGCTCCTGGTGGGCCTCATCCCCCTACTCGGCATCGGGGCTCGGCCGGCGCTCTTCGCCCTGTTCCTCTACTCGCTCCTCCCCATCGTGCGGAACGCCGAGTCCGGCCTCTCCGGCATCGCCCCCGAGCTGCGCGAGTCGGCTCTGGCGCTGGGCCTGCCGCCCTGGGCGCGGCTCTGGCTGGTGGAGCTCCCGCTCGCCTCGCCCTCGATCCTGGCCGGCGTGCAGACCGCGGCGGTCATCGGCGTGGGCACCGCCACCCTCGGGGCGCTGGTGGGCGCCGGCGGCTATGGCCAGCCCATCCTGGCCGGCATCCGCCTCGCCGACCCGGCCCTGATCCTCGAAGGCGCCGTCCCGGCCGCGGCGCTGGCCCTGGCGGTGCAGGGCGGCTTCGGGCTCCTCGGGCGCGCGCTGGTCCCGAAGGGCCTGCGGCTCCCGCCGCCGCGGGAGTAGGCGGCTGACGAACGCCCTGAGGCCTGACGCCAGAGGTCTGAGGCCAGGCTCTCGTCATCCGGCCCCGATGGGGCGTCCGAGGCCCTGCGGGAAGCTTGCCCCTGGCCGGCTCGCCTTCCCCAGCGTAAACGATTGATGGTGGCGGCCGACGCCAGGCGGCTCTCGGAGTGGCTCCTCGAGGCGAGGGGGAGGCTCCTCGACCTCGTCGAGGGGCTCTCGCCGGAGGCGCTCCTCGGCCCCAGGCTCGACATCGTGAATCCCCCGCTGTGGGAGATCGGCCACGTGGGCTGGTTCCAGGAGGGCTGGGTGCTGCGCCACGCCGCCGGCCGCCCGCCGCTCCGCCAGGACGGCGACTCGCTCTACGACTCCTCGGCGGTGGCGCACCACACCCGCTGGAACCTGCCCCTCCCCTCGATCGACGAGACCAGAGCCTTCCTCTCCGCGGTGGAGGAGGGCGTTCAGGCGCTCCTCGCGGACGGTAGGGCCGAGCGCTACTTCGTCCTCCTGTCGCTCTTCCACGAGGACATGCACTGCGAGGCGCTGGGCTACACCCGCCAGACCCACGGCTACGCGGCGCCGCGCTTCCGGGCCGCCGATCCGCCGGCCCCCGCCGACGGCGGCCCCTGCCCGGGCGACGTCTCGGTCCCGGGCGGCACCTTCCTCCTCGGCTCGGACCGCGGGGAGGACTTCGTCTTCGACAACGAGAAGTGGTCGCACCCGGTGGAGCTGGCCCCCTTCGCCATCGCACGCGCCCCGGTGACCCAGGGCCATTTCCGCGACTTCGTCGAAGCGGGTGGCTACCGGCGCCCCGACCTGTGGGGCGAGGAGGGCTGGCGATGGCGCGAGGCGGCCGGGGCCGAGCACCCGGTCTACTGGCGGCGCGCCGTCGCCGGCTGGGAGCGGCGCCACTTCGACCGCTGGCTCGCGCTCGAGCCGCACCGCCCGGTGATCCACGTGTGCTGGCACGAGGCCCAGGCCTTCTGTCGCTGGGCCGGCCGCCGCCTCCCCACCGAGGCCGAGTGGGAGGCGGCTGCGCGCGGCGAGCCGGGGCCGGGGGGGCGGCTCTCCGGGCGCCGGCGCCGCCATCCCTGGGGGGACGAGCCGCCCTCTCCGGAGCGGGCCCACCTCGACTGGCGCGGCCCCGGCTGCGCCGACGTCGGCGCCTACCCGGCGGGCGACAGCGCCTTCGGCTGCCGCCAGATGCTGGGGAACGTCTGGGAGTGGACCGGGAGCGACTTCCTCCCCTACCCCGGCTTCGCCGCCGACCCCTACCGCGACTACTCGCAGCCCTGGTTCGGGACGCACAAGGTGCTGCGGGGCGGCTGCTTCGCCACCCGCAGCCGGATGGTCCACGCCGCCTACCGCAACTTCTACACGCCGGACCGGCGCGACGTCCTGGCCGGTTTCCGCACCTGCGCCCCGTGAGAGCCCGCATCGTCACCCCCGCGCCGCGTGGAGCCCGCAAGGGCAACCGCGTCACCGCCCTTCGCTGGGCCCGCGTCCTCAGGGCGCTGGGGACCTCGGTGGCGCTGGACACCGAGTACCGCGGAGAGCCGGCCGACCTCCTGGTGGCGCTGCACGCGCGCCGCGGCTTCCCGGCGGTGAAGCGCTTCCGCCTCGACCGGCCGGCGGGCAAGCTGGTGGTGGCCCTCACCGGCACCGACCTCTACGACGACCTGCCCCGGTCCGCCGAGGCCCACCACGCCCTGGAGCTGGCCGATCGGCTGGTGGTCCTGCAACCGCTCGGCGTGGAGGCGCTCCCGCCCTGGGCCCGCGCCAAGGCGCGCCCCATCCTCCAGTCCGCCCGGCGGCCCGAATCCCCCATCGCGCCGCCGGATGGGGCCTTCGGCGCGGTGCTGGTGGCCCATCTGCGGGAGGTGAAGGACCCGTTCCTCTCGGCCAGGGCGCTCCGCTTGCTCCCGCCCTCGTCGCGGGTCGAGCTGTGGCACCTCGGCGCCGCGCTCGACCTCGGTTCGGCCGCCACGGCGCTGCGAGAGATCGGCGCCAACCCGCGCTACCACTGGCTGGGCGAGCGGAGCCGCCAGGAGACGCTGCGGCGGGTGGCCGGGGCGCGCCTGCTGGTCCTCACCTCGCGCCTGGAGGGCGGGGCCAACGCCGTCTCCGAGGCCATCGCCTGTGGCACGCCGGTGCTCTCCACGCGGGTGGACGGATCGGTGGGGATGCTCGGGCCCGACTACCCGGGCTACTTCCCGGTGGGCGACGCGCCCGCGCTGGCGCGCCTCCTGGCGCGGGCCGAGGCCGACGCCGCCTTCCTGGCCGAGCTGCGCGCCGGGGTGGAGCGGGTCCAGCCGCTCTACGCCCCGGAACGGGAGCGGCAGGGGTGGGCGGCGCTCCTCGCCGAGCTGGGGCTGAGAGGCGGCCGTGGCCGCTGAGCGCCGGCGACGGTCCGCCGCCGCGCGGGCTGAGACGCCCCGGCCGGCCGCCGAGCCGGCCCGGGACCTGGACCCCGGGCTGGTGGAGGCGGTCCGGCGCGGCCTCTCGTCCAGCCCGCGCACGCTGCCGCCGGCGCTCCTCTACGACGACCTCGGCTCGGCGCTCTTCGAGGCCATCACCTGCCTCCCCGAGTACGAGCTGACGCGGGCGGACCTCCGCCTCCTCGCCGCCCACGCCGGGGAGGCGGCCGAGGCGCTGGGGGACCTCTTCGAGGTGCTGGAGCTCGGACCCGGCGGCGGGCGCAAGGCGGCGGTGCTCCTGGCGGCGGTCCTGCGGCGCCAGGCGAAGGTGCGCTTCGTGGCGGTGGACGTCTCCCCGGCCGCCCTGGCCGAGTGCCGCCGCACGCTGGAGCCGCTGGGCCAGGTGGAGGTGGCGCTGGTTCGGGGCGCCTACCTGCCGGGGCTGCGGGCCGCCACCGCCGCGCCCGCGCCCGGGCGGCGCCTGGCGCTCTTCCTGGGGAGCAACCTCTCGAACTTCGACCGGCGCGAGGCCCGGGCCTTCCTGGGCGACGTCCGCGCCTACCTCTCGCCAGAGGACGGTTTCCTCCTCGCCACCGACCTCGACAAGGAGCCCGAGCGGCTCCTCCCCGCCTACGACGACGCCCTGGGCGTCACCGCCGCCTTCAACCGCAATCTCCTGGTGCGGCTGAACCGCGACTTCGGGGCCGACTTCGACCTGGCGGCCTTCGCGCACGAGGTCCGCTGGAGCGCCGCCGAGCGGCGCATCGAGATGCACCTCCGGGCCACCCGCCCCTGCGCGGTGCGGGTGGAGCGCCTCGGCCTCGAGCTGCGCTTCGCCGAGAGCGAGACCCTCTGGACCGAGTCGAGCCACCGCTTCGGCCTGGCCGAGCTCCGCGGCTGGGCCGAGGCGGCCGGGTTCCGCTGCGAGAGGCAGTGGGTGGACCGAAGCTGGCCCTTCGCGCACTCGCTGCTCGTCGCCAGGTGACTTACTGCCGAGACACCCGAAGGGTGGCGAGGCTGCTTCTGCAGCCGGTGTGCACTCCGCGTCCAACTGGGCAGGAGAACCCAACGAGCCCGAGGCTCCCCAAAGCCTCGCCGCCCGTTCCGGGCGGCTCGAATCGGGCCTCGCCGCCCGTTCCGGGCGGCTCGAGTCAGAGGTCGATCTCCCGCCGCGCCATGGCCCGTTGCCACTTGGTCCCGGCGTCGTCGTCGAAGACCAGCGCCGCGTCGGCGGGGACGGTGACCCAGCCCCCGGCCCGGATCTCCCGCTCCAGCTGGCCGGGGCCCCACCCGCTGTAGGAGAGGAAGAGGAGGGCCCGGCGCGGGCCGGCGCCGGTGCCGATGGCGCGCAGGACGCCGGGAGGGGAGGTCAGGGCGATCCCGTCCCCGATCACCTCGGTTCCCTCGCCCTTCCAATCGGCGGTGTGCAGGACGAAGACGCGCCCCGGCTCCACCGGACCCCCGTAGTGCATCCGCAGGGACCCGGCGACGCCCTGGCGATCCAGCCCGAGGCGGTCCAGGAGATCGCCGATGGAGACCTCCTGGAACGGCCGGTTCACGATGAGGCCCAGGGCCCCGTCCTCGTCGTGCCGCACCATGTAGACCACGGTCCGCGAGAAGCGCGGGTCGTTCATCTCGGGCCTGGCGACGAGGAGCCGGCCGGCGAGGCTACCCGCCTTCTGGCTACCCGCCTTCTGGCTACCCGCCTTCCGCCCCCCTCCCGACGGCTTGCCCAGCGCGAGCCCCGAGGCGAGGAGCGCCAGGGCCAGGGCCGCCGCCGCGCCTCCCGCCCACGCGATTCGCCTCGGCGCCACGCTCTCCACCCGTCCCGGCAGCATAAGCCGGACGGCCGGGCCTCGCTTGCTCGCCGCGTGCCCGGGTCCTCGGTGGAACGACCCGCCCAGGGCGGCTCGGCCGGGCGGGGGCACATCAGCGATGTTTATTTCGGAACAGAATCAATCGATTTGCGGGTGGGCCGGTTCGACCGTAACGTCCCCTCGCCGCCGGCCAAAGACCCATCCTCCCGGCGGGAGCGAGGACGACCGATGCAGGGGACCATCACCGGCAGGGATGTGTTCGCGCAGGCCCCAACCATCTTGCGCCTGTTCGGCGTTTCGGCGTTCCTCGCCTGTGCCTGGGCGGCGATGGCGCGCCGACACAGCACCTTCCTCGGCGTCCTCTACGGCTCCGCCGGGGACGATCCAACGTCGCGCGGCGGGCCCGCCGCCAAGGGCTGGAGGGCGCTCCCGTGAACCTCGTCCTCCTCGGTCCCCCCGGTGCCGGAAAGGGGACGCAGGCGAAGCTCCTGGCCAGGGCCTTCGGCATCCCACACGTGTCCACCGGCGACATGTTCCGCGACCACAAGGCGCGCGGCACCGACATCGGGAAGCGCATCCAGGCGGTGATGGACGCCGGCGGACTGGTGACCGACGACATCACCAACGCCATGGTGGACGAGCGCCTCTCGCGCCCGGACGTGCGCGAGGGCTTCATCCTCGACGGCTACCCGCGCACCACGGCCCAGGCCGACCATCTGGAATCCCTGCTGGCCTCGGCCGGGCGCCGCCTGGGGCGGGTGGTCTCCTACGAGATCGCCACCGAGGTGGTGGTCGATCGCATCGGCGGGCGGCGCAGCTGCCCGGCCTGCGGAGGCGTCTACCACGTCTCCACCAACCCGCCGCGCCAGGCGGGGCGGTGCGACCGCGACCAGACCGCCCTGGTGCACCGCGAGGACGACCGGCCCGAGAACGTGAGGCGGCGGATGGAGGAGTACGCCCAGAAGACGCAGCCGCTGAAGCGCTTCTACGGGGAGCGCGGGCTGGTGACGGAGATCGACGGCGTGGGCGCTCCGGAGGCGATCCTCGAGGCGACGCGGGCGGCGCTCGGGGCTCCTCCGGCGCGGAAGGGGTGAACGGCCGGCCTAGACGAGGCCTAGACGGCGTCTAACCAGTTCATCCGGTAGAACTCGAATCACCCGTTCGAGTCATGGCCGGCAGGCGTCGCGGCTAGGCCAGCGGGCGCAGGGCGGCCTCGTGGGCGACCTCGGCGCTGTGCCATTCCCGGGTGAGGTGGAAGAGCGGGCAGCGCCCGCAGGTCCAGCTCCTCCATGCCCGGCGCAGCACCCGCTCCAGGCAGCCGTCGTACTCGGCGCAGGAGAGGCTGCGGTGCCTCTCCACGTCGTCGTGCTTGACCAGCGAACGCAGCGCGGTGGGATGGGGGCTGTGGATCATGGTGCGGCGACGCTACACGCCGTCTGGTGGCAGCGCAAATCAGACGTTCTTTTCGGGAGATAAAGACGGCTCATGGCCTCCGCCGCCGGGGCGACGCGCCTTGCCGGACCATTTCGCGCCCTACTGCAGCGCATAGCGGGGCAGCCGCATCACCAGGGACTGGAGCCCCTCCGAGAAGGTGGGGTGCACGAACTCGCCGTCGACCACGGCGCGCGCGGTGGCACCGGCCCGCATCAACGCGGCGAAGACGTGGATCAGCTCGCCGGCCTCGGCGCCGACGAGGAACGCGCCCAGGAGGCGCTCGCTGCCCGGATCGAGGAGCACCTTCATGGTCCCGGCCGGCTCGTCGATTTCCAGGGCGCGGGCCACCGCGCCGAAGGGCATGGTCGCCACCTCGAAGGGGACCTTCCGCTCCCGCGCCTCCCGCTCGCCCATCCCCACCCCCGCCACCTGCGGGTCGGTGAAGACCGCCCAGGGCACGATCCGCGAGGAGCGGCCGCGCCCGCCGCGGCCGGCGAACAGGTCGTAGAGCAGGCGGTGGTCGTCCCACGACGAGTGCGTGAACTGCGGCCCGCCGGTCACGTCGCCCACGGCGTAGACACCCGGGGCGCTGGTCTGGTAGCGGTCGTCCACCCGGATGTAGCCGCGGCGGTCGAGCTCGATCCCCGCCTCCGGGCAGCCGAGGTCGTCGGTGTTGGGCCGCCGCCCCGCCGCCACCACGAGGTGGCTGCCCCGGATCTCCCGGCCCCCGCCGAGCTGCAGCGCCACCCGGCCCTCGCCCCCGGCTACCGATTCCACCTCTGCCGACAGCTCGAGCCGGATGCCCTCGTCGCGGAAGGCGGCCTCCAGCGCCGCCGAGAGGTCCCGGTCGAGCCGCGAGAGCAGCCGCGGGTTGTGGTCGACGATGGTCACCTCGCTCCCGAAGCGGCGGAACGCCTGGCCCAGCTCGCAGCCGATGTACCCGCCGCCCAGGACCAGCAGGTGCTGCGGCGGCTGGCGCAGCTCCATGAGGCAGCGGTTGTCGAGCCACGGCACCGACTCGAGCCCGTGCAGGCGGGGCACCGCGGGCCGCGCGCCGGCGTTCACCACCACCGTCTCGGCGGTGAAGCGCTGGCCGTCGACCTCGACCGTCCGCGGCCCGGTGAAGCGGGCGTGGCCGAGCCTGAGCTCGAGCCGCTCGCCGGCCGCCTCCAGCCTGGCCCGCACCCCCTGGCGCCACTGGGCCACCACCGCGTCCTTGCGGGCCACCACCGCGGAGAGGTCCACCGACACCGGGCCGGTGCGGACGCCGAGGCGGGCGGCGCCACGCGCCACGTGGGCGGCGCGGGCGCTGGCGATCATGGTCTTGCTGGGGGTGCAGCCGGTGTTGACGCAGGTGCCGCCGAGGTCGCGCCGCTCGACGAGCAGGACCCGCTTCCCCGCCGCGGCCAGCCGCGTCGAGAGGGGTACCCCGGCCTGACCGCTTCCGATGACGATGACGTCGTGTGGCATGGGGCGGGGTTTGTCTCCCCGCCCGGTCTCCCGCGAGCACCGGCCGTGACACGGCCCTCAAGGGGCCCGGGGCCGGCGCCCCGCCTCAGCACAGGCACGACAGGCGTGGGCCGAGCAGCACCCGCTCCAGGTGGATGTGCTCCAGCAGGTTCGCCTCCAGCGCCTCCAGCTCCTCCATGAGCACGCCGTAGGTCCGGCCGGCCCAGTCCGGCACCGTGAAGTCGTCCGCCAGCCAGCGGATCCTCACCAGGAGCAGCCGAAGCTCCCGGTGGCGCCGGTACATGGCGTCGAGCTTCAGCCTCACGGCCTCGCCGACGGGCACGCCCGCCGCCAGCGCCGGGAAGAGGTCGCGCTCCTCCTCGTCCTGGCAAGACTCGAGCGCGTCGGCCAGCTCCTCGCCGGCGTCGCAGAGCGTCGCCAGCTTCGCGTTCCGGGCGCGGTGCCGGGCGGTGACCTTCCCGAGCAGCGCCACCACGTAGGGCAGGGCGCGCCGGGCGTAGGCGTGGTGCCGCTCCACCACCAGCGCCACCAGCTCGGGGCCCGAGAGGCGGCTGGGATCCTCCCCCGCCGGCGGCGCTTCCCGGGCCAGCCCGTCCTGGGGCCGGTCCGCGGCCGGGCCGGGGTCCTCGTTGGTGAACGGCTCGGCGACTGGGGTCGGATCGTGGCGCAGCATGTCGGTCCCTCCTGGAATCCGTCTGGCGGCACCATACGGTCTCGGGTATCATCAGCACAAATTAGATCTATTTCGCCACACCATAAGTCTGACTTGCACCTCGCCGGCGCCGGGCCCCCGGCTCCGCACGCCGGGCCGGGGGGAGCGGCCTGGCGGGCGCGGTCTTGCCGGCAAGGGGGACGCGTCCCGGAGGAGACCCCATGGCCGGAATGAAGGACGCGACGGTGCGCCAGCTCCAGATCTTCGACGCCGCGGCCCGGGCGCTGTCGTTCTCGCGGGCCGCCGAGGCGCTCCACCTCACCCAGCCCGCCGTCTCCATGCAGATCCGTCAGCTGGAGCACTTCGCCGGGGTGCCGCTCTTCGAGCGCATCGGGCGGCGGCTGCACCTCACGGACGCAGGCGAGGAGCTGGTGCTCCACGCGCGGGCGGTGCTGCGGGCCCTGGAGGAGGCGGACGAGCGGTTCGCCGCCATGAAGGGCCTCCACGGCGGGCGGGTGAAGCTGGCGGTAGTGAGCACCGCCAAGTACTTCGCCCCCCGCCTCATCGCCCGGTTCGCGCACGGGCACCCCGGGGTGCAGGTCCGCCTCCAGGTGGACAACCGCCAGGACGTGATCCGGACCCTGGCCGCCAACGACGTGGACCTGGCGCTCATGGGGCGCCCGCCCGGCGAGCTCGACCTCAAAGCCGCGCCCTTCGCCGACCATCCGCACGTCATCATCGCCCCGCCGGATCACTCCCTGGCCCACCGCCGCCGCGTCGACATCCAGGCCCTGGCCGCCGAGGTCTTCCTGGTGCGCGAGGCCGGCTCGGGGACCCGCATGGCCATGGAGCGCTTCTTCCAGGAGCGAGGGGTGGTGATGAAGGTGGGGATGGAGATGCCCAGCAACGAGACCATCAAGCAGGCGGTGATGGCCGGCCTGGGCCTGTCCTTCATCTCCATGCACACCATCGCCCTGGAGCTGGCGGCGCACGCCCTGGCGGTGGTGCACGCCCCCGGGCTTCCGGTGGTGCGGCAGTGGTACGTGCTGCACCGGGCCGAGAAGCGGCTCTCCCCGGCGGCCGAAGCCTTCAAGGCCTTCGTGCTCCAGCACGGGAGGGCGTTCCTCGACCGCTGGCGCGGCGGCGCCTGACCCCGGGCAGTCCCCTGCCGCCGATCCCTCGGCTTCGGATTCCGCCTCGCACCCCGGCCGGCGCCGCGGCCACCCGCGAAACGCCTTATCGGCCGAGAGAAACGACCGATTTGGCCGCGGGGCCGGCGCCGCGTAGCGTATCCGCGGGCTCGTGGGGTGGACGAACCGTGTCGGCCAGGCACCCAGTGGTGGCGATCACCGGCTCCTCCGGGGCCGGCACCACCACGGTCACCCGGACCTTCCAGCACATCTTCCGCCGCGAGAAGGTGAACGCGGCCATGGTGGAGGGAGACGCCTTCCACCGCTACGACCGCTCCGAGATGGAGGCCCGGGTGGCCGAGGCCCAGGCGCGGGGCCGGACCCTGTCGCACTTCGGGCCGGAGGCCAACCTCTTCGAGGAGATCGAGACCCTCTTCCGCGGCTACGGCGAGACCGGTCGCGGCCGCACCCGCAAGTACCTCCACGGCGAGGAGGAGGCCCGGCGCCACGGGCAGACCCCGGGGACCTTCACGCCCTGGCAGGAGCTGCCCGAGGGGACCGACCTGCTCTTCTACGAGGGGCTGCACGGCGGCGTGGCCGCCGGGAAGGTCGACGTGGCGCGCCACGCCGACCTCCTGGTGGGCGTGGTCCCCATCATCAACCTCGAATGGATGCAGAAGATCCACCGCGACCGGGCGGCGCGCAACCAGCCCACCGAGGCGGTGGTGGAGACCATCCTGCGGCGCATGCCGGACTACGTCCACTACATCTGCCCGCAGTTCTCCCGCACCCACGTGAACTTCCAGCGCGTGCCGACGGTCGACACCTCGAACCCGTTCGTGGCCCGCTTCATCCCCTCCCCCGACGAGAGCTTCGTGGTCATCCGCTTCCGCGACCCGAGGGGCATCGATTTCCCCTATCTGCTGGCCATGCTGCACGACTCGTTCATGTCCCGGCCGAACTCGATCGTGGTGCCGGGCGGAAAGATGGAGCTGGCCATGCAGCTCGTCTTCACACCCATGATCCGGGCGCTCGTGGAGCGCCGGCGCGCCGCCGGGTGAAGCCCGGCGGCGCCGCAGCCCGCCGCGGCGCCAGCCGCGGACGCGCCTGCCTGGCCGCTCGCCGCCTCCCCGGCGCGTGCATCAGCATTTCTGATTGATTCTGTAACTTTTGCGAAGTTGCCCTAATGGCATGGCCTCGGGCAGGATGCCTGCCACCCACACGGCGGACCATCGGAGGTGACGGTGCAGCTCTCGGGACTTCGCTACGGCTCGCGGCTCCTCTCGCTCGTCGACTTCCCCGTCGCCGAGACGCTCGGGCCGAACGCCAGCGACGAGGAGATCCAGGCCTTCCTCGACCGCCACGGCAAGGCGCTGGTGAAGCCGGTCTTCCACGGCGGGGTGGGCCGGAAGGGCAAGGCCGGGCTCATCCGGGTGGTGGACAGCCTCCGCGACGCCCTGGCCGCCAAGCGGGAACTGTACTTCGCCACCCACCGCCACGGCGCCCGCGTCGTCACAGCCAACGGGGTCTCCTTCGAGGCCTTCGTCCCCTCGGAGATCGAGATCTACTTCTCCATCGACGCCTCCACCGCCGCCCGCGCCCCGGTGTTCACCATCAGCCCGCGGGGCGGCGTGGACATCGAGGGCGTGCCGCCGGCCGGAAAGCAGACTGTGGAGATCGATCCCTTCCTGGGCATCAGCTCCTTCGAGATCACCAACGCCCTCATCGCCACCGGCTGTCCCGAGGAGTTCATCTCCCCGCTGGTGCAGCACCTGCCCAAGCTGTGGGACCTCTACGCGGCCTTCGGGCTCACCACCGTGGAGATCAACCCCATCCGCGTGCGCCGCGACGGGGCCCGGCTGGTGCCGGTGGCCTGCGACGTCAAGGCCGAGTTCGACCGGGACAACCCGGCCTGGAAGCGGCTCGAGCTCCCGCCCACCATCTTCCAGTCGGAGGTCACGCCCTTCGAGGCGGACGTCAACGAGCTGCGCACCCACCAGGGGCAGAGCGACGTCCTCGAGCTCTCGCCGGGCGGGACCATCGTGCCCTTCATGTTCGGGGGAGGCGCCAGCAGCGCCGCCACCGAGGCGCTGGGCTCGGCCGCCATCTTCTCCTCCGACTTCGGCGGCAATCCGCCCTACGAGAAGATGTACGACATCGCCTCGATCGTGTTCCGCCACTGGCTGGACCGCGCCTCGGTCCTTCTGGTCATCGGCGGCAAGGCCAACAACACCGACATCCACGTCACCTTCAAGGGCATCTTCGACGCCCTGCGCGACCACGTGGTGCGGAGCGGCACGGTCCCGCCCGTGTACACGGTCATCGGCCGGGGCGGTCCGAATCTCGTCAAGGGGATGTTCTACGCCAAGGACATCCTCGACACCCTGCGGCTGCCGTACCGGATGTTCGGGTTCGACACCTCGATGATCCTGGTCCTGGAGTACGCGCGGCGCATCGACGAGTGGTGGCGGCGCGAGGGGCGCGACCTCTGGCTGGCCGCGCGCGTCGAGGCGGCGGGAGCGGCGGCATGAGGAAGCCGATCACCAAGCCGTTCCCGTGGTTCGTGGGGGTGCACTCGTTGGAGGAGCTCGCCACCCGCGAGTCCCGGGTCTGCGTCATCAACATCCTCGGCAGCGAGAGCCGGGGGGTCACGCCGGTGTCGCACGAGTACAGCGGCGGCAACGTGGTGGCCGGGGTGCAGTACGGCCGGCGCGGCGTCCTCGAGACCGGGCTCGGCGACATCCCGGTCTACCCCAGCGTGCGCGAGGTGCTGGCGCACGGGCACGCCTTCGACGTGGGCGTGGTCTACCTGCCGCCCCTGGGCGTGGCCCAGGCGGTGGCGGAGCTGGTCCGCACCAACGAGGCGCTGAAGCGCATCGTGGTGGTCACCGAGAAGGTCCCGGCCCGCGACTCGGCCGCGGTGCGGGCGCTGTGCCAGGAAGCGGGAGCGGACGTCATCGGCGCCAACTCGCTGGGCGTCGCCAACGCCTGGGACCAGGTGCGGGTGGGGGGGAGCCTGGGCGGCGACCGGCCGGAGGAGGCGCTGCGCAAAGGCTCCATCGCCATCCACTCCAACTCCGGGAACTTCACCACCACCATGGCCGAGTACCTGCGCACCGCCGGCTTCGGCATCTCGACGGCGGTGAGCTCGGGCAAGGACGTCTACATCCACTTCGCCCTGCCCGAGTTCCTGTGGGCGGCCCAGAACGACCCGCGCACCAAGGCGGTGGTCCTCTACGTCGAGCCCGGCGGGTACTACGAGCGGATCGCGCTCGACTTCGTGATCGAGCGGCGCTTCGGCTTCACCAAGCCCATCGTCTGCTGCGTGACCGGTCGCTGGCGCAAGGAGGTCACCCGCACCTGCGGCCACGCCGGGGCGCTGGCCGGCAACGGCGAGGACGCGGAATCGAAGGAGCGCTGGTTCGACGAGTACTTCGGCGTGCCGGTCTTCGACCCCCGGAACCCGGTGGTGGGGCGGCGCGGCGTCCGGGTGTCGTCGATCCAGTTCGTCCCCGACGCCATGCGGGCGGTGTTCGAGAAGATGGGGGAGGCGCCGGACTTCCCGCCCGCCGGCGACCTGTCGCTCAAGCCGTGGCTGGCCGACAGCGTGATGCCGCTTCCCCCGGAGCTGGCGGTCCAGACCGTCCGCGCCCTCTCCCCCTACGACCGGCAGATCACGGCCATCACCAAGGAGGTGGGAGCGCACTACCTCCGCCAGAACATGGCCGACCGGTCGGGCGCCTCCCGGATGAGCCGCAGCACCCAGATCGCCGAGCTGCACGGGAAGACGGTCCTGGACCTGTCGCAGCGGCTCCTGGAGGAGAACCTCTACTTCGCCCTCGCCAAGACCCTGCCCTCGCCCGACGACCTGGCCACCACCAACCTGCTCCTCAACCTGTTCCTGGCCACCGACGAGCGCCCGCTGGAGGCGGTCGACGCCGCCCGGGCCAACGGCGCGCTCCCCAACGCCACCCTCGCCTCGCGCCTAGCGGTCATGGGCGACGAGCCCACCCTCTCCGGGGCGCGCGAGAAGTCGCGCCTCCTCATCGACGCCATCCGCGAGTTCGGAGTGGACGAGCGCACCGCCGCCTACCCGCTCGAGCTCGACGACTGGGTGCGGGAGCGCTTCCTCGACCCCAAGGGCTCCCCGCCCTCGCCCGCCGAGGCTTTCCTCCTCTCCGAGGTCAAGAAGAGCCCCAAGCGCTGCGTGGCCCTCCAGTTGAGCCAGCACGTGGTGGCGCTGGCGGAGCGCGAGGACCTCTCCATCCGCGACCTGCGCCAGTTCCTCCTGGCGACGCTGGCGGTGTGCGCCTTCTGGAGGCCGATGCTCGAGAAGCGCATGACGCGCCAGGCGGTCGAGGACGCGGTGGCCTACCTGGCCTGCACGGCGCAGCTCGTCGCCTGCTCGGTGCTGGACCGCGCCCGCAACCCGTTCTGGAAGAGGCTCGCCGGCGGGAAGCCCTCGAACCTGGGCGCCTCATTCACCGAGAACGCCTTCAAGATCCTGTTCGGGCGCGAGCCCGACCCCCAGGAGCTGTGGGAGTTCCGCACCGTGGTCGGGCTCACCGTCACCAACGGCCCGGGCACGCTCTCGGCCAAGGGAGCCAAGGAGTCGGTCTCGGCCCGCAACGACATCTCCATGAGCTACGTGGGCTTCCTGTCCAACACCGGGCGCGCCCACGGGGGCAACGGGGTGGAGGCGGTGGAGTTCCTGCTCCGGACCTTCGAGGGCGTGCCCCTCGACGACCCGGGTCGGAAGGACCACGGGATCGACCTCGAGACCCTGGCCAAGGCGACCGCCAAGGCCTACGGCGCGGACAAGCAGCGCAGCCGCGAGTCGCGCCAGAGCGCCGTCCGCCCCATCCCCTGCGTCAATCACCCGGTCTTCCGGGGCCAGGACGTGAACGTCGATCCGCGAGAGCAGTTCGTGCGCGGCCTCCTGGAGCGCCAGGGGATCACCAACGTGTTCCTCGACTTCTACCACCACCTGGTCCGCGCCCTCTTCGCCGAGGGGGTCACCAAGAACGTCTTCTGCGTGAACGTCGACGCGGTCATCGCGGTCATCACCCTGAAGCTCGTGTGGAAGGACCTGAAGGAGGGCCGGATGACGCTGCGCCAGGTCCAGGAGGTCGGGTTCCTCCTGTTCCTGTTCGGGCGCGCCATCGGGACTGCGGCCGAGGTGGCAGACCACCGCGACCGCGGCATCGACATGGACTGCCGGACGCCCGAGGACCGCCTGGCGTTCGTGATGTGACCTTCCGGGCGGCTCGAGTTGTCAGTACTTCTCCGGCACGTATCTGAACGGATAGTCCGGCTCGACGTAGCCCTGCCGCTTCTGCCGCTCCGGGAGCACAGGCGGCTTCGCCTTCCTCCGCAGGTCCTTGTAGGGGACCTTGGAGAGGAGGTGATGGATCACGTTCAGGCGCGCGCGCCGCTTGTCGTCCGAGCGGACCACGTACCAGGGGGCGAAGGCGCTGTCGGTGGCTGCGAACATCTCGTCGCGCGCCCGCGAGTAATCGTACCAGCGGCTGTAGGACAGGAGGTCCATGTCCGAGAGCTTCCAGATCTTCCGCCCGTCGTCGATGCGCCCCTGAAGCCGCCGGGTCTGCTCCTGCATGCTCACCTCCAGCCAGTACTTGAGGAGGAGGATGCCGGAGTCGACCATGGCCCGCTCCACCAGGGGCACCTGGCGCAGGAAGGCCTTGGCCTGCCCCTCGGTGCAAAAGCCCATCACCCGCTCCACCCCGGCGCGGTTGTACCAGCTGCGGTCGAAGATCGCGACCTCGCCGGCGGCGGGCAGGTGGGCCACGTAGCGCTGCGCGTACATCTGGGACTTCTCGCGCTCGGTTGGGGCTGGGAGCGCCACCACCCGGAACACGCGCGGGCTCACGCGCTCGGCGATGGCCTTGATGACGCCGCCCTTGCCGGCCCCGTCGCGCCCCTCGAAGACCACGCAGATCTTGAAACCCTCGTGCTTCACCCACTCCTGGAGCTTCACCAGCTCCACGTGCAGCCTGGCCAGCTGCTTCTCGTACTGCTTCCTGCCGAGCTCGGGCCGCTGGTCCTCGCGCGGCGCGCCCTTCCCTGCCTTGGCCATGGGCCCGCTCCTCCGGTCTGGTCCGGCGGAGCCTCGCACGGCGCGGAGACCGACTCAAGCCAGCCTGTCACCGCCGCCTGACGCCTCCGGCGCCTCACAGCGCCCGCGGATCCCGGGAATCCCCGGCGGCCCGGTCTCGCCTCCGGGCGCTGGTCTCGCTCGCGACCCTGGAGCGGCGGCCGCGCGGCGACCAGCAACGCGCGGCGGCTCGCACACGTCGGTCGCGCAGCCTGAGGACCCCCCGGCGATTGGCGCTCCACGACGGTTGCTCGCCGCGACTACGGGCCCGGGTCGCGCGTATCGGGGTGGCCGCGGCTCGCTTCTCTGAGCAGGGTCGTCCCGTCAAGTACCAACGGGGTGAGGAGAGCAGCGACTGGGGCGACTCACGCTTCTCTTCGTGCTCGGCTTAGGCCGGCACATGATGTGGGTTCGGGGGATGGTGCGCCCAATCTGCGAATCAGCGTGACCGCAAGGTCCGCTCAGCGAGCACCACGGGATCAGCACCGTCCCACGAATCGCCTTCAGTCCACACACCTCACTTCGTCGTGGATGGGATGCCGCCCGCTCGGTCAGGCGGCCTGGACCTCCTTGCGCGAGAAGTTCGGGTCATAGTGATGTCCGGTCTTCATCAGCTTGTGACCGAGTAACAGCAGGCGCCTGGCGAGGGCTGCCGCGGCCACCTGGCGACCTCGCTGGGCGTACAGCCGGCGCCATAGCTTCGCCAGACCGGGGGTCAGCTTCTGGCTTCGCATGGCCGCCAAGGCAGCCTGGATGAGCAGGACACGCAGCCCAGGGCGTCCCTGTCGGGTGATCCCTCCGACCCCGGTCCTCGCTCCCGAAGCGCGCACGGCAGGCGCCAGCCCGGCGTAGCTCCCGACTTCTTTCGACCGGAACCGCGTGGGGTCGTCGATGCTGGCTACAACGGCCAAGGTCACGATGGGCCCGTATCCGGGGATCTCCTGCAGGCGGCTGGCCTCGGACCAGAGGTCGAGCTCCCTGGCCACCTGCTGGTCGAGCTCGCGCCGCACCGCCTCGGCCGCCTTCCACTGCCGCCGGTGCAGGGCGAGCAGGGGCTTCATCCACTCCGGGACTGGCTGCATCAGCAGCGCCGCCTCCCAGTTGCTCTCGGAACACCACTTCTGTCCGGACAGCGAGACGCCCACCGACCGCAGCAGACCGAGCGCGGCGTTTCTCGAGGCGATGCTCTGCTTGACGATCGTCGTGCGGGCCTGCAGCAGCGCGCGCCCTCGTCGCGCTCGTTCGGTGGGGACCGCCACCGCGCACTGCTGGACCAGGCCCGCCCTCAGCCCGTCGGCGAGGTGGAAGGCATCGCGCCGGTCGCACTTCTTCTTGCTCTCCCTGATCAGCTTGAAGTGCCGCGCGTCCACCACCACCGGCTCGATACCAAGGCTCCGGGCCACGTCCACCACCCACCAACTCAGCGTCCCCGTTTCCACCGCCACCTTGACGTCATCCTTCGGCCAGCGCCGCAGCAGTTCCTTCCACCCTACCTCGCTGCTCTCCACCTTCCCCCGGGCGACAACAGCACCCTGATGGTCGATGGCGCAGAAGACGCTGTGCTTCTTGTGCAGGTCCATGCCAATGTGGATCACGGTCGTTCCTCCTCTCGATCTGGCGAGATCGCTCCGGAGCTTATCCGGAGGGGGGGACGACCCTGCTCATCACATCTGCGAAGGCGCCCTCC
>DASTPH010000156.1:0-10135 GCA_035762305.1 Anaeromyxobacteraceae bacterium
CAAGCTGCTGGTCTTCCAGGCCGCCGTGAACGCCCAGCTGTACTGGCTGGCGGTGGTGGGCGTGCTCACCAGCGTGCTCGGCGCCTACTACTACCTGCGGGTGGTGGTGGCCATGTACATGCGCTCCGCCGAGGAGGCCGAGGAGCCCGCTGCCTCGCCGGCGCTCTCGGCGGTGGTGGCGCTGGCGGCGGCCGCGGTGGTGTGGCTCGGCATCGGCCCCGAGCCGGTGGCGGCCCTGGCGCGGTCGGCGCGGCTGCTGGGGCTCTGAGAGACGGCCGCGCGCCAGGCACCTCGACCGGATGAGAGGCCGCGCCGGGGTTCCGGCCCCGGCCGCATTGCGGAGCGGCGCCCCGAGTTGGACGGTGCCGCGCCGCGCCGCGAGTGCGATGTGCCGCACCGGCCCATGTTTGAGGACCCGGCCCGCGGAGCCGAGGCCGGGTCCGAGTTTTGGGCCGGACGCGCCCAAGCGGCCCGAGGTGCGCGGCACGGCCGCGGAAGCCATGTCGCCGCGGAGCACCGGCGGCCGGGACGGAACTCCGGCGGCGGCCGTGCGTACGACGACGCCGGGAAGCGGCGGTTGCCGCTGGATCGGGGCGGAGCTACGCCGCCAGCCCCAGGATCGCCTCGACCCCGAACGGCTTCCGGAGCGTGCGCAGCCCGGCCAGCTGGGCTCCGCGCTGGGTGATCCCGATGGGCCGCGCGCCGGGCTGGGCGCGGCGGATCTCGTCGAGGAGCCGGCGCACCGGCGCCGGCTCGCCGTCCAGGTCCACCAGCACCGCGTCGAATCGAAGGTGCCGCAGGTAGAGCCGGGCCTTCTCCGGCCCCGAGGCCTCGGCCGTGACCACGCCCGCAGCCCGCAGGCGCCGGGCCAGCTGGCCCCTGAACGGCGAGTCGTCGACGATGAGCACCGCGTAGGGACGGGCTGTTTCCGGCGCCCCTCCTCCCAGGGCCGCGCTCACGCCGCCTCCTCCCTCAGCCGCGCCTCCAGCTCGGCCGGCCGGAAGGGCTTCTGCAGCGTGCCGAGCCACGGGTGGCGGCGCCGCGCCAGGGCCAGCACCTCCGGGTAGGCCCCGGTGCCGATGACCCGCATCCCGGCCACGCCCGCCAGGCGCTCGAACAGCTGGTCGGCGCCAGGCAGCAGGCAGTCCACCAGGCAGGCGCGGTAGGCGCCCGCGCCGACCCTGGCCAGCGCTTCCTCGGCGCTGGTGGCGGTCTCGACCGGAACGCCGTCGAGCTGGAGGGCGATGGCCAACGCCTGCCTGAAGTTGCGGTCGTGGTCGACGAGCAGGAGGGGCGGCATGCGCGGCCTAGGTTCACCGGAAGGAACGTGAGGTGCAGCGCACGCTGAAGTGCGGGGGGATGAACCTCAACGTGTCGCGCTGCACCCCACGGCGGATCGGATTGCAACGGCGGTGCCACCTGCGCCCGGTCCCGGCTCGAGGACCAACACCCCAGGATCACGTCCGGATCGCAGGCACCGCCACCCGAGCCCGGCCGCGCGACAGGCCCTCGATCGATCCGGCCTTGCATCCCTGAAAAACCGCATTTCAGAGGTGAAAGAGCGCGGGACGCCCGAGCGGCCCTGGATCAGGGTGCGGCTGAGCCGCCGGTGGCGCGCCTCACAGGTTCCGAGCCGTCCCGGTGCGCGCCACGCGGGTGGGGGTCCGGGGGAGGCGGCGCCCCGCCTCTCGGTCGGGCCCGCGGGGAGGGCCCTTGCCGCCTCTCCTTGCAAGGCACGGGGCCTTCCCCGCGAAGTGCTGCGGAGCAAGGTGTACGAGGTGGGCTCATGACTTCTGCGGAGCAGCACTGGCGTCGAGGCCCAGGCGCTTCATCTTGCGCCAGAGGGTGGTGGCGGAGATCCCGAGATCGCGCGCCACCCTGCCCAGGTCGCCTCCCGCCCGGACCAGGGCCGCCTGGATGGCTCGTCGCTCGGCGACCTCCACCGAGGCCGCCAGGCTGGGGGCCGCCCCCTCCGTCCCGCCTCCCGCCTCGAAGCGGATGTCCAGGGCCCGGATCTCCAGGCCGTCCGAGAGCGCCGCCGCCTGCTCGACCATGTTCTCGAGCTCGCGCACGTTGCCCGGCCATGGGTGGCCGGCGAGGGCCTGCAACGCCTCCACGGTCAGCGTCTTGCGGTCGCCGCTGCGCTGGTTGTGGCGGTCGAGGAAGTGGGCGGCCAGGACCGGGATGTCCTCCGGTCTCTCCCGGAGCGGGGGGATCCGCAGCGGCACCACGTTGAGGCGGTAGAAGAGGTCCTCGCGGAAGCGCTTCTCGGCGATGGCCTTCTTGAGATCCTGGTTGGTGGCGGCGATGACCCGCACGTCCACCATCACCGGGATCGACTCGCCGACGCGGCGGATCTCCCCCTCCTGCAGCGCCCGCAGGAGCTTGGCCTGGAAGTTGGGCGTGGTCTCGCCGATCTCGTCGATGAAGAGGGTGCCGCCGCCCGCCTCCTCGAAGAGGCCTCGCCGGGCCCGAACCGCCCCGGTGAAGGCCCCCTTGGCGTGGCCGAACAGCTCGGACTCGAGCAAGGTCTCGGTGATGGCGGCGCAGTTCACGGGGACGAAGGCATGCGCCGCGCGCCGGCTGGCGGTGTGGAGGGCGCGAGCCACCAGCTCCTTGCCGGTGCCGGACTCGCCGGTGATGAGGACGGTGGCGTCGGTGGGCGCCACGCGGAGCACCCGCTCCAGCACCTCGCGCAGCCCCTGAGACCGCCCCACGACGTGCTCCAGGCCGTAGCGCTCGCGGAACTCCCCCGCCAGGAAGCTCATCTCGCCGAGCAGGCGCCGCTTCTCCAGCGCCTTCTCCACCCGGAGCAGGAGCTCATCTCCCTTGAAGGGCTTGGCGAGATAGTCGTAGGCCCCGCGCCGCATGGCCTCCACCGCCGACTCGATGGTGCCGAACGCGGTCATGACGATGACCTGGGTAGAGGGGGCGCTCTCCAGCGCGCCCCGCAGCACCTCCAGGCCGTCGATCGAGCCCATGCGCAGGTCGGTGAGCACCACGTCGAAGCTCTCGGCCCCGAGCCTCTGAATGGCGGCGGCTCCGTCCTCGGCCTCCGCCACCTGGTAGCCCGCCTGCCGCAGCAGGATGGCGGTGGTGGTGCGCATGTTCTTCTGGTCGTCCACCACCAGCACCCGGCCGCCGGCGGTTGGCCGGGCCGGGCGGTCCGGTTCCTGTATTGGCTGTTCCATCGAGCCTCCATCTCAGCGGAACGGCGGGCGGTTTTCAACCCTGAGATAGGCCCGGCTGGCCGGGGGCCTCGAGCGGGATGCGGATGGTGACGGCGGTGCCCTGACCCGGCTCGCCGGCCACCGCCACCTCTCCTCCGTGGCCCTCGACGATGCGCCGCACCACCGCCAGGCCCAGCCCGGTGCCACTGGCCTTGGTGGTGAAGAACGGCTCGAAGACGCGGTGGCGGATCTCGTCGGGAATGCCCGGCCCGCTGTCGCGGATCTCCACCCGGGCCCAGCTCCCCTCACGCCGGGCGCGCACCGTGAGCCTCCCGCCGCGCGGCATGGCCTGCACCGCGTTCACGGCCACGTTGAGCACCGCCTGGCGCATCAGGCGCGCGTCCATCGAGACCAGCGGCAGGTCCGGCTCGACGTCGCGCTCCACGGCGATGTCGCGGTTCTCGGCCACCGCGGCGGCGACCGCGTCCTCCAGGAGGCGGTCCAGGGCCTCGGGGCGGGGCGCGGGCGTGGAGGGTCGGGCGAAGTCGAGGAGGTCGCCCACGATGCGGTTGAGCCGGTCGGCCTCCTCGCCGACGATGTCCAGGAGCATGCGGGCGTCCCCCTCCGGCCGGAGGAGCCGCCGGAGCGAGCCCAGCGAGTTGAAGATCACGCCCAGGGGGTTGCGCACCTCGTGGGCCACCACCGCCGAGAGCTCGCCCAGCGCCGCCAGCCGCTCCCGCTGCACCAGCTGGGCCTGGGCCCGCGCCAGCTCGGCGTAGCTGCGCCGGAGGTCGCCGTAGAGCCGGGCGTTCTCCACCGCCACCGCCAGCTGGTTGGCGATGGCGGCGGCTCGCTCCACCTCGGCCGGGCTGAAGCGGCGCGGCCCGCGGGGGTCGACGATGAGCGCCGAGCCGATGGTGCGGTCGCGGACCACCAGCGGCAGGCCCAGGTAGGCCGAGCCGCGCCCCAGCCCCAGCGACTCGGGGTGGAGGGCGGGGTGGCCGGTGCCGTCCTCCAGCACCAGCGGCTCGCGGCGGTGGAACACCATGGCCCCCAGCGAGTCCCGGGGAGGATCGACCGGGACCCGGCTCCCCACCAGCTCCGGGAAGCTCCCCGCCGCGGCCCGGATCTCCAGCTCCCGCCCGGACTGGTCGACCAGGAACAGGTAGGCGTCCGGGGCTCCCACCATGCGCGCCAGGTTGGCCACGCCGGCGTCGAGCACCTGCTTCAGCTCCAGGGTGGCCACCAGGGAGCGCCCCACCTCGAGGAGCAGGCCCAACTCCTCGGCGCGGCGGCGCGTCTCGGCGTGGAGCTCGGCGTTCTCCAGGGCGTTGGCGGCGGTGGTGGCCAGGGCGAAGGCCAGGGCCACCTCGGCCTCGCCGAAGCGCCGCCCCAGCTCGGCGGCGATGGCTACCACGCCCCGGGGCGCCCGGCGGGAGGTGAGCGGCACGAGCAGCATGGACATGGGCGGCGCCGCGGCGTGGCCGCGCATGGCGCTGCGCGGGTCGGTCGAGGTGTCGGCGCTCCACACCGGCGCCTGGGTCACCAGGGTCTGGCCGGCCAGGCTGGAGGAGGCGACGGGGATCTCCACCGGCTCCGACGGCAGCGGCGCGCCCCAGCCCGCCGCCGAGCGCAGCGCCCGGGCGCCCGTGCCGAGCAGCAGGACCGCCACCGAGCGCGCCGTGAGGGCCCGCCCGATCTCGCCGGCCGCGGTCTCGAGGAGCTTGGCGGCGTCGGCGGGGCCCGAGCCGAAGACCGACAGGCTGAGCTGGTTCAGCGCGCCCAGGTCGGCGACCTGCCGCTGCGTGTCGGCGAAGAGCCGGGCGTGGTCCAGCGCCACGCTGACCTGGGCCGCCACCGTCGAGAGCAGCTGGACCTCCTCCGGCCGGTAGGGCTCGGGCCGGCGCCGGCCGATGACCAGGGCCCCGAGGGCGCGCCCCTTCATGGCGATGGGCACGGCCAGGCCCACCTCCAGCCCCTCTCGCTCGTGGAGCAACCGGCCGCGCTCGGAGGACGCGGCCACGTTGGCGATGAGCACCGGCTCCAGCCGCAGCGCCGCCTCGGCGGCCTCGCCGCCCGAGGCGGTGAAGGGGGGCGGACCGAGAAGCTGCAGCGTCCCCGCGGACAGGCCGGCCGAGGCCACCCGGACCATCTCGCCCCCCTCGGCCAAGTAGGCGTTGCCGGCGTCGCTGTCCAGGGTGGACAGGACCCGCTTCAGCGCGGTCTCGAGCAGGTAGATGGGATTCAGGTTGGCAGCGGCCAGGGCCAGATCGTTGAGGAGCGTCAGCTCCGAGACGCGGCCGCGCAGGTCGGCGAGGAGCCGGTGGGCCTCCACCGCCGCCGCGAAGGGCCCGCCCATGGCCTGGAGCAGGTCGAGCCGGGCGCTGCGCTCGTCCCGGGGCTTGCGCCACGCCACGTTCAGGACCCCCACCACCTTGGCCCGCACCCGGAGCGGCACCGCGCCGTGGCTCGCGAAGCCGAGCCCAGCGATGCGGGTCCGGACCTCGGGCGGGTACTCCTGCTGCTGGATGAGCCGTGGCACGCCCTCCTTCATGACGCGCCCAGTGGTGGTCCCGTCCACCGGCAGGCGCCGGAAGGCGGAGCGGACCTCGTCGGTAGCGCCGATCTCGAAGGCCATCTCCAGCTCGCGGCGCGCCTCGTCGAGCAGCCAGATGACCACGCCGTCGCACTCGAGGCTCCGCATGAGCTCCTCGGCGCCGCGGGCGAAGAAGGCGGGCAGGTCGGGGGCGGCTGCCGCGGTCGCGGCCAGCCGGTTCAGCGCCGCCAGCTCCTCGTTGCGGCGGGACAGGTCGCGGATGGCCTGGGCGGTGTCGAGCGCCGCCGAGAGCTGGGCGCCGAAGAGCCGGAAGGCGGGGAGGTCCTCCCGCCGCAGCCACGAACCGAGGACCCCGAGCACCGCGTGTGGCCGGTCGGACACGTCCACCCGGACGGTGACCGCCCGGGTGAGGCCCAGGTCGAGCAGGGCCCCGGGCAGGCGGCTCTCCGGCCCCAGGACCGAGCTCGCCGCCGCCGGCGCGTCGTCGGTGAAGGCGACCCCGTCGCGCCACGCCACCTCGGTGGTGGCCGGCCAGCGGAACTCCAGACCCACTGGCGAGCCTCCCAGCGCCGCCTCCAGTGTCTGAAGCGCCGTGCCGGGGAGGGCCACCCGATCCACTCGCAGCGATTCTCCCGCGGGGCGGGCCAGCACCGTGCAGAGTCCCAGGTGCAGCAGGCCGTCCGCGGCGCGCGCCAGGATGTCCTCGTCGCTGCGCTCCCGCTGGATCCGCGCGCCGAGCTGGGCCAGCTCCATGAGCTGCTCGCGCGGGGCGACGCGGTCGCTCGCCTCCACCACCTGTCTCTTGCGAGTGCCGCGCGCCACCTAGCGGCCCTCCCCCCGCAGGGTGCGCCGCTCGCCGATGCGCAGGGTGACCTTCTCCCGGTCGAAGTACTCGGCCAGGGGGATGACGTGCTTGCGGGTGGCGCCCACCAGCTCCTTGAACTCCTGGGTGGTGATGGCCCCGCGCCCCTTCAAGAACTCCACCAGCCGCTCCCGCAGCTCCGCCACCGCGCCGGCGTCGAAGTAGAGCTCCGAGGAGACCCGCACCACCGTTCCATCGGCGAGAAGCAGCTTCAGCACCGCCCCCACGTCCCCGGGGCTGCCCTTCACCAGCGCGGGCAGCTCGGCGACCCACGGAGGGGTGAGGCCGCCCTTCTGGATGGCCCGCGCCACCCGCTCCTTCAGGGCTCCGCCGCCGGCGCTGGAGGCGGCGGCGTGGCCGGCCCGCCGCACCAGGTCGCCCTCGAGCTGGAGCGCGCCCCGCTCCGCCAGCTGCGACAGGAGGCGCTGGAAGAGGCGCGGGTCGGTGACCGGGGGGAGCTTGCCGCGCAGCGCCTCGCGCCCCATGCCCGCCGCCAGCGGATGGGCGGCGTGGTAGGCCTCCACCGACGAGAGCAGCCGCTCCCCCAGGGCCTCGGCCACCTCCCCGGCCACGAAGGCGCGCCGCTCCCGGTCGAAGAGCAGGATCCGGCCGCGCGCCCCCAGCCGCTCCAGCGCCGCCGCCACCGCCCGGGGAGAGAGCGCCAGCCGGCCCGGCAGCGCCTCGGCGGCCAGGCCCGCCGGCCCGGCCATCTGCAGCACCGCGTGAAGCCGGGCGTCGTCGTCGCCCCCGGCCAGGACCCGGACCTGGTCCAGGTCGGCCGGCCTGCCGCGGCGGCGCCGGCGCGGCGCGATGGCCAGCACCCGCCCGCCGCCCAGGGTCTTGCCTCGCCCCTCCAGCGCCCGGAAGCCGCGCAGGATGAAGCGCTGTCCCGGCAGTGCCGCCACCGGTTCCCCGAGCCGGATCTGGGCCAGGCCGGAGTCGCCGGGCTGGAGCGACTCCGACTGGAGGAGCGCCAGCGTGCACGTGGCCTGGGCGGTCCCCACGTGCAGCAGGAGCCGGGCCCGGTGCGGGAGCGGCTTCTGGGCGGCGCCGAGCAGCGACACCTCGGCGTCGATCATCGACGTTGCCGGCACGGCGCCCGGGTGGGTGAGGACCTGCCCGCGCGCCACGGCAGCGGCCTCGACGCCGGGGAGGTTCACGGCCGTGCGCTGGCCGGCCAGCGCGCGAGGGGCGGGCCGGCCATGGACCTGGACCGAGCGGGCCCGGAGCGGCGCCGTTCCGGGCGGCGAGGGGACCAGCGCCACCGCCTCCCCCTCCGCCACCGCGCCGGAGAGGAGCGTGCCGGTGACCACCGTCCCGAAGCCCCTGAGCGTGAAGGCCCGGTCCACCGGAAGGAACAGCGGCCCGTCCGCCGGGCGCTCCGGCGCCTCCCGGGCCAGCGCCCCGATGGCGTCCACCAGCCGCGCCAGCCCCTCGCCGCTCCTCGCCGAGCAGGAGACCACCGGCGCCCCCTCGAGGAAGGTGCCCCGGACCGCGGCCGCGATCTCCTGCTCGAGCAGGGGCCACCAGTCGGGGCCGAGCTCGGGGATGAGGTCGCTCTTGGTCACCGCCACCAGGCCTCGCGGCACGCCCAGGAGTCGGCAGATGTCGAGGTGCTCGCGGGTCTGCGGCATCACCCCCTCGTCGGCGGCGACCACCAGCACCACCAGGTCGATCCCGCCCGCGCCGGCGGCCATGGCGCGCACGAACCGCTCGTGGCCCGGGACGTCGACCACCCCGGCCACCGTGCCGTCCGGGAGGGCCAGGTGGGCAAAGCCCAGCTCGATGGTGATGCCCCGCCGCTTCTCCTCCGCCAGCCGGTCGGTGTCGATCCCGGTGAGGGCCTTCACCAGCGAGGTCTTGCCGTGGTCGATGTGTCCGGCGGTGCCGACGACCACCCGCTTCATGGCCGCGCCACTGCCGCTACACGCCCACGTCGCCCGGATCCAGTCCGGGCGAGGTGTCGTCGAGTTGGTAGTCCCACCCGAAGAGGGTCAGCTCGTCCGTCTCCAGGGCGTACCACTCCGGGTGAGCCCCCCCCGGCCGCACCACCAGCACGGCCGCCTGCACCTCGCGGGCTCCGGCCCGGCGCGCCAGGGCGCGGGCCTTCTCCAGCGTCCTCCCGGTGGAGGCCACGTCGTCCACCACCAGCACCTTCCTGCCGTGCAGGTCGGGCAGCTCGGCGCGTGCGTCCGGCCCTGCCCCGGCGCGGTCGCGGGAGCGCTTCTCCACCCGCACCGGGAAGAACTCGGCCCGGAGCGACACCGCCAGCGCCCCTCCCACGAAGACGCCGCCCTTGGCGATCCCCAGCACCGCGTCCGGCTGGAAGCCGTCGGCGATGCGGCCGGCCAGGTCCCGCGCCATCTCGCCGAAGGCGGCCCAGCCCACCTCGCGCACGCCCTGGTAGGGCTTGGCGCGCGAGGCCGCAGCCGGGATGCGGAGGCGCTTCACGGCGAACATGTCGCCCACGCCGATGCCGAGCGGCTGCTCCGCCAGGCGCCGCCGCGACTGGGCGCGCGAGGCGGCGCGGCGGCGAGCGGGGCGACCGGCCTTGCGGGCGGGGCGGGTGGCCTTGCGGGCCGGCCTCCTCGGGGAGCGGGCGATGGCGGGTCTCCGGTCGGGCGGGCCGCGCCACGGCCCACGGGACGAGCGAATCTACCACGCGGGCCGTAGGGGAGGAACCGACTCGAGCCGCCCGGAACGGGCGGCGAGGCTTTTGGGAACCCTCGGGCTCGTTGGGTTCTCCTGCCCAGTTGGACGCGGAGTGCACATCGGCTGCAGAAGCAGCCTCGCCACCCTTCGGGTGGCTCGGCAGTAAATCAGAGCGGGAGCACCGCCAGCAGGGCCAGGGCCAGCTGGGGCATGACCGGCGAGTCGAGCCGCGCCGCGTCCCCCGTGAGCCGGAGCGAGGTCGAGGTGACGGTGGGCAGGCGCTCGCCTGAGCTGAGAACGGTGGAGACGGACGGCGAGCGCGGCGCCGGACAGGAGAGGAACCCCTGGTACGAGCCCGGCGTCTCCCGGGGAAGGTCGAAGGAGCACCCGCTGATGTCGAAGGCGCCCTGGAAGCGCTTGGGAGAGATGTGGACGTTCACGCGGCGATTGCCGACGAGTCCGGCCAGGCGCAGGGCCTCGCCCTCCCGCTGCACCGCCACGTCGAAGCCCGCTCCCCTGAGGCGCCCTTCGGAGACCTCCAGGACCAGGTTGCGCCCGCGCAGGTCGCCGCCCCAGACTCCCTCGGGCGTCAGCGCCATGTTCACGGTGGGGCCCACCACCCGCTGGACGTCGAAGGTGGCGCCGGTGCCCACCGTCCCCAGGGGCAGGAACATCACCTCGCCGCCGGCCTCGCCGGCGGTGGGCATGGAAACCGGGACTGCGGGGGTGCCGGCGCACGCGAACGCCGCGGCGCCCGCCATGATCGGGAGCAGGGAGCGCATGCCAGCAGGATAGCGCCGAAAAGGGCGGGTTGCACCCGGAACACCCGACCGGGAGCCGTGCCGGGGCCGAGGGCGCCGCGCCCTGCCGCGTCGCGCCACCGCCCCTAAACGA
>DASTPH010000157.1:0-30881 GCA_035762305.1 Anaeromyxobacteraceae bacterium
CGGCATGGCGTTGGCGCCCGCGCCGCAGTTGAAGCTCCACAGCTTCTTGCCGGTCTTGGAATCGAGCGCGTTGAAGTGGCCGTTGCCCTCGCCGAAGAAGTACAGCCCGCCCGCGGTCGCCAGCCCGCCGCCGATGAGCGGTTGCTCGGTGTCGTGCTTCCACGCCACCTTGCCGGTGTCGACCGCCACCGCCGCCACCCGTCCCCACTGCTTCTCCGCCGGGATGACCTTGAAGGCGCCGCCCAGCCAGAGCTTGGAGCCGCCGGGGTATTTCGCCTCCTCCACGTGGTAGGTCATGGGCTGGTGCAGGTTCAGCGCGATGGCGTAGCGGGTCTTGGGGTCGAAGGACATGGGCGACCACTCCACGCCGCCGTTGGCGCCCGGGAGCATGCGGGCGCCCTGGGGCGTGGGCAGCACCCACATGTTCTCCTGCGGGATCATCGCCTCGGAGAAGCGGATGAGCGAGCAGTCTTTGCGGTCGTGGACGTAGACGTGGCCGGTCTTGCCGCCGTGGATGACCCCCGGAATCGTCTTGCCGCTCTTGTCCTTCACGTCCACCAGGATGGGCGGGCTCACGGCGTCGAGATCCCACACGTCGTGGGCGATGTACTGGAAGTGACACTTGTAGGTGCCCCTCTCGAGGTCCACGGCCACGATCGAGTCGGTGTAGAGGTTGTCGCCCGGCCGCTCCCGGCCGTAGAGGTCGGGGGAGGGGTTGCCCACCACGAACCAGACGGTGCGGTTCTTCACGTCCACCGCCGGGTTCATCCACACGCCGCCGCCGAGCGTCTGGTAGAAGTCGCCGCCCTGCTGCGCCAGCTGCGCCTTCTCGGCGGCGATGTCGCGCTTCATGTTGCGGCCGGTGGCGTCGTTCACGGCCCAGACCCCCTCGTGCCCCTTCTCCGGGATGGTGTGGAAGGTCCAGAGCACCTCGCCCGAGGCGGCGTCGAAGGCCTTCACGAACCCCCGGATGCCGTACTCGCCGCCGTTGGTGCCGATGAGCACCTTGTTCTCGAACACCGTCGGCGCCATGGTCTCGCTGTAGCCCTTCTCCGGGTCGGCGATCTCCTTGGACCACACCACCGCGCCGGTCTTGGCGTCGAGGGCCACCAGCTTGGCGTCGAGCGTGCCCAGGAAGAGGCGGCCCCCGGAGACGGCCACGCCGCGGTTGTTGGGCCCGCAGCAGAAGGTGGTCACCGGTCCCATCTTGTGCTTGTAGTGCCAGAACTCCTTTCCGGTGGCGGCGTCCACCGCGTAGACGTGGCTGTAGGAGGTGGTGAGGTACATCACTCCGTTCACCACGATGGGGGCGGTTTCCATCGACTCCAGCACCTCGGTCTGCACCACGAAGGCCGGGCGCAGCTTCTTCACGTTGCCGGTGTTGATCTTGTTTCCGGGGTAGTAGCGGGTCTGCGCGTAGCCGCCGTTGGTGTGGAGCCAGTTGACCGATTGCCCGTCGGCGCCGAGGAGCTGCTTCTGGGTGACGTCGATGCTCTTCGGCACCGCCGGGCCGGTGGTCGCCGGCTTCTGCTGGACCTCCTGGGCGCCGGCGGCGGCTCCCGAGAGCAGGAACGCGCCGAGGAGGGCGCTACGTACCGCGAAGCGGAACCTCATGGAAACCTCCTGTGGGAGATGCTCACGTCGGGGAGAAGCTCACGCCAGAGGGGAACCCGGAAGACCCGGAGCGGCTTTACCGTCGGTTGTTGCTCCGCCAGTGGCGACGCGCCAAATATGCGACGGCTCGGCGCCGGCCACAGACCCGCACGGGTCGAGCCCCAAAAGGCGAACCCAAAGGTGAACCCATTGACGACGTCGACGAAGTCGCTCGCCGCCTTCCTCATCCTTGCCGCAGCGCAGCAAGCGGCGGCCCAGCGGCAGCCGGAGCGCCTGAACGTGAACGCCCAGCTGCTGGTGGCGGCGCGGCAGGGCGACGACCGGGCGGTACGCACCTTCCTCGACCAGGGCGCCGACCCGAACTCGCGCGACCGCCTGGGAAACACGCCGCTCGGCATGGCCGCTCGGGCCGGGAACCTGGCCATGGCGAGGACGTTGCTCGAGCGGGGGGCGAGCGTCGATCGTCCCAACCTTTCGGGGGTGACGCCTCTCATGGGTGCGGCCCACGGTGGCCACACCGAGGTGGTCAGGCTCCTGCTCCGCGCCGCCGCCGACACCGGGCTCGCCGACCGCACCCACAAGACGGCCGCCGTGTACGCCGCCGGGGAGGGCCGGACCGAGGCGCTCGCCGCCCTCCTCGACGCCGGCGTCGACGTGAACCGGCGTCACGCCAACGACCTGACGTTGCTCATGTGGGCGGCCGGCCAGGGGCATCTGGACGCGGTCCGGCTGCTCCTCGCCCGCGGCGCCGACGTCCAGGCCCGGGACGACCGCGGCAAGACCGCCCTCGCCATCGCCGTCGAGGCCGGCCGCGCGGCCGAGGCCGAGGTGCTCCGGGCGGCCGGGGCGACCGAGTGAGCGCCGGCGGCGGGGGCCGCTGGCGGCGCGGCCCCGGGGCGCGTAAGAATCGCGGCGTACCCGCTCGAGGAGGTCGCCATGCCCGGCGTTCCCATGACCGCATCCATCCACGGCCTCGTCTGCCGCCTCACCCACGGTCCCTCGGGCGCGACCATCGGCACCGTCCCGCCGGCGGACAACGGCGGGGACGGAACGAGCTTCTCCCCCACCGACCTCGTGGGCGCGGCCCTGGCCTCCTGTGCCCTCTCCACCATGGCACTGGTGGCGGGGCGGGAAGGGCTGGCGTGGGGGGACGCCTCCGCGTCCGTCGAGAAGCGCATGACCTCGTCCCCGCGCCGCGTCGGCGAGCTGGTGGTGGTGTTCGAGATGCCGCGCCAGGCGCGGCCCGAGCAGCGGGCGCGCCTGGAAGAGATCGCGCGCACCTGCCCGGTGGCGCGCAGCCTCCACCCCGACGTGAAGGTGCCGATGGAGTTCCGCTACCCCGGCGGATAGCCGCGCCCCGCAGGCGGCTCCTGACCAGCGGCTGGAAGCAGCGCGGCCCCTGTCGGCGCTGGAAGTCTCTGGCGGCTCGTAGGCTATCCGGCCGGCACCTCGGGCAGCCGGTCCACCACGTGCACCGCGGCGAAGCCGAGGCCGAGGAGCAGCCCTTCGATGGCCCGCCGGGCCGATTCGCGGGCGCGCGAGCGGAGGCGCTCGTCGGCGGCGAGCTCGCGCTCGAAGGCCTGCTTGGCCAGCTGGAAGAGCCGAGCCGTCTCGGCCGAGTCGAGGTTCGAGCCGATGACCTCGGTCTCTCCGGGCTGGAGCTCCACCGCGACCGACACCGGCGGCAGCGCCACCCAGACCTCTCGGCCCGCGACCCGCAGGGCCGCCGGCCCGAGCCGGTCCAGGTCCAGGCCCAGGTGCCCCACCGCGAAGACGATGGCCTTGCCCCGCGGCGGCCGCAGCGTGTAGCGGGCCCAGGCGGCCACGTCGCCCCAGAACGAGCCGGCCGAGCGCGGCTCGGGCTGGAAGGTCACCTTCTTGTAGAGCTGGACCTCGAGCGTCTCCAGGCGCGCCACCTCGCGGATGCGCTCCACCACCGCCGGCGGATCGGGGAGCGGCGCCGGGCGCGGGCCGAGAAGCCGCCAGGCGAGCACCGCCCCGCCGCCCGCGGCGAGTCCCAGGATCGCGAGGGACAGGAACCGGCGCGCCACAGGGGCCATCCTACTGGCGCGCGTCACAAATGCCGAGCCTGTCCAAGCGCGCGCCACGCGGGTCGGGGTCCGGGGGAGGCGGCGCCCCGCCTCCCCCGGTAGGGTTCGCGGGGAGGGCCCGTGCCTTGCTGCCTCTCCTTGCAAGGCACGGGGCCTTCCCCGCGAGTGCTGCGGAGCAAGGTGAACAGGATGGGCTCATGACTTCTGCGGAGCAGCACTACTCGAAGAGCCGGCCGGCCACGTCGCTGTGGAGGTCGAGCCCGCGGGCGGTGAGCCGCACCCGGCCGCGGCCCGCCGAGGCCAGCCCGGCCCGGCGCAGGCGCTCCACCTCGCGCCGCTGCGGCGCGCCGAGCTCGGCGGAGGCGATGCCCCGGGCCGTGCGCAGGGCCAGCATCACCCGCTCGTTGCGGACCTCGCGCGGGCCGAGCCGATCCTCGTCGGCAGTGGGGAGGCGCCCGGCCTCCACCTCGGCGAACCAGCGATCCACCTGGCGGTGGTTGCCCCACCGCACCGCCGCCTCGCCCCGGTGCAGGCATCCGAAGGCGCCGGCGCCCACCCCGAGGTAGCTCTCTCCCTCCCAGTAGAGCCGGTTGTGGGCCGAGGCGAAGCCGGGGCGAGCGAAGTTGGAGACCTCGTAGCGCCGCAGCCCGGCGCGGGCGAGCTCGGCGCGCACGGCGGCGGCCTGGGCCAGCACCTCCTCCTCCGGCGGGAGCCGGAGCCGCCCGGAGCGCACCGCTCGGCCGAGCGGCACGTCCTCCGCCAGGACCTCGGGGTCGAGCGTCAGCGCGTAGGCCGAGACGTGGACCGCGCCCAGGGCCGCCGCGCGGCGGGCGTCGAGCCGGGCGCTGGCCGCCGAGGAGCGGCGCGCCCCGTAGATCAGGTCCACCGAGACGTTCTCCAGGGCCGAGGCCGAGAGGCGCAGAGCCCGTTCCGCCTGCTCCGGCGAGTGGCGCCGGCCGAGCTGGCGCAGCACCTCCCCGTCGAAGGACTGCACCCCCAGGGACAGGCGGTTCACCCCGGCGGCCTGCCAGGCGAGGAGTCGTTCCCGGTCGACCGACTCGGGGTTCGCCTCCAGCGTCACCTCGGCGCCCGACGGGAGGCCGAGCCGGCGGACCGCCGCCACCACCGCGGCCAGGTGCTCCGGCTCCCACAGGGAAGGGGTGCCGCCGCCGAGGTAGAGGGTGCGGCAGGCCAGCCCCTCGAAGACCGGAGCCCGCGCCGCGAGCTCCCGGAGCACGGCGCGGGCGTAGCGGGCCCCGGGCACCGGGCGCGCGGTGGTGACCGCGAAGTCGCAATAGGGGCACCGGAAGGTGCACCAGGGGAAGTGGACGTAGACGCCGTACGGCCTGGGGGCCGCCACTCACGTTTCCTTGAGGGCCTCGAGCTGCGACGACAGCTCCTGGTTCTTCTGGTGGGAGCGCGCCACCTCGCCGTTGAGGAACTCGTTCTCCCCGCGGAGCTCCTCGACCTCGCCCTGCAGCTCCTGGAGCCGGGCTTGCAGCCGCTGCAGCTCCTCGGGGGCGGCGCCGCCGCCGCGCTGGGCCAATTCTTGAAGTCTCTTCCGCCCCTGCGCCTCGGCGCGGCCCACCGACTCCAGGCGCCGCTCCAGGTCCACCAGGGTGGCCTTGAGGCGCTGCACCTCGGCCTGGTGGCGCCGCTCCGTCTCCACCGTCTCCTCCACCTGGCCTCGCCGCTGCGCCTCGCTCTTGGCGGCGTGCTGGCGCGACTCGGCCTCGCGCTCCCCCCGCTGCTGCTCCAGCTCGGTGGCCCGGCGGCGCAGGCTCTGCAGCTCCGATTCCTTGCGGGCCACCTCGCTCTGCAGCCGGGCGTTGTCCAGCTCCAGCTTCTCCCGCACCCGCTCGCGGTCGGCGGCCGCGTCGTGGGCCTTCTGCGAGAGCTGCTCCGCCTGCTGGGTGCGCTGCTTCAGGGTTTCCTGCGTCTGCGCCATCTCCCGCCTGAGCCGCGCCGCCTCGGCGGCCTGCCCCTCCAGCTCCAGCAGCCGCGCCCGCTCTTCCTGGAGGCGCTGCAGGGCGCTCCGGGCCTCGTCCCGCGCGCGCCGCTCGGCCTCCAGCTCGCGAGCCAGGCCGTCGCGCTCGGCGGCGGCCCGGGCTAGCTCGGAGGTGGCCCGCTGCAGCTCGCCCTGAAGCCGGGTCACCTCCCCCTTCACGCCCTCCACCGAGGCCCGCTTCTGGTCGAGCGCCGAGGCCAGCTCGGCCGCCTGGCGCTTGGCCGAGTCCATCTCGGCCAGCTGCGCCAGGTAGGATTGCTCGGCGGCGATGGCCTTCTCGCTGTAGGCCCCGGCCTCGGCGCGGGCGGCCTTGAGGGCGGACTCCAGTGCCGCCTTCTCCTCCGACCGACGCTCCAGCTCCGCCTGCTGGGCCTCGCCCTGGCCGCGGGCCTCGGCCAGCTCGCCGGCCAGCGCCTCGTTCCGCTCGCGCGCCTGGTCGAGCTCCTCCTCCAGCGCCCGGCGCTGCCCCTCGGCCTCGGTCCGCTCGTCCTGGTGGGAGGTGGTCTGATGCTCCAGCTGGGTCTCCAGCCGCTTCACCTCGCCGCCCAGCTCCTGCCGCTCCGAGTCGAGCGAGGCCACCTTGGCTTCCAGGGCGGCGCGGGCCGCCTCCCATTCGGCGGTGCGGGCGGCCAGCGTCTCCTGGCTGCGATTCCCTTCCTCGCGGCGCAGCTCGTCGGCGCGGGCCCGCACCTCCTCGGCGGCGGCGACCTTGAGCGACCACTGCTGCTCGGCGGCCTCCTTCTCCTGGATGGACTCCGAGAGGACGTCGGAGAGCGACTGTCGCGTGGACTCGGCCTCCTGGAGCTTCCTCTCCAGCTCGGCAGCGCGGGCCTTCTCGCCGGCGAGCTCGCCCTCCAGCTCGGCCGCCCGGCGCGCCTCCTTGGCGTGGCCCCCCTCGGAGGCGGCGAGCCGCGCCGAGAGCGCCTCGATCTCGCCGCCCAGGCGCCCCGCCTCGGCGCGGGCCTGGGCGAAGACCTCCTTGAGCTTGCCGGTGAAGGCGTCGCGCGCGCGCAGCCGCTCGCGGAAGAACTCCAGCTTCTCCTCCGGCGTACCCTTGGGCGGCGCCGGATCGCGGGGGGCGTCGGCGAACGGGTCGAAGAGGTCGAGTCGCAGTCCCGGCTTGGGCTCGGCGCGCGGGGGCGCGGTCGCAGGCGCGGCCGACCTGGCCGGGGGCCGCGGTGGACCCGAGGCCGGCCGCCCGGGCCCGCCGAGCGGCGGCGGTGCCGGCGGCCGGCGCGGCGGCCCCGGCGGCTGCAGGGTGGGCGGGACCGGCCCCGCGGCGCGCGACGCGACGGGCGGACCGGCCCGGGCCGCTTCCGCGGGAACGCCCGCCTGGAGCAGCTGGGCGGCGCGCCCCACCAGCTCGGCCATGTCGAGGGGCTTGTGGAGGTAGTCGTCGGCCCGGGTGCGGGTGGCCCGGTGGGCGTCGACGGCCGACGGGCTGGGCTCGGCGGTGTAGAGGATGAGCGGGACGGAGGCCAGGGCCCGCTTGAGCCGGTTGCACACCGAGAAGCCGCTCATGTCGGGTAGCTCGGCGGCCAGCAGGATGAGATCGGGCCGCGCCGCCTTGCAGCGATCGAGCGCCGGCTCGCCCTGCGGGACGGTGACCACCTCGAAGCCGGCCGGGGCGAAGGCGCGGCGCACCTCGTCGGCGAGAGAGGGATCCGACTCGATGTGGACGATCTGTCGCGCCATGGCTGCCGCCGCGAGGCGAGCCCATGCTACCGCGGATCGCCCGGGCGGCCCAAAGAGCCGTCGAAGTGTTACCGTCCGGCGGTGGCGCCGAGCTACGCCCTCACCGCCGAGGTCGGCCACGCTGAGGCCGAGCGGATGACCGCCCTGTTCTTCGAATTCGGCGCTCTGGGGGTCGAGGAGCGCGACGACTCGGTGGCGCCAATGCCGGGCCTGCCACGGCCGGCGCCCGGCCGCTCCCTGCTGGTGGCCTGGTTCGCCGGCCGCGGCGAGGCCGAGCGAGCCGCTGCCGAGGGCGGCCTGGCCGGCGACATCGCCGAGGTGCCGGACCAGGACTGGGGCGAGGCCTGGAAGGAGGGGCTGGAGGCCTTCTCGGTGGGGCGGGTCCACGTGCGGCCGTCGTGGCTCGCGGGAGCGCCGCCGCCGGGCGCCGCCGAGGTCGTGCTCGACCCAGGCATGGCCTTCGGGACCGGAACCCATCCCTCCACCGCCCTGTGCCTGCGCGCCGTCGACGAGTTCCTGGCGGCGAGGCCGGGCGCCTCGGTGCTCGACGTGGGGACCGGGTCGGGGATCCTCGCCATCGCCGCCCGCAAGCTCGGGGCCGGGCAGGTGGCGGCCATCGACGACGATCCCGTCGCGGTCGAGGTGGCCCGCGAGAACGCGGCGCGAAACCGGGCCGCCGTCGAGGTGGGCGGCGCGCCGCTCTCCCGGGTGCCCGGGCGCTTCGACCTGGTGGTGGCCAACATCCTCGCGAACACGCTGGTGGAGCTGGCGCCGTCGCTCTCGGCCAAGGTGGCCCCCGGCGGCCGGCTGCTCCTCGCCGGCATCCTGGCCGGGCAGGCGAGGGAGGTGCGGGGCGCCTTCGAGGCCCGGGGTCTCGCCTCCGAGGCGGATCGGCGCGACGGCGAGTGGGTCCTCCTGGCGATGGCCAGGGCGCGGACGCCCCGGCCCGCAGGCCGCGAGCCGGCGTCGAGCCCGGGCGCCCGGAGGGGCCCGGGGATGGAGCGGACGGGACGGGCGCGCCGGCGGCGGACCGGGACGAGGCGGCCGTGAGCGCGAGGCGGGTCCACCTCCCCCCCGAGCGGATCGCCGCGGGGCGGGCCCGGCTCACGGCCGAGGCGAGCCATTATCTCCGGAGCGTGCTCCGGCTCCGCCCGGGGGACGAGGTGGAGGTCTTCGACGGCGCCGGCGCGGCCTGGACGGCGGTGCTGGGCGAGGGAGAGGACCTGGCCCTCGGGACGCGCCGCCACGTCTCCCCGCCGGGGGCCCGGATCTGGCTGGCGTTCGCGCTCCCCAAGGGCGAGAAGGGCGACCTGGTGGTGCAGAAGGCCACCGAGCTGGGCGCGGAGCGGTTCCTCCCCTTCGCCGCCGAGCGCTCGGTGGTGAGGCTCGACCCGCGCCGCGCCGCCGAGCGGGCCCGCCGCTGGCGCCGCATCGCCGCCGAGGCGGCGCGCCAGTGCGGCCGGGCCGACGTCCCGGAGGTGGACGCGCCCGCGCCGCTCCAGGCCGTGCTCGCCGCCGCGCCCGTGGGTTTCCGCCGCCTGGTTCTCCACGGCCCCGGGGGGGAGCGCCTGGCCGAGGTGGTGGATCCCGGAGCCTCCGGCCACCTGCTGGTGGTCGGCCCCGAGGGCGGGCTCGTTCCGGCCGAGGTCGACTCGTGCCTCGCCGCAGGAGCCCGGGTGGCGAGCCTCGGGCCGCGGGTGCTTCGCGCCGAGACCGCCGCCATCGCGGCGGTGGCGCTGGTGCAGCACCGGGCCGGAGACGGGTGAGGCCACTCGCCTTTCACCCTCCGGTGCTTCCTCATGTGCACCCGCCCGAAGATCTCCTCGGCGCGAGGGAGGTGTCGCCGGAACCGTGGCTGTTGGAAGAGCCTCGCCGCCCGTGCCGGGCGGCTCGGCAGGAAGTCCGCGGGCTCGACCTCCCGTCCGCCCCGCCGTAAGCTCCCCCGGTGGACCGCTGTCCGCGCTGCCAGGCCCAGAACGACGAGCGCGCCGCCCGCTGCGCGCGCTGCGGCGCCCCGTTGCGGCTCCGCGAAGAGCCGACGCCGGCTCGGCTCGACCTGCCCCTGGATCTCGATCGCCGCCAGCGCACGCCGGCTCCGCCGACCCCGCCGGCCCGCCCCTCCGGCCCGCCTCCCCGAGCCGCCGTCGCGCCACCCACCCCGTCTCCGCTGCGCCCCCAGGCCGGCGGACTGGAGCGTCCGGCGCCCAGGGTGCCGCGCGCCGAGCCGCTCCCGGGCAAGCCGCTCGGCGTCGCCGACTCGCACTGGGAGCTGGGCAAGCCGCCGGCGCCGGCGCGGCCCGCGCCGGCGCCGCCCTGGCCGGCGGCCGGGGCTCCGCTGCCCAAGGGGGCGCCACCCGCCGCCGCGCCTCCGCCCACCTCGCCTTTCCCTCGGCCAGGAGCGCCCGCGGGCGGCGGCCGCCCTGGGGGTCCCGCCGCCGCGCCACGCCCGGAGCCCACGCCCACGGCTCCGCCGCCGCGGGCGCCTCCGGGGCCGCCCGCCGGCGCCGCGGCGGCACCGGCCGCCGTCTCGCCGCGAGCCGCGCCGCTCCGGTCGCCCCCCGCCCAGCTCGAGATCGATCCCGACGTCGAGGTGGATGCCATCGAGGTCCACCGCCGCCGCGCGGCGCCCTGGCGTCGCCTCGCGTCGTGGGCGGTGGACGGCCTGCTCCTCGGCCTGGTGGCCGCGCCGGTGATCTGGCTGGTGCTGGCCGCGGCCGGTCCCTCCGCGAAGGCGGCGGACATCGACGGGCTGCTCTCGCTGGCGGCGCGGCAGGCGCGCTTCATCGTCCCCACCCTGGCCTTCGTGGCGCTGGCCTCGGCGGTCTACTCCGCCCTCTCGGTGGCCCTCATGGGCGCCACGCTCGGCAAGCGGGTCCTCGGCCTGGAGGTGGTCGGGAACGACGGCCGCCGCCCCTCGCCGCGGCGGGCGGTGGCCCGCGCCGCGCTGACGCTCCTCTCCTTCGCGCTCCTGGGGCTGGGCTGCCTGCTGGCGCTCTTCACCCGCAGCGGCCGCGCGCTGCACGACCTCCTCGCCGGGACGGTGGTGGTGGAGCGGTGACCGCGCCGGATTCCCTCGCGCGGCTGCTCGTCGAGGAGGGGCTCGTCTCCGAGGGCGCCCTGGAGCGGGCCCGCGCGCGCCAGGACGAGGCGGGCGGCGCGCTCGACACGGCGCTCCTCGAGCTGGGGCTCGTCGAGGAGCGGATCCTGGCCGAGGCCCTGGCGAGTGCCGCCGGCCTACCGGCGGCGCCGGCCTCCGCCCTCCTCGACCCCGACCTGCGGGCGCGCCGCGCCTTCCCCTCCAAGGTGGCGGAGCGCCACGGCATGGTCCCCTTCGGGCTGGAGGGACGAGAGCTGCTCCTGGCCGCCGTCCACCCGGTGGACCAGGCGATCCTCGACGAGGTGAGCTTCATGCTCTCGCTGCACCTGCGCACCCACGTGGCGCCGGAGTGGCGGGTGCGGGCGCTCATCGAGCGGCTCTACGGGACGCCCATGCCGGAGCGGCTTCGGACCCTGGCGGCCCGGTTCAGCGCCGGCGCCCAGGAGGTCCAGCGGGCCGCCGCCTCGCCCGCGGTGGAGAGGGCGGACGGCGACCTGGACTTCGGGCCGGTGGCGGAGGCGGCCCTGCCCGGGCGCCGCGGCTTCGGCGGGCGCGGCGGGAGGGCCGAGCCGCTGGCCGCGGCCCTGGCCCAGGCCGTGGAGGTCTCCGAGGCCAGGGCCATCCTCGACGAGCCGCCGTCGCCGGCGGCGCCCGAACGGCGCAGCGCGCCGGGCTGGAAGCTCGCCGATGCCCGGAAGGCCCTCGCCGAGGCCCGCGATCGCGACGGGATCGTATCGGCGGCGCTCCGCTACGCCCGCGACTTCTTCGAGAGCGCAGCCCTGTTCGCGGTCACCCGCGACGCCGTCTGGGGACACGATGCGCTCGGGCCGGACGACGCCGCCCGCGAGCGCTGCCGGGCCCTGGCGGTCTCGGTGGACGAGGCAGGCCTGTTCCGGCCGGCGCTGGAGACGCGCGGCCCCTACCTGGGCCCGGCGGCCAAGGACGAGGTGACCCGCTCGGTGCTGGCCGGGTTGGAACGGGGCACGCCGCGCACGGTGCTGGTCTACCCGGTGACGCTGCGGCAGCGGGTGGTCTGCCTGCTGCTCGCCGACAACGGCGAGGCGCCGGTGTCGCCGCGGCGCCTCGGCGACCTCCTGGTCTTGCTCTCCACCGTCGGAGGCGCCTTCGAGCGTGTGCTCCGGGAGCGCAAGCTCACCGCGGGCGGCGCCGCCGAGACCTTCGCCCCCGCCCCGCCGCCGTCGGCGCCGCCTCCGGCCCAGGCGCCACTGTCCGGCGACCCGGCGAGCCCGGTCCCGCTGGAGCCCTGGCAGGTGGCCGAGCCGGCGCGCGCCGAGATGCCGATGCCGGAAGAGGTGGAGGTGGACCTCGGCGAATACGAGGTCGGCCCGCCGCCCTCGGCGTTGCTCGGGGAGGCTCCGGCGCCGGGCGAGTTCTCACCGGCTGCGGCTCCTTCGCCGCTGGAGGCCCTGGTCCAGCGGCTGGCCCAGAGCGCCCGCGGGTCGGCGGAGCGGGCGAGCCTCATCGGCGAGCTGGCCCGGGCGGGCGAGGAGGCTGCCGCCGCCCTGGCGGCGCGGCTGCCTGGACCCATCGAGTCCCGGAGCGAGGCGCTGGCCGAGGCCACGCCGGTCTCGGAGCAGGGCCCGCTGCTGGCTGCGCTCGCCGCCCTGGGCCCGGCGGCGACCCGGCACCTCCTGCCGGTGCTCTCCGATCCAGACCGGATCCGGCGGCGCTATGCGGTGCTGCTCCTCGGGCAGCTGGGGGACGCGGCGGCGCTCCCGGCGCTGGCCGAGGCGGCCTTCGACGCCGATGCCCGGGTGGCCTCGGCGGCCCGGGCGGCCCTCTCGGCCCACCGGCGCGAGCCGGAGATCGAGCCGCTGCGGGTGCGCCTCAGGCGCGCCCTCTCCGAGCCGGTCCGGGCCTCGGCGGCGGCCCGGGCGCTGGCCCGGCTCGGCGACGTGGAGTCGGTGCCGGTCCTGGTGCACCTGCTCCAGGGCGACGAGCCGGCCGCCACCGCCGCGGCCGAGGCGCTGTCGCGGCTCACCATGCAGCGGCTCGGCGCGGAGCCCGGGCCCTGGATGGAATGGTGGCAGCGCCACCGCGGCGAGCCGCGCCGGCGCTGGCTGCTGGCGGGCCTGACCTCCGAGGACCACGCGGTGCGCCGCCTGGCGGCGGAGGAGCTCCGCGCCGCCGGGGCCCCGCCCCTGGCCTACTTCCCCGACGCCCCGCCCGCCGAGCGCGAGCGGGCGGCGCACGCCTGGGCGGCCTGGCTGGAGTCGCAGGGCGTCGAGCTGTGACTCCAATCGGCAACGCGAGTCCGCTGCCCGCCCTGACCGCCATCGCCCCGGCGCGCGATCGTTGACCCGCCGGCGAGGGCGGGCGCTTGCCACATCCTCGGGGCGGTGACTATCCTCCCAGCCCTTCCCGGGACCGTCCTCCCGCGCGAGGCAGGCATGAACAAGCCCATCGACCCAGATCCGCGCCGGGCCAGGCTCGACGAGCTCGACGCCCGGGCCGAGCGCGGGGGCGGGGAGGAGCGGATCGCGCGCCAGCACGAGGCCGGCAAGCTCACGGCGCGGGAGCGGCTGGAGCTGCTCCTCGACCCCGGCAGCTTCGTGGAGCTCGACAAGCTCAAGACCCACCGCGCCACCGACTTCGGCATGGAGCAGCAGAAGATCCCCGGAGACGGGGTGGTGACCGGCTACGGCCTGGTGGAGGGGCGCCGGGTCTTCGTGCACGCGCAGGACTTCACGGTCTTCGGCGGCTCGGTCTCGGGCGCCTTCGCCGAGAAGATCTGCAAGGTGATGGACCTGGCCCTGGAGGTGGGATGCCCGGTCATCGGCCTGGGCGACTCGGGCGGCGCGCGCATCCAGGAGGGGGTGGTGGCCCTGGGCGGCTACGCCGAGATCTTCCTGCGCTGCGCCCGGGCCTCGGGGGTGGTGCCGCAGATCTCCGCCATCATGGGACCCTGCATCGGCGGCGCGGTCTTCGGGCCGGCCATCACCGACTTCATCTTCATGGTGAAGGACACCTCCGCCATGTTCACAACCGGCCCGGAGGTCATCAAGTCGGTGACCCACGAGCAGGTGAGCCGGGAGGAGCTCGGCGGGGCGCTGGTGCACGCGCAGCGCTCCGGGGTGGCCCACTTCGCCTGCGACACCGAGGAGGAGACGCTGCGCGGGGTACGCGAGCTGCTCTCCTTCCTGCCCCTGAACAACGCCGACGACCCGCCGGTCCAGGCCTGCGCCGACGACCCCGGCCGCCGCGACCCCGCCCTGAGGACGCTGGTCCCGGAGAGCACGTCCCAACCCTACGACGTGCGGGGCCTGGTGCGGGCGGTGGTGGACGACGGCCACCTCTTCGAGGTGCACCGCCTCTTCGCACAGAACCTGGTGGTGGGCTTCGCCCGGCTGAACGGGCGGCCGGTGGGGGTGGTGGCCAACCAGCCCTCCGTCCTGGCCGGCGTCCTCGACTCGGACGCCAGCGTCAAGGCCGCCCGCTTCGTGCGCTTCTGCGATGCCTTCAACCTCCCGCTGCTCACCTTCGTGGACGTCCCCGGCTGGCTCCCCGGTGCCGAGCAGGAGTGGGGCGGCGTGGTCCGCCACGGCGCCAAGCTGCTCTATGCCTTCGCCGAGGCCACCGTGCCCAAGGTGACGGTCGTGGTCCGCAAGGCCTACGGGGTGGCCTACGACCTCATGGCCTCCAAGCACCTGCGCGCCGACGTGAACCTCGCCTTCCCCTCCGCCGAGATCGCGGTCATGCCCGCCGAGGGGGCGGTGAACATCGTCTTCCGCAAGGAAATCCTGTCCGCCGGCCCCGACGCGGCGGCGCAGGACGCCGTCCGGCAGCGCCTGGCCGCCGAGTACCGGGAGCGGTTCATGAATCCCTACCGGGCCGCCGAGCTGGGCTACGTGGACGAGGTGATGCGGCCCGAGGATACGCGGCCGCGCCTGATCCGCGCCCTGGAGATGCTGCGGACCAAGCGCCGCCACAACCCGCCGCGAAAGCACGGGAACATCCCCTTGTAGACGCGCCCTGGGACCCAGCTCTCGAGCTTCGGGCAAGGCTCGGCGGGCCATCGAGTGGCGAGGCCCGCAAGCGGGGTAATATGGGGGCATGGCGCGCAGGGAGATGCCCCGCCTCGGCGACACGCCGAGGTTCTACGTGGAGGACACCCGGCGCGCCCGGGTGAAGAGCGCGGGGCTGGAGCGCTACCGCGCCCACCGGCGTCGGGTCGCTCCCTGGCTGGCCGCGGCGCTGCTCATCCTCGTCGCGGCCATCGCCTGGTTCTACTGGATGACGCTCGGGTAGGTCGTCCGCGGCCCAGGCGGCGGGGGCGTGGCGCGAAATTCCTCTGGCGCGGCCGCACGGCGCGGGTAAGGTTCTCCGCCGCGCATGCCGACCCCCGATCCCCAGCTGCGCACGCCCATGGTGGTGGCGGTGGACATGGGCTACGGCCACCTCCGGGCGGCGCGCCCGCTGGCGCGCTTGCTTGGGACCGAGCTCGTCCACGTGGACCGGCCGCCGCTGGCCGACGCTGAGGAGCAGCGCCTGTGGGTCAGGGTGCGGCGCGCCTACGAGTGGACCTCGCGCGCATCCCAGCTCCCCGGCCTCGGCCGTCCCTTTCGCTGGTTGCTCGATTCCGTCACCGACATCCCGCACCTCTACCCCCTGCGGGATCTTTCGGCGCCGAGCCAGGGAGCGCTGGCGCTGGAGCGCCTCGTCCGCCGCGGCCTGGGGCGCGGGCTGTGCCAGCGGCTCCGCGAGACGCAGGCGCCCCTCGTCACCACCTTCTACTCGCCCGCCATCGCCGCCGACCGGAACGGCCTGGACCGCGTCTTCTGCGTGGTCACCGACTCCGACGTGAACCGGGTCTGGGCTCCGCTCTCACCGGGGCGGGCCCGCGTCCACTACCTGGCCCCGAGCCAGCGGGTGGTGCGGCGCCTGCGTGCCTACGGCGTCCCGCCGGACTGCATCACCTTCACCGGCTTCCCGCTGCCCCACGAGCTGGTGGGCGGGCCGCACCTGCCGGCCCTGACCCGCAACCTGGCCGCCCGCCTGGTGCGGCTCGACCCGAGCGGCGAGTTCCGGAGCGCCTTCCGCGAGGAGCTGGATCACTTCCTCGGGCCGCTTCCCTCCGGCGAGGAAGGGCGCCCTCCGCTGCTGGTCTTCGCCGTGGGCGGCGCCGGGGCCCAGGCCGAGCTGGCGCGCCACTTCCTCCCCAGCCTGCGGCCGGCCATCGAGAAAGGGCGGCTCAGGCTGGCGCTGGTGGCGGGCGTGCGCCCCGAGGTGGCGGGGCGCTTCCAGGCGGCCCTGGCCGAGGCGGGCCTGGAGCCCGCGCCGGAGGTGGTGGAGATCCTGCTGAGCCGCGACCACGACGACTACTTCGACCGCTTCGACGCCCTCCTGGCCGGGGCCGACCTGCTCTGGACCAAGCCCTCGGAGCTGGTCTTCTACGCCGCGCTGGGCCTGCCCGTGGTGTGCGCGCAGCCGGTGGGGGTCCACGAGCGCTACAACCGGCGCTGGGTCACCGAGGCCGGGGCCGGCTTCCGGCAGCAGGGGCCCGGCTTCGCCTGGCAGTGGATCTCGGACTGGCTGGAGGACGGGACGCTGGCCGCCGCCGCCTGGTCCGGCTTCCAGCGGCTCCCCAAGTTCGGTACCTACCGCGTCCTGGAAGCGGTGGGGCGGCCCCTGGACGTGCCAGGCGCCGTCTCCGGCTCGGGCTTTCCACCGGTGGCCGCGGCCGCTACCATGCCGCGGTGATGCGCGCCGTCGCCGCGGCCTTCTCGGCCGTCTACTGGGTGGTGGTGGTCCTCAGCATGCCGGTCTTTTACGCCGGGGCGCTGGCGATCTTCCTCCTCACCGCCGCCTTCGACCGCCGCCGGGTGGCGCTGCACCTCTACTCCTGCTTCTGGGCCTCCTTCTACGTCTACGTGAACCCGCTGTGGCGGGTGCGGGTGCTGGGGCGGCGGAAGCTCCCCTGGCGCGGCCCGGCGGTGATCGTCTCGAACCACCTCTCGCTGGTGGACATCCTGGTGCTCTACGGCCTGTACCGCCCGTTCAAGTGGGTCTCCAAGGAGGAGAACTTCAAGATCCCCTTCGCCGGCTGGAACATGACCCTGAACGGCTACGTGCGCCTGGCCCGAGGCGACCGCAAGTCGATCCGGGAGATGCTGGAGCGGAGCTTGGCGCTGCTGCGGCAGGGGTCGCCGCTGCTCATCTTCCCGGAGGGGACTCGCTCCGCCGACGGCGAGCTGCAGGGCTTCAAGATGGGGGCCTTCACGCTGGCGCGACAAGCGGGGTGCCCGGTCATCCCGGTGGCCCTGACCGGCACCGCCGACTCGGTGCCGAAGCGGGGCCTGGTGCTGCGCAACACCATGCGCTCGGTGGTGGAGGTGCTCGATCCGCTCGACCCGGCGGCCTTCCCCGACGCGGACGGGCTGCGGGACGCCGCCCGGGCCGCCATCGCCTCGGCCATCGAGCGGCGGCGCCGCCGGGCGGCCGGACCGGCCGCGGCCTGACCGCCAGCGTCCCGGCCTCCGCCCGCAGGGCGCAGCCGCCTACGGCCCACAGGGCGCCGGCACGAGGCAGTCCGGGCAGGCCGCGTTCGACCAGGGCAGGCCGCCCCGGCCGCCGGTGCCGCCCCGGCTCCGCAGCATCCCGGCCAGCCACTCCTTGAATGGCAGGCCCGCCGAGGACTCCGTGTAGAACCAGGGGGCGCGCATGATGGTATGGTAGGTCCCCTCGGCGAGGTAGAACCGGTAGTTGTCGGTGTCGCCGTAGGCGCCCAGGGCCCCGACCATCTGCTGGTTCCAGTCCACGGCCGGGCTGGGGCAGGCGCCGCCCGGGCCGTAGAGCTGCTTCATCACCGAGTAGAAGGCGATCTGCACTCCGTCGAGCCGGGTGGTGAACTGCGAGACCTTGGCGTGCGGGTAGCGCAGGGCGGCGTCGCGCAGGATCTCCCAGGTCCGCGGCGTCGGCTCGCCGCTCCCCACCACCGTCGGCGGCAGGGTGACGTTCCACGACTCGCGCCCCGGGTTCCCGTAGTCCCATGCGACCGTGGTCACGCCCTGGCCGGCGTCGGCGAGGACGAACAGGTGGGCGCGAGGATAGGCCTCGGCGATCCAGGGAAAGTTGCCCGCGGCGCCGTAGGCGCCGGCGCTGGATCCGGTGACCAGGATGCGGTTGGGATCGTGGACGTGGCGCCGCATCCAGTCGAGCACCACCATGAAGTTGTCGAAGCCGCGGTGCTGGATGGGGAAGGCCGCCGGCAGCGGCAGCACCGGGTTGCCGGCGTTGTGGTACTCGCTCGTCGCCGAGCCCAGGTGGACGTCGCCGGTGCAGTAGGGGATGTAGACGAAGGTCCAGTCGCGCACCGGGTTCTGCGGGTTCGAGAGCTCGAAGATCCCGGAGTAGGTCCGCGGGTCGTCGGTGGGGAGGATGGCCGGCTTGTAGAACTGCGGCACGCCTTGCGGAAGCCCGGCGGCGATGGGGAAGGTGCAGGTGAGGTCGTCCCAGCAGGCGCCGCCTCCTTCGAAGAACACCACCACCGCGTCCACCGAGCCGCGCTTGGCCCAGAAGTGAAAGGCGGGGTCGGTCCCGGGCAGGCCGGAGCAGGTCGCCTGGAAGACGGTCCCGCCGACCTCGACCGGGCCGGGCTGGATCATCGTCCACTCCGAGGGGACGTCGGGCAGCCAGGCGGGTGCGGCCTCCGCGTCGAGGGAGAGGCAGGCTGCGGCCAGGGCGAGGAGCGCGCGCGGCGTTTTCACGTTTGGTCTCATGGGGGGTCCTTTGGGCGGGTGGCGAATCCTACGGGAAGCCCTGAACGCGCCTCAAGGCCTCGACCCGACGGGGTGCCGGGCCTCCGTCGATCCCCGGCCAGGAGGCCGCCGCGGGGGTGTGCAGCTCGGCGCGCCGAGCGTCCCGCGATCGCGTTCCCGCGGTAACCGCGTGAAGGCCGGCCGGCGAGCCGGCTGGCCTAGAGGTCGAGGCAGTCCACGAACAGCACCTCGTCCTTCCGGGAGCGGATGCGCTCGAGGAGGTCGGGCGAGGGGCGCTCGTCGAGGTGGATGGTGCAGCAGGCGGCCTGGGCCTGCTCGAAGACCGTGTTCTCCACCTCCTCGACGTTGATGCCGGCCTCGCGCACGGCGCCGAGCACGTTGGCGAGGACCCCCACCTTGTCGAGGTGGCGCACCACCAGCCGGGCCTTGGCCGGGCTCTTGCGGGCGATGTTCACGCAGTTGGGGACGTGACCGGTCCGGACGAAGGTCTCCACCACCCGCACCGCCTCGCGGGCGATGGCGTCCTGGGCCTGGGCGGTGGAGGCGCCGATGTGGTGGGTGCCGTAGACGTTGGGCAGCTGGCACAGCTCGCTCTGGAAGTCGGCCTGTCCCTTCTCCGGCTCGCCGGCGTGGACGTCCAGCGCGACCTTGATGCGCCCGGCCCGCGCCGCCTCGAGCAGCGCCGCCTGGTCCACCAGCTCCGCCCGGGCGGTGTTCACGAGGATGGCCCCGGCCTTCATGGCCGCCAGCACCTCCCGCGACACCAGGCCCCGCGTCTCCTTGGCCAGCGCCAGGTGCAGCGAGAGCGCGTCGGCCTCTCGCGCCGCCGCCACCACGTCGGGAGCCCGTTCCACGCCCAGGGCCTTGGCCCGGGCCTCGTCGAGGGAGCGCGACCAGGCCAGGACCCGCATCCCGAAGGCCGAAGCCCGCTTCGCCATCTCGCGGCCGATGGCTCCCAGGCCGAGCAGGCCCAGGGTCCGGCCCTGGAGCCCCTGGGCCTCGGAGAAGGTCTTCTTGTCCCACTTCCCGGCGCGCAGGCGCTCCACGTTGTCGGGGATGCGCCGGTCGAGCGACACCACGAGGCCCATGGCCAGCTCGGCCACGGCGATGGCGTTCATGCCCGGGCAGTTGGAGACGTAGACCCCCTGGCGCGAGGCGGCCGCCACGTCGATGGTGTTGGTTCCCGCTCCGGCGCGCACCACCAGCGACAGGGCCTCGGCCTTGTCGAAGACCTCGGCCGCCACCTGCTTGGAGCGCACCACCAGCACCGTGGCGCCCTGGGCCGCCTGCGGCAGGTCCTTGGCCGGCAGGTCGGGGCGGTAGTCCACCTCCAGGCCCAACGCTCCGAAGTCGGAGAGCCGCTCTCGGGGGAAGGCGTCGGCGACGAGGACGCGCATGGGTGCCTCCTCTTCAAGGCAAGCGCCGCGCCGAGGATAGGCGCGTCCGCCGCCCGGCGGCAACCGCCCGGCGGGGCAGGCCCTCCGGGCCGGCGGGGCGGTCCGCAGACGGCTCGAGGCGGCTCGCGGCGCCGCGGTCGGAGTCGGGGCGGGGCCATCGTGCGGCGCTCCGGGGTGACGCTGGCGGTGGCGCGCGGCCCGCCCCGGGCCTATGGACGCCGGGCGCCGCGCGCGGGTATCTTCGCGGGCTCCCACACGCTTTCCGGACGTCGAGGGGCATGGCTCAGCCGAGGTCGATCGCGAAGATCCTGGTCGAACGAGAAGCCACGCTGGCAACCGTGGGGTAGGGCGGGGGCTCGTCCCCCGCCGGGAAGACGTGGAAGCGACGGGGGGCGGCGCTCGCGCCGCCCCGGGAGAAACGCATGCGAGGGAAGACCAAGCGCGGCGCGCGGCGCGCCGCGGCGAGAGGCGGGATGGCGCGGGGAAGGCGCCCGGCGAGGCGGGCCAAGCGGGGCCGGGGCCCGAGAGCCACCGGCCGGGCGCGCTGGCTGTCCGAGACCTGGGGCAAGGCGGTGGAGAAGGCCAAGGAGCGGCGCCCCGAGTTCTCGACCACCAGCGGCATCCGGCTCCAGCCGGTTTACGCCGCCGAGGACGTGAGGCCCGGCCTGGAGGAGCGGCTCGGGCTCCCGGGCGAGTACCCCTTCACCCGCGGCGTGCAGCCCACCATGTACCGGGGGCGCTTCTGGACCATGCGGCAGTACGCCGGCTTCGGCACCGCCGAGGAGTCGAACCGCCGCTACCGCTACCTGCTCCAGTCGGGCCAGACCGGCCTCTCGGTGGCCTTCGACCTCCCCACGCAGATGGGGCGCGACTCCGACCACCCGCGGGCCAGAGGCGAGGTGGGCAAGGTGGGCGTGGCCATCGACTCGATCGAGGACATGGCCACCCTCTTCGACCAGATCCCGCTCGGCGAGGTCTCCACCTCGATGACCATCAACGCCACCGGCGGGATCCTGCTGGCGCTCTACCAGGCCATCAGCGAGCGCCAGGGGGTGGCGCCCGCCGAGCTGCAGGGCACCATCCAGAACGACATCCTCAAGGAGTACGCCGCCCGCGGCACCTACATCTACCCGCCGCGGGCCTCGCTGCGGATCATCACCGACATCTTCGCCTACACCGCCAAGGTGATGCCCAGGTGGAACCCCATCTCCATCTCGGGCTACCACATCCGCGAAGCCGGCTCGACGGCGGTACAGGAGGTGGCCTTCACCCTCGCCGACGGCGTGGCCTACGTGGAGGCGGCGGTCCGGGCCGGCCTGGACGTGGACGCCTTCGCCGGACGGCTCAGCTTCTTCTTCAACGCCCACAACAACCTGCTGGAAGAGGTGGCCAAGTTCCGCGCCGCCCGGCGGCTGTGGGCCCGCATCATGAAGGAGCGCTTCAAGGCCCGCGATCCGCGCTCGATGATGCTACGCTTCCACACCCAGACCGCCGGCTCCATGCTCACCGCCCAGCAGCCCGACAACAACGTGGTGCGGGTGACGCTGCAGGCGCTGGCGGCGGTGCTGGGCGGCACCCAGTCACTGCACACCAACTCGCGCGACGAGGCGCTGGGGCTTCCCACCGAGGAGTCGGTGCGCATCGCGCTGCGCACGCAGCAGATCGTCGCCAACGAGTCGGGCGCCGCCGACGTCATCGACCCCCTGGGCGGCTCCTGGATGATCGAGAGCCTGACCGACGAGATCGAGGGGCGCGCCGAGGCGTACCTGCGCCGCATCGACGAGATGGGCGGCATGGTGGAGGCCATCTCCAAGGGCTACGTGCAGCGGGAGATCCAGGACTCGGCCTACGCCTGGCAGAGGCAGGTCGAGGCCAGGCAGCAGGTGGTGGTGGGGGTGAACGCCTACCGGTCGGAGGAGCCGCCGGTCGAGGTGATGAAGGTGGACCCGGCGCTCGAGGCGCGCCAGGTGGAGCGCCTCCAGGCCTTCCGCGCCCGGCGCGACTCGACGGCGGCGCGCCGGGCGGTGGACGCCCTGCGCCAGGCGGCCCGCGGCACCGAGAACCTCATGCCGCTGGTGCTCGCCGCCGTGAAGGCCGAGGCCACGCTGGGGGAGGTGAGCGACGCCCTCCGCGACGTCTTCGGCGAGTACCGGGAAACGGTGGTAGTCTAGTGCCTCGACCCATGCGTATCGATCAGCCTTCAGGCCGCGAAGCGGCCCCGGCCGGGAGTCCGGCCGTAGCAGGGGGGAGGCTCCGGCGGCTCTGCCGACGGAGGGGGGCGGCACGCCCCCTTACGAATGAGGCTAGTGCCGCCCGGAGCAGAATGCTCCGGTCGCGGCACTAGCGCTCCACGGTGGCCGACAAGCCGAAAGGACCTCCGGCGCTGACGCCGCCGCCGGTGCTGCAGCGCGTTCCCCGGCCGCCGGCGCCGGGCGCGGCCGCGCCTGCTCCCCCGCCCGGCGAGGCGCCGCCGGCCGGCCCGGCGGCGCCGCCCGCGCCCCCCGCCCAGGCGGTGCCCCCCCCGGGGAGCCCGACCGCCCCGCCAGCGGCGGCGCGGCCTCCGGCTCCTGCGCCCGGTGCGCCGCCCGCCTCACTGCCGCCGCTGGGTCGGGGCCTGTCGGCGCCGGAGGTCACCGCCGCCGCCGCCATCGCCGCCGGCCTGCCGCACCAGGGCCCGCTCGCTACGGACTCGCCGCTGCACCTCTACTACCTCGCCACCGCCGCCCAGGCGGCCGGCCGGCTCACCGTCGGCTCCGGGCGGGGCGGCTACGCCCTCACCTTCAAGAAGGGGGTGGTGGAGCACGCCGCGTCCACCTATCCGCAGGACGACCTGGGCCTGTTCCTCATCAAGCGCGGTGTGGTCGGGGAGGCGCAGCTCGCGCAGGCCCGGGAGGCGCGCGCCAAGTTCGGCGGCGACCTCATCGCGGCGCTGGTCGGCTTGCGCCTCATCGACCCGGCCGCCACCTTCCAGGTGCTGCAGGAGCACGGAGCCGGCCTGGTGTGGCGGGCCCTGGCGGCGGAGGGCGGGTCCTGGCGCTGGGAGCCCGGCCTGGCGCCGCCGCCCTCGTCCTTCCCGCTCGGGTCGCGGTGGGGCATGTTCTGCGACGCCGTGCGCCGCCTCGACGCCCCCGGCGTGCTGAAGCGGCTCGGCCCGCGCGCGGGCCGCGTCGCCACCCGGGTCGGCGGCCGGGTGGGCATGAGCGATCTGAAGCTCACCTCGCACGAGGTCCGGATCTGCGGCCAATTCGACGGGGTCCGCACCGTGGAAGAGGTCGCCGCCGCCCAGCGCGGCGAGGCGGACCTGGTGTACCGCATGGCCTTGCTCCTGGCCGAGTCGGAGCTCCTGGCCTTCTCCGAGCGGCGCGATGCCGCGCACGCGCCCCGGGCGGGCAGAGCCGCCGCCGCGTCGCCGGGATCGCGGCCGGCGGCTACGGAAGCCGCGACGACCCAGCCCGCGGCCGCGGCGGCCAGCCCCTCGCCCTCGCCCGCTCCGCCCTCGGCGCAGGGGGCGCCGTCGAGGAAGGCCGCCTTGCCGCTTGCCAGTGGGGCCGCGCCCGCGAAGGCCGCTGCGCCGCCAGTTCCCGGGGGTGCGCCGCCGAAGGCGCCGGCCTCTCCGGCCGCCAGGCAGGCGACCGCGTCGCCCGCCAGGGGCGCCGCGCCCGGCCCGCCGCGGCCGCCGATCCCGGGTCCGGCACCCGGCGGCCCCGCCACGCCCGCCCCGACCGTGCCCCAGGCCGTCACGCCGGAGCAGCTCCGGGCCCTCCACGCAAAGATGAACAAGTCCGCCGACCACTTCGAGGCGCTAGGCCTGAAACGCAGCGCCGCGGCCGGCCTCATCAAGGCCACCTACTTCCAATTCGCCAGGATGTACCACCCGGACACGGCCTCCCCCGACGACCCCCCGGAGGTGAGGCAGCTCCGAGCGGACGTCTTCACCCGGGCGGGCGAGGCCTGGGAGGTGCTGGGCGACGACCACAAGCGCGCCGAGTACCTGGAGGAGCTCAGGAGCGGCGCGGCGCAGGTGGACGTGATGGGCATCCTGCAGGCGGAGAATCTCTTCCAGATGGCCACCGTGCTCGTGAAGACCCGCAAGTACGAGGAGGCGCTGCAGAAGCTGGACGAGGCTGTCAAGCTCAACGCCGACGAGCCTGAGTTCGGGGTGTGGCGCGCCTGGTTGCAGTTCCTGCTGGCGCCGGCGGATCGCAAGAAGGCGCAGCAGGGGACGGCGGCCCAGGCCATCGAGGCCGCGCTTAGGAAAAACCCGCGCTGCATGCCGGCCTACCTCTTCCTCGGCCAGATGGCGAAGCTCATGGGCGACGCGTCCGCGGCCGAGAAGGCCTGGAAGCGCGGGCTGGCGGCAGACGAGTCGAACATCGACCTGCAACGGGAGCTGCGTTACCTCAAGAAGTAGGGCAGACTCGAGCCGCCCGGAACGGGAGGCGAGGCTTTTCGGAAACCTCGGGCTTGTCGGGTTCTCCAGCCGAGTTGGTGCGGACTGCACACTGGTTGCAGAAGCAGCCTCGCCACCCTTCGGGTGGCTCGGCAGTAATTCGTGATATCGGTTCCGCGTGCCGGTGCGGCCCAACATGACGCTGGCGGTGAAGCGCCTCATCCGCGACGCGGCCCGGCGCCTCCCCGAGCTGGCTCACGTCCGGGCCAGCCGGATCCTGGTGGTGGCCGGGGAAGCTCGCCGCGCCTCCCGCGCCACCATCCGCCCGGCCCACTTCAAGGAGACCGGCCGGGCCCACAGCCGCGGGCGGAGCAAGCCCCTGGTCCGGCTCAAGGGGCGCAAGATCCTCTACGTGGTGACGCTGCGCCCGCTGTGGTTCCTGGCCTCCAGCCCCGAGCAGCGCATCGACACCGTGCTCCACGAGCTGTACCACGTCTCGTCCCGCTTCGACGGCACCCTGCACCGCGGGCGGCGGCACACGCGGTTGCCCAGGGGCCGGTACGATCGCCGCATCCGCATCCTGAGGCGGCGCTATCTCGCCGCCGCGCCCGCGGAGGTGGTGGCGCCCTTCGCCCACCGGGGCGTGGTCAAGGTGCGCATGTGGCTGGAGCGGCCGGCCGCCTACCGCCCCGGCGACTACGCGGGGCGGCGGGTCTACACCGAGCGGCACCTGTTCCAAGGGCTCATGCCCATGCGGAGCCCCAGGCGCCGCCGCGCCGGCGCAGGCCACTGATGGCGCGCGTCACGGGTCCCAAGCCTGTCCTGGCGCGCGCCATGCGGGTGGGGGTCCGGGGGAGGCGGCGCCCCGCCTCTCGGTCGGCCCCGCGGGGAGGGCCCGTGCCTTGCCGCCTCTCCTTGCAAGGCACGGGGCCTTCCCCGCGAAGTGCTGCGGAGCAAGGTGAACGAGGAAGGCTCGTGACCTCTGCGGAGCAGCACTCGGGCTTGCCTCGGGCCGCCCGGGCGGACTATTCCCCCTGAGACGGGGGAACCCCGGCACTGGAGGAGACGCGAGATGAAGGTGGCCATCCTCACCGGCGGCGGCGACTGCCCGGGCCTCAACGCCGTGATCCGCGCCGTGGTCCGCCGTGGGGAGCAGCACGGGTTCGAGTTCGTGGGGGTGCGCGACGGCTGGAAGGGCCTCCTGGAGGACGACCACTTCCGGCTCACTCGCGACAAGACCGCCGGCATCCTCCAGCAGGGCGGCACCATCCTCGGCACCAGCCGCACCAATCCCTTCAAGCGCCCGGAGGGGCCGGGCATCGTGATGGACGCCCTGGCGCGCCACAACATCCAGGCGGTGGTGGCGGTGGGAGGCGAGGACACGCTGGGGGTGGCCAAGCGCTTCTTCGACATGGGGATGAAGGTGGTGGGGGTGCCCAAGACCATCGACAACGACCTCTCCGGCACCGACTACACCTTCGGCTTCGACACCGCCGTCACCGTCGCCACCGAGGCGGTCGACCGGCTCCACACCACCGCCGAGGCCCACAGCCGGGTCATCGTCTGCGAGGTGATGGGCCGGCACGCCGGCCACATCGCGCTCCACTCCGGGCTGGCCGGGGGCGCCGACGTGGTGCTCATCCCGGAGAAGCCCATCGTCCTCGCCGACGTCTGCGACCACATCAACAAGCGGCAGAAGCGCGGGCGGCGCTTCTCCATCGTGGTGGTGGCCGAGGGGGCCAAGATGGAGCGCTCCAAGGAGACCACCGTCACCGACGAGCTCGACGAGTTCGGCCATGTGCGGCTGGGGGGCATCGGCGCCTACCTGGCGCGCGAGATCGAGCGCGAGACCGGGATCGAGACCCGCGCCGCCGTGCTCGGCCACATCCAGCGAGGCGGGACACCCACGGCGCGCGACCGGGTGCTGGGCACGCGCTACGGCGTCTTCGCGGTGGACCTGGTGCGAGCGGGCAAGTTCGGGATGATGGCCGCGCTCCGGGGCGACGAGATCGTGGCCGTCTCGCTGGAGGAGGCCACCAAGGAGCTGCACCTCGTCGATCCCGGGCTCTATGAGATCGCCGAGGTCTTCTTCGGCTGAGCGCGCCCGGGCGGACGGTGAGGGCATGGGCAGGCGCCCCGGCGGAGGGCCAGGCGTGACCATCCGGCGCCTGCGCCTGCCGCCCGGCGCCGCCGGCCGCCTGGACCGGGCCCTGGCCGACGCGCTGGGGGTGGGACGGGCGGCGGTGAAGGCCGCCTTCCGGCAGGGGCGGGTGCGGGCCGGCGGCCGCCGCGCCCGCGGGAGCGACCCGGCCGAGCCGGGGCTGGAGGTGGCGGTGGAGCTCGCGGAGGCGCCCGGGCCGCCCGCGCCCGAGCCGGGGCTCGAGCTCTCGGTCCTGGCCGAGTCGCCCCGCTGGCTGGTGGCCGACAAGCCGGCGGGGATGGCCACCCATCCCCTGCGGGCGAGCGAGGGCGGCACGCTGGCCGCGGCGGTGGCGGCGCGCTTCCCCGAGTGCGCCCTGGCCTCTCCGGCGCCGCGCGAGGGCGGGGCGGTGCACCGCCTGGATCGCGAGACCAGCGGCTGCGTGCTCTTCGCCCGCGACCGAGAGGCCTGGGAGGTGCTGCACCGCCGCTTCGCCCGGCGCGAGGTGGACAAGACCTACCTGGCGCTGGTGGCGGGGCGGGTGGAGGCGGGCGGCGTCTGCTCGGTGCCGCTGGCGCAGCGCGGAGGGCGCTCGGTCCCGGTGCCGGACGAGCTGGCGAAGGACCGGCTGGCGCGCCGCGCCGGGCCGCCGCGGCCGGCCGAGACCCGCTTCGAGCCGGAGCGGCGCTTCGCCGGCTGGACGCTCCTTCGGGTAAGCATCGCCACCGGGGTCATGCACCAGATCCGGGCCCACCTCGCCTTCCTGGGACACCCGGTGGCCGGGGACGCCCTCTACGGCGGCGCGGCCGCGGCCGTTCCCGGCCTTTCGCGCCACTTCCTCCACGCCAGCGGGCTCGACTTCGAGCGACCCGAGGGGGGGCGGGCCAGCGCGGAGAGTCCGCTGCCGGAGGCGCTGCGGGCCTTCCTTTCCCGGCTGGAGCCGGCGTGATCGACTGCCGAGCCACCCGACTCGAGCCGCCCGGAACGGGCGGCGAGCCCTACTGGGGCGCCGGCGCGCCATCGCCCGGCGGCGCCGCGCCGGGGGCGGGCTCGCCCTCGACGGCCTGGACGATGGGGGGGTCGGTCATCATGCCGATGGTGTTGACACCGGCCTTGTGGGCCTCGTCGAGCACCTCGACGGCCAGCTTGTAGTTGGCCTCGTCGTCGGCGTTGAAGAAGAGGACCTTGGAGAGGCGTCCCTCGTAGGCCGGACGGAGGCGGTCCATGGCCTCCTGGATCGACATCTCCTGCCGGTTGAGGAGGACGCGCCCGTTCCGGAGGACGGTGAGCACCGTCTGGTCGGGGGGGATGGACGAGGGCGGCACGATCTGGTCGGGGGGCTCGAACTCGGGCACCCGCATGAACATCTGTTTCTCGGCGAGCGGGGTGAGCACCATGAAGATGATGAGCAGCACCAGCACCACGTCGATGAGCGGCGTGACGTTGATGTCGTTGAGGGGGTGCTTGGCTCCGAGCTGCATCGCCATGGCTAGTGCTGCTCCGCAGAAGTCATGAGCCCTCCCTGTTCACTTGCTCCGCAGCACTTCGCGGGGAAGGCCCCGTGCCTTGCATGAGAAGCGGCAAGGCACGGGCCCTCCCCGCGGGCCCTACCGAGAGGCGGGGCGCCGCCTCCCCCGGACCCCACCCGCGTGGCGCGCGACGGGATAGGCTCGGGACTCGTGACGCGCGCCACTAGGGCTTCTCCTTCAGCTCGGTGGCCGCCAGCGAGACGCCCAGCACCCGGGTCTTGGAGACCTCCAGCATCACCTCGCGGACGACCTTGTAGGGCACCTCCCGGTCGCCCTTGAACATGATGGGCGCGCCGGGCAGGCGCGCCATCTCGTTCTGCAGCGCGGCGGCCAGGTCGGCCCTGTCCTTCACCTCGTTCTTGTCGATCCACACCTTCTTGTCGCGGGTGAGCGACAGGATGATGGGGTCCCCGCCCGCCTTGAGCTCGGAGACCAGCTTGGCCTCGGGGAGGGTGACCGCCTTGCCTCGCTGGAGCAGGGGGGTGATGACCATGAAGATGATGAGCAGCACCAGCACGACGTCGACGAGCGGCGTCACGTTGATGTCGCTCTTCACCCCCTTGCTGCCGAAATCCATCGCCATGGAGTGGCCTCCCGCGCCCCGCGGGCTACGCCTTGATGTTCACCTTGGGCGTCTCGGGGCGCCCCTCCTTCATGAAGAAGTCGAGGAGCTCGTTGGCCGAGTCGGTGATGTCCACCTGCATGTCCTCCACCCGGTTGGTGAAATAGTTGAACATCATCACCGCCGGGATGGCCACCAGCAGGCCGAAGGCGGTGGTGACCAGGGCCTCGGCGATGCCGGCCGAGACCGAGCCCAGGCCGCCCGAGCCGGTGGCGGCCATGGCCTGGAAGGCGGTGATGATACCGGCCACCGTGCCGAGGAGCCCGACGAAGGGGGCGGTCGAGCCCACCGTGGCCAGCGCGCCCAAGCCGCGGCGCAGGTCGGCGACAGTGCGCAGCGAGCTGCGGTCGACGGCGCGGTTCACGGCGGCGATGATGTCGAAGTCGCCCACCTCGTGGGGACCCCGGGAGCGCAGCGCCGCCAGGCTCCGCTGGTACTCCTCGATGGCGAGCCCGAGCACCTTGGAGAGGTGGCCCTTCTTGAGCTTCCGGGAGAGCTCCACCGCCTCGCCCAGCTTCCCGGAGGGGAGCAGATCGCGCAACTGCTCGGCGTACTTTCGGGAGGCCTTGGTGGCCTTGGAGTAGGTCATCAGGCGCTCGCCCATGACGCCGAGCGAGTAGACGCTCATGATGGCCAGCACGATGGCGATGAACCTGGCGAAGGGCCCCATCTGGTGCCACATGCTGATGAGGTCGAAGCTCATCGTCGGCTCGGCCCGGAGGGCGAGCTGCGAGAGCACGTCGAGAACGGGAATGGACATCGAACTCTCCTCGGTGCGGCGCCGTCGCCTCAGGTGGCGCGAGCGCGATTCGGTGAAGCGCGCGGGACCTAGCCGCCCGCGAAGCGGATGGGCTGGATGACCCAGATTGGTGTGGGGTTCCCCTGGGCGTCCGCGCCAGGGAGCCACTCGCAGCTCGAGAGGCCCTGGCGGATGATGTCGGCGATGCGCGGGTCGGGGACCTGGCTCATGAGCTGGACCTGGCCGATGCTGCCGTCGCGGCGCACCGCGAACTTGACGGTGATGGGGCCGGAGACGAACCCCGCCAGCTCTCGCGGCACGCGCATCGACCGGGACAGGCAGCCGCGCTCCTTCTCGCGCGGCGGGCGGAATCCGGCGGTCATGTAGCGAGGCGCCTCCTCGATGCCGCCGGCGCCAGCCACGCCGCCGACCACCCCGGCTCCTGACCCGGCGCCCTCGTCGACCTCGGGCTCGGGCTCGGGTGGCTCGTTGGGGTTGGGCGCCTTCATCTCCTGGGCGATCTCCTTGGGCTGGACCATCGCCGTGGGAGGCATCACCTTCTTGGGCGCGTCGGTCTTGGGCTTGGGCTCGCTCTTTTTTTTGGCCGCCGGCGGCGGGGGCGGCGGCGGGGGCGGTGGGGCGGCGCGGATGAACTTCACCTCCACGCTGGCCTCGGCCTTGGCCGCGGACCGGATGCGCTCGCCGACGAGGATGAGCGCCGCCACGAACACGACCTGGAAGAGGGTCGAGCCGAAGATGAACGCGCCCTTCCGGGCGGCGCGCTTGCCACCTTCTAGCTTCGTGACCTCGTCGAACACGCGTGTGGGCTCGTCGGCGCTGACCGGAGAATCGGCCGGCCAGGAAATGCAGGCGGGTGTCTAGCCGGGGTGCTCCGCCTTGTCAATAGTCTATTCGCGGGCTTCCGGCCACCTGGGCGTCGCGCGTGGGATGGTTCCACACGCGGCGCGACGCCTCGGTTGTGAGCGACCGCGCGCGGCACGGTACCACGCGCCGCGCCGCATCTCGGTTCCGACTGCAGCGGCTCGCCGACCCGTGGTGTGGACGGCGCCGAAAGCGCCGAAAACGCCCTACTCAACACCAATTCGGGACCAGCGGGACAGCCGTCCCGAGCCCCCCCTGGGTGCGCGCGAACACTCCCCACGTGGGAGAACAGGGCTCACCGTCTTGACATTCCCCAACGGCGGTGATTGAAGACCGGAAACTTAAAGCCGATTCCGGGCAAGGCGCCCGAGCTTCAACTGACCTTCACCTTTTGGCTGCGTCTTCGTCGCACCCTCACCAGGGAGGAAGTCATGAGGAAGAAGTTGCTGCGCCTCCTGCGGCTCGTCCCGATCGCGCTCGCGCTCTCGGGCATCGCCTCCGCGCAAACCACTGGAACCATCATCGGCGTGGTGACCGACGCCTCGACGGGCAAGCCCGTCGCCGGCGCGCTGGTCGTGGCCACCGGCCCCAACCTGCAAGGCGAGCAGACCGCGATCACCGACGAAACGGGCAACTACCGCATCGGCCAGCTCCCCGCCGGCGACTACAAGCTGGCCGTGCAGCTCCAGGGCTACAAGCCCGCCGAGCGCACGGACATCCGGCTCTCCGCCGACAAGACCCTGCGGGTGCCCATCACCGCCACTCCGGAGGCCGTCCAGCTCGAGGAACAGGTGGTGAAGACCGGCCTGGCGCCGGTGGTGAACGTGGGTAGCGCCGAGGCCGGCGCCGTCGTCTCCAAGGAGTTCATCGCCAACGTCCCGGTGGGCCGGAACTTCCAGGCCATCGCGCAGTCGGTGCCCCAGGCCGCCGGCGACGCCTACGGCGTGTCCTTCCAGGGCGCCCAGTCGCCGGAGAGCA
>DASTPH010000158.1:0-3649 GCA_035762305.1 Anaeromyxobacteraceae bacterium
CTGTTCACGAATCGTGATCGCTCGTTTAGCCGCGGGCGCGGGCGACGCCCGGCCGGAGCACCGGTGCCGCGCCGCAGAAGTCATGCACCGGGCCCTCCGGCGGCGCGGCACGCGGGTGGGGGTCCGGGGGAGGCGGCGCTCCGCCTCCCCCGGTAGGGCTCTGCGGGGAGGGCCCGGGCCTTGCCCCCACTTGCAAGGCCCGGGGCCTTCTCCGCAAGGCGCGACGGAGCAGAAGTCCTTCGGACCCGGTGGGGACCGGCTCGGGACTTCTGCGGAGGAGCGCCAGGGCCATGCCGCCCACCATGGCGCCGAGCAGGGCGGCGGCCAGGGTGGCGATCCAGCCCGGGAGCGGCGCCGCGCCGCCGAGGTCGTAGTAGCGCCGGCTCACGTTGCCGGCGGCGTCGGCGCTGGCGATCTCCAGCCGGGCGGGCCCGGCCTGGAGCCAGGCCGGCGGGTGGAGCTCCGCCTCCCAGGCGCCGACCGGTCCCTGCATGCGGGCCCGGGCCACCTCGCCCCAGGGCGCGCGCACCCAGATCTCTCTCACCTCCATGGCCGAGCGCAGGGCGCTGGCCGCGTCGCTGGGCCGGGCCATCGCCGCGGCCGCCGAGGAGACGGGGAGGGCCGGCTTGAGCCAGAGGCGCAGGGGCTCGCCGGGCCGGATCTCGTCGGGGGCGGAGAGGACCGCCACCGCCGCCGGGGCGGTGTCGACCCGAACCGGAGCGGAGCGGATCTCGACGCTCCCGTCCCGCCTGAGGAGCGTCACCCTGGCCTGATAGGTGCCGTCGGCGATTCCGGGCGGCACCAGGAAGCGCAGCACGAAGGCGCGGCTCGGCTCGTCCAGCACGGCGTCGCGGGGCCCGGGGTGGAAGGGGAGCTCCACCCTGACCGCCGCCAGCGAGGGGTCGGCCGGGACGCGGATCTCGGGGTCGCCCGGCTTGACGCGGGCCGGCATGACCTCCACCGGCGGCGGGGCCGCTGGCGAGGCCCGGGGCGAGGCGCGCGCGTGCGCCGGGGGCGGGTCCTCGGAGAAGGCGAGGAAGAGGGCCAGCGCGGCCGCCGCGGCGGCGGCGATGGCGAGGAGGGCGTTGCGGAGCGTCGTGTCCATGTGGATCTCCTGTTTGTCATCCGCGGCGCGGCATCACGCCCTGGCGGCGGGGCTCCCGGCCGAGGCGCCGCCCCAGCGCCAGCCCCAGGCCGCCGAGGCCGACGGCGGCCAGGGTCGCCAGGACGCCCCGCAGCGGTCGCGTCCCGTCCGGAGCGTCGAGGTCGAGCGTGCGCCGGCTCACGTTGCCGGCAGCGTCGGAGGCCGCGATCTCGAGCCGCGCCGGGCCGCGCCAGTCCCCCGGGACCGACAGCTCGGCGCGCCACAGGCCCAGCGCCCCTTCCATCCGCGCCCGGGACACCTCGCCCCATGGGGCGCGGACCAGGATCTCCTTCACCTCCATGGCGCCCTTGAGGACGGCGGCGGCGCCGCCCAACGACGCGGCGGCGGTCGCGGCACGTGAGAGCGGCAGGGCGGGCTTCATGGAGAGGCGGACCACCTGGCCGGGCTCGAGCTCGGATGCCGACAGCACCGCCACCGCCGCCGGGGTGGTGTCGACGCGGATGGGGGCGGTGCGCTCCTCCACCTGACCCCCCTGGTGCACGAGCCTCACCCGCGCCTGGTAGCTGCCGTCGGCGAGGCCGGAGGGAACGAGGAAGCGAAGCACCCAGTCGCCCGTGGCCGGGTCGCGCACCGCGTCGCGGGGCGAGGGCTCGAACGGCAGGGCCACCGTCACCGCGCGCACCGCGGGTGGGGCCGAGACGCGGATCTCGGGATCGCCGGGCTTCACCCGCCCGGGCGTCACCTTCACCAGGGAGGCAGGGCCGAAGAGGCCCTCGAAGGACACCCCCTCGGGCATCTCGCTCGGGACCGCGATCCGCTGGAGCGGCAGGCCCGGATCGGCGAGCAGCTCCCGCTCCACCGCCACGAAGGAGGTCCATTGGGTGACGAGCTTGAAGCGCATCCCGAGCTGGACCACCTCCTCGACGGCGGCGCGGGGGTCGGCGCCGCGGGGCGTGGCGTCGGTGAGGCCGTCGATGCGGCGCCTGGCCCACAGGGTCCCCACCACCGGGGCCTCGGGCGCGACGGCGCCGGAGCGGGTCGCGATCGGGAGGCGCCGCTCCCAGGGGGCGCCGCCGAGCTTGCCGGCGAGGAGGACCGTCCGGGGCGGCCTCGGGCCGGACCGCCCCACCACCACCAGCGGCTGGCCGGCGAAGAGGTCCGGGAGGCGCTCCGGCTCGAGGTCGCGGACTTCCCCCCCCTCGAAGCGTACCAGGAGGTCGGTGAGCACCGGCCGGTCGAGCCGCTTGAAGAGGCGGGTCACCGCCTCCTCGGGAGGTTCGCGCACGCCCACGAACTCGGCGGCGCCGCGCCCGGCGCGCGAGACGCCCTCGATGAGGTAGCGGTTCACCGAGGTTCCGATGCCGAAGCCGAAGACCCGGGACTCGCCGCGGGTGCGCTCCACCGCGCGGACGATGGCCTCCTCGTTGCCGATGAAGCCGTCGGTGCAGAAGACCACCATCCGCAGCCGGCGCGGGTCGGCGGGTGGCCCGAGGGCCGCCAGCACGCCCTTCAGCATCTCCGTGCCGCCCCCTCCGGAGAGGCTCGCCAGCCAAGCCTCGGCGGCGGCTGCGTTGGCCGGGCTCGCCGCCACCGGGCGCTCGGTCATGGAGACCGTTCCCGAGTCGAAGGCGACGATCTGGAAGGTGTCGTCCGGCCGCATGGCCCCGAGCGAGCGCAGGATCAGCGCCTTGGCGGTCTCGATGGGCTGGCCGCTCATCGAACCCGACTTGTCGAGCAGGAAGACCACCTCCCGGGGCCGGACCTGGGTCGCCTGGACGCTCGCCGGCGGCTGGACGAAGAGCATGAGCCAGTCGTCGCCCTTCTCGGGCTGTAGCAGGGCGTAGGCCTCGGGCTCGGGGGCGGCCGGGCGCCAGGCGAGGACGAAGTCCCTGTTCGGGCGCCGGTCGTCCTCCGCTAGGGCCACCAAGAGCGCCCCGTCGCCATCGAGGCCGGAGACCACCCGGTGGCTCTTCGAGGCCAGGTCGGCGAAGGCGGCGCCGGGGACGAGGCGCACCACGACGTCCAGGTCGGCAGCGGGCCGCTCGCCTGGCGCGAGCACGGGCGGGGTGATCCGGGAGGCGTCGGGGACCTGGTCGGCGTCGGGCGCCCGGCCCGGACCTGGTTTGCCCGTCGGCGCGCCGGGGATGTAGCGGGGGCCTATGGTGGTGGGAAAGTGGAAGAGGTAGCGGCCGTCGTCGAACGGGACCTCGTGGACGTAGCGCAGGAGGACCGCCACGGTCTCGCCGGGCGGGACGTTGGCCACCGACTGGGTGAAGAGGTTCGGGCGCTCCTGCTCGGTGAGGGCGGCGGTCTTGCCCTCCTTCTTCGCCTGCTCGTAGGTGCGCTTCGCCTCCTCGCGCCGCTCGACCTCGGAGGCGATCACCCGCTTCCCGATCCGAAAGGCCATGTCGGTCACCGCCGCGTTCGGGGGCAGCGGGAAGGCGTAGACCGCCTCCAGGCGGCGGCCGGTGGGGTTCCGGTAGAGCTGCGTCACCTCGACCCGGGCCACGTTTCCCGAGACCTGGGCGTAGACGCGGGTGTGGG
>DASTPH010000159.1:0-5901 GCA_035762305.1 Anaeromyxobacteraceae bacterium
GTCGAGGTGTGGGGCAAGCAGGCCGAGCAGTGCGGCGAGTACCTCTCCAAGGGACGGCAGGTGTACGTGGAGGGGCGCCTCAAGACCGACAAGTGGCAGGACAAGCAGACCGGCCAGGATCGCTACAAGGTGAAGGTGGTGGCCGACACCGTCCGCTTCCTGGGCGGCCGCGGCACCGGCCGCGCGCCGGGCGAGGAGGCCGGTCCTCCGCCCGGGCCGGAGGAGCAGCACGCCCCCGAGGCCCATGGCAACGGAGGTGGGAGCGGGGAGGACATCCCCTTCTAGCCCCTGGATCGCGGTACCCGGCACTGCACGGGGAGCGTGGTAGCATCGAATCCCTCCCCGCATGGCGCCCTCGCTGGTCGAGAAGTACGAGATCATCCTCGCCGCCGACCCGAAGTCGCGGGTCTTCGTGGAGCTGGCCAAGGCGCTGCTCGAGCGCGGCGATCACGGCCGCGCGGCGCAGGTGTGCCGCAGGGGGCTGGAGCACCATCCCACCTCGGTCCAGGGCCGGGTGCTCCTGGGCCGGGCGCTGATCAGCGGCGGCGACGAGCGCGCCGGGCTCATCGAGCTCGAGTCGGCGGCCGCCGTCGAGCCCAGGAACCCCTACGGATGGAACCTGGCCGCCGAGGTGCTGGTGGAGAAGGGGCTCCACGGCAGGGCGGTCGGGATCCTGGAAAAGGCGCTGGAGCTCCAGCCCTCCAACGACAAGATCGTCGGCTGGCTGGAGCGGGCCCGGGCCGAGGCCGGATCGCCGCCGCCGAGGGACCTGGACATCGACGTCTCGGTGGAGCGGCCCGAGACCCCGCCGCGGCTGGATCGGACCCCGGTTCCCGGCCTTGCCATCGGCAACGGGCGCTCCGCGACCGCGACGGTGGCTCCAGCCGAGCTGGCGCCCGCGGAGGCGGCGCAGCCCCCGGGCGCCAACGGGGCGGTGCGCGCCGGAACCAGCGCCGAGCCGGCGGCGATGCCCAGGCCCGCCACCACCCCGACGCCCGGCCTCGCTTTCGCGCCGGCGACCACGCCCCGCCCATTCACGACGCCCCCGCCCCTCCGGCGTCCCGTGTCGCCCAGGCGCGATGACGTCGCCACCGCGCCGACGAACCCGCTCCTGGCCCTGGACCGCCTCCCCGACGAGCCCCTGGCCAAGCCGCCTCCTCCGGTCCGGCCCCCCCCGGCCGCGGACCACAAGGAGGCGGCCCGCATCGCCTCGGAGTACGAGCACCAGTTGCGGGCGCAGATGATGGAGAAGGAGCGCGAGCCGCCACCCACCTTCCTCAGGCGCAACTGGCTCTGGGTGCTCCTGGCCACGCTGGTGGTGGTGGGCGGCGGCGGCGGCGCGCTCGTCTACCGATCCGTGCGCGAGCAGAATCGCGCCTCCGAGGTGAGGACCTACGTGGAGGGGGCCGGCAAGGGGCTGGCCCGCGACACCGCCGGGGCGCTGCGCGAGGCGGCGCGGGTGCTCAAGGCGGCCCGGGAGCTCGAGCCGGAAAACGAGGTGGCGCTGTCGCTCTCGGCCCAGGTGGCGTCCCTGCTCGCCGCCGACTTCGCCGACAGGGAGGCCCGAGAGCTGGCGAGGACCCTGGCCGCCTCGCCGCGCGCCGGCGAGGGGGCGACGGCGGCGCGGTACCTCCTGGCCTCGAGCCCGGCGGAGCTCAAAGCCGCCTCGGAGCCGCTCCAGAACCCGCCGGCCATGGCCGGGCCGCTCGTCCAGGTGCTGGCGGCCCGGGTGCTCCTGGCCAGGGGAGACGCCCAGGCAGCCCTCTCGCGCCTGGAGATCGCGGCCAAGGGGGCGCCGCCGTCGCTCAGGGCCCTGGCCGACCTGGGCGACTACTACCGGGAGCGGGGCGAGCTGGAGGCGGCGCTCGGCTATTACCGGGCCGCGCTGGCGGCCCACGGCACCCACCCCCGCTCGGCCATCGGCGCGGCCGAGGCCAGGCTGGCACTGAGGCGCGAGCTCTCCGAGTCGCTGGCGACGCTGCGCGCGGTGGAGGCCGACGAGTCGAGCCCGCCGCCCAATGCCGACCGGCTCCGCTTCGAGCTGGCGTACGCGCGGCTGCTCGGGGCGACCGGCCAGCGCGCCTCCGCCGGCGAGCGGCTCGGCCGCGCCGCCGAGCGGCTGGGCAGCCGCCCCGAGCTGCCCGCCGCGGCCGCCGAGATCCAGATGGCCTCCGGGGCCTACGGCGACGCCGAGGTCGAGGCGCGGCGCGCGGTGAGGCTCGCCCCACGCGACGCCAGCTACCGGGTGCTCCTGGCGAAGGCGCAGGCCGGGCGCGGGCGCTACCGGGAGCTCCTGCGCGAGAGCGACGGGTTCGAGTCGCGCGAGCTCCGGCTGTGGCGCGGCGTGGCCCGCTACGAGCTCCACGACTACCGGGGGGCCAGGGCCGAGCTGGAGAGAACGCGCCGCGAGTCGCGCATGCCCGCCGAGGCGGCCGCCTACTACGCGCTCGCCGACTTCGGCCTGGGGCGCGAGCGGGAGGCGCGCGCCCTGCTCGAGAAGCTCACCGCGCTGCCACGGCCGCCGGCCCTGGCCTACGTGGCCTCGGGCCACCTGGCCCAGGCTCGGGGGAGCCTGGCCGAGGCGGAGCAGGACTTCCGCCAAGCGGTGGAAACCGATCCGTCGAGCGTGGAGGGGCATTGCGCGCTGGGGCGGCTGCTGCTCGGTCGCGGCGACGCCAAGGAGGCACGGGCCTACCTCGAGCGCGCGGTGGCGCTGAACCAGCACCACGGCGAGGCCCGGCTGGCGCTGGGACAGGCGCTCCTCGCGCTGCGCGAGCCCAAGGCGGCCCGCGACGCCTTCGGTGCGCTGCTCGGGGACGACCCGCACGACGTCGCCGCGCTCCGCGGCCTCTCGGCGGCCGGCCTCGCCGCCGGCAACGCCCCCGAGGCCCGCACCGCCGCCGAGCGGGCGGTGGCCGCCGACGGCAAGAACCCCGCCTCGTGGATGGCGGTGGGCCGGGCCGCCCAGGCCCAGGGCGACGGCGCAACGGCGCGGCGCGCCTACGAGAGGGCGCTCCAGCTCGGGGTCAAGGGCGACCTCGCCGCCGAGGCCCGCCGGCGCCTCGACGAGGCGAGGCGGCTCAGGTAGGGCGCCCGGCCGATTCGCCGGCGAGGTACCGGACCTGGACCAATCCGGACGGGTAGGTCTGGGCGCCGACGAGGCCGAAGAGACGCTCCGGCAGCGGCGCCTGGAAGAGCCGGATCCCGTCGCCCAGCACCACCGGGACGAGCGTGAGCGTCAGGTCGTCGACGAGCCCGGCGGCGAGGAACTGCGACACCACCGCGCCTCCGTCCACGTAGGCCTGGCGCACGCCGTCCTCGGCCAGGCGTGCCACCACCGCCTCGGGAGGGCCTGCCAGGAACACCTCGCCGTGTCGCGACGTCGGGGGACGGTGGGTGAGGACGTAGAGGCGCTTCCCTCGATACGGCCAGGCCTCGAAGGCGAGCACGACGTCGTAGGTCGCCCGCCCGATGACCACCGCGTCCACCGAGTCGAAGAAGGCCTGGTAGCCGTGCTCGGTCCCCTCGAACGGCTTCAGCCAGTCGAGCGCTCCCCCCGGGCCGGCGATGAAGCCGTCGAGGCTCATGCCGACGAACACGGAGCACCTCGGGCGGGGCACGCGCCATCCATAGGCGGCGGCCAGGACTGCTTTCAACGAGGCGACCCGTCCGGGCCCGCGCGGCCATGGGATGGTTGGCCGTCATGGATTGACCCCATTCCTTTCCACGGTGTCAGTGTCACGCACCGAACCTTGCGGCGAGGTCCCCTGGCCGATATCCGAGGGCCCGAGGTGACTTCATGGGCGCTCATGTCCTCGTCCTGGGTGGCGGAGTCGGCGGTACCACTGTGGCGCTGGAGCTGCGGCGCGCGCTGGCGCCGGAGCACCGCGTCACGCTCGTCGAGCGGGCCGAGCACTTCGTCCTCGGGGCCTCGCTCCTGTGGGTGATCGTCGGGGAGCGCGGGCCGGAGGAGGTGAAGCGTCCGGTCGCGGGCCTGTCCGCCAGGCAGGTGGACGTGGTGCGGGGCGAGATCGACCGGATCGATCCGCAGCGCCGCGAGGTGACCGTCGGAGGCAGAGCGCTGGCGGCGGACCACCTCGTGGTCGCGCTCGGCGCCGAGCTCGATCCGACTTCCATCCCCGGGCTCGCCCAGGCGGGCCACTCCTTCTACGACCTCGCCGGCGCCATCGCCCTCCGCGATGCGCTGGCGCGGTTCCAGGGCGGCCGTTTCGTGCTCCTCACCGCCGCACCGGCGTACAAGTGCCCGGCCGCTCCCTACGAGACCGCGATGCTCGTCGAGTGGGACCGTCGCCGCCGAGGCACCCGCGCCGCGACGACCCTGGACCTCTTCGCCGCGGAGCCGGGACCGATGGGCGTCGCCGGCCCGGCGGTGTCGGCTGCCGTGCGGCAGATGCTCGAGTCGAAGGGGATCGCCTATCACCCCGGGCATCAAATCGCCCGCGCCGATCCCGGGCGCAGGCGCCTCGAGTTCTCGAATGGCGTCACGGCGGAGTACGACCTCCTCGCCTTCGTCGCGCCCCATCGTGCGCCGCGCTGCGTGCGGGAGGCGGGGCTGGCGGGCGAGAGCGGCTGGGTCCCCGTCGATCGCGCCACGCTGAAGACGCGCTTCGAGCGCGTATGGGCGCTTGGAGACGTGACGGGCATTCCACTCTCGCTGGGGAAGCCCCTCCCCAAGGCGGGGACGTTCGCGAGCGGCGAGGCGAAAGTGGTCGCGAAGCTCATCGCCCGCGAGATCACGGGGTCGGGAGACCTCGAGGCCTATGTCGCCAACGGAGAGTGCTGGGTCGAGACTGGCGACGGCATGGCGGCGTACGGCAGCGGCGACTTCTTCGCGGAGCCCATTCCCCAGGTCCGGCTCGAGGCGCCCAGCGCGGCGGGCCATCGGGCGAAGGAGACGTGGGAGCGCGAGTGGCTCACGAGATGGTGAGCCCACCGACTCGAGCCCCCCGGAACGGGCGCGAGGCTTACTGCCGAGCCACCCGAAGGGTGGCGAGGCTGCTTCTGCAGCCAATGGGCACTCCCGAGTTCGACTCGGATGGCAATAGACCCGGCCTACGACCACGCGAAACACCGGCGGGGCGCACGGCACCGCCCTCATGGCATCTACGATCCGGTGAATCCAAGGCCGGCTCGCATTACCGCCGCCAGCGCCCCGCCTCGACGAAGGAGTAGTAGCCGGCGGCGGCGACGATGACGTGGTCCCGGGCCAGGACCCCCACCACCTCGGCGGCGGCCCGCAGGCGCTCGGTGAGGTCCAGGTCCTCGGCGCTGGGCGAGGGATCGCCGGAGGGATGGTTGTGGACGAACACCACCCCATGGGCTCCCTCGCGAACGGCGGGTCGCAGGGCGTCGCGCGGCGACACCGGGCACTGGGTGAGCGAGCCCTCGGCCACCTGGGCGGCCCGGATGAGGCGCCCCCGCACGTCGAGGAGCACCACGTGGAAGCACTCCCGCTCGGCGTGGGCGGCGTGGCGCATGAGCTCGTGGACCCGGGCCGGGTCGAGGCAGCGCTCCCCGCGCCGAGGCGGGGCCCAGGCCCCGCGCCGGCCCAGCTCGAAGGCGGCGGCGATGGCGGCGGCCCGGGCCGGTCCGATCCCGGGGAGTCCCGAGATGGCCTCCGCCGGGGCCCAGGCCAGCTCGGCCACCGGCATGGTCTCGGCCAGGGCCAGGGCCGCGGCGCGGGCCGAGAGCCGCCCGGTGCCGGTGCCGAGGATCAGCGCCAGGAGGTCGGCGTCAGAGAGGGCCCGCGGCCCCTCGGCGAGCAGCCGTTCGCGGGGCCTGTCCGAGCGCTGCTGCGCTGGAGCGGCGCTCGTCGCAGGGGGTTCGGGCGGTGAGACTTCCGAGGGCACGGCCGGGTTGCCCAGCAACGGGCGTGCCGGA
>DASTPH010000160.1:0-24009 GCA_035762305.1 Anaeromyxobacteraceae bacterium
GCGGCTTCACGCTCGTCGAGCTGCTCATCGTCGTCGCGGTGGTGGCGCTCGCGGCCGCGGCGGTGGCGCCAGCGGTGGGCTCGCTGACCGGGGCCAACGCCCGCAAGGCGGCCGGCGAGATGGCCGGCGCCATGCGCTGGCTCTTCGACACCGCGGCGCTGCGGCACACCACCTGCCGGCTGGCGCTGGACCTGGACGGGAGCGCCTTCTGGGCCGAGTGCGTCGATCCGGCCAAGGGGCGCGGGCCGGCCGTGGGCGGGCGCGACGACGACGAGGTCCTGGCCGACCGCTTCCCGGAGGAGAAGAGCCGCGAGGTGCGCCGGTTCCTGGCGAGGAGCCCCTTCGGCGAGTTCTCGGACCGGACCGTGAAGCGCCGCGCGCTCCCCGGCGGCGCGGAGCTGGCCGAGGTGTGGACCCCGCGGCTGGACCGCCCGGTGGAGAAGGGGATCGCCCACGTCTACTTCTTCCCCCGGGGCCAAGCCGAGGCGGCCCGGGTGGTGGTGGGCACGGGCGACCACCTCTACTCGGTGACCCTGGAGCCCCTCACCGGGCGCGCGCGGGTGGTGGCCGGCAAGCCGGAGCTGCCGCGATGAGCCGGGCCTTCACGCTCCTGGAGGTGATGGTGGCCCTGGCGGTGCTCTCGCTGGGGCTCATGGCGGTGGCCGACCTCGGCGGCACCGCCCTCAGGCAGCACGGCTACACGCGCGACCTCACCGTGGCCACCGCCCTGGCGCGCGGCAAGATGGCCGAGCTGGAGGAGAGCTACGAGGACAAGGGCTTCAAGGACTTCGACGAGACCGAGGAGGGCGACTTCGCCGACCAGGGCCATCGCGAGTTCGCCTGGCGGGTGGAGGTGAAGAAGCCCGACACCACCCTGGGCCCGGAACAGCTCCTCGGCGTGCTGCTCGGCCAGAGCGGGGCCGACAGCTCCAGCATGGAGCTCTTGCAGAAGCTCCTCGGGACCGGCCAGGCCGGCGCGCCGGGCGGACAGGCCCAGGGCGCGCCAGGCGGCGTCATGGGCGGGGTCCTCTCGGCGCAGCTCACCGCCTTCGGCGAGCAGCTCAAGAAGTCCTTCCGCCAGGTGACGCTCACGGTGGCCTGGCGCGACGGACGCCAGCGGCACCACTTCGACGTCACCACCCACCTGGTGGTGCTGAACCCGCGCGCCCCCGGCGGCGCGCGGGGGGCCTTCCCCGACGTTCCGCCCAACCTGTCGTCGCCCGGCGCCGGCCTGCCCGGCCTGGGGGGCGTCCCCCGCGCCGGCGCCCCGGGGATGCTGGGTACGCCGCTTCCTCCCGGGCAGCCCCGGACGCCCAGGACGGGCCAGACCCAGTGAGCGCCACCCGCCAGCGCGGCTTCACGCTGCTCGAGGTGACCATCGCGGTGGCCATCACCGCGGTCATGGCCGCCATGGCCCTGGGCGCCTTCCGCCGCGCCGCGTCGGCGCGGGAGGTGACCGACGCGCAGGAGGAGCGCTTTGCCGGAGCCCGGGTGGCGCTGGAGCGGATGTCGCTCGAGATCTCACAGGCCTTCCTCTCCGAGCACTACGACCACAAGCGCTTTCCCAAGGAGCGACCCACCCTCTTTCGCGGCCGCCGCGACGGCCTCCTCTTCGCCTCCATGGCCCACGAGCGCCTGGTGCGGGACGTCAGGGAGTCGGACCAGGCGCTCCTCGAGTACTCCCTCGACCGAGACCCGGACTTCCCTGAGGAGGAGGCCGTCTTCCGGCGCGAAAAGGTCCGCTTCGACGACCAGCCCGACCGCGGCGGGGCGCAGGTGGTGCTGTGCCACCACGTCAAGTCGCTCGAGTTCGCCTACTGGGACTGGGCCAAGCAGGAGTGGGTCCCCCAGTGGAGCACCGCGCCGGGGGAGCGGACCTTCCTCCCCACCCGGGTGCAGGTGAAGCTGGTGCTCAAGATGCCCGACGGCCGGGAAGAGCCCTTCGAGACCCAGGCGCGGATCGCCATCGTGCGGCCGCTGGACTTCTGATGATGGCGCAGTCGAGACATCGTCCGGGGTGGGGCCCCAGCGAAGCTCCAGGGGCTTGGGGGGCCGGCCGGCCCCCCAAGGCCGATGGTCGGGCAGAGCCACATCCGCGGGGCGGCGCGCGAGGCGAAGCCGCGGCGCGCCGGGGGCCCGCGCCGGGGGAGTGGCCGTCGATCGGAATCGCGGGCGGCTGCGCGCCCGCGAAGGGCTTCGCCGGCGGGGAGGGGCGGCACGCCCCTCCCTCGGAAAGAGGGGCGGCCCTCCTCATGGCCCTCACCACCGTGGCGCTCCTCACCGCCCTGACGGTGGACCTCGCCTACCAGCGGCGCGTCTCCCTGCAGATCGCCCTGAACGCCCGCGACGAGCTCCGCGCCGCCGCCCTGGCCAGGAGCGCCGTGAACCTGTCGCGGCTGGTGCTGCACTTCCAGGGCGAGCTCGACCGAGCCGCCGGCGGCGTGGGACAGGCCCTGTCACAGCTCACCGGTGGGAAGACGCCCGCCCTGCAGGTGGCCATCCGCCTGTGGGAGGTGGTTCCCATCGACTCCAGCTCCGCCAGCCTCTTCGCCTCCAGCGGCCCCCCGCTCGAGCCGCGCCCCCCCGCCCGGGGATCCCCGGAGGGCCTCTTCGCCGAGACCGCCCTCCGGGCCTTCGGCGACTACCAGGGGAGCTTCCGCGCCCGCATCGAGGACGAGGACCGCAAGGTCAACGTGCCGCAGTTCGCCAACACCGCTCCCCTGGCCGGTCCGCAGCTCATGCGCTTCATGCAGCTGGTGAAGGACCCCGCCTACGACGTGCTCTTCGACAGGGAGGACCAGTACGGCAGCCGCTGGACCCGCCCCGACATCGCCGCGGCCCTGCGCGACTGGGTCGACGAGAACGAGACCACCACCTCGGTGGGGGCCAACCCGGCAGCCCCCTTCGAAGATGGCTTCGGCGACGAGAACTTCCCCTACGACCGCGGGGACGACCGCTACCGCGCCAAGAACGCCCGCTTCGACTCGCTCCAGGAGCTGTTCATGGTGGGCGGCATCGGCGATCCCTTCATGGCGGCCTTCGGGGACAAGATCACCGTCTATCCTTCGGTGAACGCCAAGACCAACGTCAACACCGGCGACCCGGCCGAGATGATGATCAACATCCTGGCCATGTCGGATCCGCCCGGCGTGCCGCAGCCGGCGCTGCTCGACCCGACCTTCCCGCAGCGCCTGGAGGCGGCCCTGCGCCTGGCGCGGCCGCTCCCCTTCCTGGCGGTGACGGTGCAGCAGCTGGCCCAGATCCTCTCCGGGCTGGGCCTTCGCATCCAGCCCCTGTACCTGACCGGCCAGGACACCGACGCCCGCAACTCCTTCGGGTCGCGCTCCAGCACCTTCACCATCCGCGCCACGGGGCTGGCCGGGAGCGTGGAGAAGACCGTCACCGCGGTGGTCACCTTCGACGAGCGGGCCGGCCCGCTGGCGTCCGACCTGGGGCGACTCATCCACTGGCAGGAGGACTGACGGATGGCACAGCGCATCGCGGGCCTGGACCTCGGGTCGGCCTCGGTCAGGGCGGTCCTCCTGGAGTCCACCTTCCGGGGCTGGACCCTGGTCGACGCCGCCGCCGCCCCGGTCCTGCCCGACGGGCTGCCGCGCGAGCGACAGGTGTCGGCGCTGCGGGGCCTGCTCGGCGCCCGCGCCTGGCGCTTCGACGCGGCGGTGGCCGCCTGGCCCGGGCCGGGGGCCGCCAGCCACCTGGTGACCCTCCCCTTCTCCGACCTGAAGCGCATCGGCGAGACGGTCCAGTTCGAGGTGGAGGGGCAGATCCCCTTCGACCTCTCCGAGGTCGCCTGGGACTGGCAGGTGCTGGAGACCCGCGCCGGCCGCACCGACCTCTACGTGGGGGTGGTGCGGCGGGACGAGATGAAGGCGCTGCTCGGGCTCCTGGCCGCGGCGGGCGTCGATCCCCAAGTCATCCTGCCGGCCGGACCGGCCTACGCCGGCTTGTCCGCCGGGGGCGCCATCGCCGACGGCGAGGACGTCGCGGAGGGCCGCGGGGCCGAGCTCCTGGTGGACGTCGGCGCCGAGCGGGTCAGCGCCTGCGTGGCCGAGGGCGACCAGTGCCTGTGGGCCCGCACCTTCCCGGGCGGCACGGCGCCGCTCGCGCGCGCGCTGGCGCGGGACCTGGCCGTCTCGGAGGAGGCGGCCCGCACGCTCCTCGAGGCCGAGTGCGCCGGCGCCGCGGCCCCGCCGGAGCCAACCGCGCCGGCCCGGGACCCGCGGGTGCCCGAGTCGCTGCGGCGGGGCCTCGGAGGGCTGGTGCGCGAGATCAGGGCCACCCTCAAGTCCTGGGAGGCCCGCGGGGCCCGCCGGCCGCTGCGGCGGCTGTGGCTCTGCGGCGGCGCGGCCCGGCTGCCGGGCCTGGCAGACCTCCTCGGCGCGGAGGCCGGCGCGCCGGCGCGACCGCTGGCGCTCGACGGGCCGGGCACCGAGCGAATCCCCGAGGCCGAGGCGCCGGCGTATGCGCTGGCGCTGGCGCTGGCCCTGCGCGGCCACCTGGGCGCCCGCGCCGGTCGCCTGAACCTCCGCCGCGGCGACCTGGCCAGCACCCGGGACTTCGAGCACCTGCGCGGCAAGGTGGCGCGCCTGGCGGTGTACGCCGGCCTGGTGCTGCTCCTGGCCGCGGGCAGCGCGGCCGTCAAGGCCTTCGCCCTGTCGCGCCAGGAGAAGCTCCTGGATCGCTCGCTGTGCGAGGTGACGCAGCAGGTGACGGGCAAGTGCTACGAGGACTTCTCGGTGGCCGAGTCGGTGCTGCGCGGGCGGGGCACGCCCGCCGCCTCGATCCCGCGCCTCTCGGCCGTGAACGTGCTGGCCGAGCTGGCGGCCCGCGTTCCCGAGGTGGCGCTCAAGCTCGACCGCATCGAGATCACCCGCGAGAAGCTGCACCTCCAGGGGTCGACCGACTCCGCCGAAAACGTGGACAAGATCGTGGAGGGGCTTCGCGGTTCGCGTTGCTTCGCCGACGCGCGCTCGGGCGGGGTGCGCAAGCGCGGCTCCGACGCGCGCTTCGAGTTCACGGTCGACTCCGAGCTCGGCTGCGAGGTCGCGGCCGGGGCGGGGAGGGGGACGCCATGAGCGAGCTCTGGCGCCGCCTCAGCGCCGCCGCGGAGGCGTGGGCCTCGCGACTGTCACCGCGCGAGCGGGTCATGGTCTCGGCGGCGGGTGCGGCGGTGGTGCTCTTCGCGGTCCTGCTGGTCGCGACCGGCGTCTCCCGGGCCCTCTCGGGGCGCGAGGCGCGCATCGAGGAGAAGACCCACCTCCTGGCCCAGATCGGCAAGCTCACCCAGGGCTACCGCCAGGTGCAGGCGGAGCGGGCTGCCCTGGAGTCGCGGCTCAAGGGGCCGCCGGTGGCGCTGATGAGCTTCGTGACCCAGACCGGCCAGCAGCTCGGCGTCGAAGTGAACGACCTCCGGCCGGGCGCTCCCGGAGGGTCGGAGGGCATCTCCGAGGAGAGCGTGGAGGTGAGCCTGGCCCGCATCGACCTCCCCAAGCTGGCGCGGCTCCTGGAGGGGCTGGAGCGCGGGCCGGGGGTGGTGAAGGTGCGGCGGCTCCGGGTGACCACCCGGAGCGACGACCCGCAGCTGGTGGACGTGACGCTCCTGGTGGCGACCTACCGCCTGAAAGGCTGACCATGAAGCTGCCGCGGCTGCCGGTGCTGGAGGGATGGAGGAAGCGCGCCGCCTACGGCGTCTTCACCGGCCTGGCCTTCCTGTTCGCGCTGCAGCGGACCTTCCCCGCCGACGCCGTGCGGGAGCGGCTCACCCTGGAGGCGGCCGCCCAGGGGTGGCAGGTGCGCATGAACGACATCGCCCCGAGCGGCTTCGCCGGGGTCCGCATGGCCGAGGTGACCCTGGAGTCGCGCGAGGGGACCCGCATCCCGGTGGAGAAGGCATGGCTGTCGCTGCGGCTGTGGCCGCTCCTCCTGGGGAAGCGCAGCCTGGCCTTCGACCTGCGGCTCTTCCAGGGGCGCCTCAACGGGGTGCTGGAGTCGGGGCGAGGCGTCCAGCGCCTGGCCCTCCGCGGGGAGGGGCTGGACCTGGCCGCGGCTGCGCCCGTGAAGCAGGCGCTGGGAGGGCTCGACCTCTCGGGCGTGCTCCGGGCCGACATGGACGTGACCCTCGATCCCAAGGACCAGCAGAGGACCACCGGCCGCATCCAGCTCGGCGTGGAGAAGGCCGGGTTGGGCGGCCAGGTCTCCGTCCCCGGGATGGCGGGCGGGCTCACTCTCCCCAAGACCTCACTGGGGACGTTGACCGGTCAGGCCACCGTCAAGGCTGGCAAGGCCGAGTTCGAGAAGCTCGAGGCCCGCGGCGGCGACGTGGACGCCACCGGCGAGCAGCTCTACTTCATGGTGCAGCCGCGCCTGGAGTTCGCGCCGCTCTTCGGCCGGGCCCGGGTCAAGGTGGCCGACGCCTTCTGGCAGAAGGCCCCGAGCCTGCGCGCCGTCGCCGACGCCGCCCTGGCCTCGGCGCGCCGGCCGGACGGGAGCTGGCAGTTCCAGATCTACGGCAGCCTGGGGCACCCGCAGGCGAAGGCGCTCGGGCCGTAGCTCGCTACGCCGTCTTGAACCGCTCCACCCGGTCCGACAGCTGCCGGGCCCTTTCTTGGAGTCCGCCGGCCACCCCCGCCAGCTCGGTGACCGCCACCTCGTGCTCGGCGGCGGCCGAGCCCAGGTCCTTGAGCGACGCGTGCACCCGCCGGGTGGCTTCCCCGTGGCTGGTCACGGCGCGGGTGACCTCCTCGATCATGGCGTTGAGCCGTTCCAGGCTCTGGAGCTGGCCGCGCCCGAGCTGGGTCTGCTCGCCCAGAGCCCGGCTCACCCGGTCGGCCAGGGCGTCCGCGCCGCGGGCCCCCTCCGAGAGCGCCGCCACGCTGGTCCCCACCCGCGCCACCGCCTCGGCGAGCGCGCGCGACGCCTCGTTCACCGAGCTCGCCAGGCGCGCCACCTCCTTGCTGCTCTCGCGGTGCCCGGCCACCGCCGCCAGGATGCGGCCCGCGTTCTCGTGCGCCTGGTGGGTGGCCACCCGGATCTGGGCCAGCGCCGCCACCGAGTGCTTGGACTGCTCCACCTCCGCCGCCGCCAGCTCGTCGCCGCGGCCGATGAGGGCGGCCGTGCCCTCCACGTCCTCGCGCACCGCCCGGATGATCTCCCCGATGGACTTGGTGGAGCTGGCGATCTGCGCCGCCAGCTCCCGGATCTGGTCGGCCACCACCGCGAAGGCCTTGCCGTGCTCCCCGGCCTGGGCGGCGATGATGGAGGCGTTGAGCGAGAGCAGGTTGGTCCGCCCGGCCACGTCGGCGATGAAGTCCACGATCTGGTCGATGTCGCCGGCGCGCCGCCCCAGCCCGGTGACGCGCTGCTGGGCGTCGGCCACGGCCGCGCGGACCCGCTCGATGCCGCGCGCCGTCTCCTCGACCACCCCTCCGGCTTGCTCGGCGAGCTCGGCGGCCTGGGCCGTGTTGAGCTGCCCGGCCACCGCCGCCACCTCCACGCCGGAGAGGCTGGCCTCCACCTGGCCCAAGGTCTCGCCGGTCCGCCCGGCCAGGTCGTTCAAGGCCCGCATCTCCGCCTCGGCGCGGCGCCCCGATCCTGAGAGGGCCTCCACCTCGCGCGTGGCCACCTCCATGGAGCGATCCAGCTCGTCGGCCTGGCGCCGCACCTCGTCGAGGGCGGAGGCCATCTCCCCCACCGCGGCGCTCGTGGAGGCCACGTACTCGGCGAGCCCCTCCACCCCGCGGGAGACGAGCCCGATGGACCCCTCCATGGCGCCGACCGCTCCGTCGACGGCGGTGACCCCCGACCGCTGCCCCAGCGCGCCTCGCCGGACGCGCTCGCCGATCTCGCCCACGTGGCGCGCCGCCTGGTCCACGCCGCGCGTGGCCTGCTGCACCGCGCTCACCAGCCCGGCCAGCCCCTGGGCCATGCGGCGGAACTGCGCGGCCAGCTGTCCCATCTCGTCCCGGGAGATGGAGGGCGGGCTGGCCCCGAGGTCGCCCGAGGCCACGCGCCCGGCGGCCTCGGACAGGGCCATGAGCGGCAGGGTCATGGCCCGGGCCGCCAGCCACACCAAGAGGCCAGAGGCCAGGTAGACGATGAGCACCAGCGTGATCCCCGAGCGCCAGTAGGCGGCCAGCCGCGCCTGGAAGGGCGCGTCGGGGAGGAAGGTGGCCAGGGTGGCGCCAGGGCCCGCCGCCCGGCGCACCACCCACCCGTCTCCGACCCGGGCCACTCCCGGCGCGGCGGGGAGCAGCGACGGTCCGGCGGGCCCGGCGGCGGCCAGGGGACGGCCGTCGGCCCCGAAGAGGGCGGTGGAGCCGCCGCTCAGGCGGAACACCATCTGCACCTCGGCCGGGCCGGGCAGCCCCGCCGTGAGGGCGCTCTCCTGGGCGTCGGCGGCCCGCCGCAGGTATTCCGCCTCGGCGTCGCTGCGGAAGCGCAGGTAGCCGGTGGCGGCGAAGAGCAGCACCGCCACGGTGACCAGCCCGTAGCCCAGCGACAGGATCTTGGCGCGAACCGTCCCCTGCTCCCGGAACTCGACGCCCGGCCCAAGCTCGGCCAGCGCGCCGGCCGCGGCCCCTCCGGCGGCGGCGTAGACCATCATGCTGCCGAGGATGGCCGCGGCCAGCCCCACCGCCGCCACCGCCAGGGTCAGGTCGCCGGGCAGCCCCCGGCCGTAGAGCGAGGCCGCCGCCGCGACCGCCAGGAAGCTCCAGACGATCGCGTTGGCGCTGGCCAGGCGCGCCGGCAGGCGGTGCGCCGCATGGGCGGCGGCTGCCGGCGGGGGGCCGCTGGCCCGCGGCGCCGAGGCCGGGGCGGCGAGGAACGGAGCGGAGAGCCAGCGGGCGGCGACGACCAGGAGCCCGAAGGCCGCGGCCGTCGCGAGAGGGATGGCCAGGTGCAGGAAGGCGTGGTCCGTGCCGGTGAGCGGCACGAACTCGTGGATCACGGTCCAGGCCACGAGCCCCGGGACGGCCTGGGCGAGCGCCAGGTTGCGGAGGAGACGCGGCCAGGCGGACATGATCTTCCGGGCCCAGTCTATCCGAAGTACGCGAGAACACCTCAGAAGCGGCTCGGGCCATACCTGTCATGTCACGCAACGGCGCGAGGTCCAAGGTATTTTGCCCACGGTACCCACGTCGGGCTGGAATGCCGAGATCATTCAGGGGTTTAACTTGCGAGCAGCGATCCCCTGTGATATCGCAGCCGATATGCGCATCAAGCGCCTCGACATGACCGGGTTCAAGTCCTTCATGGACCGGACGGTGGTGGTGTTCGAGCGTGGCATCACCGGGGTGGTGGGCCCGAACGGCTGCGGCAAGTCCAACGTGGCCGACGCCGTGCGCTGGGTGCTCGGGGAGCAGTCGGCCCGCCACCTGCGCGGCCGCTCCATGGAGGACGTGATCTTCAACGGGTCGGAGTCGAAGCCCCCGCTCTCCATGGCCGAGGTGATGATCACCTTCGAGAACGACCGGCCCTCGGAGCTGCCGGCCCAATACCAGGGCTTCTCCGAGATCACCGTGGGCCGCCGCCTCTTCCGCAGCGGGGAGTCGGAGTATCTCGTCAACAAGGCGCCCGTCCGGCTCCTCGACGTCAACGACCTCTTCTTCGGGTCGGGCGTGGGGCGTACCGCCTACTCCATCGTCGAGCAGGGTCGCATCGGGCAGATCGTCTCGGCCCGGCCGGAGGACCGGCGCGCCATCGTCGAGGAGGCGGCCGGCATCACCAAGTACAAGCGGCGGCGCGAGGCCGCCGAGCGCAAGCTGGAGGCGACCCAGCAGAACCTGACCCGCGTCGCCGACATCGCCGAGGAGCTGGGCAAGCAGCTCGACTCGCTGAACCGCCAGGCGCGCAAGGCGGAGCGCTACCGCAAGGTCAAGGCGCAGGTGCGGGAGCTGGAGCTGCAGCTGGGCGCCAGCCGCTACCTGGAGCTCACCGCGCAGCGGCGCGCCGCCGAGGAGCGGCTGGCCCAGGCGCGGGTCGAGGAGGCGGAGGTGTCGGCCCGGCTCGCCGAGCTCGAGGCCCTGTCGGATCGCGACCGGGCCGGGCGCGACGAGGCGGAGCGGCGGCTACGGGACCTGTCCGCCCGCGAGCACGACGTCTCCAGCCGGGCCCGCGTCTGCGCGGTCTCCTCCGAGGCGGCGGATCGGGAACGGGGGGAGATCGCGGAGCGCGCCCGGGCGCAGGCCGCCGAGGCGGAGGGGCTGAAGGGCCAGGAGGAGGCGCTCGGCCGGGAGGTCGAGTCGCTGCTCCGGCAACAGGAGGAGCTCCAGGCCCTGGGCGGGAGGGACCAGGCCCGCCTGGCCGAGGTCGAGGCGGCCCTCGGCGAGGTGGCGGCCGCCGAGGCCGAGACCCTGGCCGAGGCCGAGGCGGCCCGGGCCGCGGCCGGCGAGGCCCTGTCGCGCGCCGCCGAGGGGCGGACCGGGCTGGCCCAGGTGGACCGCCGCCGCGGCGAGGTGGCGGGGCGCCTGGACCGGGTGCGGCGCGAGCTGGACGAGCTCTCCGCCCGGGGCGCGGCCCTGGACGGGACCCGCTCGGCCCAGGTGGAGAAGCTGGGCCGCACCCGGCAGCTCCGGCTCCACCTGGAGGCCGAGCGCGGCGCGCAGGAGCAGCTCCTGGAGCGGACCCGCTCGGAGTTCATCCAGAACGAGGCCCGCCTCATCCAGGTGCGGGAGGAGCTCTCCGACCGCCGGGCCCGCCTCGAGTCGCTGCGGGAGGTGCTGCGCAACTACGAGGGGCACGGCCGCGGCGTGCGCAGCCTCATGACCCGGGCCGGCCAGGGCGACCCCGCCGGCGAGCGCGGCATCTTCGGCCTGGTGGCCGACGTGGTCTCGGCCCCCCCGGAGTACGAGACCGCGGTGGAGGCGGTGCTGGGCGAGCGGCTGCAGTACGTCATCGTGGAGAGCCACGCCCGCGGCGTCGAGGCCATCGACTGGCTCAAGTCGGCAGCCGAGGGGCGGGCCTCGCTCATCCCCCTCGAGCGCCTGCGCGACGGCGGCGAGTCGCCGCCCGACCCGGATCGCGGGCACCCCGGCTTCGTGGCCACCTGCCTGGAGGTGGTGCGGCACGACCCGGCCTTCGAGAGGGTGGTGCGCTTCCTCCTCGGCGACGCGGTCATCGTGCGGGACCTCGAGAGCGCGCTCGAGCTCTGGCAAGCGGACCAGGCCCGGCGCACGCTGGTGACCCTCGGCGGCGAGGTGCTCGACCCCTGGGGCGTGGTCACCGGCGGCCCGCTGGAGGGCGAGGGACACGGCGCCCTGCAGCGGCGGCGCGAGGTGCAAGAGCTGGAGCAGACGGTGCGCGGGTTCGAGGCCCAGTTCGCGCTGGCCCAGGATCGCCACCGCACCCTGCAGGTCCGCACCGCCCAGCTGGAGGCGGGGCTGTGCACCCTCGACAAGGACGGGCGGGAGAAGGACCTGCTCCTCGTCGACCAGGAGAAGGACCTGCTGCGCCTGGGGGCGGATCTGGAGATGGTCGGCGCGCGCGCCGGCGGGCTCGCGGCGGAGCGGGCCGAGCTGGAGGGGGCCCTGGAGGCGCTCTCACGGGAAGAGCAGGCCCACCGGCTCGAGGCCGCCGCCGCCGAGGCGGAGCAGGCCCGCCAACAGGAGCGGGACCGGGAGGCGGGAGAGCGGCTCGGGGCGCTGCGGCGCCGGGCCGAGGCGCTCCGGGCCGAGCTCACGAACCTCAAGGTGAAGGTGGCCGCCGAGGGGGAGCGCCGGGAGGCCATCCGCTCCGCCCTGGACCGGCTGGAGGCCTCGAAGGGCGAGCTGGCGGAGCGGCGCCAGCGCCTCTACGCCGCGATCTCCACCTCGAACGGGCGAGCCGCCGAGCTCTTGGAACGCCTGGCCGCCCTGGGCGCCGAGCGCGCCCAGCTCGAGGCCGAGCTGGCCCTGGCCCAGAAGGCCCTGGCGTCGGCCGGGGCCGACCACGAGGCCATGCTGGCCGCCTCCGGCGCCCGCGAGGCCGAGGCGCGGGAGCTCCGGCGCCGCGCCGAGGTGCTGGCCCAGGCCGCCGCCGACGCCTCCCTCACCGCTCGCGAGGGCGCCCTGGAGCTCGCGCATGTGGAGTCCCAGGTGCGCGAGCGCTGCCAGGCGGATCTCAAGTTCGAGCTGCACCGCTTCCACCTCGCTCCCCCTCCGGGCGAGGAGCAGCGGGCGCGGCTCGAGGAGCTCAAGGCCCAGGCCGAGCGCATGGGCGCCATCAACCTCACCGCCATCGAGGAGTACGACGAGCTGGCCAGGCGCCACCAGTTCCTGCTCGGCCAGAAAGCCGATCTGGAGTCCTCGCTGCGCGACCTCAAGGCGGCCATCACCCGCATCAACCGCGCCAGCCGGCAGCGCTTCCAGGAGACCTTCGACCGGGTCAACGAGAAGTTCCAGCAGGTCTTCCCGCGCCTCTTCAGCGGCGGGCGGGCCGGGCTGGTGCTCACCCAGGCCGAGGAGGGCGAGGGCGCCGAGGCCGGGGTGGAGATCTTCGCCCAGCCGCCCGGCAAGAAGCTGCAGAGCGTGAACCTGCTCTCCGGCGGCGAGAAGGCCCTCACCGCGGTGGCGCTGGTCTTCGCCATCTTCCTCATCAAGCCCTCCCCCTTCTGCCTGCTCGACGAGGTGGACGCGCCGCTCGACGACGCCAACGTCGGACGCTTCAACGAGCTGGTGAAGGAGATGAGCCAGGCCTCGCAGTTCATCCTCATCACCCACAACAAGCGCACCATGGAGATGGTGGACACGCTCTACGGGGTGACCATGGAGGAGCCCGGCGTCTCCAAGCTGGTCTCGGTTCGCCTCTCCGCGGCCGAGCGGTCCGCCGCGGCGTGAGGGCGCCCTCTCCCTCTGGGAGAGGGCACTCGGGATCCGCGGAGACCGTGGAGGGTGAGGGCTGTCGTTGACACCCCGCCTGGGCGGGCCCTATATGGACCTCTCGCCGCCCGGCCCTCCGCGTGTCCCCACTCGCCGCCCTCTCGATCAGCGACGCCGCCGGCATCGCCGTCCTGGCGACGCTGGTGCTGCTCCTCGTCTTCGCCGGGGTGCGACTGGCTCTGCGGCGTCGAAGTGCGCCGCACGCGGCAGCCCGGACCGCGACCTCGGCCGCGACCTCGACCCCGACCTCGACCGCGACCCCGACCGCGACCGCGACCGGGACGCCGACCCCGGCGCCGACCGAGGCCGAGAGGAAGGAGGCATACCGCCGCAAGAAGGAGGCCGAACGCGCCGAGAAGGAACACCGGCAGCGGCAGCGCGAGGAGGCGGAGCGGCTGGCCCGCGAGGAGGCGGAACGCGCGGCCCGGGAGGCCGACGAGGCGCGGCGCCGCGCCGAGGAAGAGAAGCGCCGCCGGATCGAGGCCGAGGCGGGCAAGACCCTGGCCGCCGGCCTCTCCAAGACCCGCGGCGGGTTCGTGGCGCGGCTCGACGGGCTCCTCGGCTCGGGCCGGGCCCTCGACGAGTCGGTGCTGGCCGGGCTGGAGGAGGTGCTGTTCACCGCCGACATCGGCGTGAAGACCGCCACCGCCCTGCTCGAGCACGCCCGCGGCGCGCTCAAGCGCCGCGAGGCCTCCGATCCGGGCCGGCTGCGCGAGGCGCTGCGCGCCGAGATCGCCCGCATCGTCTCCCTCGGCGCCGGCGGCCCGGGCCCGGCACCGGGGACCGCCCGCCCATGGGTGGTGATGGTGGTGGGCGTCAACGGCTCGGGGAAGACCACCACTGCCGGAAAGCTGGCGGCCAACTACCGGGAGGCGGGCCTCTCCGTGCTCCTGGGCGCCGGCGACACCTTCCGCGCCGCGGCCGGGGAGCAGCTGGAGGCGTGGGCCGAGCGGGTGGGCGCCCCGGTGGTGCGCGGCAAGGAGGGCGCCGACCCGGCCAGCATCTGCTTCGAGGCGGTCCGCCGCGGGATGGCCGAGGGCCTGGACGCGGTGATCCTGGACACCGCCGGGCGGCTCCACACCAAGGTCCCGCTCATGGAGGAGCTGAAGAAGGTGAAGCGGGTGGTGGAGAAGGCCCTCCCCGGCGCCCCGCACGAGGTGCTGCTGGTCCTCGACGCCACCACCGGCCAGAACGCCATCGCCCAGGCGCGCCAGTTCCACGAGGCGCTGGGCGTCACCGGCATCGCCCTGGCCAAGCTGGACGGGACCGCCAAGGGCGGCGTGGTCATCGGCATCAGCGACGAGCTCGGCATCCCGGTGCGCTGGGTGGGCGTGGGCGAGCGAGCCCGGGACCTGCGCCCCTTCGAGCCGCGCGAGTTCGTGGAGGCCCTCTTCGCATGATGGCGCGACCCACCCGGATCCTTCTCTTCGACGTGGACGGCACGCTGGTGCACGCCGGCGGCGCCGGGCGGCGCGCGGTGGGTCGCGCCCTTCTCCTCCACCTGGGGCAGGTCGACGGCTCGCTCGCCGGGCTGCGCCTGGACGGCATGACCGACCGGCTCATCGTGCGCGAGGTGCTGCAGGTGCTGGGGCGGCCCTTCGACCAGGCCCTGTGCGACCGGGTGCTCGGCGACTACGTTCGCTTCCTGCGCGATGAGATCCACGGCCCCGGCTACCGGGTGCTGCCCGGCGTGACGGCGCTCCTCTCCGCCCTCGCCAGCCGGGGCGCGGCCATGGGGCTCTGCACCGGCAACGTCGAGGAGGGCGCCCGCCTGAAGCTGGCCCGGGGCGGCCTGGACGGGTTCTTCGGCTGGGGGGAGGAGGCCATCTGCGGCTTCGCCGCCGACGGCGAGGCGCGCGAGCGCATCGTGGCGGCGGCGCTGCGCCGGGCCTCCCGGCGCCTGGGGCGGCCGGTCCGGCCCGAGGAGGCGCTGGTGGTCGGCGACACCCCGCGCGACGTCGAGGCGGCCCACCGCATGGGGGTCCCGGCGCTGGCGGTGGCCACCGGCCGCTTCTCGGTGGAGGAGCTGCGGGCCTCGGGGGCCGAGCACGTGCTCCCCAGCCTCGAGGGCCAGCTCGCGGCCGACCTGGTCCTGGACGGGCTTGATCCCCGGCCCGGGCCGGGCTAAAGGCAGGTCCGCGGTCGCATGGCCACGGGCGAACTCTCCTTCCACGGGCCCCGCCTCAGGGCGGTGCGGGCCGCACCGGAGCACGCGCCGGTGTTCCAGGCGTGCCTCGACGCGGCGCCGGGCTACTTCGAGCGCGCCGAGGGGCGGCCGGCGGGCCCGGGCGCCGCCGCCGACCTCCTGGCCGACGCCGAGGCCGACCCGGCCCGCCTCGTGTACCTGCTCGAGCCCCGCGGCGGCGGGCCGGCGGTGGGCATCCTCGACCTGCACCTCGACTATCCCGAGCCCGGCACGGCCCACATCGGGCTCCTCCTCTTCCGCGAGTCGTGCCAGGGCATGGGGTACGGCAAGGAGACCGCCGCCGCGGTGGAGGCCGGGCTGGCCCGAGCCGGCTATCGCGCCCTGCGCCTCTCGGTCACCGACGAGAACCAGGACGCGCACGCCTTCTGGACCCGTGTTGGCTACGCCGAGGTGGGGCGGCTCGACCGGGGGGTCACCGTGTACGAGAAGTCGCTGGAGGCGCGGTGAGGGCGGCAGTCGCTTCCCGTGAGCCCAGCGAGGCAGGGCGGGGGCTCGTCTTGACTAGGGGCCCGTAGGGCGGAGATGGCTTCCGGCCGCCCTCTGTCTCGCTGCGGGCGGCCCGAAGCTGAAGCGGTAGCGGTCTTGGCTGCGGCTGCGGTTCCGGATGCGGGTCCGGTTCCGGATGCGGAAACCGCTGCCGCCTGCGGATGCGGCAGCCCTCTCCGCAACCGGAACGGCACCCGCAGCCGTGTCCGGAACGGCAGCCGCCCCCGTATCCGGTACCGTCCAACACGGCTGGAGAACTCGGCGAACCCGAGGTTTCCCAAAAGCCTCGCCGCCCGTTCCGGGCGGCTCGAGTCGGTTCCGGGCAGCTCGAGTCGGCTACCCGTCGGCGGTGCGGGGCTCCGCCGGAGCGGCCAGGCGGCCCCACAGATCCTTGAGCGCCTCCACGGCGCTGGCCACGCCCACGTAGGCGAAGCCAGCCTGGAAGAGCATGAGGAAGGGGAGCGAGTAGTAGACGCCCTGGTCCACCACCCACACCACCGCCACCGTGAAGTAGGCCGCCAGCCCCAGCTCCAGGAGGGGCTGGAGGTTCACCGCCACCCGGTAGCGGCGGCGCGCCGCCGGCTCGCCCGAGCCCTGCACGCCGAGCTTGGGGGTCCGGGTGAATCCGGTCTGGTGACCCAGGAGCGCCTCCAGCACCGCGCGGGCCTGGTTCACCGAGAGCCCGATGCCGAGGGCCATGAGCAGCGGCAGGTACTTCACCTGCTGCCACCGGCTCGCTCCCACCTCGCGCTGGCTGGCCACGTAGAAGACCGACACGCTCATGGTGGCCGCGGCGAAGAAAGGGAGGTCGAGCAGGAGCACCTCGAACCAGCCATGGGAAACCCGCACCGCCACCGCGATGGGCATGAGGATCGCCAGCGGGATCATGAGCAGGTAGCCGAAGTTGGCGGTGAGGTGGAAGAAGGCTTCCTTCTTCACCTCGCGCGAGAAGCCGCTGCGGGCGATGCGCGGCATGAGCTTCAGCGCCGTCTGGATCGAGCCCTTGGCCCAGCGGTGCTGCTGGCTCTTGAAGGCGTTCATCTGCACCGGGATCTCGGCCGGGGCGGTCACCTCGGGCAGGAAGACGAATTTCCAGCCGGCCAGCTGGGCACGGTAGGAGAGGTCCAGGTCCTCGGTGAGGGTGTCGTGCTGCCACCCGCCGGCCGCGCCGATGGTCTCGCGCCGCCAGATGCCGGCGGTGCCGTTGAAGTTGAAGAAGCGCCCGGAGCGGTTGCGGGCGCTGTGCTCGATGACGAAGTGCGCGTCGAGGAGGATGCTCTGCACCCTGGTCAGGGCGGAGAAGTCGCGGTTCAGGTGCTCCCAGCGTACCTGCACCATTCCCACCTCGGGGTCGGTGAAGAAGTGCACGGTGCGGAGCAGGAAGTCCGGGGAGGGCACGAAGTCCGCGTCGAACACCGCCACGTACTCGCCGGTGGCGGCGCGCAGCCCGTTCTCCAGAGCCCCGGCCTTGAAGCCGCTCCGGTCGCGCCGGTGGAGGTAGTGGATGTCGACCCCCCGGGCCCGCCAGCGCGCCACGCATTCGCGGGCGATGCCCTGGGTCTCGTCGGTGGAGTCGTCGAGGACCTGAACCTCGAAGCGGTCGCGGGGATACTCCATGGCGCACACCGCGGCCACCAGGCGCTCCACCACGTACACCTCGTTGAAGATCGGCAGCTGCACGGTGACGCGCGGCAGCGCCTCGAAGCGCGCCCGCGGCGCGGGCAGCCGGTACTTGTGGCGGTAGTACAGGTAGGCCATGAAGTACCGGTGCGACCCGTAGACCGACAGGACGAGCAGCACCAAGACGTAGGCGGCGACGACCGCGATCTCGAGGGAAGTCATGGTTGGGACTGCGAACGCGGCGGCGCGCCCGAGGGGCGCGCCGCCGATACCCTTCACCTCCGGGCGACGGCGCCTGAGGGCCGGCGTACGAAAGCGCGCGGACTATAGCCGGTCCTTGGGGGAAGTCAACGCAAAAGGCGCGACCCGGCAGGGGAAAATCCCCACACCTCGACCGAGGGACCCCACCGAGGGTTGATCCGTTCACCGCTTGGCAGCCCGCCCCGGCGCCTCGCCGGAGCTGGCCTTGAAGATGTGGGCCGCCTTCAGGTAGTCGACCGCGGTGCGGAGCTGGTAATCGTCCTGGAGCGGCGACCCCTTCGGCGCCTGGGCCGGCGACCCCGCCGTCCCCTCGTTCTTGAGATGGCGCCGGAGGTCCCGCTCCGAGGCGACCTCCTCCTCGCCCCGCACCGGCGGCGCCGCTTCGGGCACCACGACGTCGGGGGTGATCCCCAGCTCCTGGATGGAGCGGTGCTTGGGCGTGTAGTACTTGGCGATGGTGAGCTTCAGGCCCGAGCCGTCCTCCAGCTCCACCACCGTCTGCACCGAGCCCTTGCCGAAGGTCTGGGTGCCCATGATCACCGCCCGGCCGTGGTCCTGGAGCGCGCCGGCCACGATCTCGCTGGCGCTGGCGGTGCCGCGGTTGACGAGGACGATCATGGGGTAGCCGGGCTCGGTGTCCTTCTCCCTGGCTTTTTCCACCTCGACGTTCCGCTTGTTACGACCCTCGGTGGTGACGATGACGCCCGAGGCGAGGAACCGGTCGGCCACCCGCACCGCCTGGTCCAGGAGGCCCCCCGGGTCGTTGCGCAGGTCGAGCACCAGCCCCTTCACCTCCCCCCTGAGCGAGGCGCGGGCGTCGTCCAGCGCCTTCTTCAGGGCCCGGTCGGTGCGGTCCTGGAAGCTCTTCACCTTGACCCACACGTAGCCCAGCTCGGGGTCGAGGACCCTCGACTCCACGCTGATGGTGCGCACGTGGTCGCGCACCACGGTGAGCGTCTGCGGGGCGGCGAAGCCGTCGCGCATGATCTCCAGCACCACCTTGGTACCGGCCGGCCCCTTCATGCGGCGGATGACCTCCACCAGGGTGAGGTCGCGGGTGGGCGCGCCGTCGATCTTGAGGATGCGGTCCCCGGGGCGGAGGCCGGCCCGCTCGCCCGGCGAGTCGGCCACCGGGGAGACCACCGTGAGCACGTCCTCGCGGACCGTGACCTCCAGGCCCACCCCGTCGAACTCGCCGGTGGTCTCGTCCCGCATCATCCGGTAGACGTCGGGGCGCATGAACAGGCTGTGCGGGTCGAGCTTCCCCACCATGCCGTCGATGGCCCCGTAGACCAGGTCCTTCTCCTTCACCTCCTCCACGTAGTTGTTGAGGATGGCGGAGAGCACCTCGGCGAAGGTGTCCAGCGAGCGGTAAGGCTGCGAGCCGTCCCGGCGCGCCGCCCGGGCCACGTGGTCCACGCCCAGCCCGGCGAAGAAGGCGGCCCCCACCAGGACCGCCACCGCCAGGCGGCCGGGACGGAAGTCTCTACGCATCGTTGCAGTATATCCCCGGGCCGTTCGGCATGCCCGGCGCGGGCCGACCACGAGGGCGAGTCGGGGCCAGCTCGGCGTCACGGGGCCAGCCAGGCCGCCGGATCGACGGGCCTCCCCTTCTCGCGGATCTCGAAGTAGAGGTACGGCCCCTTGAGCGAGCCGGTGTCGCCCACCGTGCCCAGCAGGCTGCCGGCCTGCACCTCCTCGCCCATGGCGGTGCTCATGGAGGCGAGGTGCGCCACCAGGGTGTGCCAGCCCTCGCCGTGGTCCACGATCACCAAATTTCCGTAGCCGCGGAACCAGCCGGCGTGGGCCACCCGCCCCGGGGCCACCGCCCGCACCGACTCGCCGGCCCGGGCGCCGATGTCCACCCCCTTCTGCACGGTGACGGTGTTGAAGCGGGGGTTCACCACCCGGCCGAATCCCACCTCGATGGGGCCGCTGGCCGGGTGCGGGAGCCTCCCCTTGAGCTGGGCGAAACCCATGTGGGCCGGGGCCCCGGCGCGCGGGGGCGGCAGCGCCGCCACGAACTCGGCGAGCTTCTGGCCCTGGCCCTCGGCCTCGGCGGCGGCCCGCTCGTGCAGGGCCCGGGCGTTCCGCACCGCGCCCAGGAGAGTGCGCCGCTCTTCCCGCTTGGCGGCGGCCTCGGCCTGGCGCTCCCGGGCCGCAGCGGCGAGGGCCGCCAGCCGGGCCGCTTCGGCCTGGCGGGCGCTGCGGGCTCGCTCCCGGTCCAGGAGCGCCTCGCGGGCCCCCTGGAAGGCGAGGAGGTCGGCCTTGAGCACCCGGTCCAGCATGGCGTGTCGCTTCACCAGCTCGGAGAGCGATCCGGCGCCGACGAGGAGCTTGAGCTCTCCCAGCCGCCCCAGGCGCTGGCGGGCCGCGAGCCGCGGGCGCAGCTCGAAGAGCCGCGCCTCGAGCCGGGCCTGGGCCTCGACCTCCTCGGCGCGCGCCTCCGCCGCCCGCCGCTCCGAGCGCGCGCGCTCGGCCTCGGCCTGGCGCGCCTCCGACTCGGCCACGGCCAGCGCCTCCTCGGCCTCGCCCACCGTGTCGAGGATGGAGCGCTCGCGCTCGGCGAGCAGGCGCGCCGCCGCCTCCTCGGCCGCCCGGCGGGCCTTCAGGGCCTCGAGCTGGGCTCGCGGGTCGCCGGCCGCCAAGAAGAGCCAGAGGAGCGCCCGCACTTCAAATCCTCCGCAGGAACCTGAGCAGGGAGAGGGTCGAGGCCAGGAGGCCCAGCAGGGCCCCACCGCCGAGGAGGCCTAGGAGCAGCGGGGTGGGCAGGACGTCCGCCCGGGTGAGCCGCGACGCCAGCTTGACCGCCGAGGCCAGCCGGGGCAGGAGCGCCGCCTGCACCCCGAGCAGCGCCAGCACCGCCAGGCCGGCGCCGAGGAGCCCTTGCAGCAGCCCCTCGATGAGGAACGGGGCGCCCACGAAGCCGTCGGTGGCCCCCACCAGCTTCATGATCTCGATCTCGTCGCGGCGCGCGTAGACCGCCAGCCTGAGCGTGTTCGCCACCAGCACCGCGGTGGCGAGCGAGAGCGCCCCCATGAGCAGGAGCCCCACCAGCCGCGCCCGCCCGAGGAAGGTCTCGAGCCGCTCCAGCCAGGCGTTGCCGTAGTCCACCTCGGCCGCCCCCGGCACCGCCTGGAGCTGCCCCGCCAGCGCCCGCGCCGCCTCCAAGGTGATGCCCGGCGCCTGCACCTCCACCGAGGCCGGCAGCGCCGCCTCGCCCACCCCCTCCAGCACCCCGGCCTCGTCGCCGAGCGAGGCCCGGAGCCGCCGCAGCGCCTCGCGGGAAGTGACCGCCTCCACGGCGCGCCCCGAGGCGATGCGCTCGGCGGCAGCCCGGGCCGCGGAGAGGTCGGCACCGGGGTGCAGGTACACCGAGATCTGCACTTCGCCGCCCCAGGCCCCGAGCAGCCGCTCGGTGCCTGAGAGCACCGCCGCGAAGAGCCCGGTCACGAGCACCGCCACGAAGATGGTGCCCACCGCCACCAGGGCGACGAAGGGACCGCGCCGCAGGGCGTCGAGGGCGCGCCGGACGAAGTAGGCCAGGCGCGGCATCAGGGGGCGGCGCGGCGGATGGTGTCGCCGTCGGAGACCACCCGGCCGCGCTCCAGGGCGATGACCCGCTTCTTGTAGCGCTGCAAGAGGCCGCGGTCGTGGGTGGCCACCACCACGGTGGTGCCGCGGGCGTTGGCCCCCTCGAGCAGGTCCATCACCTCCAGGGTACGGTCCGGGTCGAGGTTGCCGGTGGGCTCGTCGGCGAGGAGCAGCGCCGGGTCGCCCATGAGCGCCCGCGCTACCGCCACCCGCTGCTGCTCGCCGCCGGAGAGGGAGAGGGGGAACTTGTGCTGCTTGTGGTCGAGCCCCACCGCCCGAAGCCCCATGGTCGTCTTGCGCCGCACGTCCTTCGAGGGGAGCCCCCGCACTTCCAGCGGGAAGGCCACGTTCTCGGCCACGGTGCGGTCGGGGAGGAGCTTGAAGTCCTGGAACACCACCCCGATGTTGCGGCGCAGGTAGGGGATGGCCGAGGGGCGGATCTTGGAGACGTTCTTGCCGAAGACCAGGAGCTGCCCGCTGGTGGCGGGCTCGGCGCAGAAGATGAGCTTCAGGAGGGTCGACTTCCCGGCGCCGGAGGGGCCGGTGATGAAGACGAACTCGCCCTTCTCCACGGCGGCGGTGACGTCGGCCAGCGCCGGTCCCTCGCCCGGGTACTCCTTGTACACGTGGAAGAGCTGGATCATCTCCGCCGCCGCGAGGCGGGGCTCGGTTGCCCCGCCGTCTCCTCCCGCGCCGCCCTATTTCCGCTCGCCCATGTCCTCCGCCAGGTAGGACAGGATCACCTCGTCGAGGCTCTTCTCGCTGATGAGGTCCTCGCCGAACAGGGTCTCCGCCCCCTCCTTCTCGACCGGGACCGGGCCGCGCCGGGCCTCCAGCACCTCCGGCGGCAGGATGCGGTAGGAGCCGGTGATGGTGCGCTGCCCCTCGTTCAGGCGTACCCGCTCGCCGGGCTTCAGCTGGCCCGGCTCGTAGGCCTTGGCCTGGGCGGCGAAGGCGGCGTCGATGTCGTCGTAGACCCCGTTGATGAGGTTCCGCAGCATCTCCTTGTGCTGCTCCTCCATCAGCTCGCGCACCACCGAGGCCAGGTTGTCGGCGCCGGCGATGTCGGCGTAGCTGGTCTTCTTCGAGGCCAGGATGTTCCCGCCCACGAAGAGGTGCGTGATGATGTGGGGGTTCTCCAGGCCCGAGTCCTCGGTCTGGATGTGGTACGCCTTCCCCTTGTGTTTGATGTTGTGGTTGAAGCCAACCACCATCCGCTTGGAGTCGTGCTGCTGCATGTCGAGCGAGTCTATGGCGCGGCCAGACGCCTGTCGAGGACGGGAGTCAAGGTCGGAGGGCGGGGGCTCGTCCCCCGCCAATTCGAGCCGCCCGGAACGGGCGGCGAGGCTCTTGGAAGCCTCGGGCTCGTCGGACTCTCCAGCCGTGTGGTGCGCACCGACTGCAGAAGCAGCCTCGCCACCCTTCGGGAGGCTCGGCAGTCACACGTCCACGTGCTCGGCGGCCTCCACCGCTCGCCCCAGGAAGCGGCCGGCCACCGCCAGGAAGCGCTCCGGCGTGTCGGTGACGTAGAAGCGGTGCCGCCCCCCGCCCGGAGGCGATCCGGCTCCGAGGCGCTCCCGCACCTCGGCGGCGACGGAGCGGGCGCTGTCCACCAGCGCCACCCCGGGCATCTCGGCGGCGATGGCCCCCTCGAGCAGCGGGTAGTGGGTGCAGCCCAGGATGAGGGTGTCCACCCCCGCCTCGCGGACCGGGGCGAGGTAGCGGCGGGCCACCAGGCGCACCACCTCGTCCTGCGGGTCGGTCAGGCCCTCCTCGGCCAGCGGCACGAAGAGCGGGCAGGCCCGGGCCGTCACCTGGGCGTCGGGCCGGAGGGCCTTCACCGCCGCCTGGTAGGCGCCGCTGCCGATGGCGCTCTGGGTCCCGATGACGCCGATGCGGCCGCTCCGGCTCGCCCGCGCCGCCGCCCGCGCCCCGGGCTCGACCACCCCCAGCACCGGGACCTCGAAGGCGCTGCGCAAGGCCGGCAGCGCCACCGCCGAGGCGGTGTTGCAGGCCACCACCAGCATCTCGATCCCCTGGCCGGCGAGGAAGCGGGCGTTGTTCATCGAGTACTGGGTCACCACCGCCGGCGACTTGGTGCCGTAGGGCACCCGGGCCGTGTCGCCCAGGTAGACGGTGTCGAGCCCCGGCAGCGCATCGAGGATGGCGCGCTGCACGGTGAGCCCGCCGACGCCGGAGTCGAAGATGCCGATGCGGGGCATGCGGGGCCGGATTGTACCCGCCCTCCCGGCCGCGCGCCCGCCTCGGAGACGCGAGGCGCCGCGGCCGGCGAGGCCGCGGCGCCGTCCGGACCGGCGGAGGTCGATGCTATGGGGGGCACTGACCAGTCTGGAGGCCCACCGCCCAGCCGAAGTTGCCGGTGTCGTTGCCGAAGTGGTCGAAGGGCTGCGAGGTGCAGGAGTCGAAGATGACGCCGCCGGCGTCGCTCACCTGGACCCGGATGTCGAGGTTGTCCAGGTCCACGCCGGTGCTGGGCAGGCGGAAGGCGATGGGGTTGCCACAGGCGAGGCCGGAGAGCTGGTCGATGGTCGTGCCGATGAAGTCCACGAGCGTGTAGCCCAGCGTGTCGCCCGCGAAACACTGGAAGAGGTCCACGCCCTGGTACAGGAACACGTCGAGGTTGTTCTGGAGGCCGTCGGCGGTGATGGTGATGGGGTTCAGGAAGTTTGGGTTCACGTACAGCGAGCCCTGACCGCGGTGTACCTCGACCGAGCCGCGGTATCCGTGGACCACGAAGGTGTAGGTCCCCTGGGGGAAGGTCAGGAACTGCGCACCCTGCACGCCCTGGTACACGCAGGGAATGGTCGGCGTGGTCGGATCGATGAGGTTCCCGAACTCGTCGGTGACGCGCACGTATTCCACGCCCGACTGGGTGCAGGCCCGGTTTCCCCCACCCGGATTCAGGTTGGTGTCGTAGGGGACCGAGAACGGCGCGATGAGCGTGTT
>DASTPH010000161.1:0-13971 GCA_035762305.1 Anaeromyxobacteraceae bacterium
GGCCACCGCCGCCTGCACGCCTGGACCCTCGAAGAGGTGCCGCCAGGCCGGCTCCGCCATGGGGAGGTGCAGGTCCTCGGTGATGGCCGTCCCGGCGAGGAGGCAGGATGGCCCGGGGCGAGCCGCGGCGGCGGCCTCCCCGATGCTGTCCGCCGAGATCACCTGCCCCTTGCGCCCGAGCACGTCGCCCCGGCAGTCCAGGAGGTCCTGAGCCAGGGTGATGCGGTCGAACATGGACGGCACCCCTCTGTTCCACGGTAGCAGACGCGTCCGTCGCCGGGCGAGCGGTACCCCTCCGAGTCCCCTCCATCGCAGCATGCGACAAGGTAGGTCGAGGTAGGTAGGGGCGTGGGTCTCACCGGCGGCGGCGCGAGAGAGCGCGCTGCATCTCCCGCTTGGCCTCGCGCTCGGCCACCGCCCCGCGGCGGTCCTCGTGGGTCCGCCCGCGGGCGACGCCGAGCTCCACCTTGGCCCAGCCCGACTTGAAGTAGACCGAGAGCGGCACGAGCGTGTAACCGCGCTGCTCCACCTTGCCGCGGAGCTTCTCGATCTCGCGGCGGTGCAGGAGCAGGCGGCGCTCGCGGAGCGGCTGGTGGCCGAAGGCCGAGGCCGGCCGGTACTCGCCGATGCGGAGGTTCAGGAGCAGGATGTCGCCGCCGCGGGGCGTGGCGTAGGCGTCGGAGAGGCTCACGTTCCCCTCCCGCAACGACTTCACCTCGCTGCCGGTGAGCGACAGGCCGGCCTCGATCCGCTCCTCGACCTGGTAGTCGAAGCGCGCGCGCCGGTTCTGGGCCACCACCTTCACGCCCTCGCCCTGGGGCCGCTCCCCTCCGCGCTTGGTCACGACAGGGCCAGGTTGTCGATGAGGCGGGTCTGGCCCACGAAGGCGGCCACCAGCATGCGGCTCCCGGGCCCCGCCCGCGGCAGAGGCTCCAGCGTCTCCCCGTTCACCACCTCCACGTAGTCCACCCGCGCCCCGGCCTCCTCCAGGCGCCGGCGCGCCCCGGCCGCGAGGGCCGCGGCGTCCCGCTCGCCGGCGGCGGCCCGCTCGCGCGCCTCGAGGAGCGCCCGCGAGAGGGAACGGGCCGCCACCCGCTCCGCCGCCGAGAGGTAGGCGTTGCGCGACGAGAGGGCCAGCCCGTCCGGCTCCCGCACGATGGGCATGCCGACGATCTCCACGCCCAGGTCGAGGTCCCGCGACAGCGCCTTCACGACGCAGAGCTGCTGCCAGTCCTTCTCGCCGAAGAGGGCCAGGTGGGGCCGGGTGAGGTTCAGGAGCTTCGCCACCACCGTGGCCACGCCGCGGAAGTGGCCCGGGCGCCGCGCCCCGCACAGCCCCTGGGAGAGCTGCGTCACCTCCACCCAGGTCTGGAATCCCGGCGGGTAGAGCCGGTCGGGGCGATCCGGGGCCAGGACCAGATCCACCCCGGCGGAGGCGCACTTGGCGAGGTCGCCGTCGAGGTCGCGCGGATAGCGGGCCAGGTCCTCGCTCGGCCCGAACTGGGTCGGGTTCACGAAGATGGAGGCCAGGGAGAGCCCACCCGATCCGGCCCGGGACCGCGCCTCGCGCATGAGCGAGAGGTGCCCCTGGTGGAGGAATCCCATGGTGGGCACCAGCGCCAGGCGCCGTCCCCGCTCGCGCTCCCCCAGGCAGCGGGCCTGCCAGGCGGCAGGGTCCCGGATGAGCTCGGGAGCCGGCATCGGAGGCTTCGGGCCGCCGCTAGTGCCGCGACCGGAGCATTCTGCTCCGGGCGGCACTCGCGTCATTTGTAAGGGGGCGTGCCGCCCCCCTCCGTCGGCAAAGCCGCCGGAGCCTCCCCCCTGCTACGGCCGGACTCCCGGCCGGGGCCGCTTCGCGGCCTGAAAGCGGATCGATACGCATAGGTCGCGGCGCTACACCGGCGCACCCACCACGCCGGCCTGGTCCTCGCGCTCGCCCTCGTGCGCCTCGGATCTGCTCGCCGGCACCAGCCGCAGGCCCTGGCCGTGGAAGCTATGCTCCTCCGCCGGGAAGGTGCCGCCCCGCACCTCGGCGACGTAGGCCTGCACGCCGGCCGAGGCCACCTGCCCCACCTCGGCGAAACGCTTCACGAAGCGCGGCTTGAGGCCGGTCTCCAGGCCCAGCAGATCGTGGAACACCAGCACCTGCCCGTCGCAGTGCGGCCCGGCGCCGATGCCGATGGTGGGAATCTTGAGGCTCTGGGTGATGACCCGCGCCAGCTCGGCCGGGATGCACTCCAGCACCAGCGAGTAGCACCCGGCGGCCTCGAGCGCCCCGGCGTCCTGCACCAGCTGGCGCGCCCGGTCGGCGTCCTTGCCCTGCACCACGTAGCCGCCCATGCGGTGCACCGACTGAGGGGTGAGGCCGATGTGCCCCATCACCGGGATGCCGGCGCGCACGATGTGGGCGATGACCTCGGCGAAGTCCTGCCCGCCCTCGAGCTTCACCGCCTCGGCGCCGCCCTCGGCCACCAGGCGCATGGCGTGCTTCACCGCCTCGTCGGCGCTGGCCTGGTAGCTGCCAAAGGGCATGTCCCCCACCAAGTGGGCGCGCCCCGAAGAGCGGGAGAGGCCGCGGCGCACCGCGGCGCAGTGGTAGATCATGTGCTCCAGCGTCACCGGCAGGGTGGAGTCGTGCCCCTGCACCACCATGCCCACCGAGTCGCCCACCAGGATGACGTCCACCCCGGCCTCGTCCACCAGGCGCGCCCCGGCGGCGTCGTAGGCGGTGACCACGGCGATCTTCTCGCCGGCCGCCTTCATCCTGGCGATGTCCTTGACGGTGACCCGCTTTCGCGGGCCTGGCTGGCTCGACATGTCTGCCTCCGGTGTAGGCCCCTTGCGGGGTCCCGCCCAGGGATCGGGAATCTACCCCGTCGCCCCGCCGCGCGCCATAGCGGACTTTGGGCTCATGTCCCTGGCCTCGCAGGTGGGCTCGGCGGCTGCGCCGCCGGCGGGGGACGAGCCCCCGCCCTACTTACTGCCGAGCCACCCGAAGGGTGGCGAGGCTGCTTCTTCAAGCGGTGTGCACTCCGCGTCCGACTCGGCTGGAGAACCCGACGAGCCCGAGCTTTCCCAAAGCCTCGCCGCCCGTTCCGGGCGGTTCGCACCGGCGGGGGACGAGGCCCCGCCCTACCGGAACCGGCCACGGCCATCACTCGCTCCGGGTCCCGAGCGGGATGTAGTGGCGCACGCCCTTCCTGTGTCTGCGGATGACCTCGAGCAGCGGCTCGAGGTCCTGCGCCGCCTCGAGGTCGATGTCGCTGGTGTTCACCACCAGGAGCGGGGTCTCCTCGTAGTGGAAGAAGAAGTCCCGGTAGCCCTTGGAGAGCGCGTCCAGGTAGCCGGGTTCGAGGTGCCGCTCGAAGTCGCGCCCCCGCTTGCGGACGCGGGCCAGGAGCACCTCCAGCCGCGCCTGGAGGTAGACGACCAGGTCGGGCTTCACCACCCGCGGACCCATGATCTCCCAGATCCGGTCGTAGAGGGCGAGCTCGTTCGGCTCCAGGGTGAGCGAGGCGAAGATGCGGTCCTTGGCGAAGAGGTAGTCGGCGACGGTGACCTGGCTGAAGAGGTCCTGCTGGAAGAGCTCCTGCTGCTGCTGGAAGCGCGAGATCAGGAAGAAGAGCTGGGTCTGGAAGGCGAGCTTGCGAGGGTCCTGGTAGAAGGGGGCCAGGAAGGGGTTATCCTCGACCACCTCCAGGACCGTGCGCCCGCCGAGCCGCTCGGCAAGCGCGGTCGCCAGCGTCGTCTTCCCGACGCCGATGGGCCCCTCCACGGCGATGTAGCGCGCCCTCTCCATCTCCTCCGTGGGTCCGGGAAGGGCGCGACTGTGCCACAGCGCCCGAGCGGCTGTCCACGTCCGCCCGCAGGCGCCGGACGCGGCGACAGTGGGCGCCGAAGGAAGCCATCCCTGACACGTGGATCACCACTGCCGCGATCCACCGATCAGTCTAGGCTGACCGTCGTTGAAGCCATACTACCTCATTTCAGTAACTTGGCGCGTTTCTTGACAGGTCATGTGGTGTCACGTATGGTCGAGCGGTTTCGTGAGGTCCGAGCGAGCCAGACGTGAGGCCCGGGCGGCGGGCGCGACGAGGACGCGGCCAGCCGCTCGCCCAGCGCGCCGGGAGAGGCGCGGCGAGGTGGACCCGGCCTTCCACCGGGCCATCCTCAAGATCGCCATCGAGCTCCGCAAGCCGGGCGCGCGCGCCTACGACGCGGTGGTCGCCGACACCATCCGCGCCATGGGCCTCGACGCCCCGGCGTTCCGCCGCTACCTGGGCGAGAACGGGGCCCGCAACATGAGCCTCTTGCTCGCGACGGCCAGGGCCTTCGCCCTCTAGGGCGCGGCCCTTCGACAGGCTTGGGCGCCCTTCCGTTTGGGTGAGTCGGGCGGCGGGGCAGGGTTCGCGGGAGGGCGCCCAGGTTTCTTGGGAGCGGAGGCGAGCATGGGGCAAGCGGTGGCGACGTGCCGGGAGGAGGGCTGCTGCCGGCCGGTGTTCTCCAGGGACCTGTGCGGCTTCCACGCGCTGCAGGGCTACTACCGGGCGGAGGCGGTGCGCGGCGTGGGGCTCGTCGCGACGCGGCGGCCGCGGCGCCCCCATGTGGTGGTGCTGGCCCCGGAGGACGCCGCCGAGCGCCAGCGCTGAGCGGGCCGGCGGGGCTGCGCCCCGGCGCTACCCGCCCCCGGCCAGAGCCCGCTCCAGCGCCGCCCACTCGGCCACGGCCAGGGTCTCGCCGCGCCGCGACGGGTCGATGCCCGCCGACTGCAGCGCCGCCGCGATCGCCGCCGGCGAACCGAGGCGGGCGGCCCGGAGGGCGTTCGAGAGCGTCTTGCGTCGCTGGGCGAAGCCGGCCTTGACCAGGCGTCGAAAGGCGCCCTGGTCCGTCACCTCGACCCGGGGCGGGCCGAACGCCAGGCGCACCACCGCGCTCTCCACTTTGGGCGGCGGCAGGAACGCCCCCGGGGAAACGCGACGCTCCACCGTCACCTCGGCCTGCTGCTGCAGCAGGACCGACAAGAGCCCCCAGGCCTTGGTGCCGGGCGACGCCGCCAGCCGCTCCGCCACCTCCAGCTGGAGAAGGAGCACCGCCCGTGAGAGGGCGTCGGACTGGTCGAGCAGGGAGAACAGGATGGGGCTGGTGAGGTGGTAGGGGAGGTTCCCCACCACCGCAACCCGGCCGCCCTCCCCTGCCCCGGCGGCCAGGGCGCGGTAGTCGAGCCGGGCGGCGTCGGCCTCCAGCAGGCGGACCGCCCCGCCGAGCTCCCCGCGCAGCACCCGGGCCATGTCCCGGTCCCGCTCCACCGCCACCACGCGCGCTCCCCGGTCGAGGAGCCGGGCCGTGAGGTGGCCCAGCCCGGCCCCCAGCTCCACCACCACCTCGCCCTGGCGCTCCACGGCCAGCCGGGCGATGGCGTCGAGGACCGCCTCGTCGCCGAGGAAGTTCTGGCCCCAGCCCTTCTTGGCGCGCAGCCGGTACTTGTCGAGGAGCGCCCGCGGTCCCGGATACGGCATGCGCTCGTTCCCTCACAGCCTCCAGGCGGCGGCGGCGTTCAAATCCGGGCCCTGGTGCTCGCCCCGGAGCAGCGCATGGGTGCCGGCCACCGCGATCATGGCGGCGTTGTCGGTGCAGAGCCGCGCCGGCGGCAGGAAGACGCGCATGCCCTCGTACTCGGCCGCCCGGGCGGCCACCACCTCCCTGAGCCGCCCGTTGGCCGCGACCCCGCCCGAGAGCACCAGCCGCTCGAGCTGCTTCGAGCGGGCGGCGCGGAAGAGCTTGTGCGCCAGCGCCTGCACGATGGCCTCCTGGTACGAGGCGCACAGGTCGGCGAGCGCCTGCCCCCCAGGCACGCCGTGCCGGCGGACGTGGTGGAGCAGGGCGGTCTTGAGTCCGGAGAAGCTGAACTCCAGCGGACCGCGCTTGACGATGGCCCTGGGGAAGCGCACCGCCTCTCGATCGCCGCCGCGGGAGAGCCGGTCGATGGCCACGCCGCCCGGGTAGGGCAAGCCGAGCAGCTTGGCCCCCTTGTCGAAGGCCTCGCCGGCCGCGTCGTCGCGGGTCTGGCCCAGCAGCCGGTAGCGGCCGAAGCCCTCGGCCAGGTAGAGCGAGGTGTGGCCGCCCGAGACCACCAGGCCCAGGTAGGGGAAGTCAGGCGGGTCGTCGGCGAGGAAGCCGGCCAGGAGGTGCCCCTCGAGGTGGTTCACCCGCGCCAGCGGCTTCTCCCAGGCCATCGCCAGCGCCTTGGCCACCTGGACGCCCACCAGCAGCGCTCCCACCAGCCCGGGGCCGGCCGTGACCGCCAGCCCGTCCAGCTCCGCCGGCGCCACGCCGGAGCGCTCCAGGGCCTCGTCCACCACCGGCATCACCTGCACCACGTGGTTGCGGCTCGCCAGCTCCGGCACCACCCCGCCCCACCGCCGGTGGACCTCGATCTGCGTGGCCACCACGTCCGAGAGCGCCCGCCGCCCGTCCTCCACCACCGAGGCAGCGGTCTCGTCGCACGAAGTCTCGATGCCCAGGACCTTCATGACCGGTTCGGTGCGACGAGACCGCAGCTCGCGCAGGGGCAGGCGGATGAGCCTGCCCCGGAGCGAGCGGGGGAGGAGGCGGGCTCTGCCCGCCGACGGGCGGAGGCGAAGCCGGAGCAATCCGATGCCCCGGGGGGGCCGCCAGGCCCCCCCGTCGAGATGACCTCGTCGCACGAAGTCTCGATCCCCAGGACCTTCATGACCGGTTCGACGCGACGAGACCGCAGCTCGCGCAGGGGCAGGCGGAAAAGCCTCCTCCGGAGCGAGCGGCGGGAGTGGGGGGGCCGCCAGGCCCCCCCGTCGAGATGACCTCGTCGCACGAAGTCTCGATCCCCAGGACCTTCATGAGGCGCGCATTCATACCCGGCCACCGCCGGGCGCGAAACGCCGCATGCCACGCCAGTCATCACCGCAGCTGCTGCAGCACCGAGCGCACCTCGCGGGCGTAGGGACCGCTCGGCTCGAGCTCCAGGTACTTCAAGTATGCCCTGCGTGCGTCCGCCTTGCGGTCCTGCGCCACGTAGATCTCGCCCAGCGCGAGCCAGGCCCGGGCGTTGCGCTCGTCGATCTCGATGGCGCGCAGGAGCGCCTCCTGGGCCGACAGGGGCTGGTTGCCGTCGTAGAGGGCGCGCCCCAGGCCGGCCTGGGCCGCGCTGGTTTCCTTGGCGGCGATGGCGCGCTCGTAGTCGGCCACGGCGCCGGCGAAGTTGCCAGCCTGGTATTTCCGCTCGGCCGAGGCCATGGCCCGCCGGTAGGCTTCTTCGTCGGCGGCGCGGGACCGGCCAGGTCGGGGCTCCCGTGCTGCGGCGGCGGGGGCCTGCGGCGCCTCGGAGCCCCGCGCCGGCGGCGTCGTACCGACGGGAGCCGGCGGCGTCGCGACGCCCTGGCCAGGCGGCGCCTCGGAAGCCGGGGCGGGGCCTGGAGCCGGCGCGGGCGAGGCGCTGGGCGGTGGCGCGGCAGCGGCTGGCGCGGTGGCGGCTGGCGCGACGGCGGCCTGCGGGGATCCCGCTGCGGGCGGCCCGGCACCTCGGGAGCGGAGCGCCGCCCAGGCGGCGACCGCCAGCACGACGGCGGCGACGGCCCCCAGGAGGGCCCACTTCGCCAGACCTCCGCGGCGCTGGGGCTCCAGCCAAACCTGCTCCACATCCGCCTCGGCCGCTGGCCCGAGCGCGGCCGCGAGCGGCCTCCCCTCGATCCCCGGGACCGGGATGGGCGGCCCGCCGAACGATGGCGGAGGTGGCAGCGAGCCTGGCGGTGGGAGCGGGATGGAGTATCCGCGGGGCGTCTCGGGCGGTCTCAGGTCCGCCTCGGCCACCGGCGCCTGGTCCGCGGTCGGCGAGATCGCGAAGGGGTCGCCGTCCGGTGCCACGCGCCGCGAGGGCGCCGGAGGTGTCTCCGGCTCCGGCTCCGGGGCGCGCCGGCGGCCGGGAAACTGGAGGATCTTGGGCGCTTCCGGCTCGGGCTGGACCACCGCCGCCGGCGCGGCCGCCGCCTCCTCGGGCGCCGCGGCGTCGCTGGCGTTCCGGGCCTCGGCCGGCGCGGCGCCTGCCGCCTCCAGCGGGCCCGCGAACCAATCCACGCCTTCCGGCTCCGGAGTGGGGCCGGCGGCGCGCGGCTCGGGTTCGGGCTTCGGGGAGGCGGCCGGCCGGACCGCCGCCCCCGGCCCGGCGAAGGGCTCGGCCGGGGTTGGCTCCGAGACGGGCGCCGGCGTCAGGGCCGGCCGCGGCGTCTCGCGGATGATCCCCTCGAAGAACAGCTTGGAGATGACGTTGGCGGCGGCCAGGTCGTCGTAGTCCGCCCCCTCGATGACCTCCTGGAGGGTTCGCCGCCCGTCGAGGAGCCGGAGCAGGGCGTTCACGTCGTCCGGGATCTCCGCCAGGCGGTCGCCGAGTAGCCGGTAGTCGATCTCGAAGACCCGGTCGAGCGGGGGCAACTGCTCGACGATGCGCCCCCACTCGTCGATGCGCCGCATGCCTTCCATGAGCAGGCCCTGCGTGGAGACGGCGATACTCTCCTCGCGCTCGATGGGCTTGAACTCGATGGCGAACTCGCCCTCCTGCCAGTTGAGCAGGCGGTAGAAGGCGTTCTCGCCGCCGAGCTTTCCCAGCTCGCAGTCGAGGATCTTGCCGTCGCGGAACCAGAGCACGGCGTGCTGACCATGGGGTCCCTGAATGTGCAGGGCGCCGCTCTTCTTCCCCATCTCCAGGGTCTGGACCAGGTCCACCACGCCCATGTCGGAGAGGTTCCCGGAGAAGCTCGCCTTCTGGTCCTTCCTCTCGAGCCGCTCCTTCTCCTTCTTCTGGAGGAGGATCTTCACCCGGGTGACGATCTCCTTGATGTAGATGGGCTTGGTGAGGTAGTCCTCCACGCCCAGCTCGAGCCCCTTCACCTTGTACTCCACCGACTTCTGGCCGGTGAGGAAGATGAAGGGCGTGCCCCGGAACCGCTCGTCCTCCTTGAGGTGCCGGCACAGCTCGAAGCCGTCCATCTCAGGCATCTTGGTGTCGGAGAGGATGAGGTCCGGCGGTGAGATTTGGCACTTGTCGAGCGCGTCCCGGCCGTTCACCGCGGTGGTGACCGAGAAGCCGGCCTTCTTCAGGCTGACCTCCATCACCCGCAGCGACTTGGGATCGCCGTCGACGAGGAGCAGGTGCTGCTTGGCCAAGTGCGCGCCTTTCCTGACCCTTCGACAGGGCTCTGCCATCGTCCCCGGTCCCCCCGGGGCAGTCAAGGAGCCGGACTGCCGAGCTACCCGAAGGGTGGCGAGGCTGCTTCTGCATCCGGTGTGCACTCCGGGTCCACCTCGGACTGCGAGAGCCCCGGCCTGCGAACACGCGAGACACCGGCGGGGACGAGCCCCGCCCTACCAGAAGCCCACGGTGGGATCGGCGGGGGACGAGCCCCCGCCCTACCAGAAGCCCACGGTGGGATCGGCGGGGGACGAGCCCCCGCCCTACTTCTTGGAGGCGGCCCGCTCCTCGCCCTTGCGCTTGCGACGCTCGTCGAGGAGCCGCACCTCGCGCACGGCCTCGCTGTTCGAGGGGTTGGCCTTCAGGGCGGCGCGGAAGTACTGCTCCGCCCTGACCTCGTCCTGCTCCAGCCGGGCCACGGCTGCCGCCACCACGAAGGCCCGGTCGCAGGCCGGGTCCTTCATGGCCTCCGCCAGGACCTGCTTCGCCTTGGCGAGGTCCCTGCCCCGGGGATCGGCGACGTAGGTCGCCGCCAGCGCCGCCTTGTACTCGGCGCGGCCTGGGTTGCCGCGGATGGCTGCCTCCAGGAAGGCGCGGGCCTTGGGGAAGTCGCGGGTCCTGACGCAGGCCTCTCCCTTCTGGAAGTCGACGTGGGCGGCGTCCGCCGCCTCGCGGGAGACCGCGGCACCGCTCCCGGACGGCGCTGCCCGGAGGCGGCTCAGGTACTCGGCGCGCTTCTGGGCGTCGGAGAGGACCGAGTATGCCTCGTTCAGGGCGGCGAACAGCTCCTTCACCCTGGGCGTCAGGTCGGAGAGCGCCGTCCTGAGGAAGCGGTCCGGGTGATACTGCCTGGCGAGCGCCAGGTAGGCCTGCTTCACGGCGTTGGCCGAGGCGTCGTGGGCCACGCCGAGCCTGACGAAGAAGTCCCCATCCTTGGCCCTGGGCCACGCTTCCTCGAAGGACCGCCTCAGGCCCAGCTCCGCGCCCGTAGGGGCCGAACGGCCTTCCGCGGAGCCGGGCGCCCCCGGCGAGGGGGGGGCAGCTGCCAGCGGCGACGGGCGGCTCGGCGGCGTGAGCGGCCCGATGCCCATGTTCTGGATGGCCCGGGCCAGGAGCCGCTGCCTCCGGCGCCGCGCGTCGTCGGGATCGCTGCGCCGGCTCTCCGGGGGAGCGACGCCCAGAATCGACTCGGTCTGCGGCTCGGCGATGGACTCCATGGGGACGGCCGCGCCGCCCGGCGGAGGCGGCGCCCCCACGGTGGCGAGATCGGCCGCCAGGCCCAACGGGGTCTCCGGGGTGGCGCCGGTGGGGGCGGTGGACGTCTCGGCCAGGCCCAGCAGGAGGAGCGCGGCCAGCGCGGCCCTGGCTCGCTGGCGCAAAACGCCCTCGCGGCCGGCGAGGAAGGTCGTGGGGGCCACCGGCGCCTGCAGCGACTCGAGCAGGGCGCGCTCGGCCTCGGTCCAGCCGAACTTGTCCGCCACCTGACGGTACTCCGGCGTCAACGCCACCGTCTCGCCGGCGTGCGCCAGCGCCGCTCCGGCCAGCTGGGCCGCCTGCGGTTGCTCCAGCGCGTCCACGATCACCTTGAGCGGAGAGATGCGCACCGCCTGCGTCCACTCGGGCAAGGCTCCGCCGGAATCGAAGCGGTAGGCCCCGGCGTCGAGCTGGGCGATGAGGGTGACGTACCCAGCCTGCTGCTCGGCCAGCACGCCCTCCAGGGTGGGCTGGTCGATGGCCCCCATCTCCACCAGGATCCGACCCTGGGGTCCGCCCCCCTGGGACATCCGGACCAGGCTCTCGTTGAGCGCCACGATATCGATGAGGCCTCGCTGCAGGAGGTACTGGCCGAGCGGCTTGAAGCCCAGGAAGACCTGCGCGCCTGCCGGCATGCCCGTGCGCAGGTAGAGGCGCGCCGTGCCCTTGGGGTGCTCCACGGTCAGGACGCCGGTGGCCTTCTCGTTCAGCGCCGCCAGGAGCAGCGCCGCCAGGGGCGTTCGGGCGAGGTCCCCCGGCTCTCGCAGGACCGACATGATCGCCTCATTCTATCCCGGGAGCGTTCCGAGCGCGTGGTACAACGCCACCCCCACGGCCACCGCCAGGTTCAGGCTGCGCCGGCCCTCGAGCATGGGGATGCCCAGGCACCGATCGGGGAAGGCGTCGAGCAGCGCAGGCGGCAGGCCCAGCTGCTCCTGGCCGAAGACCAGGAAGTCGCCGCGCGCGAAGGCGGCCTGGAACAGGCTCCGGCCCGCCCGGGCCGTGAAGAGGTGCACCCTTCCGGATTGACCGCGGAGGGCGCGTGCCTCAAAGTCGGGCCAGTCGGCGTACAGCTCGGGGTGGAGGTCCTCCCAGTAGTCGAGGCCGGCTCGGCGCAGCTCCTTCGACTCCAGGGAGAAGCCGAGGGGGCCGACGAGGTGCAGTCGGCTGCCGGTCACGGCGCAGGTGCGGGCCACGTTGCCGGTGTTGGGCGGGATCTGGGGAGACACCAGCACCACCTGGAGCGGCGGTGAGGGTGCGAGGAGGACGGGCATGGCGGGGATCGGCATCGTGAACAACACGGGCTCCCGGCGCAACCGGCGCCGCACCGGGACGGCCGAGCGGCTCCGGGCCATCCTCGGCGCCGAGGGAGAGGTGTTCGACGCTTCCACCCCCGACGAGCTCTCGCGGGCGGTGGAGCGCTTCCGCGCCGGTGGCTTCGACCTGCTCGGCATCCACGGCGGAGACGGCACCGGCCACGTCGTCCTCACTGCCTTCGCTCGCGCCTACGGCACGGGACCCCTGCCCCCGGTGGCCCTGCTGCCGGGCGGCAGCATGAACACCGTGGCGCGCGGCACCGGCATCCGCGGGACCACGGAGGCGGTGCTGCAGCGGATCGTGGCGCGTCGCCGCGCCGGGATCCCGCAGCCGGCGGTGGAGCGGGACCTGCTCGCGGTCCTGCCGGACGGCGGCCCGCCCCTCCACGGCTTCCTCTTCGGGACCGGGTGCGTGGTGGCGTTCCTGGAGGCCTACTACGCGCCGCCGGGGCCCTCGCCGGCACGGGCGGCCTTCCTCGCGGTGCGGGCGGTGCTCTCCGCGCTGGTGGGCGGCCGCCTGGCCCGGACCCTCACCCGGCGTGAGCCGGTCGAGGTGCTGGCCGACGGGGAGCGCTGGCCCAAGGGAGACTACCTGGCGGTGCTGGCCGGCTCCTCCCCGGAGCTGGGCCTGGGCTTCCGGCCCTTCGCCCGCTGCGACGAGCAGCCCGGCTTCTTCCACGCCGTGGGGGTGACCGGCTCCCCCTACCGCCTGGCCCTGGCGGCGCCGCGGATCCGGCTGGGTCTCCCCTGGCGGCGCCGGGTGGCCATGGACGCGGTGGCCCGCGACCTGGTGCTCGAGCCCCTCGCCCCGCTCCGCTTCACGGTGGACGGCGACCTCTACCGGGCGGAGCGGCGGCTTCGCGTCTCGACCGGCCCGCCGCTGCTCCTCCTGGCCGACCGGAGCGCCCCGGCGGCGCGTTGACCGTCCCGGCGAGCGCGATCTACCCTCGCCGTCGAGTCGACCATGCGCCTCAGCGTCGCGGGAAACACCGATGTCGGCCTGAAGCGCACCCATAACGAGGACGCGTTCCTGGTCCTCCCGGAGGAGCACCTCTACTGCGTGGCCGACGGCATGGGGGGTCACGCCTCGGGCGAGGTGGCGGCCCGCATCGCCGTGGAGGAGATGGCCGAGTTCTTCCTGCTCACCGGCCGGGACGAGGAGGCCACCTGGCCCTTCAAGGAGGACCCCGCCCACGGCTACGACGAGAACCGCCTCCTCACCGGGATGAAGCTCGCCAACCTGCGCATCTTCGAGCGGGCCCGCTCCGACGAGCGGCTCAAGGGGATGGGGACCACCCTGGTCGCGGCCTATTTCCCAGGGCGCACCGCCATCGTGGGCCACGTCGGCGACAGCCGGGCCTACCTGTACCGCCAGGGAACGCTCGAGCAGCTCACCGAGGACCACTCCCTGCTCAACGACTTCCTGCGCACCCACCAGCTCACCGCCGCGGAGATCGAGGCTTTCCCCCACAAGAACGTCATCGTGCGGGCGCTGGGGATGAAGGAGATGGTCCAGGTGGACCTCATCCGCCAGGACCTGGAGGAGGGGGACGTGCTGCTCCTGTGCTGCGACGGGCTCTCGGGGATGCTGCCCGCCGAGCGCATGGCCGAGCTCATCCGGGCGGCGCGGGGCGATCTCAAGCGCGCCAACCAGTCCCTCATCGACGCCGCCAACGCCGCCGGGGGGGTGGACAACATCACCAGCGTGCTGGTGCAGGTGCACGCGTAGGAAAACGAGCGACCGCGACCACCGACCGCGAGCGCGACCACCGACCGCGACCTCGACCCCGACCGCGAACGTCGACCCCGACCGCGACCCCGACCGCGACCTCGACCGTGACCCTCTGGCAGCCGCCGCGCCGGCCTCCGGCCGTCACGTCGGCTGCATCGCACGGTTCACTGTCCACCTCGTGGTCGCGGTCCTGGTCGTGGTCGTCTTGGCGGTCTGCATTCGCGGCTCCTTCGATCAGGGCGAAAGGAGCCGCTCATGCAGACCGACCCAGACACCTCCCTCCCCTTCCAGCGCCTCGACGTCTACCGAGCCGCCCGGGAGCTCGCCCGCCTGGTCCACCTCGCCGGCATCCGCGACGCCGAGCTCCGCGACCAGGCCACGAGGGCCTCCAAGTCCGCCTTCCTCTGCCTCGCCGAGGGGCTCCCCAACGACGGCCCGGCCATGCGCCG
>DASTPH010000162.1:0-3213 GCA_035762305.1 Anaeromyxobacteraceae bacterium
TGCGGCGCCTGCGGCGGCGAGATGGCGGCGGCGGTCCCCCTGGCCGCGGCGGCGGAGCTGACCCACTCGGCGACGCTGCTCCACGACGACGTCATCGACGACGGCCCGGTGCGCCGCGGCCAGCCGGCCTCGCGCGTCATCTGGGGCAACACCGTCTCGGTGCTGGCCGGGGACTGGCTGCTGGCGCGGGCGCTGGAGATCGTGAACGGCCACGCGGCGCGCGGGCTGGCGCTGCCGGCCCTGCTCCGCACCATGCGGCGCCTGGTGGAGGGCGAGGTGAAGCAGCTCTCGCTCCGGGGCGGCTTCCACGCCACCGAGCAGGACTACTTCGAGGTCATCGACGGCAAGACCGCCTCGCTCTTCGGCTGGGCCACCGCCGCCGGGGCCTGGGCCGCCGGAGCCGACGGCGAGGCGCCGGAGTCCCTCTCCCGCTTCGGCGAGGGCATCGGCATGGCCTTCCAGCTGGTGGACGACGCCCTGGACTACGCCGCCGACCCGCAGCAGCTCGGCAAGCACCTGGGCACCGACCTCGCCGAGGGCAAGGCCACCCTGCCCCTCATCCGGGCCCTGGCTGCCGAGCCGAGGCTGCGGGAGCGGCTCGGGCCCATCGCCGACGGGACCGCTCCGCCGGAGTCGGCCGCCGCCGAGGTCATCGAGGCGGTGCGGCGCTCCGGGGGCGTCGAGGCGGCCCGGGCGCTGGCGCGCGAGCACACCCGCGGCGCCATGGCGGCCCTGGCGCGGGTGCCCGACGGCCCGCACCGGCGGGCCCTGGCCGACGCCGCGGCGGCGCTGACCGAGCGGGCGTTCTAGCCTCGGAGCGGCCGCGCGGATTCCCCGCACCCGACCGGATTCGGGTGTAAACTGCGTTTTGCAGGTCACCGGAGGGGGTTCGCCGTGAAGAACGGGATGCTGGGCCTCGGCTTGGCGCTGGCCATGAGCGGCTGCATGAGCGCCGGGCAGCACAAGGCGGCGGTCCGGGACGACACCGCCGACAAGCTCACGGTGGGCACCGTCCAGCGCGAGATCCGCGTCGGCATGTCCGGGGCCCAGGTGATCCAGGTCCTGGGCTCGCCCAACATCGTCACCACCGACGAGAACCGCCGCGAGGTCTGGGTCTACGACAAGATCAGCACCGAGACCGCCTACTCCACCAGCTCCGGGGGCGTGGCGGCGCTCATCCTGGCGGGGGCGGCGCCGGTGGGCGGGGGCGCCGGCGGCGGCATGGAGGGATCGGCCGGGGCCACCTCGCGGAGCCAGCGCACGCTCACGGTGGTGATCAAGTTCGACGACCAGAAGGCCGTGCGCGACTTCTCCTACCGTTACTCCAGCTTCTGACCCGCGGGGCGATGCGCGCAAACGCCCTCGCCCGGAGCGTCGCCGCGCTGGCCCTCGGCCTCGGCGCCGCCGGCTGCGCCACCCTCCCCAAGGACGCGCTCCGGCTCGAGCCCGACTCGATGGCGAAGCGCCAGCTCCAGACCCGGCGCTTCGACGGCATCCCCGAGGCGGACCTCCTGGCGGCCTCCGCCGGCGTCCTCCAGGACCTGGGCTTCAACCTCGACGAGAGCGAGACCCGGCTCGGCCTGATCGTCGCCTCCAAGCAGCGATCGGCGGTCGAGGCCGGCCAGGTGGTGGGCGCCATGCTCCTGGCCCTCCTCGGCGCCACCCCGGTCTGGGACCGGACCCAGCGGATCCGGGTGTGCCTGGTGTCGCGCCCGGCCTCGGACGACCCGGAGCCCAGGTCGTACCTCATCCGCGTCACCTTCCAGCGGACCGTCTGGAACACGAGCAACAACGTCTCGCGCGTCGAGGCCATCGAGGAGCCCCCCATCTACGAGGAGTTCTTCCAGAAGCTCTCCCAGAGCGTGTTCCTGGAGGCGCAGAAGATATGAGGCGCTCACCCGGCGGCCGGCTCGCGGCGGCGCTCCTGGCCGCGGTTCTCGGCTGCGCCCCGTCCACCAAGGCGGTGCTGGCCACCGACTCCTCGGCGGTGCAGCTCCGCAGCTACCAGACCCGGGCCTTCGACACCACCGACAAGACGAAGACGCTCCGCACGGTGATCGCCACCCTGCAGGACCTGGGCTTCGTGGTGGACAAGGCCGACCAGGTCATCGGCACCGTCACGGCCACCAAGCTCAAGGGCTACGCGCTGCGCATGACGGTGACCGTCCGGCCCCGAAGCGAGACCCAGCTCCTGGTGCGCGCCAACGCCCAGTTCGGCGAGCAGGCCGTCGAGGACCCGGAGATCTACCGGGACTTCTTCGAGGCCCTGGGGAAGGCCATGTTCCTGGCGGCGCAGCAGGTGGATTAGGAGCCCTCGGTGGGATGGGCGGGGCCCGCCCTACCGTCCGCCGCTGCCTGGCGGGTATGGCGGCACCCCACGGCTGGAGAACCCGACGAGCCCGAGGGTTCCCAAAGGCCTCGCCGCCCGTTCCGGGCGGCTCGAATCGGAGGGGTTGCGCCCGCCCCCTGCCCCGGGGGAGATTCTCTCCCAGGTCACCCGGGGCTCGTGAAGCGCCCGCCCGGAGCCGACCGCGCCCGGTGACACCCCGTCGCATGCCCCGCGCCGCGTCCGCCGCCGCCGCGCTGCTCCTGTCGGTCCAGGGCGCTCCCGCCGCCGGGGAGCCCGCCGGCGCCGCCGGGAAGGCCGGCGGCGCCTCGCGCCCTTCGGTGACGCTCGACGGCGCGACGCGCGCCGTCCGCTGGATCGACGGCGACACCTTCCGCGTCCTGGACGGGCCCGAGGCGGGGCGCTCGGCGCGGATCGCCGGCTACAACGCGCTCGAGAGCTACGGCCCGGTTCACCGCTGGGGGGCGTGGCGGCCCGCGGAGTTGCTCTCCGTCGCCCACCAGGCGACCGCCCGGGCCCGCTCGGGCCAGTGGCGCTGCACCGGGGGCGGGGGAGAGGACCGGTACCGCCGGCTCCTGGTCTCCTGCCCCGACCTGGCGCTGGCGCTCGTCGGGGACGGGCTGGCCATGGTGTTTGCCGTGGGCGACCCGCCGGGCGAGGGGCTGCTCGCGGCCCAGCGCTCGGCGCAGCAGCGCGGCGCCGGCATGTGGGAGAAGGGCGTGCCGCCGCGCCTGCCCTCGAGCCTCCATTCGGCCGACGAGCCGGACCTCGAGGGCGGAGCCTACGATCGGATCGTGGACACGCGCACCGGGACGGCGGAGGTGAGCCCGCACCAGCGCACCTACCGCGTCTGCCAGGAGGTGTGC
>DASTPH010000163.1:0-7052 GCA_035762305.1 Anaeromyxobacteraceae bacterium
CAACCTGTGCGTGCCAGACTTCTACCAGCGCTTCGAGGAGGCCTTCGCGCGCGAGGCCCGCGAGTTCGTGGACGCGGTCCGCGAGGGGCGGCCGCCGGCGCTCTCGCTCCGCGACGCCACCGAGGCCACCCGCATCGCCGCGGCCCTGGCCGAGGCCCAGCGAGGCCGCAAGGTGGTGGACCTGGCTTGACCCGCGAGCGGATGGCGGACCGCGGGGTCGCGGCGCGGCGAGGGGGGGATGCACCGCGAGGAGCGAAACCAGCGCGAGCAGGCGAAGCAGAACAGCCATGATCGATCTCCTTCCCCGCCAGCAGAGTCCCAGGCGGTGACCACGGGTGACGGCTGTGAATGGCGCCACCGAGCGGTCGCCGCCAGACCCTATCGGGGCGTCTCGCAGCCAGCAGTGAGCCGATGCCGCACCACGATCCACCGCCGGGATCAGCGCCTCGAGCTCGTCCACCGCTCGCCCCAGCTCGTCGTCCGACAACGGCTGGCCGCCCTGCGAGTGGCGCATGAGGAGGTCGCGCAGCCTGGCGAAAGGCGGGCGCCCCCTACCCCATGGCCACCACGCTCATGATGTTCTGGCCGGCGTCCACGTGCAGGATCTCGCCGGTCACGTTCTTCCCCATGTCCGAGCACAGGTAGACGGCGGCGTGCCCCACGTCCTCGTGCTCGATGTTCCGCCTGAGGGGCGTCTTCTCCAGGTTCTCGCCCAGCATGCCCCGGAACCCCTTGATGCCGGCGGCGGCCAGGGTCTTGAGCGGCCCGGCGGAGATGGCGTTCACCCGGATGCCTTCCCGACCCACGTCTTCCGCGAGGTAGCGCATGCCGCACTCCAGCGCCGCCTTGGCAATGGCCATCACGTTGTAGTTGGTGACCACCCTCTCCGAGGCGGCGTAGGTGATGGTGACGACGTTCGAGCCGGGCTTCATCATGGGCCGGGCCGCCCGGGCCAGCGCGATGAGAGAGTAGGCCGAGACGTCGAGGGCCACCCGGAAGGCCTCGCGGCTGGTGACGTCGGTGAAGCGGCCGTCCAGGGCCTCGCGCGGCGCGAAGGCGATGGAGTGCACCAGCACGTCGAGCCGGTCCCAGACCCTGCCGAGCTCGGCGAAGGCGCGCGCGATGTCGTCGTCCCGGGAGACGTCGAGGTCGATGATGGCCTTGGCGCCGGCGCCCTCGGCCAGCGGCCGCACGCGCCTCTCCATGGTCTCGCCCTGGTAGGTGAAGGCCAGCTCGGCTCCCTGGGCCTGGAAGGCCTGGGCGATGGCCCAGGCGATGGACCGCTCGTTGGCGACGCCGGTGACGAGGGCGCGCTTGCCCTGCATGATTCCGCTCATGGTCGTCCTCCGCGCGGGGCCTCGAGCCTCCGCGGTCACGGCCCCTTCAAGGCATCCAGCGCCTGCGACAGCTCCGAGAGGGCGTGGTCGTTGCGGGCGGCGCGGGCGGCGTCGATGCCGCCCTGGTAGGCCTGCCGCGCCTGATCCCGCCGCCCCAGCTTTTCCAGCACCTGTCCCCACATGAGATAGGTGGCGACGTAGTCCGGCTTGCGCCGCGCCAGCTCGGCGAACTCGCCGGCCGCCTCCGCCTCCCGGCCGGCGGCCCTGAGGCCCATGGCCAGCGAGTACCGCGCGAACGGGTCGTCGGGGCTGCGCTCGACGAACTTGCGGAAGGTCTCCAGGCGCTGCTCGGGCGTCACGCGGGGTCTTTTAGCAGAGGCGTGGTCCACGGGCCACCCGGCGGGCGGCTCGGTTGACGGAGGGCCTCCCGGCGCGGGATGAAGACGCCGTGGACGGGCGCATTCCCGACTGCACCGGCGTCCTCCTGGCCGGCGGCCAGGCGACGCGGCTCGGCGGCGTGGCCAAGGGGCTCTTGCGCCTGTCCGGGGAGCCCATCGCCGCCCGCTCGCTGCGCCTCTTCGGCGAGATCTTCGACGCCGCGCTGGTGGTGGCCAACGACCCCGCGCCCTACGCCGCGCTCGGAGCGCCGGTGGTGGCCGACGCCATCCCGGGCAAGGGCGCGCCCGGCGGAATCCACGCGGCGCTGGCGGCAGCTCGCACCGGCTGGATCTTCGCGGCGGCCTGCGACATGCCGTTCCTTTCCGCGGAGGCCATCCGCTTCCTCTGGTCGCTCCGCGGCGGGGCCCCGGCGGTGGCCGTCCACTGGGGCGGGCGCGTCGAGGGGCTCTTCAGCTTCTGGTCGCGGACTTGCCTGCCGGTGGTGGAGCGGCTCCTGCGGGAAGGCGATCCGTCGCTGTGGCGCCTCGCCACCGAGGTGCGGGCTGCGGTGGTGCCCGAGGCGGCGTGGCGGGCCTTCGACCCCGCCGGCCGGGTCTTCGCCAACGCCAACGCGCCGGGCGACCTCTCGCGGCTCGGGCTCCTCCTCCCGTCGAGGGGGGGGTGAACCGCACCCGACCCCACTCGGCCCTTGTCAGATTCGCCGGGTGTGCCAAGCTCGCGCCGAAGTCTCGCGAGCCTGTCCCAGGGAGGGGAAAGCCATGCTCCGGAGCCTTCGCCGATCGCTGATCTCACTGGCCGTGCTGTCCGCGCTGGTGGCGCGGGGAGCCGCGGCCCAGACGCCGCCGGCCGCTGCGCCCCAGCCGGCCGCGCCGCAGGCGGCGCAGCCCCAGGCACAACGCACCTTCGTCAAGGTGGTCATGAAGAGCGGCCAGGAGTACGAGGGCTGGGTGGTGTCGCAGACCGCCGACACCTTGGTGCTGGACCTGTCCGGCGGCGGCCAGATGACGATGCCCATGTCGTCGGTGGCATCGATCACCGAGCGCAAGGACGTGACGGTGCGCGCCGGTGGCGAGGTCTGGCCCGAGGACCGCAACCGCACTCGCTACCTCATGGCCCCCTCGGCCTTCATGCTGCGGGCGGGCGAGGGGTACTTCTCGCAGAAGGAGCTGCTCTTCTCCGAGGTGGGGTACGGGGTCACCGACTGGCTCACCCTCAGCATCGGGGGGGCGATCCCCCTGTGGTTCGTCTCGGACGGCTTCAACCTGATCGGCGGCCTCAAGGTGGGCGTGGGCCTGGGCGAGATTCTCCACGTGTCGGCGGGCGGGTCGATCTGGTGGATCCCCGGCGCCGATCCGGCCGTCACCTTCGGCCTGGTCACCGGCACGGTGACCATCGGCACCCCCAACCTCCACCTGTCCCTGGCGGCGAGCTTCCCCTACACGCTGCAGAGCGGCGCCGAGGACGTGGGCGACATGATCCTCATCGTGGCCGGCAACTGGCGGCTGAGCCGCACGCTGGCGCTGGTCACCGAGAACTGGATCTTCATGAACAGCACGGCCTGGGACGTCACCACCCCGATGATCAACTCCCTGGTGCTGCGCATCTTCGGCGACCGGATCGCGGTGGACCTCGGCCTGCTCGTCGTTCCGGAGACCTCCTTCCCGCCGCCCTGGCTGGCGTTCACCTACAACTTCGGCGGGTAGGCGGGGCGAGCCGTAGGGCGGGGGCTCGTCCCCCGCCCCAACTCGACGCGTGTGATCGTCGCCGTCACCGCGGGAGCCGAGCGCGCAGAATCACGGCACCGAGCCTTCGCGTCACCGCCACTGGAACGGGATCCCGGCCCCCATGGTCGGGCAGTTCACGCTGCAGACGGTGGTGGCGACCGAGGAGTGCGCGCCGGACCCCGCCAGGGTCTGGGTGTAGCACCAGACGGCGGTGTCTTGCGGGGACGGGGGCGGCGTGGTGCGGCAGACGCAGGCGGCCTGGCCGCAGAAGAGAGTTGTGGTCGTCCCGTTTTCGCTCCAGGCAACCGCTGCCGCCAGCGCCATCTGCTGGCTGTAGGTGTTCTCGTTGCCTGGCGTGCCCAGCGGGTTACAGTCGTAGTAGTTCTGGCCGAGGCCGTTGGGGTGCGCCGGTTGGCAGGTGTTGCCCGTGCAGCAGGCGGTCCCGGCGCAGCAGTTCGTCCCGCAACCAAGCGGCGTCGGCGCCCGACACTGGCAGGCCCCGCCGAGGCAGACCTGGCTCGCCGAGCAGGCGAGCCCGCAGGTCCCGCAGTTGGAATGATCGGTCGCGGTATTCACGCAGACGTTCGAGCAGTTGGTGAGGCCGCTGGCGCAGCACATGCCCACCGAGCAGGTCTGGCTCGCGGTGCACGTGTGGGCGCAAGTGCCGCAGTTGCGCTCGTCGGTCAGGAGGTCCACGCACCGGGGGTTCGCCAGTGGGCAGAGGGTCGTCCCCCCGGCACAGGAACAGGCGCCTCCGCTGCACGTCCCCGGCCCGCACGCCGTGCCACAGGCTCCGCAGTGCGCCGGGTCGCCGCCCAAGTCGACGCAGCTCGTCCCGCACCAGGTGAGCCCGGTCGTACAGCAATGTCCGGCGCTGCACGACTGACCGGCAACGCAGGCCACCCCGCACCCGCCACAGTGGGCCGGATCGGTGGAGGTGTCCACGCAGCCGCCCGAGCAGTTGACGAGTCCGGCCTGGCAGCACAGCCCGGCGCTGCAGACATCACCGGCCGCACAGGCGGTGGCGCAGGTCCCGCAGTGCTGGGTGTCGGCCTGGAGGTCCACACACCGGGGGTTGGCGGCGGCACACAGGGTCGCCCCCCCGCTGCAGGCGCAGGCGCCGGCCGAACAGGTCCCCAGTCCGCAGGCGACGCCGCAGGCGCCGCAGTGGGAGGGGTCGCTCTGGGTATCGACGCACTCCGGGCTCGAGCCGGCGCAGGGGGTGGCGCCCCCGCTGCAGGCGCACGCGCCGGCGGAGCAGGTCCCCAGGCCGCACTGGTGCCCGCAGCTTCCGCAGTTGTTCGCGTCGGTCTGGGGATCGACGCAGGTCTGCCCACACAGGATCTGCCCGGTGGGGCATCGGCACCCTCCGCCACTGCACACCGCCGTCGCGGGGCACTTCATGGTGCAGAACCCACAGTTGCTGGGGTCGCTGCTGGTGTCCACGCACGCTCCGAAGCAGTAGGTGAGGCCCGCGGCGCAGGTCGTCTTGTCCCGCCCGCAGCCCGCCCCACCCAGCGCCAGCGCCGCCAGCGCCGCCGCGGCCCATGTCCGTCGGTTCATTGGCAACCCCTCCCTCCGACCCGTTTGCACTTTAACACTTTGCGCGAAGGGCGGGCGCGCCGATGAATGGCGCCGGGACCGAGATCCGGGCAGCCAGTCGCGGCGGCCGCCGTCACACCCACCGGAAGAGCCGGAGCGCCGCCGCGAAGGTGGCCAGCGCCAGCGCGCCCAGGAACAGGGCCTGGGGCGCCACCGCCCCGAGGCCCACCCCTTCGATCATCACCGCCCGCAGCGAGTCGTTCAGGGCGGTGAGGGGCAGCGCGCGGATGAAGGGCTGCATGGCGTCGGGGAAGTGCGACGCCGAGAAGAAGACCCCGGAGAGCACGAACATGGGCATCATCACCAGGTTGATGAGGCCGTTCACGGTCTGGGTGTTCCGGGCCCGCGAGGCGACGAGCAGCCCCAGGCCGCCGAAGGCCAGCGCCCCGAGCAGCGCCAGGAGCGACAGCGTCCAGGGCGAGCCGCGCAGCGGCACCCCGAAGGCCAGTCGGCCGAAGAGCACCAGCACCGGGAACTCCAGCGCCAGGAAGAGCAGGCGCATGAGCACGAAGGCCACCAGGAACTCGCTGCGCCGCATGGGGGTGGCGATCATGCGCTTGAGGAGCTTCTTCTGGCGGGTTTCCACGATGACCCAGCCGATGCCCCACATCCCCGAGGACATGATGTTGAGGCCGATGAGCCCGGGGAGCAGGAAGTCCACGTAGCGGGCGCCGGGCTCGGTGAGCGGCGCCTCGCGCACCGGCACCGGATCGCGCCGACCGGCGGCCCGCTGCAGGACCTCGTCCACCACCGCGCGGGCCAGCCGCCCCTCGGGACGCATGGGGTCGAACTCGTAGGCGACCGGGTTTCCCGGCCGCACCACGATGTCGACCCGCCCCACCCGCAGCTCGGCCAGCGCCTCCGCGCCCGGCAGGGTCCGGGCCTTCACCTGCGACGAGGCGGAGAGGGCCGAGAGCGCCGCCTCCGCCTCCGGGCCGGCCTCGACCGCCGCCGCCACCGGGTCCGGCGGGCGGGAGCGGAAGGCGATCCCCAGCGCGATGGTGAGCAGGATGGGGAAGCCGAAGGTCCAGAAGACCGCCGAGGGCTCCCGGAAGAAGATGAGCACCCGAGTCGAGGTGAGGCGCCACAGCGAGCTCATCCAGAAGCGCTCACTCACGGAGCTGCCTCCCGGTGAGGGCCACGAAGACGTCGTCGAGGGTGGCCTGGTGTGTGGAGAGGCGGAGCAGGGAGGCCCGGCGCGCCTGCAGCAAGGCGAGCAGGGCCGGCACGGCCTCGTGCACCCGGTCGGCGGTGAGGGCCCAGCCCCCGGCGGCCGGCCGCGCCGCGCGCACCCCCGGCAGCGCCGCCAGCTCGGCCTCGCCTGGCCCGCCCTCGGCGAGAAACTCCACCACCGCGGCGCCGGCGTGTCGCTCCACCAGCTCGCGCGGCGCGCCCAGGGCGATGACCCGCCCCCGATCCACCACCGCTACCCGGTCGCAGAGCCGCTCCGCCTCGTCCATGTAGTGGGTGGTGAGGAGCACGGTCCGCCCGGCGCTGCGGTAGCCGTGGACCACCTCCCACAGCTGCCGCCGCGACTGCGGGTCGAGGCCGGTGGTGGGCTCGTCGAGGAAGAGCAGGTGGGGACGGCCGACCAGCGCGCAGGCCACGGCCAGGCGCTGCTTCTGGCCGCCGGAGAGCTTCACGTACCAGCTGTTCGCCTTGGCTTCCAGCTCCACCAGGGCCAGCACCTCGTCGACGTCACGGCCCTCGCGATAGAACGAGCGGAAGAGGCGCACAATCTCCCGCACGGACAGCTTGTCGGAGAACTGCGTCTCCTGGAGCTGGATGCCGATGCGCTGGCGCAGCTCCGCGTCGTCGCGGCCCCAGCGCAGGCCCAGCACCTCCACCTCGCCCTCGTCGGGCGAAAGCAGGCCCTCCAGGATCTCCACGGTGGTGGTCTTGCCGGCGCCGTTGGGGCCCAGCAGGCCGAAGCACTCGCCGGCGCGGACCTCCAGGTCGAGGCGGTCCACCGCCAGCACGTCGTCGTAGC
>DASTPH010000164.1:0-18932 GCA_035762305.1 Anaeromyxobacteraceae bacterium
AACTCGCCTCCGCGCTTCGCTTCGCGGCGCGGAGGCTCAGACAGGCTTCGCCGCGCGACCCTGGCGCTCGCGGCGCCGCGCGGCCACCGCCGGACTCGAGTGCGGCGCTGTGGAGGCGGCCTCTGGCGAGACCGGGCCGCCGATGGTTCGCCTATCGTTCCGGGCGCCGGTACGGCGGTACGAGGAGCCTCGGGCCTCCCCCGACGGGACAACCTGCAGCGCCGCACTCGGGCATCGCGCTGCCGCGACGCGCCACGCGCCCGGCGGTGCGCGACGGCGAGCACGCGCCTGAAACTTCTCCAGAACAGCTCGGGACGGTGCCCGCCTCTCGCCGTCGCGCCGCGAGGATCGAGGCCGCGCGTCGCGGCCGTGGGTGCCATGCCCGGCGCGAGGACCGTCCCGGAGGGGGAGGCCCGAGGCGACCGTCCGGCGCGGGATCGATCGGCGGGCATCGCCACCGGCGGATGCCTTCCGGGCCGGCTACCTGGCCGCGGCCGGCGTGGCCTCGTCGCCGGGGGCGAGGCGCAGCACGGACTCCGGGTCGACGTAGAGGCCGTCGAGCTTGGTGCCCCAGTGGAGGTGGGGGCCGGTGGCCCGCCCGGTCTGGCCAACCCGGCCGAGGAGGTCGCCGCGGCGCACCCGTGCCCCCTCCTGAACCGCGAAGCGCGACAGGTGGAAGTACACCGAGTACAGGCCGGCGCCGTGCCACACCACCACGCTCTTCCCCGATCCGTAGCAGTCGCGCACCAGCACCACCAGGCCGTCGTTGGCGGCCGCCACCGGGTCGCCGCTCCGCCCGGCCAGGTCCACGCCGTAGTGCTGGCTCAGCTTCTGGCCGTTGAAGATGCGGCGGTCGCCGTAGCGGGCGGTGAGCTCGTCCTGCCGCGGCCAGGCGAACCGCTCGCGGTAGAGCGGCGGCTCGAAGGCCTGCGCGAAGGCGCGGTCGAAGGCGGTCTGGTCCCGCTTCATGCGGCGCCTGGCCTCCGGCGGGGGGGTGATGAACTTCTGGGCCACCCTGATCTCCGTCTCGGCGAAGGCCGGTTCGGCCAGCTCCAGCTCCGCCGCCAGGGTGGCCTCGCCCGCCGGCCCGGCGGCCGCGACCGCGATGGGGAGGAGGCCGGGGCTGGCCTCGACCGAGAGCCCGGCCAGCGCCTGGAACCCCCCGGCCACCGGGTAGAACCGGAGCGGGCGCCCCAGGACCTCGCCCTGCGGGGCCTCGGCGACGCCGCGCACCGTCACCAGGAAGGCGTCGCCGGGGCGGACGCGGGACGGTTCGAGCGCGATCGAGGGCGCGGAGCCGGACGGCCCGGCGGCGGCCGGCCCGGGAGCCGGGAGGGCCCCCGCAGGTGCGGGCGCGGCGGCTCCCGGAGGCTCCTGCGCCCCGGTGCCCGGCCCCGCCAGCGCCAGCGCGGCGAGGGCGACGAGACGCGCCCGGTGGAGATAGTCTCCGGCCATGAGCTGGTTCAAGTCGCACCTCGAGCGACTCTCAGCCTACCCCTACAAGAAGGTCGAGGCCGCCATCAAGCTCGACCAGAACGAGAGCCCGTGGGACCTGCCGGCGGAGCTCAAGGACGCCGCGCTCCGGCGCCTGCGGGCCGTGGAGTGGAACCGCTACCCGGACATCCACGCCGCGTCGTTGCGGGACGCGCTGGCGCGGGCGGAGGGTTGGCCCGTCGAAGGGGTGGTGCTGGCCCCGGGCTCGAACTTCCTGGTGCTGGCGCTCGGCCTCATGGCGCGCCAGGTGCTCGACACCTCGCCCTCCTTCGCCTGGTATCAGGGCTCGGCCCAGGTCTCGGGCGTGCCCTACCGGGCCGTCCCGCTGGGCGAGGACTTCGCCCTGCCGCTCCCGGCGCTCCTCGAGGCCATGGGCGATCCCCCCGGGGTCCTCTTCCTCGCGAACCCGCACGCGCCTACCGGGCGCCTCTTCGAGGAGGAGGCGGTTCGCCTCCTGGCCGGGCGCGCCGCCGAGCGCGGCTGGCTGCTGGTGGTGGACGAGGCCTACCAGGCCTTCGCCGGCAGCGACCACCGGGCGCTGGCCCGCGGGAACGCCTCGGTCGCGCTCCTGCGCACCTTCTCCAAGGCCTGGCGGCTGGGCGGGGTGCGCGCCGGGTGCCTGCTGGCCGCGCCCGAGGTGGCGGCCAGGGTCCAGGCGGTGCTGCCGCCCTTCTGCATGCCGCTGCCCACCCAGGCGGTGCTGGAGGTGGCGCTGGCGGCGCCGGAGGAGGCGCGCCGAAACGCCGAGCGGCTGGCCGCCGAGCGCGAGCGGATCTTCCGCGAGCTCTCCCGGCATCCGGCCTGGCGGCCTCACCAAAGCCGCGCCAACTTCCTCCTGGTGCGCACCCCGGACGCCGAGGCGGCCTTCCGTGGGCTCCTGGAGCGGGGCATCTTGGTTCGCCGGCAAGATCACCTGCCGGGCTGCCAGGGCTGCTTCCGGGTGAGCGTGGGGACGCCCGAGGAGAACGACGCCTTCCTGCGGGCCGCCTTCGCCCTCGGGTAGCGCGGGGGCTTCGGCGGGGGACGAGCCCCCGACCTACAGGCGCATCTCGGCCGCGAGCGCCTTCACGATGCGGAAGTACTCGTTCCTGGCGTAGGCCACGTTGAGGATGTGGAAGTCCTTCTTGGAGAGGCCCACGCAGCCGAAACAATAGGTGCAGTCGGCGCAGGCGTGGCACAGCGTCAGGTAAGACGACCCGACGCAGTTCGAGCACCCGACGCAGTAGCTCGAGCCGTGGCAGTTCTGGCAGTCGGTGCAGTGGGTGAGGTGCGAGGCGTCCTGGCAGCGCGTGCAGTGCGTGCAGCGGTAGCACCCCTCGCAGTGCTCGCAGAACATGCAGTTGGCGCAGCTGCGGCAGCGCTGGCAGCGGAAGGAGCCGGGGTTCTCCGCCGAGTCGCCGAACGCTCGCCGCAGCCGCTGGTACTCGGCCTCGAACTGGCGACGCGTCATGACCGGCGGCTCCGGCTCGCGGTGCGCGGGCGGGCGGCTCGCCAGGGCCAGGCCGCCGCGCCCCACCACGGTCGGCGCGGGCGACGCGGCGCGGGCCAGCGCCGCCGGGGCGCGCGGCGGGACCGGGGGCGCTGCCGGCGCGAGCCGGGTGGTGTCCACGTACCCGCTGGAGATGTCTAGGTAACGCGGCTTCGGGTCCGGCCGCCCCGGAGCGGGCCGCCTCGCCTTGGGGCCGGGGCCTTTGCGGTCGGGCATGGGGCCCATCCTTACCCGAAAAGGGTGTGGAGGAAACTGCCGGCCACCCCGAATGGCCAGGCGATGGGTTTCGAGGCGCGCCGTAGGATCGCCCCGCCCATGTGGGCGGAGGTGCGTCATGACCCGTTGGTGCGCGATCGTTCCCGTCCTGGCCAGCGCCCTTGCCGCGATCCCGGCGCGGGCCTCCCACACGCCGCCGCCCACCTCGGTGGTCCTGCCCGGAAGCTTCCAGTCGGAGGCGGGATGCCCCGGCGACTGGCAACCCGACTGCGCCGCCACCGGGATGACCTACGACGCCGACGACGGCGTCTGGCAGGCGAGGCTCGACCTCCCCGCCGGCGCCTTCGAGTACAAGGCGGCCCTGAACGGGAGCTGGACCGAGAACTACGGCCTGGGCGCGGCCGCCAACGGTCCGAACATCCCCCTCTCGCTGGCCTCTCCCGGCTCGGTGAAGTTCTACTACGACCACGGCACCCACTGGGTGACCGACGATCGCAGCTCGATCATCGCCACCGCTCCCGGGAGCTACCAGTCCGAGCTCGGCTGCGCCTCCGACTGGGACCCGGGCTGCCTGCGCTCCTGGCTCCAGGATCCCGACGGCGACGGCGTCTACACCTTCCGCACTCGCGCCCTGCCGGCCGGGAGCTACGAGGTGAAGGTGGCCATCGGCGAGAGCTGGAACGAGAACTACGGCGCCGGCGGCGTCCAGAACGGCCCCAACATCCCGTTCACGGTGCCGTCCGACTGCGTGGAGATGCTCTTCTCGTACGACGCCGCGAGCCACCTCCTCACCGTGAGCGCGGCGCCGGCGCCGCCGCAGCCGTCGAGCGCAACGGTGGCCGGGAGCCTGCAGTCCGAGCTGGGTTGCCCCGGCGACTGGCAGCCGGAGTGCGCCGCCACCTTCCTGGGCTTCGACGCGGCCGACGGCGTGTGGCAGGGGACCTTCGCGCTCCCGGCCGGCCCCTTCGAGTACAAGGCTGCCCTGAACGGGAGCTGGACCGAGAACTACGGCCTCCACGCCACTCGCGACGGCCCGAACATCCCGCTCTCCCTGGCGGCCGCGGAACAGGTCAAGTTCTACTACGACCACGCCACGCACTGGATCACCGACGGTCACAGCTCGGTCATCGCCACCGCCCCGGGAAGCTACCAGTCCGAGCTGGGCTGCCCCGGCGACTGGCAGCCCGACTGCCTGCGCTCCTGGCTCCAGGATCCCGACGGCGACGGCAGCTACCAGTTCTCGGCCCGGCTCCCCGCCGGGAGCTACGAGGCCAAGGTGGCCATCGCCGAGAGCTGGAGCGAGAACTACGGTGCCGGGGGGGTGCGCGACGGACCCAACATCCCCTTCAGCGTGTCGCATTCTTGCAGCGAGGTGTTCTTCACCTACGACGCGGCCACCCACCTCCTCACCATCGGCGAGCAGGGCGGCCCCAAGGGGAACCTCGGCCTCGCCAAGGCCCACTGGCTCAGCCGGGACACCGTCGCCTGGAACGTGGCGGTTCAGCCCGGCCAGGTCTTCCGGCTCCACTACAGCCCCGACGCCAGCCTGGGCCTGGACGCGACCGGGGTCACCGGCGGCTCCGCGGTGGCGCTCACGCCCGACCCGGCCGGCCTCCCCGCCTGGCTCAGGGCCAAGTTCCCGCACCTGGCCGGCTTCGCCGCCTTCAAGATCGGCGCCGCCGACCTGGGGCTGGTGAAGGGGATCCTCAAGGGCCAGGTGGCGGTCTCGGCGGCTGCCGCCGACGGCTCGCCCCTCGACGCCACCTCGGTGCAGATCCCGGGCGTGCTCGACGACCTCTACCCCTACGCCGGGCCGCTCGGCGTCGGCTGGTCCGGCGCGCAGCCGACGCTGCGGGTGTGGGCCCCCACGGCCCGCTCGGTGTCCCTGGAGCTCTACCCGGACTCGATCTCGACCGCGGCCACGGCCGTCGCCATGAGCGAGGACCCGCAGAGCGGCGTGTGGACCGCCACCGGCTCGTCTGACTGGCGGTGGCGCTTCTACCGCTACCGGGTGGAGGTCTACGCCCCCTCGACGCGGCGCATCGAGGCCAACCTGGTCACCGACCCCTGGTCCCTGAGCCTCTCCGTGAACAGCCAGCGCACCCAGATCGTCGACCTGTCCGATCCCATGCTGAAGCCGGAGGGCTGGGACCAGCTGCGCAAGCCGCCGCTGGCCGCCCCGGAGGACATCGTCCTCTACGAGCTGCACGTGCGCGACTTCAGCGCCACGGACCCGACCGTGCCGCCGGCGCTGCGCGGCACCTTCCTGGCCTTCGCCCAGGACGAGGCGAACGGCATGCTCCACCTGCGCCGGCTGGCCAAGGCCGGGCTCACCCACGTGCACCTGCTGCCGGCCTTCGACATCGCCACCGTGAACGAGGACCGCTCCACCTGGAAGGCGCCGGCCTGCGATCTCCCATCGCTCCCGCCCGCCTCCGAGGCGCAGCAGGCCTGCGTCATGGCGGTGGCCCCGGAGGACGGCTTCAACTGGGGCTACGACCCCTGGCACTACACGGTGCCGGAGGGGAGCTACTCGACGGCGCCCGACGGGCCCGAGCGCATCCGCGAGTTCCGCCAGATGGTGATGGGGCTCGCCCGCGCCGGGCTGCGCACGGTGATGGACGTGGTCTACAACCACACCAACGCCTCCGGCCAGAACCAGAAGTCGGTGCTGGACCGCATCGTCCCCGGCTACTACCACCGCCTGGATCTGAACGGGAACGTGGAGCACTCCAGCTGCTGCGAGAACACCGCCAGCGAGCACGCCATGATGGAGAAGCTGATGGTGGACTCGGTAGTCACCTGGGCCCGGGACTACAAGGTGGACGGCTTCCGCTTCGACCTCATGGGGCACCACATGAGGTCCAACCTGCTGCGGGTGCGAGCGGCCCTGGACGCCCTCGCCCCGTCCCGCGACGGCGTCGACGGCCGGAGCGTCTACGTCTACGGCGAGGGCTGGAACTTCGGCGAGGTGGCCGACGGCGCCCGGGGCGTGAACGCCACCCAGCTCAACATGGCCGGCACCGGCATCGGGACCTTCAGCGACCGCCTGCGCGACGCGGTCCGCGGCGGCGGGCCCTTCAGCCCGCGCCGCGACCAGGGGTTCGCCACCGGGCTGTGGCACGAGCCCAACGGCGCCCCGCAGGGAACCGACGCCGAGATGCGGGAGCGCCTGCTCCACCTCGCCGACCTCACCCGGCTGGGCCTGGCCGGGAACCTGGCCGACTTCCGGCTCCAGGATCACACCGGGGCCACCGTCCCCGGGAGCGCCCTCGACTACAACGGCCAGCCCGCCGGCTACGCGCTGCGCCCGGACGACACCATCACCTACGTCTCCGCTCACGACAACGAGACCTGGTTCGACGCCATGAACGTCAAGGTGGCGCAGGCGACCTCCATGGCCGACCGGGTGCGGCAGCACGACCTGGGGGTGTCGATCGCGGCGCTGTCGCAGGGCATCCCCTTCTTCCACGCCGGCGACGAGCTCATGCGCTCCAAGTCGGGCGACAAGAACAGCTACGACTCGGGGGACTGGTTCAACCGCCTCGACTGGACCGGGCTCGGGAGCGCCTGGGGATCGGGGCTCCCCCCGGCGGGCTCGAACCAGTCCGACTGGGGGATCCTCTCGCCGCTCCTCGCCGACCCGGCCCTGAAGCCCGGCCCGGACGCCATCCGGCGGGCCGAGGACCACTTCGAGGAGATGCTGCGAATCCGCAAGAGCTCCACACTCTTCCGGCTGCGCAGCGCCGAGGCCATCGGGGCGGCGCTCACCTTCCTCGACGGCGGGCCGGCCCAGACCCCGGGCCTGGTGGTGATGCGCCTGGTCCGACCGGCGGGCTGGGGCCGCGAGCCGGGGGACTACGGACAGGCGCTGGTGGTGGTGAACGCCACCCCGCGGGAGCAGCGCTTCACCGCCTCCGTCCTTCGAGGCCAGAAGCTCGGGCTCCACCCGGTGCAGAAGAGCTCGAGCGACCCGGTGGTGCGCGCGAGCAGCTTCGACTGCCGCACCGGCCAGGCCTCGGTCCCGGCCCGAACGGTGGCGGTCTTCATGGGCCGCCAGCCGCCGTGGAGCCCCTCCGCGGGCTGCGGCGAGTAGCTCCTGGTGCCGGATGGAGGAGGACAGGCCAAGAACCACTTGATCGGGTGCCCGGCGATGGGGTTTCCTGTCTGCCTTGGAGGGGCCATGGGGCTTCCCTGGACGGACGCGCTGGCCGTCGGCATCCCGGAGATCGACAACCAGCACCAAGAGCTGTTCTTGCGGCTGGAACGGCTCCTGCGCGGCATCGTCGGGGGCGAGCGCGAGGAGGTGGAGCGGCTCCTGGAATTTCTCGGGACCTACGTGGTGAACCACTTCGGGGCCGAGGAGCGCTGGATGATCCAGTCCGGCTACCCCGACTACCCCGCCCACAAGGCCGAGCACGACCGCTTCATGCAGGACTACCTGCGCATGCAGGTGGAGTTCGAGCAGAAGGGCCCCACCGTGCTCATGGGGATGCGGGTGAACAACTGGGTGGGCGACTGGCTCCGCCAGCACATCACCGGCACCGACATGGCGCTGGGGCGGTGGCTGGCGGGCCGGGTGGCCCCGCGCGGGTCCGGAACCGGCCCGTGAGCGGAAAGCGCCACGCCCCCGCGGCGCTGGCGAACCGCGACGCCCTCCTCGCCGGCCTGCGGCCCTTCCTCCCGGCGGCGGGGACTTTGCTGGAGCTCGGCAGCGGCACCGGCGAGCACGCCGTCTTCCTGGCGCGCCGCCTGCCCCACCTCGCCTTCCAGCCGAGCGACCCGGACCAGGAGGCGCGCGACAGCATCGCCGCCCGGTCGGCGGAGGCGGGCCTCGGGAACCTGCTGCCGCCGCTGAACCTGGACCTCCGGCTCTCCACCTGGTGGAGGCAGCGGGCCGAGGCCATCCTGTGCGTCAACGTGCTGCACCTCCTGCCGCCTTCCGCGGCGGAGGCCCTGGCGGCCGGCGCGGCGCGCGTGCTTCCCCCCGGAGGGGCGCTCTGCGTCTTCGGCCCCTTCCGGCAGGCGGGCGTCCATGCGCCGGCGCGCCTCGAGGACCTGGAGGCCAGGCTCCGGGCGGCGAGCCCGGCGCTCGGCGTCCCGTCGGCGGAGGGGCTGGAGCGGGCCGGACGGCTCGCCGGGCTGGCTGCGGCGGCGCGGGTGGAGATGGGGGACGGCGACCTGCTCGTGGTGCTACGGATGGCGTAGGAGGGCTCTGGCGTCGCGCCGCCGCGTCCGGTGGTCCGGTCTCGCCTCGGGCCGACAGGGGCGCGCCAGGTCAACCGATCCCTCGCCGGTGCCGCAGAACGTTCCGGGAGCCTCGGGCCTCCCCCGACGGCACAATCCGCAGCGCCGCACTCGGGCATCGCGCCGCCGCGACGCGCCGCGCGCGCGGCGGTGCGCGACGGCGAGCACGCGCCTGGAACGTCTCCAGAACGGCTCGGGACGATGCCCGCCTCTCGCCGTCGCGCAGTGAGGATCGAGGCCGCGCGTCGCGGCCGTGGCTGCCGTGCCCGGCGCGAGGACCGTGCCGGAGGGGGAGGCCCGAGGCGACCCGTGCGCGGTGGCCACGCAGCTGGACACCGGCCAGAGGCGAGACACGGGCCGCCGGACGTCAGTCCGCGGAGCTGCCGCCCCCCGAGGAGGCCGGGCGGATGGCGAAGCGCTTCTCCAGGGCCTCGAGCTTCTCCATGATGCCCGTGTACTCCAGCTCGCCCATGGGCAGCATGGCGGCGCCGAAGAACCCCTGGCGCCGCATCTCGGCGGCCTTGTCGGCCACCCGCAGGCGCACCGAGTCCCAGAACGGATGGGCGAAGGCGTCGAGCGGGCCGGTGAAGCGCCCCTGGCGCATGGAGTAGGCGGCGCAGGAGACCAGCGGCGGGCCGTCGAAGTAGCTGGTGCCGGTGTTCAATGGCACCGGCATGAGCGGCTGCACGTGGGAGCCGCGCATGCCCCCGGCCACGAAGTGGCCGATCTGGAAGGGGGCCAGCACCTCGCCGGTGGCGGGGAAGTTCATCTGCGTGCGCACCAGCATCACCGGGTCGTCCTTGCCGGTGTACTTGCCGGCGATGTTGTGGAGCCGAGAGGTGGAGACCGCCGCCGCCTGTTCCCCGGTGGCCCGCGACCAGATGGACTCGACCACGAAGCGCTCGCCGTCGCGGAGCAGGGCGGCCAGATCGTAGATCTCCTCGGGGGTGACGAGCTCGATGACCCGATCGCCGTCGGCGTGCTCCACGTCCATCACCACCCAGCGGAAGCCGCGGCCGAGCTTGGGCGCGAGCAGGAGCCCGGGGGTGGTCATGGGGTCGGCGAAGGCCAGGTAGAGCGGGAGGTTGTAGGCACCCGGGTCGGTCTTGTCGGCGGCGAAGAAGAGGAAGGGCTCGGCCGGGCGTTCCTCGATCTCCATCTCCGCCACCGCCGGCCCCATTCCCTTGACGTTCCCGGAGAAGGAGTCCTTGAGCAGGTCCTGGCCAGCGCCGTAGAGCCCCTCCTGCCGCGCCACCTCGGTGCCGGCCAGGAAGGCCTGCCAGGCGAGGCGGTGTATCCGCTCGTCGGACTCGCCGCGCTCATGGGTCATGAGGATGGCCACGTCGTCGCCGGTGTGGCCCACCTGGAAGTCGAGCAAGAGCCCCCGTCCCTCGGAGGCGACGCATCCCTTCACGGCCTCGAGCAGGCCCTTCGACGGCGCGATGTGCCCTCCGACCGACCCCACGTCGGCCTTGATGACGCTCAGCGTGAGTTTCATGGCGATCCCCCTCGGCGCGTCTGCGCCAAAGAAAACAGCATCTGCCCCCCCGAATGGGAGTTGTAGATACCCAAAAGGGGTGGTGTCGCCGAACTGGTCGGTCGGGCCCGACTGGCGCCGCGATGGCTGGGCTTCACCCGTCAGCCACCGGCGGGCCGCAAGCCTCGGGTGCTCCCACGAGCGCCGTCGACCGCTCAAGCCCGAAGCCTGAAGGCTGGAAGCCAGGGCCCCGACGCCCCGTGAATCAGGACTCGAGCTTGAACCCGATGCGGACCGTGACCTGGAACTCCGAGACCTTCCCGTCCTTGATGGCGCCTCGCTGCTCCACCACCTCGAACCAGCCCATGTGGCGTACGGTCTTGGCCGCCTCGGCCACCGCGCTCTTCACCGCCTCGGCGAAGCTCGTGGGGGAGGTGCCCACCACCTCGATCTTCTTGTAGGTGCCGGCCATCGGATGTCCTTTCGATCGAGTCGCCGTCGGGGCGACCGGTTGCGACCATCTTACGGGCGCCGCGGCGGCGCGCAACGCGGAGTGACGCGCTCCGGCCGGCGGCCCGGGCGAGCCCGCGACGCGGCGCGCCACCCTTGACCCGGCGGGCCCGAACCGGTACTAACCCTCCGTTCCGTCAGGTTTGGCGGGGGACGGGGACGCCCTGCACAGGTGAGACAGATGGCCGATCTGTTCGACAAGTGTGCCGCCTGGAAGGACGTGCAGGTGGCCAAGCTGTCCGGTCACTACCCGTACTATCGGGTCATCGAGGAGACCGAGGGCACCGAGGTGGTGGTGGACGGCAAGCGGCTCATCATGGCCTGCTCCAACAACTACCTGGGGCTGGCCAACGACCGGCGCGTCATGGAGGCCGCCTCGCAGGCCGCCCTGCGCTGGGGCTCCTCCACCTGCGGCTCGCGGCTCCTCAACGGCACGCTCAAGCTCCACGACGAGCTGGACCACCGCCTGGCCAAGTTCCTCAAGAAGGAGGCGGCGGTCGTCTTCTCCACCGGCTTCCAGACCAACGTCGGCACCATCTCCTCGCTGGTGTTGCGCCACGACCTCATCTTCGCCGACCGGATGGTGCACGCCTCGCTGGTGGAGGGCATGCACGCCGCCTACGGCGAGACCAAGCGCTTCCGCCACAACAACATGGAGGACCTGGACCGCCTCCTCGGAGCCGCCGATCCCGCCGCCGGCAAGCTCATCGTGGTGGACGGCGTCTACTCCATGGAGGGAGACTGCGCCAACCTCCCGGCCATCGTGGCGCTGAAGAAGAAGCACGGCGCCCGCCTCATGGTCGACGAGGCCCACGGCTTCGGGGTGATGGGGGCCGGCGGGCGCGGCACCGGAGAGCACTTCGGGGTCCACGACGAGGTGGACCTCGTCATGGCCACCTTCTCCAAGTCGTTGGCCTCCATCGGCGGGGTGATCGCCGGGCGCGCCGACGTCCTCAACTGGATCCGGCACAAGGCGCGGGCGCTGGTCTTCTCCGCTTCCATGACCCCGCCGGCGGCGGCGGCGGCCCTGAAGGCGCTGGACATCATCGAGCAGGAGCCGGAGCGGCGCGAGCGGCTGTGGGACATCTCGGAGCGGGTTCACCGCGAGCTGCGCTCCATGGGCTTCGACACCTCCCCCTCGGTCTCGCCGGTGGTGCCGGTGGTCATCGGCGACCAGGCCATGGCCTTCAACTTCTGGCGCAAGCTCACCGACCTGGGGCTCTTCGCCAGCCCGGTGGTGAAGCCGGCGGTGGAGCACGAGCTGGTGCGCACGGTCTTCATGGCCACCCACACCGACGAGCAGATCGACCGGGCCCTGGGAATGTTCCAGAAGGCCGGGCGCGAGCTGGGCATCATCCCCCACGAGAAGCCGCACACCCGCGTCGAGGTGAAGATGGCCCGCCCCGGCGCCACCGGCTTCTACTCCTCGCTGCCCGAAGGGAAGACCTCCGGGGCCGCCCCGGGCGGGAAGTCGCTCGACCTGCTCGATCTGCTGGCCCGCTCCGAGGAGCCCTGGGCGCGCCGGCTCTCCGACGCCGCCGAGCTGCTCACCTGGAAGGCCGTCAACGCCGGCCCGGAGGACTGGAACCGGCTGCGGGAGCTCCCCTGGAAGCTGTGGGAGAAGCGCCGTCAGCTTCCGACCATGCTGGTCTCGGTCGGGATGAACTGGATGGCCAAGCGCCAGCAGAACGGAAAATCGCAGGCCGAGGACTGACCGCGAGGACCGCATGACCCGCCCAGCCCCCACCCCGCTCTCCTCCGAGTCGCCCGCGCCGGCCCAGCCCGCCAAGGACGTGATGGTCTCGGTGGCGGCCACCGGCCTGGAGCGCGACCGCTTCATCCGCTTCCAGGAGGAGATCTACCGGGGCGACCCGAACTTCGTGCCCCCGCTGCTCATGGAGCGGCACGAGTTCCTCGATCCGGGGAAGAACCCGTTCTTCCTCCACGCCGACGTGGCGCTGTTGCTGGCCACGCGCGGCGGCAAGCCGGTGGGACGCATCGCCGCCGTCGAGGACCGGAACTACAACGCCTTCCAGGGCACCAAGGCGGCCGCCTTCGGCCTGTTCGAGTGCGTGGACGACCCGGGCGTGGCGGCGGCCCTCCTGGCGGCGGTCCGCAACTGGGCGCGCTGGCGGGGGCTCACTTCGCTCATCGGCCCGATGAGCTTCTCCTCCAACCACGAGATCGGCCTCCTGGTGGAGGGGTTCGACGACCCGCCCTTCGTGATGATGCCCTACAACCCGCGCTACTACGAGGATCTGCTGCTCGCCTGCGGCCTCAAGAAGGCCAAGGACCTCTACTCCTTCTGGCGCACGGCTCGGACCCCGCCGCCGGAGCGCTTCGTGCGGGTGGCCGACAAGATCAAGAGCCACGCCGGCATCGCCCTGCGCACCCTGGACATTCGGAACTTCGAGGGCGAGGTGGCACGCATCAAGGGGATCTACAACTCGGCCTGGGAGAAGAACTGGGGCTTCGTCCCCATGACCGACGCCGAGTTCGACAAACTGGCGCGGGACCTCAAGTCCATCCTCCGCCCCGAGCTGTGCTTCATCGCCGAGGAGCAGGGCGAGCCGGTGGCCTTCTCGCTCACCGTCCCGGACGTGAACCGGGCGCTGCGCCATGTCGGGGGCCGGCTCACCAGCTTCGGGCTTCCCCTGGGGCTCGCCAAGCTGATCTGGTACCAGAAGCGCATCGACCGGGTCCGGATGCTGGCCCTGGGCATCAAGGAGGGCTGGCGCCGCCGCGGCCTGGACGCGGTGCTCATCGTGGAGACCATCCGCCGCACCGGGGAGCTCGGCTACGAGGGCGGCGAGGTCGGCTGGACGCTCGAGGACAACGACCTCATCAACCGGGCCATCGAGGGGGTCGGAGGGCAGCGGTCCCGCGTCCACCGGGTCTTCGAGGGCGCCGTCGAGTAGCCTTGCGCTGGCTCCTCACCGGCGCCACGGGCTTCATCGGCCTCACCCTGGCGGAGCGCCTGCGGGGGCGCGGGCACGCGGTGCGGGGCCTGGCGCGGGCCTCCTCGCGGGTGGAGGAGCTCCTCGGGCTGGGGGTGGAGCTCCGCCGCGGCGACGTGACCGACCCGCGCTCGCTCGAGGCCGCGGTCGACGGCTGCGAGGTGGTGGTCCACCTGGCCGGCCTGGTGAAGGCGCTCGGCCCGGAGGCCTACCGGCGCGTCAACGCGCTCGGGTCGCGCCACCTGGCGGCGGCCTGCGCCGCGGCGCGGCCTCGCCCGGCGCTGGTGCTGGTGTCCTCGCTGGCGGCGGCCGGCCCGTCCCGGCCCGGGCGGCCCAGGCGCGAGGAGGACCCGCCGGAGCCGGTCTCCGACTACGGGCGCAGCAAGCTCGAGGCGGAGCAGGAGGTGCGGGCCCTGGCCGGGCGGCTCGAGGCCTCCGTGGTGCGCCCGGCGCTGGTTTACGGTCCCCGCGATCGGGAGCTGTTGCCACCCGTCTTCCGGATGGCGCGGCTTGGGGTGGTGCTGAAGGCCGGCTTCGCCGACAAGCGCTACAGCCTCCTGCACGTGGAGGATCTGGCCGACGGGATCATCGCGGCCGCCGAGCGGGGACGGCGCCTCTCGCGCTCCGGCAGCGAAGGGATCTACTTCCTGGCCGACGGCGCCGAGCACCGCTGGGAAGACCTGGCCCGGGCCGCCGGCGAGGCGCTGGGAGCCCGCGCTTGGGTGGTGCCGGTCCCGGAGGCGGCCGGCTGGCTCCTGGCGGCGGGCGGCTCGCTCAGGGCGGCCCTCACCGGCCAGCCGGTGATGCTCTCGCTGGGCAAGCTGGCCGAGATCCGGCAGGCGGCCTGGACCTGCGCCATCGACCGGGCCGTGCGCGAGCTGGCCTTCCAGCCGCGCTTCCCGCTCCGGGAGGGGATGCGCCAGTCGGCGGAGTGGTTCCGGGCACACCGGCTCCTGTGACTGCCACGACCCGCTCCCACCGGCCACCGCGTGCTCCTCGGGTCGCCTCGGCCTGCCCTCCGGCGCGGTCCTGCCGCGAGGAGCCTCGGGCCTCACCCGACGGCACAATCCGCAGCGCCGCACTCGGGTGTCGCGCCGCCGTGACGCGCCATGTCGCCGGCGGTGCGCGGCGGCGAGCACGCGCCTGAACCGTCTCCAGAGAAGCTCGGGACGGTACACGCCTCTCGCCGTCGCGCCGCGAGGATCGAGGCCGCGCGTCGCGGCCGCGCCTGCCATGCCCGGAGCGAGGACGTGCCGGAGGGTGAGGCCACGAGGCTCCCAGGGAAGCTGTCACTGGTCGGGCAGGCTCCGGGCGAGACTCTCAAGCCTGTCCGGCGGAGGATGGGCTCCGCATCGCCTCCTTGGGCCACGTCCGGAAGACGAAGTCCCACAGCGGCGTGGTCACCCCGAAGAGCTGATGGGGGTGCTTGAAGTGGTGGACCATGTGGTTGCGCCGCTGCATCTCGCCCAGGGCGGTGCGGGGCCTGAGGTGGTGGGTGGCGTAGTGGGTGAGGTCGTACCAGAGGTAGCCGGCGAGGAGCCCGGCGAAGGCGGGCGCGAACCAGGTCCCCCCCAGGGCCGCCCGCATGGGCAGGCCCACGGCCAGGGCGATGACCACCGCCACCACCGGCGGCATCACCAGCCGGTCGGCGTCGTGGGGCCAGTCGTGGTGCACGCCGTGGATGAGGAAGGAGAGGTCGGACTGCAGCTCCGACCCCGGGCGGGGCTGGAAGTGGAACACCCACCGGTGGAGCACGTACTCGAGGAGGGTCCAGAAGGCGAGGCCGCCGAGCACCCCGGCCGCCATCTCGAGAGGCGACAGCGCCGGGTCGCGAGCCGCGGAGGCGAGGAACGCGAGCAGCACCGGGAGCCACACCACCACCACGTGCCAGGGGCGGACCCGGGAGAGGTGCTTCTCGATCCAGTCCACCCGGAACATGCGCGGGCTGCCCCGCTGCGGGTGCGCCAGCTCCGGACGCGGCTCCAACCAGAACATTCGCTCGTTCCTCCCCCGGGGGATTTTCTACCCCTGTCCGGCCGGGCGCGCCACCATCTCCGGACCTTGCCCTTGACAAGGGGGCGTGCCTCCTCTAGAAACGCGCCTTCCGCAACGCCACGGCGCGCGGGCTTTCTCCATGAACATGACCCACAGCAGCACCCGGGGCGAGGCGCTCCGGGGCCGGAAGTGGTGGATCGTCGACGCCGACGGCGCGACCGTCGGGCGCATCGCCAGCCGCATCGCCACGGTCCTCAAGGGCAAGCACAAGCCCAGCTACACGCCCTCCATGGACACCGGCGACTTCGTGGTGGTGGTGAACGCGGGCAAGGTCCGCTTCACCGGCAAGAAGGAGACGGAGAAGGTCTACTTCACCCACACCATGCACCCCGGCGGCGCGGCGCAGACGCCGGCCGCCACCCTGCGCGCCCGGCACCCCGAGGACCTGCTCCTGAACGCGGTGCGCCGCATGCTGCCGCGCAACGCCCTCGGCCGCGCCATGATGAAGAAGCTCAAGGTCTACCCGGGCGAGGCGCACCCGCACGCGGCGCAAAAGCCCGAGGCGCTGAAGCTCTCCTAGAGGTCCGACCCATGGCCACTCAGACCCCCATCTCCACCGGTCGCCGCAAGGAGTCGGTGGCGCGCGTCCGCATCGCCCCGGGCAGCGGCGCCATCGTCATCAACGGCCGGCCCATGGACGAGTACTTCGGCCGTGAGACCTCCAAGATGATCCTGGTGGAGCCGCTCAAGCTGGTGGACCAGATGGGCAAGGTGGACGTCTTCGTGAACGCCACCGGCGGCGGTCTCTCCGGCCAGGCCGGCGCCATCCGCCACGGCATCACCCGCGCGCTCATGGAGATGAACCCGGACTTCCGCCCCATCCTCAAGAAGGCCGGGTTCGTCACCCGCGACGCCCGCGCCGTGGAGCGCAAGAAGTACGGCCGTCCCGGCGCTCGCAAGCGCTTCCAGTTCTCCAAGCGCTAACCGCCGAGCCGGCCGGAACGGCCGGCGAGGCCGCTTGTGGTGCTCACCCGTGCCCCCCGAGTCCACCCGGAGGCCTGCACCACCTCCCCCGTTTCCCGACACGCCCGCGCCGCCCGGCGCGCATGAGCGTACCTTCGGGACGCGACATGGCGAGCGCAGGCCCAGCCGGATGAGGCTGGGCCGGAGCGAGCGGGGGGTCCGGGGGGGCTTCATCCCCCCGGTACGAAGTCCCTTCGGGACCCGACATGGCGGGGTCCCCGCCCCGGTGGTAGGCTCCGAGAATCATGGAACTGAACGAGATCCTCCAGGTCGCGCTGCGGGGCGGGGCCAGCGACATTCACCTCAAGGCAGGCCTCCCCCCCATGTTCCGCGTGGACGGCGCGCTGGTGCCGCTCAAGGACGGCCGGCGCCTGCCCCCGGAGGAGATCGTGGGGATGGCGTTCGGCATCATGAACGACTTCCAGAAGGAGAAGTTCAAGCAGACCAACGAGGTGGACCTGGCCTACGGCGTGCCAGGGCTGGGTCGCTTCCGCGTCAACGTGTTCCAGCAGCGGGGCACGCTGGGGGTGGTGCTGCGCGTCATCCCCTTCAAGATCCAGACCATCGAGCAGTTGATGCTGCCCAAGGTCCTGGAGAAGATCGCGGGGGAGCAGCGCGGCCTGGTGCTGGTTACCGGCACCACCGGCTCGGGCAAGTCCACCACCCTGGCGGCGATGATCGACCAGATCAACGCCACCGAGACCTGCCACATCATGACCATCGAGGACCCCATCGAGTTCCTCATCCGGGACAAGCGCTCCATCGTCAACCAGCGCGAGGTGGGCGTCGATACCATGAGCTTCGGCCAGGCGCTGAAGAGCGCGCTGCGGCAGGACCCGGACGTCATCCTGGTGGGCGAGATGCGCGATCTGGAGACCATCGAGACCGCGCTCACCGCCGCCGAGACCGGCCACCTGGTGATGTCCACCCTCCACACCCTGGACGCCACCGAGACCATCAACCGCATCATCTCCGCCTTCCCGCCCTACCAGCAGAAGCAGGTGCGCCTGCAGCTGGGCTCGGTGCTGAAGTCGGTCATCTCGCAGCGCCTGGTGCCGCGCGCCGACGGCAAGGGGCGCGTCCCGGCCATCGAGGTTCTCCTGGCCACGGCGCGCGTGCGCGAGCTCATCGAGGACAAGGACCGCACCAAGGAGATCCCCGACGCCATCGCCCAGGGCCACGTCTCCTACGGGATGCAGACCTTCGACCAGTCGCTCATGTGGCTCCTCAAGAGCGGGCACATCAGCTACGAGGAGGCGCTGCGCCAGGCCACCAACCCCGACGACTTCGCGCTCAGGGTTTCGGGCGTCTCCGGCACCAGCGACTCGAAGTGGGACAACTTCGAGAAGGCCGAGGCGCCGCTCCCGGCCCCGGCGCGCGCCGCCGCGCCGCGCCCGCCGCCGGCTCCCGGCCAGCCCGTGGCCCGCATGACCCCGCCCACCGGCACGCCGCGCCCGGCCGGGATGGGAGCGCCCAAGCCCGCCGCCCCGGACGACGACTTCAAGATCGAGAGGTTCTGACGGGTCCGCTGGAGCTCGCCCGGGCCAAGGCGCTGCGCCTCCTCAAGGCGCGGCCGCGCACCGAGGCGGAGATCCGCCGCCGGCTGGAGCGGGAAGGGCTCGCCGGAGTGGCGGACGAGGCGGTGGCCTGGCTCTGGCGCCTGGGCTACCTCGACGACGCGGCCTACGCGCAGGCTCGGGCCCGGAGCCTGCTCGCCCCGGGGCGCCTCGGGCCGAGGCTCGCCGAGCGCCGGCTGCTCCTCGCCGGGATCGCGCCGGCGGCGGCCCGGGAGGCGGTGGCCGCCGCCCTGGCCGACGCCGCCGGCCAGGCGAACGAGGGCGCCGAGCCGGCGCTGGCACGGCGGCTGGCCGAGAAGCGGCTGCGCGGAGTCCCGCTCGAGGGGCTGTCGGAGCGGGAGCGGGCCCGGCTGGCCCGCTTCCTCCTCGGCCGCGGCTTCTCCGGCCCGGCCGTCTCCCGGGTGCTGGGGATCTGGGTGGACGAGGGGTGAGCGGCGCCGCGGGTCTGGCCGCGCGCGACCGCTCCTCGCTTCACGGCACGTCTCCTCGGGTCGCCTCGGGCCTCCCCCTCCGGCACGGTCCTCGCGCCGGGCATGGCAGCCACGGCCGCGACGCGCGTCCTCGATCCTCACTGCGCGACGGCGAGAGGCGGGCATCGTCCCGAGCTTTCTGGAGACGTTCCAGGCGCGTGCTCGCCGTCGCGCACCGCCGGGTGCGTGGCGCGTCGCGGCGGCGCGATGCCCGGGTGCGGCGCTGCGGATTATGCCGTCGGGGGAGGCCCGAGGCTCCTGTCGACACGTCGATCTGCGGCACTGGCGCAGGACCGATCGGCAGCCCGGTCTCGCCAGAGGCCGCCTCCACAGCGCCGCACTCGAGTCCGGCGGTGGCCGCGCGGCGCCGCGAGCGCCAGGGTCGCGCGGCGAAGCCTGTCTGAGCCTCCGCGCCGCGAAGCGAAGCGCGGAGGCGAGTTCTGCAGCCGCGCCGTACTCTCCCTGGTCGCGCCGCGC
>DASTPH010000165.1:0-4759 GCA_035762305.1 Anaeromyxobacteraceae bacterium
GTCACCAGCGCCGCCGTCACGAACCGACGCGCCGCCGCGCTCTCCCAGCGCTCCTGCAGCCAGTCGAAGAGGCGGACCACGGCTCCTCCGGGCGGACCCTCGCCGCACCGAGGCCACATTCTCGCGGAGCGAACGCCGGGGCGCCAGCTTTCGCCGCACCCCGGAGCGGCCGCCGCCGGATCGCGGCCCGAGAAATCCCGCCACCCGGGTCCGGGACGGGCTACCCTCGGGCCGTGCCGACGTCGCTGGAGATCGCCCAGGCCGCGTCGCTGCGCCCCATCGCCGACGTGGCGCGGGATCTGGGGCTCCTCCCCGAGGAGCTCGAGCCCTACGGGCGCCACGCCGCCAAGGTGGCGCCCGCCGCCGCCAGCCGGCTGGCCGGCCGGCCGACGGGCCGGCTGGTTCTGGTCACCGCCATCACCCCCACTCCCGCCGGCGAGGGCAAGACCACCACCGCGGTGGGCCTCACCGACGCCCTGCGGCGCCTGGGCGAGCGGGCGGTGCTGACGGTGCGTCAGCCCTCGCTGGGCCCGGTCTTCGGCATCAAGGGCGGCGGCAACGGCGGCGGGCGGGCCCAGGTGGTTCCCATGGAGGTGTTCAACCTCCACCTCACCGGCGATTTCCACGCTGTCACCGCGGCCCACAACCTGGCGGCGGCGCTTGTGGACAACCACCTGAACCACGGCAACTCCCTGGGACTGGAGCCTGCCTCCATCACCTGGCCCCGGGTGGTCGACGTGAACGACCGGGTGCTGCGCGACGCGGTGGTGGGGCTGGGCGGCCGGCAGAACGGGCCGGTCCGCGAGAGCGAGTGGATCATCACCGCCGCCTCCGAGGTGATGGCGGTGCTCTCCCTGGCGGACGACCTCGGCGACCTGCGGCGCCGGCTGGGCCGGATCGTCTTCGGGCGGCGCCGCGACGGCCGGCCGGCGGTGCTGGAGGAGGTCCGCGCCGCCGGAGCCATGACGGTGCTCCTGGCCGAGGCGGTGAAGCCCAACCTCATGCAGACGCTGGAGGGCTCGCCGGTGCTGGTTCACGCCGGCCCCTTCGGCAACATCGCCCAGGGCACGAGCTCGGTGGCGGCCGACCGGCTGGGGCTCTCGCTCGCCGGCTGGGTGGTGACCGAGGCCGGGTTCGGCGCCGACCTCGGCGCGGAGAAGTTCGTGAACATCAAGTGCCGCCAGAGCGGGCTTCGCCCCTCGGCGGCGGTGCTGGTGGCCACGGTGCGGGCGCTCAAGCTGCACGGCGGGGTGGGGCGCGGGGAGGGCGGGCGGGTGGTGGAGCCCGCCCTGGCGGCCCCCGACGTGGAGGCGGTGCGCCGAGGGTGCCAGAACCTCCAGGCCCAGATCGAGAACGTGCGGGCCCTGGGCCTGCCGGTGGCGGTGGCCGTGAACGTCCACCCCACCGACACGGTCCCGGAGATCGAGGCGGTGCGGGAGGCGGCGCTCTCGGCCGGGGCGCGGGCCGCGGTGCGGGCCAGCCACTTCGCCGAGGGGGGCGCCGGGGCGCTGGAGCTGGCGCGGGCCGTGGTGGACGCGGCCCGGGGCGACCCGCCGCCGCTCTCGCTCCTCTACCCCGACGAGATGCCACTCGGGCAGAAGATGGAGACGGTGGCGCGCCGCATCTACCGCGCCGACGGAGTGGACCTCTCCCGCGAGGCAGCCGGCCAGATCGCCGAGCTTGAGAAGGTCGGCTTCGGGCGGCTGCCGGTGTGCATGGCCAAGACCCAGTACTCCTTCTCCCACGATCCGCTGCTCGGCCCGAACCCGCGCGGGTTCCGCCTGCCGGTGCGGAGCGTGCGGCTCCAGGCCGGCGCCGGCTTCGTGACTGCCGTCACGGGCGAGATGCAGCTCATGCCCGGCCTGCCGGCCCACCCCCAGGCGGAGGCCATCGACGTGGACCCCGACGGGAGGGTGGTGGGGCTCCGGTAATGCCGCGCCCTAGAAGCAATATGCAGGTTTCCAGGCGGCGCGGTACGCGGGTGGGGTCCGGGGGAGGCGGCGCTCCGCCTCCCCCGGTAGGGCTCTGCGGAGGAGCACTCGCCGGCCCCACTTGGGTAGACGTGGGGCCGGCCGAACCGGACTAGCATTTTGATCGCCATGGGGGGCAGTGGAAGCGAGTCGTCCCGGCGAGGACTGGCTCGGCGTCGGGCGGTTGCCGTGGCGCTGCTCGCGGTGTCCTCGGCGCACTCGGCGCGCGCCGAGGAGCCGGCGCCGGAGGCCGAGCCCTTCACCGAGGAGATCCCGACCTTCAGCTACATGGATCCGCAGCCCGGGTCGCGGCGGCTCAGGGCCTCGCTGGAGCTCCTGGCCATGCAGGCCGTGGCCTTCACCGGCTACCTGGTGGTGAACCCGCGCGCGTCCATCCCCGGCATGCAGGGCTCGGTCCCGCCCTGGGACAAGCTCATGCTGCGCAGCGGGACCTGGTCCTTCGAGGCCGACGCCATCTACCACAACTACTTCGGCCACCCGGTGGCGAGCACCATCTACTACCTCACCGCCCGCGGGAACCGGCTCCCGGTGCTCGAGTCCTCGCTGTGGACGGGCGCCTCGGCGCTCGCCTGGGAGCTGGCCGAGTACAACGAGCCGGTCTCGGTCAACGACATGATGACCACCACCTTCAGCGGGATCGCCATCGGCGAGGCGTTCATGCAGCTCGCCACCTGGGCCGAGCGGAGCGGCAATGGAGGCGTGCTCACATGGCTGGCGTTCCCCAAGAAGGTCCACGACTCCATCGACGGCGCCCGGCCGGCGCAGCTCGACGACCCGGGCTGGCACGAGTTCCGGGCCTTCGTGGGAGCGGGCTCCCTGTGGCAGGGGGAGGTCCGACCCGCGATCCAGGCCTCCGTGTCCACCAGGCTCTTCCGGCTGCCGGGCTTCGGCGCCCCCGGGAACGGCGGCGCGAGCCTGACCGACGGCGAGCAGTCGCGGCTGGGCCTCTCCCTGACCTACGCCGGAGGTGGCGGGCTCGCTGACGCCCGCTTCCGGGCCGAGACCTCGCTGTGGGGGATCTATCGCCGCGACATCGCCCTCGACACCGGCGAGGGTCGGCGAGGCACCGACCTGTTCTTCGGCGCCGGGATCGGCTTCGACTACCAGTATCACGAGGAACGCCGGCTGGAGTCGCCCTGGTTCGACCAGATGATCCTGCTGGAGGTTCCGGGGGCGGAGCTGGACTTCCGGACCTTCGCCGGGGCGTTCGCCCTGGCGACGCGGGCCAGCGCCGCGTTCACCTTCGGCGGCGTGCGCCCCGTGGCCTTCGAGGCCACGGCCCCGCTCCCGCCTGCGGCGGGCGTGCCGTCGGTGATGTCGTCCCAGGGCTACTACCACTCGGCGGGCTACGCCCTGGGCCTGGACGTGCGCCTCGACCTGGGTCCGGCCAGCCTGAGCGCCGGGGTCGCCTACAACGACTGCTGGGCCATCCAGGAGCTGGACGGCATCCCGCCCGGCGCCAGGCGGGTGGAGATCTCCGACACGCGCCTGGAGACGGGAGCCCGGGCCTCGTACCGGGTGGCTGACTCGGGCGTGGAGATACAGGCGCGGTGGGACCGGCGGGTGCGAAGCGGGCAGGTGGGCCCGTCGGAGCGCTCGACGTCGGACACGCTGGGCGTGCTCGGAGCGGCGTTCGTCTTCTGAGGGCGCCAGGCTGTCAGACCCCGGGGATACCGTTGCACCGACGGCGTCGCCCGCGCGCTTCCCGCCCGCGGGCTCCTCCAGGAGGTCCCAGGGATGGCAGTGAAGGTGATGGTGGCCCCCGCGATCGCGAACGGCGAGGTGAGGAGCGAGCGCCGGGCTCGCCAGCCTCGCCCGCCCGGCGCGCCCGAGAAGCCCCGCCGGCGCCGCTCCTCGGTCTACGACGCCGACGGCAACGAGGTGTTCATCACCCTCATGTGCCTCAAGTGCCACAAGATGAAGCCACTCGGGCAGTTCGGCCTGAGGCGCATGGCCGACGGCGCCATTCGCAACCAGCCCTGGTGCCGGCCCTGCCGCTCCGCGTCGGGAGCCGATCGCCCGCGCCGCGCCGGGGAGGCTGCAGTTCATGTAGACCCCGTCGCGGCTGCGGAGCCCGCGACGCCCGTGGCCGCGCCCGCCCAGAAGCCCATCCCTGCGAGCGCCATCGCCGCCCAGGTCGCCGCCGCAATCGTCTGGAACAAGTAGCCTTTCCCCGGCTCGGCCGGGGAATGACGCAGAGCCCGAGAGGGCCGGAGCCACCCCGCCGCGAGGCGCGGGTGGCTCTTTCTTACGAGAGGCTACTGGTGCTGACGAGGCCGGAGTGGCCCGGATGTTTCGCGAATTGTAGTGGCCGGCGGGTACGTGAGTGCGTCCTCGGCGAGGGTTCGATTTCGCCCAAGCTTGAAGCGATACGCAACCTGGGAGAGAGTCAGCGCCATGGGGCTTTTGACCTTCGCGCTCAACGTGACGCTGGACGGGTGTTGCGACCACCGCGAAGGGGTCGCCGACGACGAGATGCTTCGCTACTGGACGCGCGTGATGGACGCGGCAGGAGCGATGCTCTTCGGGCGCCGGACCTACGAGCTGATGGAGGAGGCCTGGCCCCAAGTGGCGCGAGACCCGAAGGCGACACCGTCGAACCGGGACTGGGCGAAGAAGCTCGAAGCCAAGCCCAAGTACGTGGTCTCGACGACGCGCCGCGACTTCCCGTGGAGCAACACGCATCACGTCGAAGGGGACCTGACCCGGGCGGTGAAGGCGTTGAAGAAGGCCACGCCGCGCGGACTGCTGGTGGGTAGCCCCAAACT
>DASTPH010000166.1:0-4793 GCA_035762305.1 Anaeromyxobacteraceae bacterium
GCGGTGCCGCAGATGACGCAGCGGGGGTCCCCGAGGTCGCGCGGGTCGTAGGTGGTGCCGCACTTCTCGCAGACGTCCCCGTACTGGTCGGGCGCGCCGCAGTTCGGGCAGGTCCCCTTGACGAAGCGGTCGGGCAGGAACCGGGCGTCGGTCAGGCAGTAGAGCTGCTCCACCGACTTCTTGTAGATGAGCCCCTTGCGCTTCAGGGCGTCCCAGATGCGCCAGGCCCACTTGCGGTTCTCCTCGGAGTCGGTGGTGTAGTAGGTGGAGAAGCCCACCCCGAAGCGCTGGAAGTCCTGGTGCTGCTCGGCGCGGAACCGCTCCACGAAGAGCTTGGGGTCCACCCCCTCCTTGCGGGCGCTCACCTCGATGGGCGTGCCGTGGGAGTCGGCGGCGCAGACGTAGGTGACGTCGTCCCCGGTGGAGCGGCGGAAGCGCACGTAGATGTCGGTCTGGATGTACTCGACGAGGTGGCCCATGTGGATCGAGCCGTTTGCGTACGGCAAGGCGCTCGTCACCAGCACTCGCTCGCTCACGCGGTTCTCCTTCCCGGCTCGCGGCGCGAAAGCAGGCCCACCAGGCACCGCTCCAGCAGGACCTGGCCGTCGCCCCCGCTCTTGAGGGCCAGGTCGGCCTCGGCCAGCGCCGAGAGGCCGTCCAGGAGCTCGCCGCGATCGAAGCGCTGGGAGGCCTGGTACTTCATCCACAGCCCGTAGGGCTTGCGCTCCCCGAGCTCATCGGCGGGGATGGTGGGCAGCACCGCGGCGCTCCAGGCCTCGAAGCTCGGGAGGCGCCGCCCCGGCGCGGCCAGCCGCCCGCGCTCCTGCTCCACGATGAGCCGGCGGAGCGCGCCGGCCAGCGAGGCCAGGAGCTGCGGCCCGGAGAGCCCGTCCTCCAGCGAGCGGCGCAGCACCGAGAGCGCCCCGGCGAGGTCGCGCGACTCGACGGCGTTCCCCAGGGCGAAGAACTTGTCGGAGGCCACCCGCGCCACTAGCGCCTCCACGTCCTCGGCGGTGATGACCGTGCGCTCGCCGGCGTAGGCCGCGAGCTTCCCAACCTCGGCGGCCAGCGTCCGGGCGTCGTCACCGACGAGCTCGGCCAGCCGGGCCTCGGCCGCACGGTCCACGCGCTTCCCGGTGCCGGTGAGCAGCGCCTCGAGGACCGGGCCCAGCACCGGCCGCTCGTCGTCCCAGCGCCCCTCCTTCTCCACCGCCAGGGTGATGCGGCGCCCCGCCGCCGCGAGCCGCTTCGCGAGCGGCAGGCGGCCGTCCACCTTGCCGGCGGCGATGACGAGAACGCGCCCGGGAGGCAGGCCCCGGGAGAGGAGCGCCTCCAGCGCGGCGGCGTCCTCCTTGCCCGCCTGGAGCCCGCGCTCCACCGCGTAGCGCCCGGCCTCGGCGAGGAAGGCCTCGGCTGCGATCCGATCCTCGGGATCGACGCCCAGCTCGCGCCGCCAGTCGTCGAGGTCTGGCGCGTCCGCCCGGGAGGGATCGAGGTCGGCAGTGGTCCAGCCGGCCTTGGCCGCCAGCGCCACCAGCCGCCGGGCCCCGTCGCGCTGCTTGCCCTCCCGCCAGGACCGCAGCGCCCGGTCGAAGGCCTCGCCGGCGTCCTCCCTGGAGGTGAGGAAGGCCGGCTCGGCCACCAGCACCGCCTTGCCACCTCCGAAGAGGCCGCCGGTCGCCAGCTCGCGCGCCACCTCGGCTGGGGCGGCGGCGGCGTCCAGCTCGACGACGTTGAGCGCCCGCTGCGGTTCCGGCACCAGCGCCTCGGCGATCTGGCGCGCGGCGCGCAGGGTGAGGAACGGGTCGCCGTCGAGGAGGTACACCGCGGCCGGGCGCCCGTCCCGGACCTCGGCCAGGGCCTCCTCCAGCGCCGAGAGGTCGCGGCGCGGCTTGCGGCTACCCGCCATGGAACCACCCGATGAGCATGCCCTCCAGCGCCAGCGCCGGGCTGGCGTTCTGACCCAGGGCCTGCAGCGCCTTCTGCACTCCCTCGATGCGCCGCAGCACCTGACGCGGGGAGAGGCGCGCGGCCGCCGCGGCTGTGAGCCGCTCGAGGTCAAGGAGGGCCGGCGCGGCACGCTCCCCGGCCACGGCCCGGGCCAGCACGTCGCGCAGCCACACCGCCAGGAGCTCGCAGGTCTCGCGGGCGGCCTCCCGGTCCTTCCCGCGCTCGGAGGCGAAGGCGATCCAGCCGCGGGCGTCGCTGGCGTCGAGCGCGGCCGCCTGCTCCACCGCCTGGCGCCGGGCCTGCAGCGCCTCGTCGTCGAGCGACAGGGCCTTTCCCAGCGACCCTCCGGAGAGCGCCGCCGCCAGCCGGACCAGCCCGGGCGCGTGGCCGGCGGCCGAGAGCCGCTCCTCCACCAGCGCCGGCGGCAGGGGACGAAAGCCCACCCGGAGGCAGCGCGACCGCACCGTGGGCAGGAGCCCGTCGGCGGCGGCCGCCACCAGCACCAGGGTGGTGTCGTCGGGGGGCTCCTCCAGGGTCTTGAGGAGCGCGTTCTGCGCCTGGGGGTTCATGGCGTCGGCCGGGTCGAGGATGACGAAGCGCCGGCGCGCCTCCAGCCGCCGCAGCGACAGGCGTCGGTCGACCACCTCGCGGATCTGGTCCACCACGATGTCGCGCGAGGGCGACCGGCCGCCGCGCGGCTCCCAGGTGCCGGCGCGGGCCATGACGCGCTCCTCGGCCACCACCATCACGTCGGGGTGCACGCCGCGCGCGATCTTGCGGCAGGGCAGGCACTCGCCGCAGGCGTCCGGCAGGGGCGACGCCGGGCTCGGCGCGCCTGGCCGGTGCGCCGGCTGGTCCTGCGCGCGTCGAGGCGGGAGGCGCTCGCGCCCCCCCATGCCCCCCGCGTCGCCGGATTGCTGCGGCTCCGCCTCCGCCCGTCGGCGAGCAGAACTCGCCTCCTCCACCGTGCCAGCCTCCTCCGGCTGGCCCTGCGCTCGCACCCGCTCGCAGTTGGCCGCCTGGGCCAGGAGCCGGGCCGCCGTCCCCTTCCCCACGCCCTCCGGCCCGGCGAAGAGGTAGGCGTGGTGCAGCGCCCCGCGGGCCAGGGCGGCCCGCAGCGGGTCGAGGGCCCGTTCCTGGCCGATGAGATCCGCGAACGGCATGGGCGTGCGGACATTAGCATAAGCCCCTGTTTGCGCCGCCGCCCGGAGGGCGCGGCGCGCCTCTCGGCTTACGCTGCGAGTCAGGAGACAGGTAGGGCGGGGGCTCGTCCCTCTCCATTCATCACAATTCGTGTGCACGCACCGGGATGGTAGGGCGGGGGCTCGTCCCCCGCCGCCGTGAATCCCTCGTGAAGCACGCGGAAAATGGCGGAAAGGTTACTGCGGCAACAACGGCTCGCCGGACCGATGTCTCCCGGCGGGGGACAAGCCCCCGCCCTACGGAATCGATCGAAACGCCAGAGATTCGAAGCCACGCTGAGATGTACAGGATCCTCGGCGCTCGTCCCGCGCCGCTCCTCCCTTCACCGCCGCGAAGCGGCACCGCGGTCCTCAGGCGCGGTGGGAGAAGGGCACACCCGTCGCCGCGGCATGGAATGGACGCCTCGGCCTCGCGTGCTATCGTCCTGGTCCGGAGATCCGCCATGAAGATCACTCCGCTCGACATCCAGCAGAAGGGTTTCCGGCGCGTGCTGCGCGGCTACGATCGGCAGGAGGTGGAGGCCTTCCTCTCGCTGGTGGCCGCCGAGTTCGAGGAGCTGGTGAAGGAAGCCATGGCCCTGCGCGACGAGGTGACGCGCAAAGCCGAGGACGTGGCGGAGTACCGCAGCCGCGAGAAGTCGCTGCAGGAGACGCTCATCACGGCCCAGAAGGCCAGCGAGGAGATCCGCGAGGCCTCGCGCAAGGAGGCGGAGATCGCCATCTCCGAGGCCGAGCTGCAGGGCGAGAAGATCGTCCAGGCCGCCCACATTCGCTTCCTGCGCATCGTCGACGACATCAACGAGCTGAAGCGGCAGCGGGCCCAGTTCGAGGCGAACGTGCGGGCCCTGGTGGAGGCGCACCTCAAGATGCTCGACACCTTCCGCGAGCCCCAGCAGCGGGAGGAGGCCGTCGAGCTGCTGCGCGGCGCCAAGAAGGCCTCGGCGGACTGAGAGACGTCCGGGGCCGCGGCCGCTGCTGCTCGGCAACAAAGCGCCCCGACGGCGAGGCCGGCCAGACGTTTGTCCGGCAAGCCTCGAGAGCTCATCCCGCCCGCCTCCTGCGCAAGCAGCGGCTTGGGGTTGGAACCCTCCGGCGTTTACCCCGCCGAGGTTCGACCTTTCAGGGGCGCACCCATACGGGGCTATGGCGCCTGACCCCGACTAGCACGGCACAACATGTTGGAAACACACGATGTTCCTTCAAGGAGCGGGGGCGCCCGTCCCTCGAGCCCACGTCACATGATCTACATCTACCCACATCGTAGCGACACGCCTACCATTACCGCCAGTGGAAGCGCCGGTCGCGCCCGGAGTCGCGGGCGCGGACCGGGCGGCGACGTTGCCGCAGAGGGAAGGGATGCGAAAGGCAGGCAGACGGGTCGCCTCGCTCGCCCTGCTGGGGGTGCTCGCGTCCTGCGGCGTTTCGTCGACGCCGCCGCCCGACTTCCACGTCCGCGGCGTCGGCGTGGTCGTCGACTCGACCGCCCCCTTCACGCTGCAAGCGGATCTCCCTGCCCGGATCGAGAGCACCGTCGACGCCGCCCTCACGTACTGGGGAGGGAGTTGGCAAACGCTCGAGGGCGTGACCATCACGCTCGACGGCGACCGATACGTGGCCTGCGCGGGTGCGACCAGCGCCGTC
>DASTPH010000167.1:0-47659 GCA_035762305.1 Anaeromyxobacteraceae bacterium
CCCTCGGCGCCGGGGACCGCGACGCGGGCGCGGACCTCCGGAGGCAGGCGCGACGCCAGCGGGGGCGACTCCGCCGCCGGGAGGCCGGGCGAGAGGAACCGCGAGAGGCCCTCCGCCGCCCGGGCCCGCTCGAGCAGCAGCGCCGCCGCAGCGGGGTCGGAGGCGCTCGCCGCCTGCTGCCGGCAGAGCGAGGCCGCGCCCTGGAGCGCCGTGAGGTCGGCCGGGTCGCGGCGGGCCCGCTCGAGGAGGTCGGAGAGCGTCGGGCGGGCCGCCTCCTCGCGCCGGGCGCGGAGCGCGGCCAGCTCGGCGCCGAGCGACTCGTCCTCGGGCCGGAGCGAGGCGGCCTTCTCCAGCAACGCCGCCGCCCGGTCCAGGTCCCCCACGCGGTCGCGCACCACCGCGGCGCACTCCCGGTAGCGCTGGGCGGCGCCCGCCGGGTCGGCCGTGGCCACCGCGTCCGCGAGGCGCTCGGACAGCTCCACTGCCTCCTCGAGGTACCCCATGGCCTCGGCGGCCCAGGCCAGGTCGGCCATGATCCCGAGGTCGGCGGGGTCGAGCGCTCGCGCCTCCCGCAGGAGCTGATAGGCGGCCTCGACCTCGCCGGCCTCGCCCCGGGCCCGCGCCTGGGCGTGGAGCCGCCGGGCCGGATCGCCCGGCTCGGGAACGGCCAGCCCCTCCACCTCCGCGTCCTCGAACGCCACGGCCAGGTCGAGCGGCGGCAGGTCGGCGATCTGACCAGGCGCCGTGCTCCCCTCCGGGGGCGCGTCGACCGGCTCCTCGACGAGCTCGAGCAGAGGGGGCTCGAGGGAGGGCTCGCCGGGGCCGGGAGGCTCGGGCGGCGCCGCGGCCTCGGCGGCCTCGCCCAGGTCCGCGCGCGCTTCGCCGAGATCTTCGAACTCCAGTGGCTCCAGGGAGCTCAGCGCCTCGGCGAGGTCGAGCGGCTGCGGCGGCTCGACGGCGGGCGGCTCGGCGGGAGGCGGCTCGGGCGCGGGCTCCGGGGCGGGCGGGGCGGCCTGGGCGGGGAGGCGAGCCAGGGCCTCGGCGGCGGGGAGGCTGCCGGGATCGATCGCCAGCGCCTCCTCCAGCGCGGCCTGGGCCTCGCCCTGGCGGGCCGGATCCTCGGCCAGGAAGGCGCCCAGGTCGGCGAGCGCCGCGGCGCGCGCTGGCTCGTCAGACGGGGCGCCGACCCTGAGCCGGTGTCCGCGCTCCAGCGCCTGGCGGTCGCCTTCCGCCAGCGAGAGGAACCAGGCGAAGGTGAGGTCCCGGCCCGGATCGGCCTCCAGGGCCGAGAGCAGCGCCGCCCCCGCTCCGGCGCGGGCGCCGGCGCGCTCGAGGTGGCCTGCCAACCGCTCGTACAGCTCGGCCCGCTCCGGGCCGGAGGCGGTCTCGGCCTGGGCGCGCAGCAGCTCCGCCACCGGATCGGCCGCCGGCTCTGGAGCTGCCGCGGCCGGGGGCGGGGCCTCCGCCCCGGGCCCGGCAACCGGGGCCAGGGCGTCGAGCAGCGCTCGCGCCTCGGCTGCGAGGCGAGCCGCCGCGGGCAGGCCCGGCGCCTCGTCGGCGCGCGCCGCGGCCCGAGCCAGGGATGCGGCGGCCTCCCCCGGGTCTCGGGTCCGCTCGAGCAGCATCCGCCCGCGGCGGAGCCACAGGGCCGCCGCCTCGGCTGGTTCGGCGGTGCGCTCCGCCTCCCGTCCCAGCTTGGCGGCGGCCGCGGCCCAGTCGGCCGATCGGCCGGCCAGCGCCTCCAGGGCCTCCCGGGCCGGCTGGAAGTCGGGATCGATCTCCAGGGCGGCGCGCCACGCCCCCTCCGCCGCTTCCAGGCGCCCCATCTCCTCGAACAGCCGGGCCCGCTGGCAGCGCAGGTCGCGCCGCCGGGCGGCGTTGCCGGAGGCGGCCAGGGCGGCGTCGTGGCGCGCCGCCAGCTCCAGCCAGGGCTCGGCCCGCCCGGTGGCGCGGGCCACCGGCGCCAGGTGGTCGAAGGCCACCTCGTCGCCCGGATCGGCCTGGAACACCTCGCGGAAGCCCTCCATGGCCTCGGCCTCGCGCCCCGCCGCCGAGAAGGCCTGGGCCCGCGAGCGCAGGAACTCGAGCTCGTCGGCGGGAGGGACCTCCATGGGGTCCACCGCCGCCAGGTGCTCGGCCGCGGCGACCGGGTCCCCCTTCTCCATCGACCGTGCAGCCAGCGCCCGCCGCGCCCGCCACGAGCCCGGACGGGCGTGCAGCACCGCCGCGTAGGCGCGGGCCGAGTCGGCGGGGCGGCCGATGGACTCGAAGATGCGGGCCGCCTCCAGCGCCGCCCGGGCGGCCTCGTCACCCTCGGTGCGGATGGCCACCGCCAGGTGGGCGCGCGCGGCGGCGACCGAGTCGCCGCGGCGCCCCTCGTGGGCGGCCACCGACCGCCAGGGCGCGGCCTCGTCCGGGTCGGCGTCGCAGGCCTGCTCCAGCGCCGAACGGACCTCGGCGGGCTCGGCGCCGCCTCGCTCCAGCGCCTGGGCGGCCTCGAGCCAGAGCCGGGCCCGCTCGCCCGGGTTCTCCGACTCCCGGGCGCGCCGGGTGAGGTCGGCCGCCAGCGCGCGGGCGTCGCCGCTGCGCTGATGGTGCAGCTCCAGCTCCCGGATGGCCTCGTGGTACTCGGGGGCCGCCGGGCCCCTCGCCACCAGCGCCTCCCAGGCCTGCGCCGCGCCCCACGGGTCGCCCAGCAGGGCGCGGGTCCGCGCCAGCTTGGCGGTGAGTACGGCCGGGTCGCCGATCCCGGCGGCCAGGGCGTGCTCCAGCGCCTGGGCCAGGGCGCCCGGGTCGCCGGACCGTTCCAGGGCCTCCAGCCGGGCGGCGTCCAGCTCCACCGCCGGCTCGGCGTCGAAGGCGCCCGCCCGCGCCTCCCGGGCGGCGGCCCGGTCGCCGCGCGCCTGCGCGGCGTCGGCGATCCGGCCCAGGAGCTCGGCCCGGCGGTGCCCCTCGGCGTGGCGCGCCGCCAGCGCGATGAGGGCCTCGGCGCGGGCGTTCTCGCCCAGGCGCAGGAGCGAGGAGATGGCGCGCTCGAACACCGAGTCCAGCCCCGGATCGCCGGCCCCCGCGTCGGCGAGGCGCAGCGCCGTGAGTCCCTCGAGGACGCCGGCGGCGTCCGCTCCCCGGTCGCCGAACTGGGCCGCCAGGGCGGCGCCGGCCTCCAGCGCCTCGCGCCGCTCGGCCGCGAGCCCGAGCTCGGCGGCCCGCTCCACGCGGCGCCGGGCGGCCGCCAGGGCGGAGTCGCCGTCGCCGCGGGCGGCGTGTCCGCTCGCCAGCGCGGCCCAGGCGATGCCGGCCCGCTCGTCGTTCGGCGCCAGGGAGAGGGCGCGAGAGAGGTGGGCCGTCCCCTCGTCCGGCCGGCCGCGGGCCCAGGCCGCGAGCCCCAGGCGGTAGCGGGCGCGGGCCTCGGCCGACTCCGGGACCGACCCCGGGCTCTTCTCGGCCAGCGCCAGCAGGCGGCCATCCGCCTCGGCGGCGGCCTCGTCGCGGCCCTGCTGCGCGCGGACCTCGGCGATCATGGCCAGGGCGCTGCCGTCGTCGGGGGAGACGGCCAGGCAGGCCTCGTAGGCCTCGAGGGCGTCGGCGGCCCGTCCGAAGGCCAGGAGGGCGTCGGCCCGGGCGCGGTGGCAGCCGGCGGCCTCGGCGGGCATGGCGCGGGCGCGGGCCGAGAGCACGTGGTCGAGCCGGTCGATGTCGGCGGCGGCGTCGCGGACCGCCGCCAGGAAGGCGCCGTCGTCGGCGGGCCAGGCGTCGAAGGCCTCGCGGAGGAGGCCGCGCGCCTCCACGTCCTCGCCGGCCGCGAAGAGGGCTTTGGCCGCCTCGCGCAGCCTCTGGGCGCGGGTGGCGCCGGTGGCGGCGGCGGCGCGCGCCCGGAACAGCTGGGCGCGCTCGTGGTGCCGGCTCGACCAGGCGGCGGCCAGGTGGCCGGCGCTCTCCTCGTCCTCGGGGTCGGCGCGCACCAGCGCCGCCAGCAGGGGGACGGCCTCCTCGCGACGGCCCAGCGAGACCAGGAGGCGCGACAGGAGCCGCGCGATCTCTGGATCATCGGGGGCGTCGGAGAGCGCCGCGGCCAGGGCCTCGGCGGCCAGGGCCCGGCTCGCCTCGTCGGGGAGGCCCTCCAGCGCCTCGGCGGCCTCGCGCCGCAGCACCACCCGGCGGGCCGGGTCGTCGCTCGAGGCGGCTCGCGCCAGGAGCAGCCGCGCCAGGTCCTGCGCCCTTCCCAGGGAGCGGAGGAGCGCCTCGAGGTCGGCCTGGGCGGGCTCGAAGGCGGGGTCGGCGGCCAGGGCGCCGCGCAGCGCCGCCAGCGCCCGCTCCGGCTCGCCCAGCGGGCCGCTGAGCAGCCGCGCCAGGCCGGTGAGCGCCTCGGCGCGGGCGGTGCCCTGGGCGCGCTCGCCCCGGGCCGCCAGGGCCTCGCCGAGCAGGGGGACCCCTTCCTTCCCGAGCTCGAGGGCCAGCGCCTCCAGCTCCCCCCAGGCCTCGACGTCGCCCCGGTGGTGCGCCACCGCGCGGCGCAGGGCCTGCTCTGCGGCGCCGAGGTCGCCGCGCTCCCGGTGCAGCTTGGCGGCGTCCCGGGCGTAGGCCGCCGCCACCGGAGCGGCCTTCTGCCCGGCCGCCAGGTCCTCCAGGCGGCGCAGGTCCGCGGCGGCGTCGCCGGCGCGCCCGTGGCGGCGCAGGAGCTCCACCGCTTCCTCCAGGAGCGTCCGGGCGGTGCCGGCCTCGCCCGCCGCCTGCCAGGCCTGGGCCGCGTCGTGAAGGGCGTCCACCAGCTCCTCGGGCAGCCGCGGCGCGGCGGGGTCGTGGTCGCGCCGGGCGGCCTCCAGCCTGACGGTCTCGACCTCGGCCAGGAGCGCCGGGGTGTCGGCCGCGGCCTGGCGGGCTCGCCGCCACAGGGCATCGGCCAGCGCCGGATCCGCGAGCTGGCGGTGGGCGGAGTCCGCGGCCAAGGCCAGCGCCCGGGCGCGGCGGCGGGCCGAGCGCGTGGCGCCGGCCACGTCGGCCAGGGCCAGCGCCGCGCGGCGCCGGTCGGGGTCGAGGCGGAAGCGCCACTCGGCGGCTTCCAGGTCCTGCGGCCGGAGCTCGAGCAGGCGGTCGAGCGCCTCCAGGGCCAGCCCGCCGTCGCCCGAATCCTCGGCCAGCTCGGCCAGCTGGCGGCACAGCACCGCCGCCTCGCCCTCGTCGATGCCGGGGAAGCCCGCCTGGAAGAGCCCGTGGTGGAGCACCAGCGCCTCGGCGCCGCCGCCGCGCAGGTAGAGGACGCGCGCCAGGAGCGGCCCGGCGAAGCCGGGCTCGTCGCGGGTGCGCGACCAGGCGCGGCGGGCGCTGCGGACGGCGGCCGGCCCGTCGTCCTGCGAGAGCGCCAGGACCGCGGCGTCGCGGAAGGCCTGGGCGGCCGCGCGCTGGTCGGGGAGCCGCAGGGCCAGGCGCTCCAGCGGCTCGCCCCAGGGGAGGTCGCGCAGCGCCGGCGTATCCCGGCGCAGGCGGGCCTGCTCGGCCGCCAGCGGGTACTGTGGCGGGAGGCGGGCCAGCGCCTCGCCGTACCCGCGGTCGGCGCCGACCGGGTCGGCCAGCGGCCCGGCCAGCAGGCGGGCCCGCGTGAGGAGCCGCTCTCCGGCGCGCTCCGGATCGAGCTCGGCCATCTCGGCGAGCAGCACCGCCACCGCGGAGAGGTCCCCCTGGCGCTCGGCCGCGGCGCGGCAGGCCTCCAGCGCCGCCAGGTCCCGCGGAGCGAGGGTCCTCGCCTCCTCGGCGCTGGTCCGGGACTCGCCGAGGTCGCCGGCCTCGAGCTGCAGGCCGGCCAGCCGGGTGAGGAGCCCGGGCCGCTTCCCGGTGGGCACGAGCGGCACCAGGGCAGCCAGGGCCGCGCGCTCCGACGGGGCGTCGCCGCGGGCGCGGGCGCGCTCGGCGAGCGCGGCCCAGGCGGCCCGGGCCTCCTCCCGATCGAGGCCCAGCCGGAGCGCCTCGCCCAGGGCCTGCTCGCCCTCGTCGTGGAGGCCGCTCGCCAGGGCGGCGTGGCCGGCCGCGACCAGCCGGACCGCGGGCTCCTCCTCGCCCGACTGGCGCGCCACCTCAGCGCGCTCGAGCAAGGCCCGGGCGGCCCCGGCGGCGTCGCCGGCGGCCGACGACACCTCGGCGAGGAGGTCCAGCGCGGCCGCCTGGCGCGGGGCGAGCGCCACCCACCGGCGGGCGGCGATGAGCGCCTCGGACGGGCCGCCCGGCGCCTCCCCGGAGGCGAGCAGCCGGGCCCGCTCGGCGAGGGCGGCGGCGGCCTCCTCCGGCGGCAGATCGGGGGACGAGGCCAGGCGGGCGAGCAGCTGGGCCCGCTCCGCCGGCGCGGGCGGCTCTCCCGCGTCGGCCAGGCGCAGGCGCAGCGCCGGGGCGAAGTCGGGGTCGAGCTCCAGGGCGCGGCGGGCGAGGAGCGAGCGCTCGGCTCCCTCCCGGCGCGCCGCCAGCCGGGAGAGGACCTCGGCGGCGTCGCCGCGGTCGCCGGCGGCGAGGCGCGCCTCGGCGAGGCGGCGCAGCGCCTCCTCGGGTGCGGCCGGGTCGCGAGCCGCCTGCTCCAGCGCGGCCCGCATCCGCTCCGGCTGGCCGGCGAGCTCCCACAGGCGGGCGGCCTCGAGGAGGCGGCCGGTGCGCTCGGCCAGGAGCGCGCGGGCGGAGTGGTCGTCGCTGCCCTCCAGCACCTCTTCCAGAAGGGCCGCCGCGCCGGGAGTCTCTAGGTCCAGCGCCCGCTGGGCATGCTCCCGGGCGGCGCGGAGGTCGCCGCCCTTGTGGGCTGCGCGGGCGGCGCGCAGCTCCAGCCCGGGCGCGCCCTCCGCCCCTCCGGCGAGGAGGGCGCGCAGGGCGGTGAACGCCGTGGAGAAGTCGCCGCTGGCCTCGGCCAGGTCGGCCTGGGCCGCGAGCACCTGGGGGTCGCCCGGGGACAGCGCCCGCGCCTCGTGGAGGGCGGCCATGGCCTGCGCCGGGCTCGAGGCGCCGAGCAGGGCGGCCCGCTCCAGCCAGGCGGCCGCCGCGGCCGGGGCGTCGCCGGCGGCGCGGGAGGCGGCGGCGAGCTCGGCCAGGAGCTCGGCCAGCGTCCCGCCGTCGGCGGCCAGGCGGGCGATGCGAGCCGCCTCGCGCAGGCGCGGCAGCGAGGGCTCTGCGCGCCGGGCCGAGGCGGCGGCCCGGCTCGCCGACTCGAGGTCCCCGGCCCGCTCGGCGGCGGCGGCCAGGCGATCGTAGGTGGCCGCCTGCTCGGCCGGGTCGCTGGCGGCCAGCACCAGGCGGGAGAGGAGGTCGCGCTCGGCCAGGGCGTCGCCCCGCTCGTGCGCGATGCGGGCCATCCCCTCCAAGGCCGGCCGGCACTGCGGGTCGAGGGCCAGGGCGGCGCCGTAGCGGCTGCGGGCGGCGTCGGGGAGCGAGAGCGGGCCGAGGCAGGTGTCGCCGGCCTCCGCCAGGAGCGCCACCCGGACCGCCGTCTCTCGGGTGAGCGGGGCCAGGCGATCGAGGGCCCCCAGGAGCTCGGCCGGGCGGCTCATGGTCCGGTACAGCGCCGCCAGCCGCGAGAGGGCCTCGGCGTCGTGGGGCACGAGCGACAGCGACGATTCCAGATGCGTGGCGGCGCGCGGCAGGTCGGAGAGGCGCTCCTCGGCCACCCGGGCCAGGGCGGCGTGGGCCCGGGCGGCCCGCTCGGCGGCCCCGGGCTCGCGCGGGTCGAGCGAGCCCAGGAGCCCGGCGTAGTGGTCGGCGGCCTCGGCCCAGTGCCCCAGGGCGTGGGCGGTGCGCGCCGCCCGCTCGCGCGCCTCGCCGGAGGCGCCGGAGAGTTCGCAGGCCTCCCGGTAGCGGAGCAGCGCGTTCTCCGGGTGGCCCAGCCGCTCCTCCCACAGCGCGCCCACCGCCAGGGCCTCCCGCGCCGCCGCCTCGGCGTCGCCGCGGGCCAGGAAGAGCTCGCGCAGCCGGTCGTGGGCCCGCGCCGCCCGCAGCCACTCGCCGGCGAGCTCGCAGGCCCGGGCCAGGGCGGCCAGGGCGGCGGCGTCGTCGGGGGCGAGCCGCAGGGCCTGGTCCAGGTGGAGCCGGGCCGAGGGCGGATCGGACTGGAGCAGCATCTCCGCCAGCCGGGCGTGGGCGCCGGCCTTCTCCGCCTCGTCGGGGGCGTAGGCCGCCAGGCGCCGCGAGGCCCTGAGCAGCGCCTCGCGGTCCCCGGTCCGCTCCGCCAGCGCCCGGAGGGCCCTGAGCGCCGGCAGGTGGTCGCGCCGCAGCGAGAGCGCCACCTCCACGGCGCGCGAAAAGGCCGGCGCGTCCGAGTCCGGCCCCAGCGCGAAGCAGGCGTCGGCGGCGAAGAGCGCTCCCAGCTCCTCGCCGCGGCGGGCCGAGCTGGCGCTGAGCTCGGCGAAGGCGCGCGCGGACCGGTCGCGCTCGCCGCGCCGGGCCCTGAGCACGCCCTCGGCGAGGAGCGCCGGGGCGAAGTCGGGACGGCGGGAGAGCCAGTGCGCCGAGAGGTCCAGGGCCTCGTCGTGGAAGCCCTCGTCCACCGAGAGCAGCGAGAGCAGCCGCGCCCCGGCGAAGGGGTGGGTAGCGGCGGCGGCGCCCGCCGCCAGGTAGGCCTCGCGGGCGGCGTCCCACTCGCCGCGGGCCACCAGGGCCTCGGCCTCGCGGAAGGCGCGGGCGCCCTCCAGCGCCGCCAGCCGGTCGGGGTCGGAGGGAGCCTCGGCCGGGCCGGCGTGGGCCCGGTCCCAGGCGAGGCGCACCTCCCCGGGGGCGGTGGAGATCCGCGACAGGCGCGCCGCCGAGGCGCGCGGCAGCTTCCAGCCGCGCGCGGGGACGATGCGGCGCAGGAGCAGGCCGAAGGGCTCCACTACCAGGGCCGCCCCCTCCTGGCGGGAGAGCCCGGCGGCGGCGCGAGCCAGCAAGGAGGGCAGGGCGGCGGCGGGAACGGCCGCCGGACCGTAGAGGCGCGCCTCGTAGATCACCAGCGCCACGGCCTGGTCGCCCTCCGGCTCCAGGCCGAGCTTGCAGGTGAAGGGGACGCCGCCCTCGAGGCGGCCCCCGGCCTCGGCGAACCCGGCGCGCAGCCCGATCTGGAGCGAGGCCAGCCCGGAGCGTGAGAGGTCCAGGCCGGCGGAGAGGCCCAGGAGGAACTCGGGCTCCACCGAGAGCTCCACCCGCGCCAGGTCGCACAGGCGCCGGCGGAACTGGGCTGCGCCCTGCCCCACGTCGAAGGGGAAGCGGACGTCGGGTACCTCCATGGCCAGCTCCACCAGCCGCAGGCCGGGCACCACCGGGCGGTCGGAGAGGCACACGAAGGCCCGGGCGCGCTCCAGGCGGAGCTCGAAGCCTCCGCCGCGCGACGCCCCGGCCGCGGCCTGGGCCGCGGAGGACGGGGTCTTGCCCTCGGCCATGAGAGCAAAATTCTAGACCTGCACCGCCCGGTTCGCGAAATCCGGGCGGCGCCTCCCAGGGGGGGCGATAGCGCTCGGGACCCTACTTCTGCTGGGCCTGCTGGGCCACCTCGGCGGGCGCCCGCCGGTAGACGCTGACCCCGCGGCGGGTCTGGAACTCCTCGTCCTCCCGGGCGTACACGGTGACGGCGTTGTTGCCCGCCTTGAGCGGCAGGTCGCAGGCGAACTCCAGGGTGCTCTTGGCGCCGGCCTCGGGGACCACCCGGAAGCAGACCTTCTGGTCGTTCACGTAGACGAAGACGTCCCGGAGCCGGGTCCCGACGCCCGCCATCGGGGCCGGGGCGACCGCCGTCCCCTCGAGGCGGAGGCGCTCCGCGTCGGACACCGGGGGGCCCTTGGCCGGATCGGGCGCCAGCGCGATGCGGGGCGGCTCCCGCTGCCACACCGGCGCGACGGTTCCCTCGCGCTTCGCCTTGGGGGACGCCTCCACCGAGGCGGCGGCGACGAAGGCGTGACGGCCCTTCTGCCATTCCACCTTGTAGAAGTCGCCGGCGCGGCCGACGACCGGGAGCACCGCCCCCTTCGAGGCCACCGCCACCGGGAAGCCCGCCGTCCCGGCGCCGGCCTGCAGCACCGCCTCGGCCGCCGTCACCTTCACGGCGCCCTGGGCCGGGCGCACCGGGGCCTCGGGGGCCACCGGCAGCTCCAGCTTCTCCGAGACGAACTCGTCGAGCCTCTCGTCCACGATCTGGAGGCGCACCGGCACCGCATCGGCCTTGAAGCCCTTCTTGAGCTCGAGGCTCAGCACGGCGGTCTTGACCTCGCCGGGCTTCAGGGGGCCCACCACCTGCCGCCCCTTCTTGATGAAGACCTTCTCGTCTCCCAGGCTCTTCAGGGAGACGTAGGTTCGCTCGCCGCTCCCGCCCGCGCCGGCGTTGCGCACGTCCACCCGTACCTGGACGTCCTCGCCGCGCTGGATGAGCCCGTCGCCGTTGCCCCCGGTGTCGTCGTCCACCTGGACGCTGAAGGCGAAGACCGGCTTGGGCCGCTCCACCACCTCCAGCGAGGTGACCGCGTCCGGGGGCGCCCGGCCGCCGTCGTCCTCGAAGTGGAGCGTCACGTCGTCGCGCCGGCTCTCCAGGCCCCGGGGGAGCTTGAGCGGCACGGTCCAGCTGCGCCGCTCGCCCGGCTTCACCTGCCCGAAGACGAACTCGCGCCGGTCCAGGAGCGGGTTCTTGTCCACCACCGTCCAGGCGCGCAGCCGCCGCAGCGGGGCGTCGCCGCGATTCTCCACCGTGACGGTCCAGGGGAGGGTGTCGCCGGCGTGCGCCCGCTTCCCCGGCGGGGGGGCCACCGTCACCACCGCCCGGGGGGAGCCGGCGGCCGGGCCTCCCGCCGGGGCGCCCGACCAGTCGATCCCCAGCTGCGCCAGGCGGCCCTGCAGCCGGGACTCCTCCTCGCTGCGGCGCTCGGCCACCAGCTGCCTCGCCGCGTCCATGAGCGGGGCGCGCTCGGCGAAGGGGGCCCGGGCCAGGAGCTCCTTGGCGAAGCGGATCTGGTAGTCCTCCACCAGCTCGTCGGGGTTGGCGTCGACCTCCTCCTCCTCCAGCTCGGGCGGGAGGGGCTCCGCGCTGTCCTCCTGCGCCTTCTGCGCCTGCTCCCGCTTCTGCTCGGCCTTCATGGCCTTGGCGACCTGGTCCTCCTTCTCGTCGAGGAGGTAGCGCAGCTCCAGGGGCGCCTTCTCCACCCGGCGGCGGCGCTCCTCGGCCCGCTTCTCGGCGGCGGGGTCCATGCCGTGGCCGAAGTGGCGATCCAGGTCGGCCTCGCCAATCATGCGCGGCGGCGCGAAGTAGTTGACGGCGTCCTTCAGGGCCCGGCCGGGGAGGAGCAGCACGTCGGGGGTGATGCCCACCTCCTGCAGCGAGACGTCGCCGGCGGTGAGGTACTGGAAGACCGTCAGCTTCAGGGCCGGCGCCTCGCCGTGGCGCCCCGGCAGGTCGTCGTAGAGCACCTGGACCGAGCCCTTGCCGAAGGTCTGGCGGCCCACCACCAGCGCCCGGCCGTTGTTCTTCAGGGCGCCGGCCACGATCTCGCTGGCGGAGGCCGAGGCGTTGTTCACCAGCACCACCAGCGGCATCCCGTTGAGGTCGTCGCGGTCGGGGCGGGCGTTGTTCACCTGCACGTCGCGGCGGTCGTGCCCCACGGTGCGCACGATGAGGCCGCTCCCGAGGAACAGGTCCGACATCTCGACGGCCTGCTCCAGCAGGCCGCCCGGGTTGCCGCGCAGGTCGAGGATCAGGCCCTTCAGGGGGCCGCCGGACTGGGCGCGCTCCTGGTTCAGGGCCGCCCGCAGCTCCCGGGTGGTGTTGGCCGCGAAGCCGGAGACCCGGACGTAGCCGATGCCGCGGTCGAGGACCTTGGCGAAGGGAACCGTCTCCACGGTGATGTTCTCGCGGACGATGGAGAGCCGCTTGGGCTCGGGCCAGCCGGCGCGGCTCAAGGTGATGGCCACCTTGGTGCTGGGCTTGCCGCGCAGGCGGTCCACCGCGTCCTGCAGGTCCATGTTGATGGTGGACTGCTCCTCGATCTTGACGATGACGTCCTTGGCGCGGATGCCGGCCCGCTGGGCGGGGGTGTTCTTCAGCACCTTGACCACGGTGAGGTTGCCGTCTCGCATGGCGATGACGAACCCCAGCCCTCCGAACTCGCCGCGGGTGGTGAGCCGCATCTCCCGGAACAGGCGCGGCTCGAGCAGCACCGAGTGCGGGTCGAGCGTCCCGAGCATGCCGTTCACGGCGGCGTACTCGATCTCGCGCAGGTTCTTGTGGGCCACCAGGTGCTTCTGGATGAAGGCCATGATGTCGCCCATCACCAGCCGCGGGCTGTAGATGGTGGTGAGCCCCGAGACGTCGAACTCCCGGGAGGCCGATCCCACCGTCACCTTGACCTTGTCGGAGGCCGGGTCGGACTCCACCAGCACCTCGGCCACGGTGCGCTCCACCTGGTCGAGCGCCGCCAGCAACATGGCCTTGGGGTCGATTCGCCGCGGGTCGACGTAGTTCTCGGCCACCTTGTTGAGCACCGCCGAGTAGATCGCCAGGTCGTCGAGGCGGTAGCCGTCGTCGGGGGCGGGGTCGGGGCGCTCCGGCGGCTCGGGGCGGACCTGGGCGTGGGCGCCGTTGGAGGCGACCGGGCTCGGGGCGCCGCCGCGCGAGGCAGCGCCGGTCCGCTTGAGCTGCAGGACTGCCACCGCCGCCAGCGCGGCCAGGAACGGGACGACCAGGCGCAACGACAGCGGGCTTCTCTTCTCGGGAGTGGGCTGTGAAAACACGGGGGACCTGTGAGACGAGGATAGGTGCCTGCCGCATGCGGCGCAAGGTGATCGGGGCCAGGCCCCCGGACGCCTGGCCTCGGGCTCCGCGACCTTCGCCGCGAAACGGCGTCGCCGAGCTGCGGCGCATCGACGAGCCGCGGGGTCGAGCCAGACCCACCGCCCCGGGCCGGCCGGGTCAGGGGCGGTGCCGGGCGTGCTCGCCGGACGCGGGAGGAGGGCCGGAGGCCGCGCCCGCGCCGTAGGCCCGCGCCGCGCCGTGCCGGTACACCAGGTCTGCGCCGGCCAGGCCGGTGCGGAACGCCAGCACGGCCACGGCGAGCATCCCCGCCAGCGAGAGCGCCGCCAGGGGGCCGGCGGCGCGCGCGGGGGCGAAGAGCGCCGCCGCCGCCACCACCAGCACTGCCCCCGCCGTCCACACGAAGGCCTCGGCCCGCTCCTCGTGGGTCTCGACAGGGGCCTCGCCGACGATCTTCTCCACCCGGTCGCCGTCGCGGTGGCCGGTGATCAGGGCCGCAGCGCCGCCGGCCACCAGGATGGCCTGCAGCGCCACCGCCGCCAGCCAGGCCCGGCGCGGCAAGAAGCCGCGCCAGGCGGCCAGGGCCAGGCCGGCGGCGAGGAGCGGGGTCGCCAGGGCCAGGCCGAGGGGAAGGTGGACCAGGGCCGGGTGGAGGGGCTCGGGCATCGGGCGCATCCTCACACCGGGTGGGCGCCAGGGGAAGAGCCCCACCGGTGGCGCCTCCCCGGGGCGGCGGGTAGATTCGCCTCGAATGTCACTCGACCGCCGCACCGGGGAGAGCCCGCCCGTCCGCGGCCTCGAGGAGCTCGTGTCCTGGTTCCGCGAGCACGAGCGCCCGGCGGCGGAGTGGAAGGTGGGGATCGAGCACGAGAAGCTGGCGATCCGCGCCGGCACCGTCGAGCCCCTGCCCTACGGCGGGCCCTCGGGGGTGGAGGCCCTGCTCCGCGGCTTCTCCCGCTACGGCTACACGCCCTTCGACGAGGCAGGGCACGTCATCGCCGCCCAGCACCGCGGCCTCACCGTCTCCATCGAGCCGGGGGGTCAGGTCGAGCTGTCGGGGCGCCCCTTCAAGGACATCCACGAGGTGGCGGCCGAGCTCGACCGCCACCTCGAGAAGTGCCGCGGCCTGGCGCAGGACCTGGGCATCGAGTTCCTGGCCGCGGGCTACCGCCCCTGGGGCACGCCGTCCTCGGTGCCGTGGATGCCCAAGGCGCGCTACCAGGTGATGCGCCCGTTCCTCGAGGAGCGGGGCCGCCTGGCGGCCGACATGATGGCCATGACCGGCTCCACCCAGGCCTCCTTCGACTTCGGGTCGGAGCGGGACATGGCCGAGAAGCTCCGGGTGGCGCTGGCCGTCCAGCCGGCGGTGGTGGCGGCCTGCGCCAACGCCCCGGTGGTGGACGGGCGCGAGAGCGGCTGGAGGAGCTTCCGGGTGCAGGTGTGGAACCACGTGGACCCGGCGCGCTGCGGGCTCCTCGCCTTCGCCCTGGATCCCGGGTTCGATGGCGACGCCTACCGGCGCTACGCGGAGTGGGCGCTGGACGTGCCCATGGTCTTCCTGCGCCGCGGCGGGCGCTACCTGGCCAGCGGCGGGCGCACCTTCCGCCGCTTCCTCCGCGAGGGGCTCGAGGGCGAGCGCGCCACCGTGGACGACTGGGAGGACCACCTCACCACGCTCTTCCCCGAGGCGCGGGTGAAGGGGGTGGTGGAGGTGCGCGGAACCGACGCGGTCGAACCGGGCCTGGTCAAGGCCCTGGCCGCCTTCTGGAAGGGGATCCTCTACAGCAAAGAGTCGCGCGACTGGGCCTGGGACCAGGTGCGCCGCTTCACCCTGGCGGAACGCCGGGCCCTCATGGACGCCGCCGGGCGGGAGGGGCTCTCCGGGCGGGCTCCCGACGGCCGCACCCTGCGCGAGATCCTGGCCTCGCTGCTGCAGGCGTCGAGCGACGGCCTGTGCCGCCAGAACTGCTGCGGCGAGACCGGAGACGACGAGCGCATCTGGCTGGCGCCGCTGCGGGAGCGGGCCGCGTCGGGCCGCTCGCCCGCCGACGAGGCGCTGGAGGCCTTCCGCCGCGGCGGCGACCGGGCCCTGGCGGCCGCGCTGCGCTGCGCGTGACGGGCGCGGCCCGGCCGCCGCCGATGGGATCGGCGGCGGCGCGGGCGGGCTCGGCCCAGGCAACGAGGGGCCGGCGCCGCAGCGCTCAGGGCGCCCGTACGCCTGGCGCCACCGGCAGGATCAGGCGCGAGGGGTGCGCGGCGTCGTGCAGGACCGCCTGCTCGGCGACCTCCATCGCCGAGGAGGCCTCGTTCGAGAGCCCGGTGTTCAGGTTCCGCGCGTAGTGCGGGAAGCTGGACGACGAGATCTCGAGGCGGACGCGATGCCCCTTGCGGAAGATGGTGGCGGTGTTCCCGAGGTCGATGGTGTACTCGTAGGGCTTGCCGGGCTGGATGAGCGAGGGCGGCATCTTCGAGCCCTGGCGGAACCGCGCCCGCACGATGCGGTCGAGCACGTTGTGCGCGATGCCGTCGAGGTGCACGTCGACGAGCTTGGCCGTGAAGTCGGTGTCGCGCGCCGAGGATCTGGCCCAGAGCTTCACCGCCACCGGTCCGATGACGGCCAGGTCTCCATTCAGCGGGGCGCTGGTGTAGACCAGCACGTCGTCGCGGAGCTCCACCGCCGACTGGTCCTGCGCCGCCGCCGGCAGGATGGCGGTGTTGCAGCACATGTTGCCGCCCACCGTGGGCACCGGGTTGGCCGGGTCGTATCGGAAGCGATCGGGGTTGCCGTTGGCGCGCCTCCCCGGGGCGGGCACCAGCTCGCCGTCGCCGTTCCGGGTGTTGGCGTGCCCGCCGCTGGTGAGGAACAGCTCCAGATGGTCGGTGCCGGGGAGCGGGAACTCGTCGGCGGTGAGGAGGAAGCTCGTCCCGGAGGTGCCGGTGTCGGGCGGGACCAGGACGTCCATGTGGACGGCGGGCTCGTCCTCGAACCCGTTCTGGACTCCCTTGAGGTAGCGCTCGAAGAACCGGACGGTGAGGTTCGGGTCGGTCTGGGCCGGCCCCCAGGCGATGAGGCCGCTCAGCCCGGCGTGCCCGCAGCAGTTCATCACCAGCTTGGTGCCGGCTCGCGCCTCGGCCGTGCCCCCCTCTGCCCGCATGAGCTGGAAGTTCCGGACGGTGCCGATCTGGAAGATGTCGTACCAGGCGCCGGAGCTCAGCGCCGGCACCTTCACGTCCTGGTAATGCGGCTCGACGTCGAGCCGCGCCCAGAAGTCGTCGTAGGACGGGTGCTCTAGCCAGCGGTAATAGTACGGCGCCAGCTCGTTGGGCGCGCCGGGCGGGGCGACGTGGAACTCGGGGAACGAGGTGAGCGGCAGGGTCCACACCCAGTCGCTCATGAGGTTCGACAGCCCGGCGCTCCACCAGGCGGTGGTCTGCGCCTGGACCTCGGCGGGCGTGGCCCCCATGGCCTCCAGGTTCCTCTCGTACTGTTCGCCGGCGAACGTGACCAGCATCCAGCTCAGGCCGAAGTACAGGTCGAAGACGCCGTTCACGTACGTCCAGTGGTCGTGGTAATCGGAGGCGGTGATGGCCGGGGCGATGGCGGCCAGGTGGGGAGGCGCCAGCTTCGCCGGCTGCCACTGGGTGAGCCCCACGTAGGAGCCTCCGATGGTGCCGACCTTCCCGGTGGACCACGGCTGCGCCGCCGCCCACTCGACGGCGTCGTACCCGTCCCGCGCCTCCTGCTGCATGGCGTCCATGACCCCCTCCGAGCGGTAGCGGCCGCGGACATCCTGGTTCAGCGCCGCGTACCCGCGGGCGGCCCAGGCCTGGAAGGCGGGGCTGTTGCAGTTGCTCCCGGCGGCGGCCGGCGGGAAGCGGTTGTAGGGCGTGCGCTGCAGGATGGTGGGGAACGGGCCGGCCTGCCCGTCCGGCAGGTAGACCTCGGTGGCGAGCTTCACGCCGTCGCGCATGGGGGCCCACTCGAGGTGGCAGGTCTGCGCCGCCGCGGTGGTGGCGAAGGACAGGGCGGCGACCGCGGCGAGGCCGCGCCACCCGCAGCTGAGATCTCTCGACTTCTGGACGTCGATGCGCATGAGTCCTCCTCTCCGCGGCGCCGAACGGCCGTGGATCGTGGAGGAACCTTAGCGCCCTCGACGCCGGCGTCTTTCCGGTTGTTGCGCCGGTTGCTGAATCTTGCGTACCGGTTGGGTCAGCCGGCGACGGCGCCTTGCCCCAATTGAGCGCCGGGCCTCGCCCCGCCGGCGCTTCCCCGCAGCCGCCCGACGGTACGCCGGTCGCGGCGCCGCGCCGCTTCGCCTCCCCGGAGCCTCGGGCCTCCTCCGACGGCACAATCCGCAGCGCCGCACGCGGACATCGCGCCGCCGCGACGCGCCACGTGCTCGCCGGTGCGCGACGGCGAGACGCGCCTGAAGCGTTTCCAGAACAGCTCGGGACGGTGCACGCCTCTCGCCGTTGCGCCGTGCGAACCGAGCCGCGCGCCGCGGCCGTGGCTGCCGCGCTCGGCGCGAGGACGTGCCGGAGGGGGAGGCCCGGGGCGACCCTCACCCCGGCGGGTGGTGCGCCACGCGCAGCGCCCACATGACCGCCACGCCGGCGAGGAGCGCCAGCGAGAGCTTCCACTTGGCGGCGCCGCGGCGGTGCAGGTCGGGCAGGATGTCGGAGAGCGCCAGGTGGAGGAAGGTGCCGGCACTGGCCGCCAGGGCCAGGGCCGTGAAGCGCTCGGCGTGGACCACCTGCCGCAGCAGCAGATAGAGCCCGGCGCCCGCCGGCACCATCAGGGCGAAGCTGCCGTTCATGAGCAGCGCCCGTCCCCGCGGGTACCCTTCCGCGCGCAGGATGGCCGAGAGCGAGAAGCTGGACGGGATCTTGTGGGCCAGGATGGCCAGGAACACCAGCAGGCCCAGCGAGGGGTCGGTGTTGGCGGCCCCGAGGGCGAAGCCGTCCACCATGGTGTGCAGCGACAGCCCGACGAAGGCCGCCAGCCCAAGGGTGTGGACGTCGCAGCCGGTGGCCTCGTGGGCGTGCTCGTGCCCGGGGTGGGAGCGCACGTCGTGGGGCGTCGGCGGAGGATGGGCCAGCAGGCGCTGGGACGGGCCGGGCTCGGCGCAGACGTGGACCAGCACCAGCCGCTCCAGCATGAACAGGAAGAGAAAGCCCAGGAGCACCAGCGGCATGGCGGCGATTCCGGCCCCGGCCACCGCCTCGGGCAGCATGTGCAGGAAGGCCGCCCCGAGCATCACCCCCGCCGAGAAGGAGAGCAGCACGTCCGAGCGCTCCATGCGGCCGATGAGGGGGAGGGCGCCGCCGGCCACCGAGCCCATGAGGATGGCGCCCGCGTAGGCGCCCAGGGTCAGCACCTCGGTCACGGACAGAGCCTCCTCACCTGTGGAGCCCCAGGGCCCGCAGGCGCCGCGCCAGCGTGCCGCGGTCGATGCCCAGCGCCCGGGCCGCCGTGGAGCGTACCCCGCGGGCCCGCGCCAGCGCCCCCGCCACCAGCGGCCGCTCCACCTCCCGCATCACCGCGTGGTACAGGGCGCCAGAGTGGTGGCTGCCGAGCCGCTCGAAGAAGAGCTCGAGGCGCCCCTGGATCTCCTCCTCCAGCGACGGCGGCTGGGCGATCCGGCCGTCCACCAGGTCGAAGCGCGCCCGCGAGAGGAGGGCCCGCCCCTCGGCGGCCGTTCCCACCCGGGTGACCTCGCAGCCGGCCGCCTCGCAGGCGCGCTGGAGCGGGGCCGGGCCGCCGGCGAGCAGCAGGGCGCGCATGGTCACTCGTGCCGCGACCGGAGCGTTCCGCTCCGGGCGGCACCAGGATTCCGCGGTGGGATCGGCGGGGGGCGAGCCCCCGCCCTACGAGCCTCGTTTGCAAGGGGGCGTGCCGCGTCGTCGGAAGCGGGGGGCGCTGCGCACCCCCCGCACCCCCGCTCGCTCCGGGGCAGGCTCATCCGCCTGCCCCTGCGCTCGCCCAGAGTCAGGGCTACGGCCGGACGCCCGACCGGGGCCGCTTCGCGTCCTGAACGCGGATCAACATGCTTGCGCGGCAGCACTAGATGGCCTCGGCAGCCAGCAGCGATGGGTCGAGCTCGAAGGAGCCCTGGTCGGCGAAGTGGCGCTCCAGGAGCCGGCGCACCTCGGCCATGGTGCCGGCGGAGGTGGCCTCGCGGCGGAAGCGCACCCCGCCCCGGCGCCCTCGCGAGTACCAGAGGAGGTGCCGCCGCAGCTCGCGCACCGCCTGGCGCTCGGCCTCCTCGGGCCGCCCGGCCCAGCGCGGCTGGCGACCCCGGTGCTCGACCTGCATCGCCAGGTGCCGCAGCACCGTGGCCAGCCACTCGTCGCGCGAAGGCGGAGGCGGCGCCGGCTCGCCGCGCTCGGCCGCCCGGAGCTCGCGAAAGATCCAGGGATTGCCGCAGGCCCCCCGCGCCACCAGCACCGCGTCGCAGCCGGTCTCGCGCCGCATGCGCAGCGCGTCGGCGGCGGAGAAGACGTCGCCCGAGCCGAGCACCGGCACCCCCACCGCCCGCTTCACCCCCGCCACCAGGTCCCAGCGGGCCTGGCCCGAGTACATCTGGGCGCGGGTGCGGCCGTGCAGCGCCACCGCCGCCGCGCCGCCCTGCTCGGCGGCGCGAGCCACCTCGACGCAGTTCACGGAGCCCTCGTCCCACCCGGCCCGGATCTTCACGGTCACCGGGACGCCGGCGGCCGCCGCCACCTCTCGCACCGCCCGCTCCACCGCGGCCGGGTCGCGCATGAGGGCCGCCCCGGCGCCGCCGGCGCACACCTTGCGCACCGGGCAGGCCATGTTGAGGTCCACCAGGTCGGCGCCGGCCCGCACCGCCACCGCGGCGCCGCGGGCCAGCACCTCGGGCTCGGCGGCGAAGATCTGCACCGCGAAGGGGGTCTCGCCGGGCGTGCGGTCGAGGTAGCTCTCGGTCTGCTCGGTCTCGTGGACCAGCCCGTGGGCGCTCACCATCTCGGTGTAGGCGAAGGCGGCGCCCATCTCCCGGCACAGGGTGCGGAAGGGCCGGTCCGAGACCCCGGCCAGGGGGGCGAGGAAGAAGCGTCCGGGGAAGCGGTGGGGACCGATCTGCATCGTGGCGGGCGGCCGGTGGGCGGGGCGGCTTCCGTGTAGCACGCCCGCGGCGGGGCCGGAATAGGGGAGGGCGGTGCCCGGCCATCGGGGGGAGCCGGGCCATGCACCCGCTCGCCCGCGCGGCGGCGGTCGAGCTTAGACTGGGCGAGCCACCTCCCGCGCCGGCCTCGGCCGCGCTGCGTACCCACCTTGGAATACCCGGGCCGGGTACCGCGGGCGTGGGTCTGGCCGGTTGGTTCACAGGAGGGCGCGGGCCCGGTAACATGGCGTCGAGGAGGCCCCTTCCCACCGCATGCACCCGACCCTGCTTCTCGTCCTCGGCTTTCCCTTCCTCGGCGCCGGCCACGCGACCGGCGCCGCCTCGTTCCCGGCGGACGACGCCGCCCTCGACCCGGCGGAGCTTCCCCCGGCGGCGTCGGCGCCGCTGCTGGGCAGCGCGCGCGGGCTACCGCTGCCGCGGCCGCTCCTGGAGCCGGAACCGGCCGCCGGAGACCAGGGCGACGAGCAGGCGATCGAGGAGGAGATCGAGGAGCAGTCGGCCGAGATGGAGGCCATGCGGGCCGCCGAGGAGAAGGCGGCGCTGGCCCAGGACCGCCCCGGGGACGCCACCGGCCGGGCCGCGGCGCGGCTGGGGCTGGAGTCGCCGCTGCGCCAGCGGCTCGACGACGCCATGTCGGGAGCGCACTCCCACGGCGGCGAGGACGAACAGGGTCGGATCGCGCTGCTCCCCGAGATCGACCACGACCTCCGGCGCCTGCAGGCCGAGTACGACATCCCCGTCGAGGTGAACGACGCGGTGGTGGCCTACGTGCGCTTCTTCCAGACCGAGCCGGCGCGCAGCCACTTCGTGCGCTGGCTCGGCCGCTACCACAAGTACCAGGAACGCTACAGCCACATCCTCGCCGAGGCCGGCCTGCCCGAGGACACGGTATTCCTGGCGATGATCGAGAGCGGCTTCGCCAACCTGGCCTACAGCCGCGCCCGCGCCTCCGGCCCCTGGCAGTTCATCGCCCAGACCGGCAAGCGCATGGGGCTCAAGCAGGACTTCTGGGTCGACGAGCGAAGGGACCCGGAGAAGGCGGCGCGCGCGGCCGCCCGCTACCTCAAGGAGCTCCTCGAGCAGACCGGGGACTGGCGGCTCGCCTGGGCCGGCTACAACGCCGGGGTGAACCGCATCCTGCGGGCGCAGCGCAGCGGGCAGGCCGACTTCTGGACCATGGCCCGCGGGCGCACCATCCGCAAGGAGACCAAGGGCTACGTGCCCAAGCTCATGGCGGCCGCCATCATCACCAAGCACCAGGCGGCCTTCGGCTTCATGGCGGAGGAGGTGACGCCGGGGCGGTGGACCGAGTACCAGGAGGTGACCGTCCCGCACGCCACCGACCTCGTGGCGCTGGCCCGGGCGGTGGGAATCGCCGAGAAGGAGCTCCTGGAGCTCAACCCGGAGCTGCGCCGCTCCTGCACCCCGCCGCGCGCCTACGCCCTCAAGGTTCCCCATGGCCGGGCCGAGGCCTTCTCGGAGGCCTGGCCGGCGCTCGAGTCCTCGGCGCGGCTCGCCTTCGCCAACCACCGCGTGCAGCGCGGCGAGAGCCTCGTCGCCATCGCCGCCGGATACGGGGTCTCGGCCGGGGAGATCGCGCGCATGAACGGCGTGCGCCCCGGCCGGCGCCTCAAGGCCGGGACCGACCTGGTCGTTCCGGTGAGCGCCCAGGCCCGCAGGTCCGGCGGCACGGCCAGCGAGGCGGTGGCGCGGGCTCGCATCCACGAGTACCAGCGCCAGGATCCCTCTTCGGTGGAGCACGAGCCGGCGCCGCGGGCGGCGATGGCGCGCGTCGAGCAAGTCGACGGCCGCACCCGCGCCACGGTGCTCGTTCAGGCGGGCGACTCGCTGTGGGCCATCGCCCAGAAGTTCGGGGTGGAGCTCGGGGAGCTGTGCCGCTGGAACGGGATCGCCAACCCCCGGCGCCTGAAGCTCCAGATCGGCCAGGAGCTGGTGGTGTACCCCCGGGTCATTCCCCCGACCGAGGCGGTCACCCGGTAGCGCAAGAGGGGTAGGTGACACCCGGCTACCCCCAAATGGGGCCTGGCCGATGTCAAGCCTATGGACTTCGGCCCTCCGGGGAGGTAATACGCCGCCTCTCACCGCTCGACCGGTGGGCGTACCCGTTTGAATAGCAGCGGGACCTGGTCCGTCCGGTCGCAAGGCAGCTCACCACTCCACGAAGGGAGACGCATGATGAAGCGCATCCTCACCGCCCTGCTCGCCGTTTCCTTCGCCACCGTGGCGTTCGCCGACGGCGCCGCCACCTTCAAGGCCAAGTGCGCCGCCTGCCACGGCCCGGATGGCGCGGGGACCAAGATGGCCCCCGACGCGATCAAGGGCAAGCCGGAGGCGGCTACCCTCAAGGCGATCAACGAGGGCAAGGGCAAGATGAAGCCGGTCAAGATCGACAACGCCGCCGAGGTTGCGAAGTTCGTGGCCGGCCTGAAGTAGGCAGTCCCCGCCGTTTCGAGAGGCCGCGGGTCCTTGGACGGGGCTCGCGGCCTTCGTGCGTCCTACGAGATGGTCCGCGCCGGATCCACCCTGGCCGCCAGGGCCGCCGGGGCGAGGGCTCCGGCGAGCGCCGAGATCACCGCCACCCCGACCGCCAGGGCGTCGAGCCAGGGGGCGAAGGCGAAGAAGCTCTCCGGCCGGAAGGGGAAGTCCGGGAGCACCCTCGCCGCGGCGGCGTCGGCGGCGAGCGCCGCCAGCCGCGCCAGCGCCGCCCCCGCCGCTCCGCCGCCGAGCCCGACCAGGGCCGCCTCGGCGAGCACCAGCGCCCGGACGTCGGCGGCGGTGGCCCCCACCGCCTGCAGGATGGCGATGTCCTTCACCCGTCCGCGCACGCTGGCGGCCATCGACTGGCCGATGGCCAACGCCGCCAGGGCGCACATGACCAGCGCCAGGAACGCCAGCGCACCCGCGGTGAGGCTCACCACCGCGCCCACCCGCTCGGCCATGGCCCGGTCGCTCTCGTCCACCGAGAACCCCATGCGCCGCACCGCCGCCGCCACCCGCGGCACGTCGTCCGGGCGCGCCGCCTGCAGCGTGGCTGCGCTGTAGCCCTGGAAGGGCTTGCGGTACTCCTCGTTGAGGCGGCGCGCCGCCTGGAGCGGCATGGCCAGCGTGTAGAGCGGCACGCGCTCCGAGAACCCCGCCAGGAGGAGCCGCCCCTCGACCACCCGGTCCTCCGTCTTCAGCGGCACGATGGAGTGGCCGATCCGCACCCGGAACTGCAGCCCGAGGAGGGCGCCGCCGGGGGGGAGGCGGCGCAGGTTCCACGAGGGGGCGATGGTCTTGTTGTAGACCTCGACCAGGCGCGCCGAGGCCACCACCGGGATGGGCTCGCCCGCGCCGCGATCCTCGAACCAGCGCCCTGGCGCGAGGTCCTGGCGCACGAGGCCCGGGTCCACCCCGATGACCGGCACCTGCACGGTGAGCCCCTCGGGCCAGTTCAGGGCCACCCCCTCGGGCGGGCGGCTCGCCGAGATGGGTACGCGCAGGTTGAGCTTGCGGAAGGCGCCGGCCACGCCCTCCACGGTGGCGAGCCGGGCCAGCGACTCGTCGTCGAGCGCCCCGCCCCCGAGCGCGGCCCCGAGCGACACCGAGGAGGGCACCACCTCCACCAGGCGCGTCTCGCCCGGGAACATGCGCCGCGCCGCATCGCCTACCCCGCCGCCCAGGGCCACGAAGAAGGCCAGGGCCGCGGCGCCGACGCAGGCGGCGGCGCCGTTCAGGGCCGCCCCCTTCCAGTCGGCGCGCAGGTCGAGCCGCGCCAGGTGCAAGAGCCCGCGCGGCCTCATGGCGGGACCGCCCTTGTCACCGGAGCCTCCCGCCCTCGAGGTGGAGCACGCGGTCGGCCACCGCCGACACGCGCTCCTCGTGGGTCACCACCAGCACCGTCATCCCGCCGCGGGCCAGCTCCTGGAAGAGCGCGATGATCGAGGCCCCCGAGGCGGTGTCGAGGTTGCCGGTGGGCTCGTCGGCCAGCAGCACGCGAGGCCGCGCCAGGAGGGCCCGGGCGATGGCCACCCGCTGCCGCTCGCCGCCGGAGAGCCGCGCCGGGAGCTTGTGGGCCTTGTCGGCGAGGCCGACGCGCCCGAGCGCCGCCAGGGCCGATTCCTCGAGCGTCCGGAGCGCCAGAGCGGGGGCGGCGCGGGAGAACAGCCCCGGCAGGAGCACGTTTTCCACCGCCGGCAGGGCCGGGAGCAGGTTGAAGGACTGGAAGACGAAGCCCACCGCCTGGTTGCGGAAGGCGGCCCGCTCCACCGGGCCGAGCCGCGACAGGGCCCGGCCCGCCACCACCGCCTGGCCCTCGAAATCGCCGTCCAGGCCCCCGGTCACGTAGAGCAAGGTGGACTTGCCCGAGCCGGACGGCCCCACCACCGCCACCACCTCTCCGGGGCGCACCTCCAGATCGAGGCCGTCGAGCACGGTGTGCTCGCGATCGGCGTCCCGGAAGCGCTTGCGGATGGACCGGAGCTCGATCACAGCCTGGGCGCCTCGCGCCCCTCGATCTCGAGGTTGAAGACGGCTCCGCCCGGCAGGAGGTCGAAGCGCAGCGCGGCCGCCAGCACCTGCGAGGCCGGCTCGAGGAAGCGGTCGGCCAGGGAGCGCATCACGAAGGCGTTGGGGCCGGTGCCGTAGGCCTCGTCGGGGAGGGCCTGGACGCTCGCCACCAGGCGCTGCCCGTCCAGCACCGCCCCGCCGACGCCCCCCTCGAGCGCGGCTCGGGAGGCGGCGCTGGGGGCCTGATACCCGCCCTCGCCGGCCGCGATCCGGCGCTCCAGCTCCTCGAGCCGGCCCGGCCCGCCGGCCAAGAGCAGCCGCTCGCCCTGGATCGACCAGCCGAGCTGTCCCCTGCCGTAGAGGAGCGTCCAGGCAGGGCCCCGGGCGATGACGCGGGCCCCGAAGCGCGGGGCCACCTGGGCCACCCGGGCCGAGAAGGCGCGCACCCGCGCCGGGTCGCGAACCCGCGCCGCGACCTCCAGCCTGACGAGGCGGAAGGGATCGGCGCGCCGCAGGTCCGGCGAGGGGGAGGAGAACTCGGTGAGCGTGAAGGTGGGGGCCACGGAGAGCGAGAGGGCCGCGCCCGGCGCCAACGCCGAGAGCAGGCCGCCTTCGAGGTCGAGGCGCGCCGAGGCCAGCGCCCTGGTGAGGCGGGACGGCATGAAAGGATGGGCGCGGCGCCACAGCGCCGCCAGGTCGCCTCCCCAGCGCACCGCCAGGGCGGCGTCGGGCGCGAGCAGCCTGGCCTCCTCCTGGCCCGCCGCGCGCGCCGCCTCCGGCCCGGAACCGGCCAGGGCAGCCCAGCCCGGGGCGCGGTCCGGCTCCAGCCGCAGCCAGAGCCGCAGCGCCAGGCTCCGGCTCGAGGCGCGTACCCCGAGGGCGGCGCCGTCGCGCGCGCCGGGCAAGGCGGCCAGCGCCGGCGAGCGGGCGGGTGCGAAGGCCAGGGCCGAAAGGCCTTCGCCGAGGCCGGCGAGCGCCTCGGCGAAGGCGGGGCTCCTCCACAGCGAGCGGGCCTCCTCGACCGAGGCGGCGGCGATCACCGCGGGAGCGGAGTCGGGCCCGGTCGCCACCAGGGCGTAGCGGCCGGCCACGGCGTAGGCCAGGGCGGCGGGGGCGGCCGCCTCCCGCCGGAAGACCACCACCTGGCGGCCGCCGCCCATGGTCGCCACGCGCTGGCCGGCTCCCAGCCGGTCGCGGGCCAGCCGGCGGGCGGTGCCGTCGAAGCGGCCGAGGTCGGCGACGGGGAGCACCGCCACCGGGGGCCGTCCCTTCGACCAGGACACGGCGGCGCCGGCGGCCGGATCCAGGCCGGCGTCCTCGAGGCCGCGCGGCTCGAACGGGTCGAAGCCGAGCTGGGCCTTCACCGAGCCGTAGGCGTCCGCGAGCGCGGCCGCGGCGGGAACCGCGACCACGGTGCGGTACACGGCGCCCAGCTGGCGGGCCGCCCGGCCCAGCTCGGGGACCACCAGCGCAGCCGAGCCGTCGGCGGGGAGCCACCGCTCTGGAGGCGGGCCGGGCACCTCCCGCCGGCAGCCGGGCACCGCCAGGCCAGCCAGGAGGGCGAGGGCGAGGGCCCGGCGCATGCGGCGGCATTATCTCCCAAACGTGGTAGGAACCCACAGTCGATGATCTTCACGGCGCCGGACGACGCCCCCATCGCCCGGGACCTGCTCCCCGACTGGCGCGCCCTGCTCGGTCCTGGGGCGGCCCGCCTGGAGCTGGAGATCGGATCGGGTCACGGTGGATTCGCCCTGGCGTTCGCGGCCCGCCACCCGGAGCGGGCTCTGGTGGCGCTGGAGCAGCGCCGCTCCTTCGCCGCCGGCCTGGCCGCCCGCGCCGCCCGGCGCGGCCTCGCCAACCTGGTGGTGGTGAACGGCGACGCGCGGCTGCTGGCCCCGCGCCTCTTCCGGCCCGGGTCGCTCTCGGCCATCCACGTCCACTTCCCCGACCCCTGGTGGAAGCGGAAGCACCAGCGGCGGCGGCTGGTGGACGACGGGATGTCGGCCCTGCTCTTCCGGCTGCTCGAGCCGGGCGGCCTGCTCGACTTCCGCACCGACGTGGAGCGTTACGCCCTCGAGGCACGAGCGAGGCTCGAGGCGCTCGGCTTCGAGAACCGGGCCGGACCGGTCGGCTTCGCCGAGCGCGATCCCGAGGAGATCCCTTCCACGCGGGAGAAGCGCTACCTGGCCACCGGCCATCCGGTGTGGCGGCTCAGGCTGGTGCGGCCAGGGCCCTCACCCTCCACCGTTCCCTAGTCGACCGAGTGCCCTCTCCCGGAGGGAGAGGAGCGCCCCTCGGCCGCGGTCGAGGTCGCGGTCAGGGTCGGGGTCGCGTTCGGGGTCGAGGTCGGGGTCGCGGTCGGGCTCGGGGTGGCAGGCTCGTGCCGGGCTTCGCCCGTCACTTCGCCTGCATGGGCAGGGGATCCTCGCGCTCGAGTCTCGGGGTCGTTCATCGGTCGTCTCCTCCCCGTCGGGTGAAAGGAGACGACCGATGAACGACAACCTCTTCCCCAATCCCGAACTCGACCACGACCTCAGCCCTGCCCCTAGCCACGACCGCGACCTTTGCCCCGACCGCGACCACGACCCCGACCGTGGCCCCATCCGCCGCCTCCCACACCACAAGCTCATCGCGTACACGGTGGCCCGCGACCTCCTCCTCGCCGTCCGCGCCGCCGAGATCCGCGATCCCAAGCTCCGCGACGAGGCCCTCCGCTCCGCCAAGAGCGCGGCTCTCAACTGCGCCGAGGGCGCTGGGCGCGTCAGCCGCGCCGACAAGGCCCGCGCCTTCACCATTGCCCGCGGCGAGGCGGTCGAGGCCGCCGCGGCGGTGGAGATCGCCGCCCTGTGCGGCGATGCCCGGACGGGGGCGGCCCGCGAGGTGACCCGCCTCGCGGACCGCCTGGTGGCGCTCCTCACCGGCCTCGTGCGCTAGCGGTGCGCGAACGGAGCGCTAACGGCGAAGCGCGCGGAGCATGCGCTTGAACCGCAGGCCCAGGGCCTGCATCGCCGCGGCCTGTTCCTGGCCGAGGGCACCCACGGCGGTGGCGAGGTCCACCGCGGCCAGGGTCTCGTGGAGGCCGAGCAGTAGGGCGGGGCCTTGCGCCCCGCCCCGGTGCACCAGGGGCGGGGACGAGCCCCCGCCCTACCGTCGCATGGCCGGGCCATCGTTGGGGAGGCCCTCGGCGAGACAGAGGAAGGCGGACTTGGAGGCGCGGGTGGCCTGATCGCGCAGCTCCGCATCGCGGATGCCGGCGAGGTGGACCAGGCGGGCGAGCTCCCTGGCGGCGAGGTAGACATCGAGGCGCTGGAAGGGGAGGGAGGTGTCGGTGGAGGAGATGGTTGTCGTCATTCGCGGCTCCTTTCACCCAGGCTGAAGGAGCCGCGAATGACGACCGCGACTGCGACCGCGATCGGGACCGCGACGTCGAGGTCGTGGGCGAACAGCGCGGTGCAGCCGACGTGACGGCTGAAGGCCGGTGCCGGCGGCTGCCCGAGGGTCGTGGTCGAGGTCGAGGTCGCGATCGCGGGGCGAGGTGGCGGTTGAGGCCCTCACACCCCCACCGCTTCCCAAGCGTCCGAGTGCCCTCTCCCGGAGGGAGAGGGCGTCCTCGTCGAGGTCGAGGTGGCGGTCGTGGTCGAGGTGGTGGTCGCGGTCTGGTCGAGGTCGTGGCCCTCACCCTCCATCGTTTCCGAGGACTCCGAGTGCCCTCTCCCGGAGGGAGAGGGCCCCACTCCTCGACCCGCCGCCCGTGAGCCGGTATGTTTTCCGCCATGCGCCGCCCCGCCCTCCTGGCGCTCGCCTTGGCCCTCGCCGCCTGCGCCCGCGACCCGGGCCCGGAGGCGGCCTACAGGTCGCTGGCCAAGGCGGTGGCCGAGCGGGACGCCGACAAGGCGTGGTCGCTCCTGTCCCAGGCGAGCCAGAAGCGCCTCGACGCGCTGGCGCGCGAGGCGGCGGCGCGCGCGCCCGGCGTGGTGGCACCGAGCGGCCGCCAGCTGCTCCTCGGCGACGCGTCGCTCACGGCGCGCCCGCTGTCGAGGGTGGAGGTGGCGAGCCAGGACGGCGACCGCGCGGTGCTGCGCGTGGAGGAGGAGGGCCGGCCGCCGCGCCAGGTGACGATGGTGCGGGAGGCGCGCGGCTGGCGGGTGGAGCTGCCGCCGCCCTGACCGGAGCGGGCGGGGCCCTCACCTCCTCGGCTCTCGCGGAGTCCACCTGCCTCATTCGTCACATCTCCGTGCTCGACGGGGGAGGGTCCCGCACCCTCGCCGGAGGCGGCGGGGCCGGCGGGGCGGTGGATCTCCCCCGGATCCTCTGTTATCAACAGCGGTTCCGGAGCGCCCTCGAGACCATGAGATCCCCCACCGCCGCCGAGATCCGCGAGGCCTTCCTGCGCTTCTTCGAGGAGCGAGGGCACCGGCGCGTCAAGAGCTCGTCCCTCGTGCCGCAGAACGACCCGACGCTGCTCTTCACCAACGCCGGCATGGTGCAGTTCAAGGACGTCTTCACCGGCCGCGAGAGGCGCGACTACCGCCGCGCCACCACCTCCCAGAAGTGCGTGCGCGCCGGGGGCAAGCACAACGACCTGGAGAACGTCGGCTTCACCGCCCGGCACCACACCTTCTTCGAGATGCTGGGGAACTTCTCCTTCGGCGACTACTTCAAGAAGGACGCGGTGGCCTGGGGCTGGGAGTTCGTGACCAGCTCCAGGTGGCTGGGCCTCGACGCGAACCGCTGCGCCGCCACCGTCTTCGCCGGGGAGGGGAGCCTGCCCTGGGACGAGGAGGCCTTCGCGCTGTGGAAGGCGCAGGGCATCCCGGAGAGCCGCATCCACAAGCTCGGCGCCAAGGACAACTTCTGGGCCATGGGCGACACCGGCCCCTGCGGCCCCTGCTCTGAGATCCACTTCTTCCAGGGGAACGACATCCCCTGCGCCGAGGAGCAGGCCGGGCGCCCCTGCCTGGGCGTGGCCTGCGACTGCGACCGCTGGCTGGAGATCTGGAACCTGGTCTTCATGCAGTTCGAGCGCGCCGGCGACGGAAACCTCACCCCGCTCCCCAAGCCCTCCATCGACACCGGCGCCGGACTGGAGCGCATGGCGGCGGTGGCCCAGGGCAAGCGCTCCAACTACGAGACCGACCTCTTCCAGACCATCATCCGCGCCATCGAGAAGCTGTCGGGCAAGCGCTACGGCACGGGCCGCCGGAGCGAGACGGCTTCGCCGGCTCGCGGGCCGGAGCCGAAGGCGGAGGCCTTCGACGACGACGTTTCCATGCGCGTCATCGCCGACCACGCGCGCGCCACCACCTTCCTGGTGGGGGACGGCGTGCTCCCCTCCAACGAGGGGCGCGGCTACGTGCTTCGCCGCATCATGCGGCGCGCCGTTCGGCACGGGAAGCGCCTGGGCCTGTCGAAGCCCTTCCTGGCCGCCGCCTGCGAGGCAGTCATCGCCGAGATGGGCGAGGCCTACCCGGAGATCCGCGAGAACCGCGCCTTCATCGTCAAGGTGGCCGACCAGGAGGAGGAGGCCTTCCGGCGCACCCTCGACAAGGGGCTCGCCATCCTGGAGGAGGAGATGGGGCGCCTCGGCCGGAGCGGCGAGAAGGTGATCCCGGGGCGGGTGGCCTTCCAGCTCTACGACACCTTCGGCTTCCCCATGGACCTCACCCGCGTCATCGCCGCCGAGCGCGGGCTCTCGGTGGACGAGGCGGGCTTCGACCGCGCCATGGCCGAGCAGCGGGCCCGCTCCGAGTGGAAGGGCTCGGGCGAGGCGGCGGTGGAGGCAATCCACCGGGAGATCGCGCAGGAGATCGGGGAGGTCAAGTTCCTCGGCTACGAGACGCCGCGGGCCAGGGCCGAGGTGAAGGCGCTGGTGCTGAAGGGAGCGCGCGCCGCCAGGGCCCGGGCCGGCGACAAGGTGGAGGTGGTCACCGCCGCCACGCCGTTCTACGGCGAGTCCGGCGGGCAGGTGGGCGACGTGGGGCTCATCACCGGGCCGGGGCTGCGGGTGGAGGTGAAGGACGCCCAGCGGCCCGTGCCCGGGCTGGTGACGCACCTGGGGGTGGTGGACGCGGGCGAGATCGCGGTGGGGGACGTGGTGGAGCTCCAGGTGGACGAGGCGCGCCGCGACCTCATCCGCGCAAACCACTCGGCCACCCACCTCCTGCACCACGTGCTGCGCGAGCGGCTCGGCGAGCACGTCAAGCAGGCCGGCTCGGTGGTGGCCCCCGATTACCTGCGCTTCGACTTCACCCACTTCCAGCCCCTCACCGAGGACGAGCTCTCCGACGTGGAGCGGCGGGTGAACGACCTGGTGCGGGAGAACGCCGCCACCGACACGGCGGTGCTGGAGCTGGAGGCGGCGCGCCAGTCCGGCGCCATGATGATCTTCGGCGAGAAGTACGGCGACCGGGTGCGGGTGGTGCGCATCGGTCCCTCCAAGGAGCTGTGCGGCGGCACCCACGTACGGCGCAGCGGGGACATCGCCTTCTTCAAGATCGAGAGCGAGGAGTCGATCGCCGCCGGGGTGCGCCGCATCGTGGCCCGGACCGGCCCGGGCGCGGTGGAGCTGGCGCAGCGCGAAGACCGGGAGCTCCGCCGGGCCGCGGCGCTGCTCAAGTCGGGCGCCTTCGAGGTGGCCGCCAAGGTGGAGCAGGTGCAGCGGCGGGTGAAGGAGCTGGAGAAGTCGCTCGAGGAGGCCCGGGGCCAGATGGCCACCGCCCGCTCCGGCGACCTGGCGGCCCGGGCGGTGGAGGTGAACGGCGTCAAGGTGCTGGCGGAGCGGGTCGAGGGGGACGGCAAGGCCTTGCGCGACCTCGCCGACAAGCTGCGCGACAAGCTCGGCCGCGGCGTGGTGGCGCTGGGGAGCGAGCAGGACGGCAAGGCGCTGCTGCTGGTGGCGGTGACCCGGGACCTCACCGCCACCATCAAGGCGGGCGAAGTGGTGCGCCAGGCGGCGGCGCTCCTGGGCGGCTCGGGCGGGGGCAAGCCCGACATGGCCCAGGCCGGCGGCTCGAACCCGGCCGGCCTGGACCAGGCGCTGGAGAAGGTGCGTCAGCTGGTGGCCGCGGCCACGGCCTGACCGAAGGGGGAGGCCGTGAGGATCGTACCAGCATCGGTCCGGTCAGGCGTCGGCGCGAGCCTGGCCCTGGCGCTGGCGTTCGCCAGCGCCGCCGGCGCGTCGCCCCAGGCCGCAACGCCGGCGCGCTCCGCCGGGAAGACCGGCTCGGTCCGCGTCGAGTACCTTCCCCCCAAGGACCCACGCCACCGCGAGCTGGCCGATTCCGTGCGCCAGCGGCGGGTCCTGGAGCGGTTCGCCGAGGTGCTGAGCCCGGTCCGGCTGCCGAAGCCGCTCACGCTGTCGTTTCAGGGATGCGACGGGGAGTCCAATGCCTGGTACAGCCCGGCCAAGGGCAAGGTCATCTTCTGCTACGAATACGTGGCCGATCTGGCGCGGATTGCCAAGCCGGCCGCGGAGAAGGGGATCGACGCCGACGAGGCCCGGGAGGGCGCCATGGCCTTCGTGCTCCTCCACGAGACGAGCCACGCCCTCTTCGACATCCTGGCGGTCCCGCTGCTGGGACAGGAGGAGGACGCGGCCGACCAGGTGGCGGGCTGGATGCTCCTGCGCGCCGGGCGAGACGTCGCTCACCGCGCGCTCCGCGCTGCGGCCTGGATGTACCTCAGCGAGGCCCGGGCGCGTACGACGGACGAGAGCGACCTCGCCGACGTCCACGGCCTGAATGCCCAGCGCTACTACAACGTCCTGTGCCTGGCCTACGGCAGCGACGCCGAGTTCTTCGGCGGCATCGTGCACAAGGGCTACCTGCCCGCGGACCGCGCCGAGGGCTGCGAGGAGGAATGGCAGCAGGTGAACTACGCCGCGAAGGCGCTGTTGCTGAAGCACGTCGACGCCGCTACCGCCGCCCGCGTCCGTGAGCGGTACCAGAAGCGCTGGGGGGAGAAGCTCAAGGGCACGCGCTGACCTCTCTCACTGCGAGCGGCGCCGCTCCAGCGCCGCCTCGAGTGGGAAGGTGGCGGCCCGTGTCAGCGCCTGCCGGCCCGGCGGGCCGAGTGGGCGCCGCCGCCGAGGAACGCGCTCGCGCCGAGGAAGTAGCCGAGGTCGTACCAGAAGCCCGAGTTGGGGAAGGCGTAGATCCGCACGTCGGTGAAGAGGCTTCCCAGGAGGCTTCCGACGATGAGGAATCCGTGCAACAGGCCCTTGAAGAAGCCGGGGGACTCGAAGGGCAGTGGCGGCGGCTGGTGCGCGCAGCCGGGGAGCACGATGGCGGCGAGCGCCAGCGCCAACGGCCAGGACCTTCTCAGCGGCATGTCGGCCTCCAGGTGATGGACCTTCGCCATCCTGGCACACGTCGACCCATTCCTCGACTGAGAGGGTCGAGATCGGGCGCCCTCACCCGCCATGGTCTCGGCGGACTCCGAGTGCCCTCTCCCGGAGGGAGAGGGCGTCCCTTCGGTCGCGGTCGAGGTCGAGGTCGAGGTCGAGGTCGAGGTCGAGGTCGAGGTCGAGGTCGAGGTCGAGGTCGAGGTCGAGGTCGAGGGATTTTGCGGCGAGCGAAACCGCCCGCTGTCAAGTCGCGAAGCGGCATCCGGCCTCCGGCCGGGACGCGCGCCCTCCCGGGGGCGGTTGACGTCCTTTCTGGGAGGGACCTACCATTCCGCTCGGTCGGAGCGTCGAGACGTCTCGCGAGGCCCGAGTCGGGAGTGGCGGCTCCCCGGTCATCGACCTCACCCGGGTCCGGGACGCCCGGCGGCTCGAGGAATACCGGGACCGGAGCCGGCTGGTGCTCGACACCAACCGGCGAGCGCTGGCGCAGCTCTTCCAGAGCGGCCTCATCTTCTCCCGCACCGGCGCGCGCCTGGGCCGCGATCTCCTGCTGGCGCACCAGCACCTGCTCAAGGTCGGCGACCTCCTGGCCAGGCTGGGCGAGCGCCCGCCGCGCCGCGGCCGCGACGCCGAGGCGCTCTACGCCGAGGTGCAGGGGCTCCTGGCGCGGACGAGCGAGCTCACGGCCCGCTCCGACCTGCTGCTGGCGCGGCAGCGGTAGGGGCGGAAGCGCTCCCGGCGCTCTAACCGCCGGAGAGGGCGGGGACGACCACGATCTCGTCGCCGTCGCGCACCGGCGTCCCGAAGCCCTGGGCCAGCCGGATGTCGCCGTCGTTCAGGTAGAAGAGCACGTACGGGTAGGGCTCGCCCCGCTCGTCGCGCAGCTTGCCGGCCAGGGCGGGGTGGCGGGCGGCCACGTCGGCCACCACCTCGCCCACGGTGGCGCCCTGGGCCGCGATCGATCGGCCTCCGCCCGCCAGGGGGGCGAGCATGCCGGGGATGTGGAGCTGGACCGCCATGCGATCTCCTTCAGGCGGAGGCCAGCGAGGCCACCGCCGACAGCTTGGGGGGAATGACCGGGGCCTCGGACAGGGCCCCGCGCAGGGCCTCCACCGTCTTGAGGCCGTTGCCGGTGATGCACAGCACCAGCTCGTCGTCCGGCCGGAAGCGCCCGGCGCGGGCTAGCGCCAGGGCGGCGGCCACGGTCGCGCCGCCAGCGGTCTCGGTGAAGACGCCGGCCTCGCGGGCCAGGAGCCGGATCCCCTCGACCAGCTCGGGGTCGCTCACCGCCTGGGCGTGGCCGCCGGAGGCGCGGATGGCCTGGGCGGCAAAGCGGCCGTCGGCCGGGTTGCCGATGGCGATGGAGCGGGCGATGGTGTCCGGCACCACCGGGCGGATCAGGTCGCCGCCGCGCTCGACCAGCTCCACGATGGGCGCGCATCCGGCCGCCTGGGCCCCGTAGAGCCGCGGCGGGGAGCCCGAGGCGAGCCTGGCCGCGGTCACCTCCCCGAAGCCCTTGTGGAGCTTGGTGAGAAGGGAGCCGCCGGCCATGGGGACCACCACCGCGCTGGGGAGCCGCCAGCCGAGCTGCTCGGCGATCTCGAAGGCCATGGTCTTGGAGCCCTCTCCGTAGTAGCCGCGGAGGTTCAGGTTGACGAGGCCCCAGCCGAAGCGGTCGGCGACCTGGGCGCACAGGCGGTTCACGTCGTCGTAGGTGCCCTGCACCCGGACCAGGTTGGCGCCGTAGACCGCCGTGCCCACCACCTTCCCGAGCTCCAGGTCATGGGGGATGAAGATCCAGGCTGCCAGGCCGGCCCGGGCCGCCTGGGCGGCGACGGCGTTGGCGAGGTTCCCGGTGGAGGCGCAGCCCACGGTGCCGAGCCCCAGCGCCGCCGCGGCGTTCAAGGCTGTGGCCACCACCCGGTCCTTGAAGGAGAGCGACGGGTGGGAGACGGCGTCGTTCTTGACCAGCGCCCGGGCCACGCCCAGCAGGCGGGCCAGCCGCGGCGCCTCCAGGAGCGGCGTGAAGCCGCTGTCGAGCGAGTGGACGGGCTCCCCGGTGACCGGCAGCCACTCCCGGTAACGCCACAGCGAAGGCGGGCGCCGCGCGATCTCGGCCCGCGACGGCAGGCGCCGGGCCGGGTCGTAGACCGGCTCGAGGGGGCCGAGGCACGAGCTGCACACCGCCTGTGGGGCGGGCGCGCTGCGCTCCCCGCAGAGGCGGCAGGCCTGAGGCACCAGCCCCGGGCCGGGGAGCGGGGCGGGTGAGACTGCGGCTGCGGAGGGAGGCGTCACGGCGGCTCTCCAGCTCGAGGTGCCGTATTCCTACATAACGGATGCGTCTCTTGTCAAGCGGACACAGGTCGAATGAACTAGATTTTCGCGAAAATCGCGCCAACCGCGAGCGCTGCGGGCGCGCAAGCGGGCTCTGCAGCCCAAGTGTCCGTTATAACGGACGACACCCTGAAGGCGTCCAGGAGCTCTCGCGGGCCCTCTATCCCGCCGGCGCGTGAAGCCGGGGGTGCCCCACTCAGGGCAGGCCCGGGCCCTCCTCCACCAGCACCGAGCGCGGGAAGTTGCCGTAGTTCTCGAAGCACTCGCGGGACGAGCCGCGCACCCAGACACCCACCACGTGGTGGCCGGGCCCGACCCGGCCGAAGAGGGCCGCCACCGCCACCGCGGCGTTGCCCGCCTGCTGGCCGGCGGGGACGTAGACCACGGCGCGGCCGCCGCCGCCCTCCCGGCTCACGTCGGGCTTGCCGTCGATGCGGAGCTGGAAGTCGCAGAAGGTGCCGGGCTCGCCCGCAGCGTCGAGGTGCGTGTTCCAGGAGAGCGTCACCGACGAGCCGGCGTACGCCTTGGTGAAGGGGCCCAGGTCCCGGAGGTGGGTGTAGGCCGGTCCCACCGAGGTGGAGCTGGCGCCGTCGAAGTAGACGATGCGCTTGCGGGCCACGGCCACCTCCGCCAGCCGGGCCTCCAGGGCGGCTACGCGCTCTTCCTGTCCTTGCATCCGCGTCTCGTGGGCGGTGCCGGCGGTCTGCGTCGCGGTGAGCCGCTGCTCCTGGACCGCCGCCGCCGACTGCAGCTGCGTCTGCGCCGATTCGACCGCCTTCATCTTGTTCGACAGCTCCTGAATGGCCGACTGCACGTCGGCGGCCTCGAGCCCCGTGCCGGCGCTGGAGAAGGCGACGGTCTTCGCCGAACGGTCCGGCTCGTGGAGCAACCAGGCGACGGTGGGGATGCCCGCCACGGTGGCTCCCCCCAGGATGGCGACGGCGATGGCGCGGCCCCGGGTCATGCCTTCGGGCCCGCATCTCACCACGACGCGCGCGCGGCGTCGAGCGGGTGGCCCCGGAAGGTCCTCAGCGGCCCTTGGCCGGGGCCGGCCCGCGGGCCTCCACGATGCGCCGGATCACGGCCGGGTCGTCCGGAAGCAGTCCCGAGGCCGGGAGCTTGGGAGTGAGCGTCCGCCAGGCCGGGTCGAGCGCGAAGGCGCGGGCGAAGACCGGCAGGGCCTCCTCCAGGCGCCCGGCCTCCACCAGCGCCACCGCGTGCCAGTAGACCATCTCGGCGCTGTCCGGCACGAGCCGCTCGGCGGCGGCGTACTCCCGCAGCGCCCCGGCCACGTCCTTCCTCTCCACGGCCAGGTCGCCCGCGTTCATGTGGCGGTAGGCGCGGGCCACGGTGAGCAGGCGCCGCAGCTCGGCGAGCGGGCGCGGGTGGTCCTCCACCCGCAGGTCGAAGATCCGGTCGGCCCAGGGACGGCCGGTGGACGCGCCGGCCACCACCAGCAGGGCCGCCGACTGCTGGCCGCGGATGTCGCCGCCCGCCTTCTGGGCCGCCTCCAGCGCCTGGAGCATGCGCTCGGCGAGGTCGCCCTGGGCCCGCTCGAAGGCCGCGGCCATGGCCGGCCACACCTCGGCGCTGGCCATGAGGTTCGCCTGGACCGAGAACTCCTTCGCCACCCGCTGCCCGGCCTCGGCGATGCACTTCTTCCCGGTGTGGGCCGCCACCCGCCCCCGGGCGTCCACCACCGCCACCTGCCGCACCTCGCGCCCCTCGTCGGCGGCGAGGAGGCCGGCCAGCGCCTCGGGGGCGCTGCGCCCGGCGCGGATGAGCGCGAGGGCCAGCGGGCCGTAGCTCGGGTCCACGAAGGACTGGGTGGCCACCGCGCCCACCCCGGCCTCGGCCCACGGCACCAGCGCGCCCACCGAGAACCAGTGGGACTGGACCGCGACCCCCAGCTCGCCGCTGGCCGGGTCGCGGGCCACGATGGAGTAGGTGTGGACCGGCCGCGGCGGGGAGGCGCGATCCGCCGCGGCGATGGACGGCAGCAAGAGGGCCAGCGCCAGGCCGGCCTGGGCGAACGACCTCACGTTTCACCTCCCGGCGGAAGCGAAGGGGTCCCGAGCCGCCAGACCGGGGAAACGGGCGAAGTCCCGGTCGGCGGTGAGGAACTCGCGCACGCCGTGCTCCACCAGGAGCGCGGCGATGTGGGCGTCGTGAACGAGGTTGCCCGTGGCGCGCCCCGCCCCCACCGCCCTCGTGAGGTGCGACGGGTGGCCTGGCCCCTCACCCAGGAGCGCCAGCGAGGGGGATTCGAAGAGGGAAGCGAGGTCCTCCAGCGCCACCTCGAGGTCGGTGGGGGGCTGAAAGACGCGGGGGTGCGTCACCACGCGCAGGAACTCGTAGACGCAGGGCCAGGGGAGGGCCCAGGGTGAGTCGCCCTCCGCCAGTTCCGTCAGCAACCGCCGCGCCTGGGCGTGGAAGGGGGCCTCCTCTCGGCGCGCGTATACCAAGACGTTGGTGTCGACGGCGATCACGGACGGCCGTCCATGAGATCGAAGAGGGCGTCGCGGTCGTCGAGGCGGACGCCGGGCTGCAGTCGTCCCCGCTCCGCCCGCCAGCGAAGGCGGTAGCCGGTGCGGCGCCGGCGCGGGGCGAGGTAGGCGCGCAGGGCCGCCTCCATCACGGAGCGCAGCGTGGCGCCCTCGTCGGCGGCGCGGCGCTTGGCCTGACGGAGCAGCTCGTCGGAGATCTGGAGAGTGGTGCGCATGCACATTAGCATACCCCTCCAGGCATCGATGTGCATCCGGTCGGGGGCCGGGGCGCGGCGGCGGGGGTGGTAGACTGGCAGTCCCCATGCCCGCCTTCGACCGCGCTGCCGCCTGGTCCCTGCTCGCCGAGTTCACCAAGTCGCAGCCGCTGCGCCGCCACGGCCTGGCGGTGGAGGCCACCATGCGGGCCCTGGCCCGCAGCCGCGGCGTGACCGACGCGGCCGAGATCGCGACCTGGGGCGTGGTGGGGCTCATCCACGACTTCGACTACGAGCGTTTCCCCACCGAGCAGGACCACGTGTGGCGGGGCATGGAGATCCTGCGGCAGCGGGGCTGGCCGGAGGCCGTCGTCCGGGCGGTGGCCAGCCACGCCTTCTACACCAACGTGGCGCGGGAGACGCCCATGGAGAAGGGCATCCTGGCGGCCGACGAGCTGACCGGCTTCGTGGGCGCCTGCGCCCTGGTGCGCCCCTCGAAGCGGGTGGCCGACCTGCCGGTGGAGTCGGTGCTGAAGCGCATGAAGGAGAAGGCCTTCGCTCGCTCGGTGGACCGGAGCTACATCCTCCGGGGGGCCGAGGAGTGGGGGCTGCCGCTCGCCGAGCTGGCGGCGCTGGTCATCAAGGCCCAGATCCCCATCGCCGACCGGCTCGGCCTCGGGGGCGCACCGGCGCCGGACCTCCCCGACGACCCCACGCCGCCCGAGCCGCCGGCGGCGTGACTACCTGCCGGTCGAGGGCAGGGATGGCGCGGGCGCATCGCGGGCGATGGGGTCCGATGCGGCGCGTTCCCGGCGGGCGAGGAGCAGGAAGGGCCACGCGAGGAGCTCGACGCCCGCGGCCGCCAGGTATGACACCGGGTACCCCGCGGCCTCGGCCGCCTTCCCCAGCGGCGGCTGGGCGATGACCGCCCCGAGCGAGGCGAGCAGGTTGTCCGACGACAGGACCGTCGCCCGCTGGGCGGAGGGGATGAGCTCGTTCAGGAACGCCTGGCGGATGGGCTGGGCTGCCGCGAACACCAGCGCCCATCCGGCCGCCACGGCGAGGACCACCCAGAAGCTCGAGGTGAGCCCGATCGTCAGGAACGCCAGGGCGGTGGCGAGGGAGGCGGCGAGCAGCGCGGAGGTTCGCCGGCGGAAGATGCGGCGCCCCCAGGGCACGACCAGGGCCGCCGCGATCTGCATGGTGGCGAAGAGCGCCGCGGCGAGGCCGGCCACGGCGTAGTCGTTGCGCCCGTACAGCTCGAGCAGGTACGGCTGCAGGGCGTAGAAGGCGTAGATGGGCACGCCGCCGCTGAACAGGCCTGCGAGCATCACCCAGCGGACGGGCGGCCGGCGGAGCCCATGCTCGAGCGAGGCGGCGAGGACGGCGCGGACCTCCCCGACGATCGATACGCCGCGCCTCGGCGTGAAGCCGACATCGTGCATCCACATGAACGCCACCACCAGGGTGACAGCCAGGATCGCCGCGCGCACGAGGTACGGGACCCCCAGGCTGGTCGCCTCGGCGATGAGCCCGCCGGCGACGGTTCCGGTGAGCATGCCGGCGCCGGTGGCGACCTGCCCCCTGGCGAAGGCCGACTCGAGCGTGCCGCGGTACCCCGTCGCCTTCAGGCCGTCCACCAGCCAGGCCTCGGTCGCGCCGGAGAAGAACGTGAAGCCCAGGCCCAGCAGCGCCGAGGAGATCGCCCATCCCAGGAACGGACCGCGGAAGCGCCACATCGCCAGGTACATGAGGGTCGAGAGGAGGAGCGTCGCCGCGCCGAGGAGGTACGACGTCCGCCGGCCCTGGGTGTCGGCGACGACACCGGTCGGCACCTCGAAGATCACCTCGCCCGCGGTGAAGAAGGCGTTGGCCGCGAAGGCCTGGGTGACGGTGAGCCCGGCGTCGAGGAGGAAGAGCGTGTTGATCCCCCAGATGAACGAGGACGCCAGGGTGGAGAGCAGCGTGAGCACCACGTAGACGCGGAGGATGCCCGCGGAGGTCATGGTCGAGCCCGGCGCCTGCGCAGAGAAGGCTCAAGCGCCGGCTCGTTGATAACGGACGCCCCGGAGGTCGCCCCGTCTTCTTGGCGCGCGAGCCCGGCCCAACCGGGGTCATCGGCCTCGACATGACCGGCACGACCATCGTCGACGTCGACCAGAGCCGTCCGTCACCCGGGCGGCCGTTCCAGTGCCGCGCCCCATGCGTATCGATCAGCTTTCAGGCCGCGAAGCGGCCCCGGCCGGGAGTCCGGCCGTAGCAGGGGGGAGGCTCCGGCAGCTTCGCCGACGGAGGGGGGCGGCACGCCCCCTTACAAATGAGGCTCGTAGGGCGGGGGCTCGCCCCCCGCTGATCCCACCGCTGAATCCTGGTGCCGCCCGGAGCAGAATGCTCCGGTCGCGGCACTAGCCGCTCCGCCCGTCCCCCGGCGACCCGCGCCGCAGGAAGGCCGGGATGTCGTACTGGTCCTCCGCCAGCGGCTGGTACCCCTTGGGGTCGCGGACCCGTGCCGGGCGCGCCACCGGCGCGGCGCGGGGCGCGGCGGCGGGGCGGGCCGCCTGTGCCGGGGGGGCAGCCGCGGCGGGAGCCTCGGCGGGCCGCGGCGGCGGCGCCGGCGACGCCGGCGGCCGGGCCACCGCCACCGGCAGAGCCACCTGCCGCGGCTTCACCGGGCGCACCGTCACCTCCTTGGCGGCGAAGCCGGTGGCGATGACGGTGATCTTCACCTCGTCGGCCATGCGCTCGTCCACCACCGAGCCGAAGATGATGTTGGCCTCGACGTCGGCGGCGGCCTGGGCCATGGACACCGCCTCGTTGACCTCGTGCAGGGTGAGCGAGGGGCCGCCGGTGATGTTCACGAGCAGGCCGGTGGCGCCGTCGATGGCCACGTCCTCCAGGAGCGGCGAGCTGATGGCCGCCTGCATGGCGTCGACGGCGCGGCGCTCCCCGGCGGCGCGGCCGGTGCCCATGAGGGCCATGCCCTGCTCGGCCATGATGGTGCGCACGTCGGCGAAGTCCACGTTGACGAGGCCGTGCACGGTGATGAGGTCGGAGATGCCCTGCACCGCGTTGAGCAGCACCTCGTCGGCGCGCTTGAAGGCGTCGGCCAGCGACATGTTCTCCCCGGCCACCGAGAGCAGCCGCTGGTTGGGGATGACGATGAGGGTGTCCACCGCCTCGCGCAGCTCGGCGATGCCGGCCTCGGCCTGCTTGCGCCGGCGGTTGCCCTCGAAGAGGAAGGGCTTGGTGACCACGCCCACCGTCAGGGCGCCGCCCTGCCTGGCGACGTCGGCGATGACCGGGGCGCCGCCGGTGCCGGTGCCGCCGCCCATGCCGGCGGTGACGAAGACCATGTCGGCTTCCGCCAGGGCCTCGGCCACGGCCTCGCGCCCCTCCAGCGCCGCCTCCCGCCCCCGCTCCGGATTCGCGCCGGCGCCCAGGCCGCGCGAGGCGGCCTGGCCCAGCTGCAGCTTCACCGGGGCCCGGTTGGCCGAGAGGGCCTGCACGTCGGTGTTGGCGGCGATGAACTCCACGCCGTCGAGGCGCGCCGCGACCATGGTGTTGATGGCGTTGCCGCCGCCGCCCCCCACCCCGATGACCTTGATGCGAGCGGCCGGCTCGATACGATCGGTGTCGTACATGGGGCTCTCCTAGAAGATCTCGCCCAGCCACTCCTTCATCCGGTTCCGCACCTTGCGGTAGACGTTCTCCTCCCGGATCTTGAAGTACGGGCTGCCTTCCTGTTGCTGGGCGCCGTAGATGACCAGCCCCACGGCGGTGGCGAACTGCGGGCTCTTGACCACGTCGACCAGGCCGCCGATGCCGCGCGGCAGGCCGCGGCGAACCGGCACGCCCAGCACCTCCTCGGCCATCTCCGGCATGCCGGAGAGCAGGGTGGAGCCGCCGGTGATGACCACCCCCGAGGCCAGGAGCTCCTCCATGCCGCACTTCTGGATCTCGTGCTGCACCAGCATGAATATCTCCTCCACCCGCGGCTCGACGATCTCGGCCAGGATCTGGCGCGACAGCACCCGGGCCGGGCCGCCGCCCACGGAGGGCACCTCGATGGTCTCGGCCTTGTCCACCATGGAGGCCATGGAGCAGCCGTACGCCTTCTTGATGCGCTCCGCCTCGTGGGTGGGGGTGCGGAGCCCCACCGCGATGTCGTTGGTGAGGTGGTTGCCGCCCAGCGACAGCACCGCGGTGTGGGCGATGGCGCCGTTGGCGAAGATGGCGATGTCGGTGGTGCCACCGCCGATGTCCACCAGGCACACCCCCAGCTCCTTCTCGTCCTCGGTGAGGGCCGCCAGCGAGGAGGCCAGCGGCTGCAGCACGATGTCGGCCACGTTGAGGCCGGTGCGCTGGGCGCACTTGATGATGTTCTGGGCCGAGGAGACCGCGCCGGTGACGATGAGGGCCTTGGCCTCCAGCCGCACCCCGCTCATGCCCACCGGCTCCTTCACGCCGTCCTGGTCGTCGACGACGAACTCCTGCGGCAGGACGTGGATCACCTCGCGGTCGAGCGGGATGGCCACCGCCTTGGCCTGGTCGATGACCCGGTCCACGTCCTGCTGGCGGACCTCCTTGTCCTTCACCGCCACCACGCCGTGGGAGGGGAAGGCCTTGATGTGGCCGCCGGCGATGCCGGTGTAGACCGTGGTGATCTCGCAGCCGCCCATGTGCTCCGCTTCCTCGATGGCGCGCTTGATGGAGGCCACGGTGGCGTCGATGTTCACCACCACCCCTTTGCGCAGCCCCTTGGACGGGTGCGAGCCCACGCCGATGATGTCCAGCCCCTCGTCGGTGACCTCGCCGACGATGGCGCAGATCTTGGTGGTGCCGATGTCCAGTCCGACCAGGATGTCTCCGCTCTTCGCCATGAGCTCTCCTCCGGCGAGCGGCGCGCTCGCGCCCACGCCCTATCGGGGCCCTCTCGGACCCGTCACGCCCGGACGGGGAACGGCGGCCGACCCGCGCCCCCCGTCGTCTGCCTGCCCCTTCACATGGGGGGTCGCGGTGAAGCTGCGCCCCCCCATACCCCCCACGCCGCCGAGTTGCTGCGGCTTCGCCTCCGCCCGTCGGCGAGCAGAGCTCGCCTCCTCCGCCGGGGCAGCCTCATCCGGCTGCCCCTTCCCTCGCGCCGCCGTCGCCGACGCCAGCCGGACGGTCACCTGCGAGGGGCGGTTCCGGTTGTCGAGGTGGAGCACCTCGGCCCTCTTCCCGCCGGCCTTGAGCGCGCCCAGGGCGCGGTGAAGCCGCGTGAGCTTCTGCGGCAGGTCGCCCACGCCGAGGCGGACCTGCGCCGCTTCCTCGCCGATGTAGAGGGTCACCCCCTCGTCCGGGTCCACGTGGACCTCCGAGAGCGCGCCGAAGGCGGAGAGCCCCTGGCGCGAGTACCCCTCCAGGAGGGCCAGCGCCCCGGCGAGGAGCGGCTCGAGGTCCGCCCGCCGCCGGAGGTAGTCGTCGCGGGTGAAGCCGGTCACCACCGGCAGGTCCAGCCCGTCGCCGGGCGCGGCCCGCTTGAAGACCTGCGCCTGGCGGTCAACCAGGTAGAGCCCGCCCAGGTCGACCAGCGCCCCGGGCTCTCGCTCCTCGACGCGCACCTCCACCGCGGGCGGGAGGAGGCGGCGGGCCTCGGCGGACTTCACCCACGGGTGCCCGGCCACCGCCCGCTCCAGCGCCGGGAGGTCGGCGGTGAGCAGGTGCTCCCCCGGCCTGACGGTGGAGAGCGCCGCCAGCTCGGCGGGGCTGGCCCGCCTGGTCCCCTGGAAGCGCACCTCGCGGATGCGCAGCAGCTCGGACTCGGCGAGCAGCTTCCAGCCGAGCGCTGCGGCCGCCGCCAGGAGCGCCACGCCGGCCAGCGCGCGCCCGGCGGCGCGGAGGATGGGGCGTGCGGAACCGGGCGCGGCGGCCGCACGGTCCACCCGTCTCCTGTTCCTGCCGCGCGCCACGCCACGCTCCCACACCCGACCACACCAGGGCGCTTTCGGGCGGTATCGCCCGAATGGAGCATGCCCGAGGGGCGCGACCTGGCAAGTTTTTCGACTCCGGTGGACGACTGCACCGGCCGTCACAACCGGCCCGACGAGGAAGCCGGGGCGCGGTCCTGGCGGCGCGGGCCGACCGGGCGGTACACTTCGGAGGGATCGAGGCGGGAGAGCGCGAAGAGACGGAAGGTAGATGCGGTGGATACCGCGGTTCAGGCGGGGCTCGCGCCCCGGGAGTCCGGCGCATGGCACCTCGTCGCACCCTGAAGGCCCTGGTCGCGCTGGCGGTGCTCTCGGCGGCGCTGGCCGCCGGGGCGGCCCCGGCTCCGGCCTCTGACCCCGATCCGCGCCTCGCGAAAGTGAAGGTGCCGCCGCTGCCGCCCGGCGAGAAGGCCGAATGGTCCCATGCCCCCTACGAGGCCGGCGACTGCTCCATCTGCCACCAGAAGAACGACCGCAAGAATCCCGGGCCGCTCGTCAAGGCCGGCAACGAGCTGTGCTACTCCTGCCACGAGGAGTTCGCCGAGATCATCGCGCGCCGGTACAAGCACCCGCCGGCGGCGAAGGCCTGCACCACCTGTCACAACCCGCACAACGCCAGGGAGCGCAAGCTCCTCGTCGCCGAGCAGACCGCGCTGTGCTACCGGTGCCACCAGGACGTCAAGGCCATCGCCGAGAAGTCCAGGGTCAAGCACGACGCCCTCACCACCGGCCGCAAGTGCTCCAATTGCCACAACCCCCACGCCGCCAACGTGGAGCGAATGCTGGTGCAGCTCCCCTTCGACCTGTGCGTCTCCTGCCACTCGCGCGACGGCGTCTCCGACGGGCGGGGCGGCACCCTCACCAACTTCAAGAAGTGGCTGGAGCAGAACAAGGTCTGGCACGAGCCGGTGAAGGCCAAGGACTGCTCGGCCTGCCACAAGACCCACGGCGGCGACAACTTCCGGCTGCTGGTGGCCGAGTACCCCAAGGCCTTCTACGCGCCCTACGAGCCGCGCAACTACGCCCTGTGCTACGGCTGCCACAACGAGAAGGTGGTCTCCGAGCCCGAGACCACCACCCTGACCGGCTTCCGGGACGGCTCGCACAACCTGCACTACGTCCACGTCCACAAGTCGGAGCGCGGCCGCACCTGCCGGGCCTGCCACGAGGTGCACGCTTCGCAGCAGGACCACCACATCCGCGAGGGCGTCCCCTACGGGCCCAAGGGCTGGATCCTGAAGCTCAACTACACCAAGACGCCCACCGGCGGTTCTTGCGCCAAGACCTGCCACGAGACCAAGAGCTACACCAACCGTACCGTGCCCCGCAGCGCGGCCAAGAGGTAGGGAGGCGACCGGTGCTCGCGAGGCGCCTCGCGGCGCTGGCCGCGGCCCTGCTGCCGGCGGCGGGCGTTCCGGCGGGGGAGCTTCAGCCCGGCGATCCCGTCCCGGACGAGGAGCTGCCCACCCTCGACGGCGGCAAGGCCCCGCTGCTCTCGAAGAAGGCGCTGGCCAACGTCTTCGTCTTCGTGCGCCCGGGGCAGGAGGCCTCGCTCGACACGCTGCGCCAGATGGCGGGCTGCGAGAAGGACCTGGCCGGCAAGCCCGTCTACTGGGTGGCGGTGGTCTCGGGCGGCGTCCCGGCCGAGGCGGTGCGCGGCATGGTGCGCGACGCTGGCGTGCGTATGCCGGTGCTGGTGGACCGGGGCGACGCGCTCTACTCGCGGCTGGGGGTGAGGACGCACCCGCTCGTGGGGCTGGCCGATGCCAGGCACCGGCTGGCGGCCTGGCACCCCTATACCCGGCTCAACTACTGCGAGGCCATCAAGGCGCGGATCCGCTTCCTGCTCGGGGAGATCGACGAGGCCGCGCTCAGGAAGGTGCTCGAGCCCCCGGTGGCCACCATGCCCGGCGCCGATGCCTCCAAGGTGGGGATGCGCGACGTCAACCTGGGCCGGCGGCAGCTCCAGCAGAGGCTCTACGACAAGGCGCTGTCGAGCGCCCGCAAGGCGCTGGAGCGCGATCCCGGGCTGGCGGCCGCCCACGCCCTCGTGGGCGAGGTCCTCGCCGCCCAGGGGGACTGCCCGGCGGCGCTCGAGGCCTTCGCCGAGGCGCTCGAGCTCGATCCCGGCGACGCCCACGCGCTGGCGGGGAAGAAGGCCTGCGGGGGCTGAGCCCGGAGCCGCCGATTGAACGCGACGAGTCGCACGCGCCTGGCCGCCTGGACCCTGGGGACGCTGCTCTCGGCTGCCCTCTGGCCGCTCGGCTCCTTCGCCTTCGCCTTCGCCAACGTGGACGTGGGCCAGGCGGTGGAGAACGAGGAGCTTCCGGGGCTGGACGGCGGGAAGAAGCCCCTGCTCCAGAAGGGCAAGGTGGGGGTCTTCGTCTTCTTCCGGCCCAACCAGGACCATTCCCGGGACACGCTGCAGCGCCTCGCCGAGATCGAGAAGGAGTTCGCCGCGAAACCGGTGTCCTTCGCGGCGGTGGTCTCCGACTCGTGGCCGGCGGACGAGGTGCGGGCGCTCGTCCGGCAGGTGGGCCTGCGCATGCCGGTGCTGGTCGACCGGACCGACGCCCTCTACGGGAAGCTGGGCGTGCGGCTCCACCCAGTCATCGGCATCACCGACCGGAGCTGGACGCTCGTCGCCTACCAGCCCTTCGCCAAGGTCAACTACGGCGAGGTGATCCGGGCCCAGATCCGGCGCGCCCTGGGCGAGATCGGCGAGGCCGAGCTGGCCAAGGTGCTGGACCCGCCGCGCGCCGGCATGCCCGGCGACGACCCGCGCTTCGTCGCCAAGCGCGACGTGAACCTGGGCAAGGTCTTCCTCGAGAAGCGGAACTGGGAGAAGGCGCTGGAGTTGGCCCGCAAGGGGCAAGAGCGCGACCCCACCAGCGCCGGCGCGCACACCCTGGCTGGCCAGGCCTTGGCCGGCATGGGCAGGTGCGCCGAGGCGGTGCGCGAGTTCGAGACCGCGCTGAAGCTCGACCCGAAGGAGACCGCCGCGGCCGAGGGCAAGAAAGCCTGCGGAAGATAAGGCGGCCCCGCCGGGACAGCCATCCCGAGCATGGCCCGGGGGGCGCAGCCGCGGACGAGAGTCCGATGTCCACCATCCCCCGCTCCCTGCTGCTCCTGGCGGCGCTGGCCGGCGGACCCGAGGCCGCCGCCTTCACCTACCTCGAGGTCGGCGAGCCGGTCGAGGACGTGGAGATGCCCACCCTCGATGGCCGCAGGGAGCGGCTCCTCGGGAAGGGAAAGGCCAGCCTCTTCGTCTTCTTCCGGCCCGGCCAGGACCACTCCCTGGACGTGCTGGCGCGGCTGGCGAAGCTGGAGCGGGAGTTCGCCGGGAAACCGGTTCACTTCGCCGCCGTCGTCGGCGACGACTCCCCGGCCGCGGACGTCCGAGCCGCCGTGAAGGAGGCCGGCATCCGCATGCCAGTGCTCCTGGACCGGGGCAACGCCTTCTACGGCAAGCTCGGGGTGCGGCTCCACCCGGTGGTGGGCATCGCCGACCAGGGCGGCCGCCTCGCCGCCTACGAGCACTTCCGCAAGGTGAACATGGAGGACCGGATGCGGGTCCGGCTCCGCCGCCTGCTCGGCGAGATCACCGACGCCCAGGTGGAGGCGGTCCTGGAGCCGGCCCGGGCCGAGGAGGGCGGGCCGGCCCAGGTGGCGCGGCGCTACAACAACCTGGCGCGGGCGCTGCTCAAGGGGAAGAACCACGCCAAGGCCGAGGAGACGGCCCGCAAGAGCCTCCAGGCGGACGCCTCGCTCGCCGCCGCGCACGGCGCGCTGGGGGCGGCGCTGGCCGGGCTGGGCAAGTGCGCCGAGGCCCTGCCCGAGCTGGAGATCGCACTCCGGGCCGACCCCGCCGACGCGGCGGCGCTGGAGGGGAAGAAGACCTGCGGGAAGTAGCGGCCGGTCGGCGGC
>DASTPH010000168.1:0-26844 GCA_035762305.1 Anaeromyxobacteraceae bacterium
GCAATCGAGCAGCCGGTGACCCTCGGTCGCAGCTGAGAAACTACCCCGCGGCCGGGCGTCGAGCCGTCTCGACTCACCTGGCCGGCGGCCAATCGGGTGTGGCGAACCGCCGCGGCGAGAGGTCGGCCTCGGTGACCCCCAGCGCCGCCAGGTCCTCCGGAACCGGCTCGCCCAGGGCCAGCGCCGCGCAGAGCCGCGACAGGGCGGGCGCCGTCTGGATGCCGTAGCCGCCCTGACCGGCGAGCCAGAAGAAGCCGGGCGCACGCGGGTCGAACCCAACCACCGGCGTCCGGTCGGCGACGAACGATCGCAGCCCCGCCCACCGGCGCTGCACGTGGCTCACCTCGATGTCGCAGCAGGCGGTGAACCGGTCCACGGCCACGGCGACGTCCAGGTCGGCCGGCCGGGCGTCGCACGGCGTGGAAGGGGTCTCGTCGGCGGGCGAGACCAGGATTCGCCCGGCGTCCGGCTTGAAGTAGAACGCCTCCTCGGCGTCGATGACCAGGGGCCAGCCGGCAACGGCGACGCCCGGAGGAGCGGGGACCACGAGGCAAGTGCGGCGAAGCGGCGTGAGGTCGATGCGGAGCGCGCCGGCGAGCGCGCCGACCTCGTCGGCCCAGGCCCCGGCGGCGTCGACCACCAGCGGGGCGCGGAAGTCGCCCTCCGAGGTGCGGACCGTCCAGGCGCCGCCGGCGCGCTCGAGCGAGGTGGCGCGGGCGCCGGTGACCACCTCGCCGCCGGCGGCCTTGAGCACCTTCAAGTACCCCTGGTGGAGGGCGTGCACCTCGACGTCCATGGCCGCCTCGTCGACCAGGGCGGCGGCGAGGTAGTCGCGGCGCAGGATGGGCACGCGCGCCACCGCCTCCGCCGGCTCGGCGCGGCGAACCGGGCCGGCGGCGCCGATCTCGCGCTGCAGCCGGTCGAGGTGGGGCAGCTGGTCCCGGCGCGCGATGAAGAGGAGCCCCCGGGGCAGGAGGAGCGGGTGCTCGGCGAAGCCGGGTCCGGGAGCTTCCAGGAAGGCCCGGCTGGCGCGGGTGAGCGCGCGGACGACCTGGTTGCCGTAGCTCTCCGCGAAGATCGCGGCGGAGCGCCCGGTGGCGTGGTACCCGGGCTGCTCCTCCATCTCCAGAAGCGTTACCGAGCGCCGGCGGGCCAGCTCGGCGGCCGCCGAGGCGCCGGCGATGCCGGCGCCGATGACGGCGACGTCCGATTCGCGGCGCGGGGGCAGGGTCGGGTCCTCCCGTGGTGCGAAGTCGTCGCGCCCGGTGGCCCCTCAGTCCGAGGTCGGAACCGGCTTCACGTCCTCCGGGAACGGGGAGCTCGGCTCGGCCACCCAGCGGACGGCGGTTCCGGCCACCATCGTGTGGCCGAACATGTTGGTGACGAAGTTCCGGGTGACGATGACGGCGTCGGCGCCCAGCCTGCAAGCTGGCTCGCGCAGCACGGACAGCGCGCCCTCCTTGGGGACGTTGGTCACGTGCGTCTCGAGCTCCGCGATCTCTTCATGGGGACGGGTGGTGGTCTTGTACAGCATCTCGACCTGACAGTCGGCGGGGCGTGGGGCGAGGCCGCGGTCCGGCCCGAGGCGGGTCACCTTGACGCCGGCTCCACAGCCAGTGAGGGCCAGCAGCGCCAGCGCGATCGTCGGTCTCATGGAGGCTGGCAGCATATCCGCAGGCGGCGCCCGGCGCATCTGGGTTATGGTGCCGCGGTGCCGGCGCCCGGAGCCCCTCCCACCCGCAGGCGCGAGTTCCTCCTCGGCTGCCGCGACATGCTGCCCATCCTGGTGGGGGTGGTTCCCTTCGGCATGATCTACGGGCTCTCCGCGGTGGGCGCGGGCCTGCCGGCGCTCGCGGCGCAGGCCATGTCCTCGGTGGTCTTCGCCGGCTCGGCGCAATTCATCGCCGCCCAGCTCATCCACGACGCCGCGCCCGCGGCGGCGGTGCTGGCGACCATCTTCCTCGTGAACCTGCGCCACGCCCTCTACAGCGCCTCGGTGGCCCCGTACGTCAAGGACCTCGGCGGCGGATGGAAGGGGATCCTGGCCTACCTCCTCACCGACGAGGCGTTCGCGGTGGCCATCTCCCGGTACCAGCGCGATGCGGAGGCGGTCGAGCCCTCGCCGCATCGCCACTGGTACTTCCTGGGCGCGGGCCTGGCGCTATGGACCTCGTGGCAGCTGAGCACTGCCGTGGGGATCTTCTTCGGGGCAGCCGTCCCCCGCGGCTGGTCGCTCGACTTCGCGCTGCCGCTCACCTTCATCGCCCTGGTGCTGCCCTCCCTGAGGAGCCGGGCCGGCGGTGCGGCGGCCGTCTCGGCCGGCGTGGTCGCAGTGCTAGCGGCGGGGTTGCCCTACAAGCTCGGCCTCATGCTGGCCGCAGCCGCCGGCATCGCGGCGGGGCTCATCGCCGGGAAGGAGGATGCGTGAGCTGGATGCCGGTCCTGGCCCTGGCCGGGCTCATCACCTTCGCCACCCGGCTCTCCTTCATCGCCCTCCTGGGGCACGCCCGGATGCCGCCGCTCCTGGCCCGCGCGCTGCGGCTGGTGCCGCCGGCGGTGCTGTCGGCCATCATCCTCCCCGAGCTGGTGCTCCGCGGCGGGGCGCTCGACCTGTCGCCGCGGAACCCGCGCCTGGGCGCGGGGCTCCTGGCGGCGGCAGTGGCGCTGGCGACGCGCAGCGTCCTCCTCACCATCGCCATCGGGCTGGTGGCGCTCTGGGGGCTCCAGGCGCTGCTGGGTTGAGGAACGGCGGCGTGATCGACCCCGGGAAGCTGGCGCTGTTCCTCGCGGCCACCGCGGCGCTGCTGGTCACCCCCGGTCCAGCGGTGCTCTACATCGTCTCGCGCAGCCTCTCCGAGGGCCGCCGCGCCGGGCTGGTGTCGGTGCTGGGCATCGAGGCCGGCAACGCGGTCCACGCCGCCGGCGGGGCGCTGGGGGTGGCCGCGCTGCTGGCCTCGACCCCGGCGGCCTTCGCCGCCGTGAAGTACCTGGGGGCCGCCTACCTGGTCTATCTGGGCGTGGCCCGGCTGCTCTCCCGCGCGGAGGGGCCTACGGCGCCGGACGAGCCGGGGAAGGGGACATCGGCGCGGACGGTGTTCAGGCAGGGATTCGTGGTCGCCGTCCTGAACCCCAAGACCGCGCTCTTCTTCCTCGCCTTCCTGCCCCAGTTCGTGGACCCGGCGCGCGGCGCGGCCTGGCTGCAGATGCTGGCCCTCGGCGGGCTCTTCGTGGGGCTGGCGCTCCTGAGCGATGGCGCCTACGCGCTCCTCGCCGGAAGCCTGGGCGGGTGGCTGCGGCGCCACCCGGGAGCCGCGGGCGCGGGGCGCTGGCTCGGGGCGGCCGTGTACATCGGCCTGGGGGCGCTGGCGGCGTTCGGGGGCGGATAAACAGACGAGGGCCGCGGCCCCCTCGGACCGCGGCCCTCGACCCCACTGCGCGACGGCTTAGTAGAAGTTGTAGTGGAACGAGAAGTTGATGCGGTTCTGCGTTCCCTTCTCGCCGCTGACGTTCATCTTGTACTGGCCGAAGACGTACTCCGCCCCGAACTCGCAGTTCTTGGCGAACCCGTAGAAGGTGTTCACGAAGGCCTGCATCATGTCCTTCTCGAAGGTCCCGGGGGCAGCAGGAACGCCACCGATCTCGGGGTCCGTGATGAAGGTCTGGCTCCAGACGAGATTCGAGCGGACCTGGGGGTTCCACACGTGCGTGAAGCCGACGTGGTAGGCGAAGGCCGTCCACAGCTCGATGTCGTAGTTGGTGGCGGCGTTGGCGGTCACGAAGGGCGCGCCCAGCGCGTTGAGCATGTACCGGCCAATGCCCGGGCCGCCGGAAACCTGGGCCACCAGCGTGTCGCCGCCGAGCTTCAGGGAGCCCGAGACGGCGCCGGACAGGCTGAACTTGCTCTTGTTGGTCTCGCTCCCGGGCCCCGCCGGCTGGACCTGCCGGACGTAGTCCTGCGCCACGCCGCGAACCGACACGTGGCCCCAGCCTCCGCTGAACGTGAGGTTGAGGTGGATGTCGGGGATCATCTGGAACCGGACGGGGAAGGTGCCATCCCAGCCATACTGGAGACCGCGGTTGTTCTCGATCGCCAGGACGAGGTTCGTCGTGGGGGCGAGGCCGAAGGTGTAGCGGAGCATGGGGTTGCGGACCAGGGCCAGGGAGCCCGGGCCGTTGAAGTCCACCGTGTCGGGGGCGGCTCCGAGGTCGAGGAAGGTGGTCCATGTCTGGCCCACGAGCAGGCCGCCGAAGGTGCCGTACGCATGGCGCAGGCGGAACAGCACCGAGTTGGTGAAGGTCTCGGACTGGAAGCCGTTCGGCCCGTTGAAGTCGCCCTCGAGGCGCACCCCGACGGGCCCGGCGGCGGTGGGCGTGTTGGTCTGGATGCCAAAGCGGCTGGTGCGTGCCGTCAGGTAGGTCTGGGGCTTCCTCTTCGCATCGACCGAGTTGTCGAGCGGGACCGCGGGCAGGATGGTCGCCCAGTCGTAGTTCTCGATGTCGGTGGGGCGACCGCTGAAGTCCACCGTGCCATCCAGCTGCACGTACCCGTAGAACTTGATGGTGCTGTCGGTGCCCGGGACCTTGAAGACGCCGGGTTGGTCCTGGGCTCCAGCCGCGAGAGGAAGCGCCAGGCATGCCGCGGCGAGCACCGACGAGAAGCGCGCTCGTGTCATTCCGTGTCTCCCTTGCGTTAGAAACTCCGGGTGGATACAGGTGCGAGATGAGAGCACACCTCGCCGACGATTGGCAAAAAAAGTCGCGAGCGTGGTCCCGACCAGGTCCCGTGCGGCCGCGGGACGCCGGTGGGGCAAGGGGTCCCGGAATTGCTAGGCCCCATTCGGGGCGTGAGGCCTTTGACACCCAAAGAGACCCTTCCGCCCTCGGCTCGAGCATTCGAGGAAGCGTTCTCGGTACCGCAAGGCTCCATGGCCGGCGGGAGGTGGAAGGGGGAGCGCCGCAACGGGTGAATTCGCGGCCTCGGCGTGGCGTCCAAAGGCGGGCGCCGCGACCCACCGCGTCGCTTGACCCTCGCGGGGCCGGCAATCTATAAGGGCTGCCGCGCAAAGTCGGCCTCATACCTACAAGGAGGACGTCGATGAGCAAGCGCTTTTTCCGCCTCGTGGTGTCGCTGCTCCTCGCCCTGGCCGTCGCCCCATCGGCCCTCGCGCAGGGGAAGACCATCAAGATCGCCTCGCAGAGCCCGCTCTCAGGCGGTCAGGCCGCCCTCGGCGAGGGCATCAAGCTCGGCGTCCAGTTGGCCGTCGAGCAGTTCAAGGGCAACCTCGAGAAGGCCGGCTTCAAGGTCGACTTCGTCCCCTACGACGACCAGGCGAAACCCGACGTGGGCGTGGCCAACTCGAAGAGCATCATCGCCGACCCGGAGATCATGGGCGTCATCGGCCACCTGAACTCGGGCGTGGCCATCCCGTCCTCCGAGGTCTACAAGGACGTCAACCTGGCGATGATCTCGCCGGCCAACACCAACCCCACCGTCACCGACCGCGGCTACAAGAACGTCTACCGGGTGTGCGGCCGCGACGACGTGCAGGGCGTGGTGGGCTCGGAGTTCGCCCACGGCACGCTCAAGGCCAAGACGGTCTACATCGTCCACGACAAGACCACCTACGGGCAGGGGGTGGCCGAGTTCTTCAAGGCCGACGCCGAGAAGAAGGGCGTCAAGGTGCTGGGCTTCGAGGGGACCGAGGAGAAGTCGAACTTCGACCCCATCATCACGCCCATCAAGGCCAAGAACCCCGACCTCATCTACTACGGCGGCATCTACGAGGGTGCCGCGCCGCTCTTCAAGCAGGCCCGCGAGAAGGGCGTCAAGGCGAAGTTCCTGGGGCCCGACGGGCTCGATTCGTCCGATCTCACCAAGATCGCCGGCAAGTCGGTGGTGGGCATGTACTACACCACGGTGGCGGGCCCGGTGACCGTCTACCCGGCGGCCAAGAAGTTCGCCGACGAGTTCAAGAAGAAGTATGGCAAGAACCCGGAGCCGTTCGCGGCCCAGGCCTATGACGCCACCGCCATCCTCATCAAGGCCCTCGAGACCGTCACCAAGGGCGGCAAGGCCCCGACCCGCGAGGCGGTGGCCGCCGCCGTCCGCAGCGTGAAGCACACCGGCGTCACCGGCGCCATCGAGTTCGACGCCAAGGGCGACCCCAAGACGGCGCTCTACTTCGTGATCCAGGTCGCGAGCGACGATCCCCAGAAGTGGGGCGACAACAAGGAAGTCAAGAAGCTCAGCATCGCCCCGCCCGCCCCCAGGGCCTGAGAGCCGCGCCGGCCATCGTCGAGCGGGCGTCCGGCGCCGACCGGCCGCCCGCTCGCCTTTGCTGCGGCAGGACCCATGGACGACTTCCAGCTCCTCATCGGCATCCTGCCGCAGGTGTTCATGGATGGGCTCGTCCTGGGGTTCATGTACGCGCTCATCGCGCTCGGCTACACCATGGTCTACGGGGTGCTGGAGTTCATCAACTTCGCGCACTCCGAGATCTTCATCTTCGGCGCCTTCGTGGGCGTCGAGATCCTGCTCGGTCTGAAGGGAGCGGGAGTGCTGGCCAGCGTGCCCTGGCCGCTCCTGCTCCTGCTGATCCTGGCGGCGGGCATGGCTGGGAGCGGGCTCCTGGCGGTGAGCATCGAGCGGGTCGCCTACCGGCCGCTTCGAAACGCGCCGCGCCTCATCCCGCTCATCTCGGCCATCGGCGTCTCCTTCTTCCTCCAGGACTTCATCCGCTTCCTGGAGTCCATCTGGCGAAACGCCTTCAACCTGGTCTACCCGGACATCGACGCGCTCAACCACCGCTTCGACCTGACCGAGACCATCGACGTTCCGGTCAAGTCACTGGTGGTCACCTTCGGGGCGCTGGGGATGCTGTGGGGGCTTCACGCCCTCGTCAACCGCACCAAGGTGGGGGCGGCCATCCGGGCGGTGGCGGAGGACCAGACCGCGGCCAGCCTCATGGGCATCAACGTCAACCGCATCATCTCCCTGACCTTCCTCATCGGCGGGGCCATGGGCGGGGCCGCCGGCGTGCTCTTCGGCGTCCAGTACGGCTTCATCAACGCCTACTCGGGCTTCATCCCCGGCCTCAAGGCCTTCACGGCGGCGGTGCTGGGGGGCATCGGCAACATCCCCGGCGCCATGGCCGGCGGGATGGTGCTGGGGCTGCTCGAGGCCTTCGCCGCCTCCTACATGTCCCTGCTCACCGGCGGTGCCTTCGGCGCCGAGTACAAGGACATCTTCGCCTTCTCGATGCTGATCCTGATCCTCATCTTCCGCCCCAGGGGGCTCCTGGGCGAGGTGGTGCGGGAGCGGGCATGATCCTCCGGGTGGCCCTGACGGTGGGCGCGCTGGCCCTCTCGGGCCTGGCGGTGTGGATCTTCCCCCGCTCGATCCTGGCCTTCCTGTTCTTCCAGGGGTCCCTGCTCTTCATCTACCTGGCCGACGTCCCGCGGCGGGTGAAGTGGGCGCTCTTGGCGTTGGCGCTCCTGGTGATGATGCCGGTGATCGGGTACTTCAACGCCTACTACCTGGAGGTGGCCACCCAGGTCGCCATCTTCGCCGCCCTGGCGCTGGGATTGAACATCGTGGTGGGCCTGGCCGGGCTCCTCGACCTGGGGTACGTGGCCTTCTTCGCGGTCGGCTCCTACTGCTGGGCCATCTTCGGCTCGCCGCAGGCCAACGCCATCTTCGGCGGCGGCTTCCCGCTCCCCCCGGTGTGGTTCTTCGCCTTCCTCCTGGTGGGGCTGGTGGTGGCGGCGGGCACCGGAGTGCTGCTGGGGCTCCCGGTGCTCCGCATCCGCGGCGACTACCTGGCGGTGGTCACGCTGGGCTTCGGCGAGGTCATCCGGGTGATGGCCAACAACCTCGACAAGCCCATCAACTTCACCAACGGCCCCAAGGGCATCACCCCCATCGGGCGCCCCCCGGCGCCCTTCGGCCTGCCGTACGGGGAGTACTTCTACCTTCTGGTGCTGCTCATCGCCGCGGTGGTGGTCCTGGTCAACCGGCGCCTGGAGGACTCCCACATCGGCCGGGCCTGGGAGGCCATCCGCGAGGACGAGCTGGCGGCCCAGGCCATGGGCGTGCCGCTGGTGCGCACCAAGCTCATGGCCTTCGCCTGCGGCGCCTCCTTCGCCGGGATCATGGGCGTGGTGTTCTCGGCCAAGCAGGTGTTCATCAACCCCGAGTCGTTCACCTTCCTGGAGTCCATCGGCGTGCTGGCCATGGTGATCCTGGGCGGCATGGGCTCCATCCCCGGCGCGGTGCTGGGGGCCACGGTGGTGACGGTCCTGAACCTCCAGGTCCTGAAGGGCCTGTCCCTCTGGCTCAACGAGCTCAAGAACGCCGGGACCACGGTGTTCGGCTACAACCTGGCCAACCTGCCCACCCAGCTCGAGCCGGCCAAGTACGAGCGGATGATCTTCGGGGTCATCCTCATCCTGATGATGATCTTCCGTCCCCAGGGAATGCTGCCGGCCCGCCGACGGCAGCGCGAGCTGGGCCACCTGCCCCCGAAGGCCGCCGGCGGCACGGAGGCCGCGTGAGCGCCCTCTTCGAGGCCAAGGGGGTCACCAAGCGCTTCGGCGGCCTCACCGCCGTCAACCGGGTGGACTTCGAGCTGGAATCCGGTATCGCCTCCATCATAGGCCCCAACGGAGCCGGCAAGACCACGCTCTTCAACTGCTTCACCGGCCTGTACGCGCCCGAGGAGGGAGCCGTCACCTTCCAGGGGCACTCCCTGGTCGGCCTGCGGCCCGACCAGATCACCGCCTTCGGGATCTGCCGCACCTTCCAGAACATCCGGCTCTTCGCCAACATGACCGCGGTGGAGAACGTGCTCATCGGCATGCATGGGCGCGCCCGGCTTGGGCTGCGCGACGTGCTGGGCCGCACCCACCGCTTCTTCGAGTCGGAGCACCGCCTGGCGGCGCACGCGGTGGAGCTGCTCGACAAGGTCGGCCTGCGCTCCAACGCCAACGAGATCGCGCGCAACCTCCCCTACGGCGACCAGCGGCGGCTGGAGCTGGCCCGGGCCCTGGCCTCCGAGCCCCGGCTGCTGCTCCTCGACGAGCCCACCTGCGGCATGACCGCCAACGAGGCCGCCACCCTGATGGCGCTCCTGGGGCGCCTGGTCTCCGAGCTGAAGCTGACCATCCTCCTCATCGAGCACAACATGCGGGTGGTGATGGGCGTCTCGGATCGGGTCACCGTGCTCGACCACGGCGAGAAGATCGCCGAGGGCAAGCCCCAGGAGGTCCAGGCCAACCCCAAGGTGATCGAGGCCTACCTGGGCCGCGGCTCGTGGGATCGCAAGCGGAGGGCCGGTGCTGGAGATTGAGGACCTCGACGTCTACTACGGCCAGATCCACGCCCTGAAGGGCGTGCGCATCGCCGTGCAGCGCGGGGAGATCGTGGCCATCCTCGGCAACAACGGGGCCGGGAAGACCACCACCCTCCGGACCATCTCCGGGCTGCTCGTCCCCCGCCGCGGCCGGATCGTCCTGGAGGGCCAGCCTCTGGCCGGGGTACCCGCCCACGAGATCGTGTCGCGTGGCATCGGCCACGTGCCCGAGGGGCGGCGCATCTTCAACCGGCTCACGGTGCGGGAGAACCTGGGGATGGGGGCCTACCTCCGCACCGACGACGGCGTGGCCAGGGACATGGAGCGCGTCTTCGCGCTCTTCCCGGTGTTGCAGGAGCGTCTGGCCCAGGTGGCCGGCACCCTCTCCGGCGGCGAGCAGCAGATGCTGGCCATCGGGCGCGCCCTCATGACCAACCCCCGGCTCCTCCTGCTCGACGAGCCGAGCATGGGGTTGGCCCCGGTGGTGGTGGAGCGGATCTTCGAGACCGTCCTCGACATCAACCGCCAGGGAACGACCATCCTGCTGGTGGAGCAGAACGCGGCCATGGCGCTGACCATCGCCCACCGCGGCTACGTTCTCGAGACCGGGACCATCGCGCTCGGCGGAACGGCGCCGGAGCTGGCCGAGAACCCCGAGGTGCGCCGGGCGTATCTCGGGGAGTAGGGCGGGGGCTCGTCCCCCGCCGATGTCACGATGGAAACCGGGTAGGGTGGGGGCTCGTCCCCCGCCCATTCGAGCCGCCCGGAACGGGCGGCGAGGCCTTTTGGGAAACCTGGTCGAGTTCTCCAACCCAGTTGGACGCGGAGTATACAATGGCTGCAGAAGCAGCCTCGCCACCCTTCGGGTGGCTCGGCAGTAAGTAGGGCGGGGGCTCGTCCCCCGCCCATTCGAGCCGCCCGGAACGGGCGGCGAGGCTTTTGGGGCACCTCGGGCTCGTCGGATCATCCGCCGAAGGGGAAGCGAGTGCGAAAGTCGAGCCGGAGCGTGGAGCGGGTGCGGGAGGCCCTGGCCGCCCTGGGGCTGGCGAGCGAGGTGAAGCAGCTCGAGGCCAGCACCCGCACCGCCGAGGACGCGGCGGCCGCGGTCGGCTGCCAGGTGGGGCAGATCGTGAAGTCGCTGGTCTTCCGCTCGGAGGCCACCGGCGACGCGCTGCTGGTGCTGGTGAGCGGGACCAACCGGGCCAGCGAGCCGCGGCTCTCGGCCCTGTCCGGCGGGCCGGTGGCGCGGGCCGACGCCGACTTCGTCCGCGACCGCACCGGCTTCGCCATCGGCGGCGTGCCGCCCCTGGGGCACGCCCGGCCGCTGCCGACCCTCATCGACCGGGACCTCATGGCCTTCCCGGTGGTGTGGGCGGCCGCCGGCTCCCCCAACGCGGTCTTCGCCCTCTCCCCGGCGGACCTGCAGCGGATCACGGCCGGCCGGATCGTCGATCTGGCGGAGCGGGCTAGCCCTTGACGGAGCCGGCGAGGAGCCCGCGCACGAAGTACCTGCCGAAGACGACGTAGATGAGCAGCGTCGGCAGGGCGGCTAGGAGGGCCCCGGCCATGGGGAGGTTCCACTTCACGGCCTCGCCCCCGGCGAGCTGGGCCAGGGCCACGGTGATGGGCTGGCTCTGGGGGTTGGAGAGGGTCACCGCGAACAGGAACTCGTTCCAGATCTGCGTGAACTGCCAGATGATGACCACCACGAAGCCGGGCAAGGACAGCGGGAAGACCACCTTCCAGTAGATGGTGAAGAACCCGGCCCCTTCGAGGGCGCTCGACTCGATGAGCGAGTCGGGGATGTCCACGTAGTAGTTGCGGAAGATGAGGGTGGTGATGGGCAGGCCGTAGACGGTGTGGACCAGCACCAGCCCCCAGATGCTGCCGTAGAGCCCGATGGACTTCACGAAGCCGAACAGGGGAATGAGGATCGCCTGGTAAGGGATGAACATCCCGAAGAGGATGAAGGCGAAGACGATGCGCGAGCCGGGGAAGGGCCACTTGGCGAAGACGTAGCCGTTGAGCGACCCCAGCATGGCCGAGGCCCCCGAGGCGGCCACCGTCAGCACCAGGCTGTTCTGGAGCTTGGGCAGGAAGGAGGTCCAGGCCCGGGCGAAGCTGGCCCAGTTCCAGGTGCGGGGGAGCTGCCAGGCGGTGTCCAGGCCGATGGCGGCCGGCTCCTTCAGGGCGGTGAGCAGCATCATGTACACGGGCATGAGGAACAGGCCCGCCGCCAGGGCCAGGCAGGCGTACATGGCCCAGCGCCAGGAGGGGCGGGCCCGGCCGGCGCTCATTCGTGCACCCCTTCCTTGAGCTGGGAGCGGAGGTAGGGCACGACGATCACCGCCACCAGCAGGAGCAGGATGACGCCGATGGCGGCCCCCTTGGCGAACTGGTTGCCGCGGAAGGTGGTGATGTACATGAGCAGGGCCGGGACGTCGGTGTAGGCGTTGTCCGGCCCGGCCATGGCGAAGACCAGGTCGAAGATCTTCAGGCTGATGTGGCCCAGGACGATCATCGCCGAGAGGGTGATGGGGGCCAGGAGCGGCAGGATGACGCGGGTGTAGAGCTGCCACTCGCTCGCGCCCTCGACCACCGCCGCTTCCCGGATCTCCTCCGGAACGCCAGAGAGCCCGGCCAGGTACAGGGCCATGGTGTAGCCGGCCATCTGCCACACCGCGGCCACGACGATGCCGACGAAGGCCAGGTTGAAGCCGTGCAGCTCGGGGAAGGGCAGGGGCGCGGCGGCCGGGCCGGCCAGGAGCGCCCAGCCGGCTGCCAGGACCGCGCCGGCGGCGGCCGCGGCGGCGCGGCCGCGCCGCCGGGAGCGCAGCGCCGAGAGCGCCAGCGCCGCGAGCGAGAGCGCCGCGGCCCAGGCCAGCATGGCCGGCAGGGCGTTCCAGTCGAAGCGCCACACCTGCTGCTTGGAGGTGAGCCAGGCGAACGACCCGGCGGGCAACCCCACCATGGTCGGCAGTTGGTTCACGCCTCCGCCCGGCTGCAGGAGCCAGCGCCAGATGGTGCCGGTCACGACGAACGAGAGGGCGAAGGGGAAGAGGAAGACGCCGCGGAAGAACCCCTCGCCCCTGGGCTTGTGGTCGATGAGGATCGCTAGCAGGAGCCCCACCAGCAGGCATCCGGCCAGGAAGAAGGCGGTGAAGAAGACGGTGCTGACCAGGTCCTGGCGGAAGCGGGCGTCGATGACGCCCGTGAAGAGCTGGCGGTAGTTGTCGAGGCCGATGAAGCGGGTGATGGGGTTCAGCGCCAGGGCCTGGGCCGGATCCTGCCCCCAGTCGGTGAGCGAGGCGTAGAGGGTCCGGCCGATGAAGGAGTAGACGAAGACGCCCACAAGGGCCATCGAGGGGAGCAGGACCAGGAACCCGATGATCTGGTTGGTGTGCCGGCGCCACCGCATCGAGGCTCTCCTGCCGGGCGGCCGGCCCTGGCGGGCCACGAGACCCCGCCCGGCCGGTCGCCGGGCGGGATCCTCGCGAGCCGCGAGGCGGCTACCGTCCCAGCCGGACCTGATCGGCGATGGCCTGGGCCGCGCTGGCCGCCGCCTTGGCGTTCTTGCCGGCCAGGTAGATCTCCATGACCGTGCCGAACTGGCTGCCGAAGGCTTCGGGCGCCACCGCGCCGTGAACCAGGCTGCCCACGATCTTGTTGCTCTTCCAGTCCTTGGCCGCCGACTGGAGATAGGCGTTGTACTTGCCGAGGTCGGAGTCGAGCCTGGCGGCGATGGAGCCCTTGAGCGGGTTGAAGATGTCCTGCCCCTCCTTCGAGCCCAGGAGCTTCAGCCACTTCAGGGCCGCCTCGCGGTGCTTGGCGCCCTTGGGCAGGCCGAAGGAGTCGGAGAGCATCATGAAGACGCCCGAGGTGCTGGGGGAGGGCGCATAGCCGAACCCCTCGCCCGGAACCAGCTTGAGGGTGGTGGCCATGTACCCGGCGGCCCAGTCGCCCATGACGTTGAAGGCGGCGTCACCCTTCAGCATCCGGTCCACCGCCTGCTGCCAGGAAAGCCCCGAGGCGTCCGGGTTGGAGCAGGCCAGCACCTTGCCGAAGGTCTCCCATGCCTTCACCACCTTGGGGTCGGTGAACTTGAGCTTGCCGCTCCAGAGAGCGCTCCAGTCGTCGGGCCCGAGCACTCCCAGGGCCACCGACTCCCACAGGTGGTTCTGGGTCCAGTTCTCGCCCAGCGCCAGGGGGCTCTTGACCCCCTTGCCCTTCAGCGTCTCGCAGGTGGCGAGGAACTCGTCCCAGGTCTTGGGCGGCGAGACCCCCCATTCCCGAAGTCTGGCCGGCACGTACCACATCACGTTGGAGCGGTGGATGTTGACGGGGACGCTCCAGGTGCCGCTCTTGGTGGAGAGCAGCGAGATGAGGCCGGGCGGGAACTTGGCGGTCCACCCCTCCGACTTGAAGAGGCCGGAGAGGTCCTCCATGCGCCCCGCGACCACCCAGGTGGCGATGAGCTCTTGGCCGGCGTGAACCTGGAAGGAGTCGGGCGGGTCTCCGCCGAGCATCCTGGTCTTGAGCACGGCCCGGGCGTTGACGCCGGAGCCGCCGGTCACCGTGGAGTTGATGGCCTGGATGTTGGGATACAGGGCCGAGTACTTGTCGATGAGCGCCTGCAGGGCGGGGCCCTCGTCCCCAGCCCACCAGGAGAAGATCTCCAGCTTCTCCTGGGCGCGGGCGGAAGGTGCGGCCAGGATCGCCGCCACCACTGCGGACACGACGAACGCACCGCGAAGTCTCATGTCGGCCTCCCGAGGTTGCCTTAACGTGCATCCGGGTCGGCGGTTTTGTCCCTTACCCTGGCGTGGTGCCCCCTTCTGGGACCCCGGCCAGCTCCCAGAGCCAGGCGGCTCCCCGGACGCCGCTCGAGTCTCCGTGGAGGGGCGGGACCAGCCGGGTGTCGACGCGGTCGGAGAACACCCAGCGCCCCCACGCTCCCGCCACGCCCTGGTAGAGCCTTCTCACGTTGGACATGCCGCCGCCGAGCACCACCACGTCCGGGTCGAGGACGTTCACCAGCGCCGCCAGGGCGCGCGCCAGCCGGCCCTGGTAGCGGTCGAGCGCGGCCCCGGCCGCGGCGTCGCCGCCCTCCGCCAGGGCCACGATCTCCGGGGGGGCCAGGACGAGGCCGGTGGCCTCCTGGAAGTCGCGGGCCAGGCCGGTGCCGGAGACGAAGGTCTCGACGCATCCCCGCTTGCCGCACCAGCAGGGCGGGCCGGGGCGCTCCGCGTCTTCGGGCCAGGGGAGCGGGTTGTGCCCCCACTCGCCGGCGATGGCGTTGCGTCCCTCGAGCGGCTTCCGGCCCACCACCACGCCGCCGCCGCAGCCGGTTCCGAGGATGACGCCGAAGACCACCCTGGCGCCGGCGGCGGCCCCGTCGGTGGCCTCGGAGAGGGCGAAGCAGTTGGCGTCGTTCGCGAGGCGCACCGGGCGCCCCAGCTTCGCCGCCAAGTCGCGGTCCAGCGGCCGCCCGTTGAGCCAGGTGGAGTTGGCGTTCTTCACCAGGCCGGTGGCCGGAGAGATCGATCCGGGGATCCCCACGCCCACGGTGCCCTCCCGGCCCACCTCCGCCTCCAGGTCCCGCACCAGGGCGGCGATGGCGTCCAGGGTCCCGGGGTAATCGTGGCGCGGCGTCGGGACGCGGCGGCGGGCCAGCGTCCGCCGCGCTCCGTCGAGCGCCACCGCCTCCACCTTGGTCCCGCCCAGGTCCACGCCAATGCGGATGCGCCCCGCCCCAGGCGCGGTCATCGGGACACCCTGGCCCCGGCGGCCGCCACGGTGAGGAAGAGCCGCGGCGAGAGCCCGGTGCGCAGCCGGTATTCCTCGAGCACCCGATCCCGGAACGGCTCCAGCGCGTCCCGGGAGACGAGGTTCACGGTGCAGCCGCCGAACCCGCCACCGGTGAGGCGCGAGCCCAGGACGCCCGGCTGCGACCGCGCCAGCTCCACCAGCAGGTCGATCTCCGGACAGCTCACCTGGTAGTCGTCGCGGAGCGAGGCATGCGAGGCGTCGAGGAGGCGGCCGAAGAGGGGGAGGTCCCCCGCTCGCAGCGCCGCCACCGAGTCCAGGACGCGCTGGTTCTCGGCGACGACGTGCCGGCAGCGGCGGTGCACCTCGGGCGACATGCGCCCCCGGCAGGCCTCGAGCTGCTCGGGGGTGGCGTCGCGGAGGGCGGAGATGCCGGGGAAGCTCGCCCGGAGCGCCTCGACGCCGGCCTGGCACTGCCGCCGCCGCAGGTTGTACTCCGAGCCCACCAGGGCGTGCCGGACGCCGCTGTGGCACACCGCCACCGCGTACCCGGAGAGCTCCAGCGGGACGTGCTCGTGCCGGAGCGAGCGGCAGTCGAGGAAGAGCGCGTGCCCGGCCCTGGCCGCCAGGGAGACGAAGGGGTCCATCACCCCGCACTGCACCCCCACGAACTCGTTCTCGGCCTTCTGGCAGAGCAGGGCCAGCCGCGCCGGCTCCGCCTCGGCGCCGTGGAGGTCCGCCGCCACCAGCGCCGTGGCCACCTCCAGCGCCGCCGAGGAGCTGAGGCCGGCCCCCTGGGGCAGCGTCCCGCCGACGGCGAGGTCCATGCCCGACAGCGCCCATCCCGCCTCCCGCAGCACCTGCAGCACGCCGCGGAGGTAGTCGCTCCAGGGATGGTCCGGGTCGCGCCGGATGGGCTCCGCCAGCGAGAAGGCCACCGTCTCGGCGTGGCTCGCCGAGTGGATCCGCACCAGGTCGTCGGGGCGGCGCCGGCCCGCCACCTCGACCCCGGCCTCGATGGCCATGGGGAGCACGAAGCCCTGGTTGTAGTCGGTGTGCTCCCCGATGAGGTTCACCCGCCCCGGGGCGACGGCGGTGACGGCCTCGCCTCCCGGCCCGAAGGCGGCCGCCAGGAGCTCCGACATGGGGGCGCCGCCGGCGCCTCCCGTTCCCAGGCTCGAGGCGCTGGGCCGCCCGCTCCCGCGGGGCGCCGCCGGGCTCGGCGGCGCGGCGCGCCGCAGCTCGGCGGCGGTCTCCTCGGCCAGCGTGTCGTTGATGAAGGTCCCGGCCCCGAGCTCGCAGCCGGCCAGGAACTTGAGGCGGCTCTCGGTCCGCAGCGGGGGGTAGAACTCGAGGTGGAGGTGCCCCTCCGGCTCGCCGCCCCCGGTCGGCGCCTGGTGCACCACCATGACGTAGGGGAAGGGCTTCCCGAAGAGCGCGTCGTAGCGGGAGGCCAGCCCCCGGAGGACGGCGGCCAGGTCCTCCTCGTCCGCCGCGGTCCACTCGGCCATGGAGGCCTGGTGCGCCACCGGGGCGATCCAGGCCTCGTAGGGATAGCGGGCGTGGAAGGGGACCCAGACCACGAAGCGCTGGCCCTCGAGGACCAGGCGCCGGCCGTCGGCCCGCTCCTCCCGGAGCGTGTCGCAGAGCAGGCAGCGCCCGGTGCGCCGGCGGTGGGCGCGGAAGGCCGAGAGCTCCCGCTCGGCGACGGGGGGGACGAAGGGGAAGGCGTAGATCTGGCCGTGGGGATGGTGCAGGGTCACGCCCACCGCCTCGCCCCGGTTCTCGAAGACGAGCACGTACTTCACCCCTGGTATCGAGCCCAGCTCCATATACCGGTCCCGCCACACCCGCACCACGTTCCGCACCCGGGACGGCGGCATGGACCCGAGCGCGCCCTGGTGCTCGGGCGAGTACACCACCACCTCGCAGACGCCGGAGGCGGGGGTCACCGGCCACAGGTCGGTCCCGGCTACCACCGGCGGCGGCGGAGAGGCCTGCAGCGAGGGGAAGCGGTTCTCGAAGACCACGATGTCGAAGTCTTCGGCGGGGATCTCGGTGGGGAAGCCGCCCGGCTTGCTCGGGCAGAGCGGGCAGTACCCCTTCGGCGGCAGGAAGGTGCGCTCCTGGCGGTGGGTCGCCGTGATGACCCACTGTTCCAGGAAGGGGTGCCAGCGGAGCTCGGACACGTCAACGCTCCTCGCCCGGCGGGCCGGGATCCCCGCTCGCCGGCGTGCGCTCCGGCCGGGGAGCCTGGGGAGCCTCCTCGGCCCGCGCTTCGGGGAAGCGGTAGAACACGAGCCGGCGGCCGTCGGGCAACCGGATGACGCGCTTGTCGAGGTCGGGGCGGCGCTCGCTCATGACAGCAGGCTCAGGTGCGCCTCGAGGCGCACCGCGGTGACGAGCCCCTCCGCGTCCACCGCGTGGAGCGACAGGTCCTCTCCGGCGAGCAACCTCGCCGGGGCCATCCCCGGGACGTGCCCGACGAGGCGGCCGGTCTCCTCGTCGAGCGCCTGAACTCCCTCCGAGGGGACGAGCGCCACGCCCCGGACCAGGATGGGCGGGAGGTTCCCAGGCGGCGGATGAGGCGACTCGTGGGCGTGCGTCCAGCGGGTGGCGCCGCCGCGGTCGAAGGCGGCGCAGGTGCCGCCCGCGCCCTTGGCCAGGAGGCCGCCGCGCCAGGTCGCGAGCGCCAGCGCTCCCGTCCCCAGGGACGGAGCCAGCGTGAAGGCCGGCGCCCCGTCGCCCTCGAAGGCCGCCACCACCGCGTCGCCGGCGACCAGCCCCGGCACCGCCAGGCGCCCGGCGAAGGGCAGGGCCGGGCCGCCGGGAGAGAAGTCGAGGGGCGCCTCCCAGCGGCGGCGCCCCACCGCCGGATCGACGGCCAGGAGCGAGCCGCCGCGCTCGGTGCGGCAGACCAGGAGGCAGTCGCCGGCCCAGGTCGAGGGCGCGGCCAGGAGCGGGCCGGGGGCGCGCAGTCGCCAGGCCAGCGCCCCCGACCCGTCCAGCCCGTAGACCAGGCCGGTGTCGGCGCCCAGGAGCGAGACCGCGCCGAAGGGCGACCCCCAGGACGACTCCGCCGCCGGGGGCGCGAAGCGCCAGGCCACCCGGCCGCTGGCGAGGTCCAGCGCCGCGAGCCCCGGGCCAGCCGGGACGGCGCACAGGCCCGCGGGGAGCCGAAAGCCCCAGGCCAGGCCGCGCGCCAGGTCGGGGAGCGGGCGGCGCCAGCGCTCGCGGCCGCTCTGGATCTCGAGGCAGGCCAGGCGGTCGCCGGAGGCGGCCAGGAGCACGTCACCCAGGTCGGCACCGCCCTCCGCGCCGGGAACCCGCCAGCGCGGGCGTCCGGTGACGGCGTCGAGGCCGAGCAGGGCCTCGCGGCCGAGGGCCACCAGGAGATCGCCGCGGCGCACGAGCCCCGGACCAACCGGCGGTCCCACCGACGCCTGCCAGGCGAGGCGGAAGCGCAGCTTCCGTACCTGGCCGGGACCCAGTGGCGCCCGAGGCGGCGAGGGCGCCCGCTTCGATCGGACCCCGGTGCGCCCGCGCCCGACCAGGTCGCCCGCCGCTGCCTCGCGGAGGTGGGCCAGCCGCTCGGCGGCGAGGTCGCGCAGCTCGCCGAGGTGGGGGTTTTCGGCCTGCCGGGGGTTGCGGGCCAGCACCACGGCGCAGAAGTCGAGGGCCGCCTCCAGGAAGGCCTGCGCCAGCGCCAGCGGCGGCGCCGGCACGCCCGGCCGCGCTCCGGCGGAGACCGTGCCGCGGGACAGGTCGACCCGGATCGGCAGTGGCGCGCCCCGGCCGGCCGGCGCCACCGCGAACTCGAACTGCGGCTCCCCGGCCAGCGCAGCGGCGAGGAGGCGGCCGGCGGCCGCAACCAGGTCCCCGAGCACCAGCAGCGGCGAGCCGGCGATCGAGAAGACCTCGGTTCCCGAGGCCCCTCGCAGCACCACCCGGCCGGGAACGAGGAGCGAGGCCAGGTCGGCGCCCGGGCCGCGGTAGGCGGCGACGAGCCCTTCCTCGTCGGCGATCTCGAAGCCGCAGCTCGGCGCGGCCGGGCGGCGCCTGGCTCGCCGGGCGCGGGCCGGCGCGGAGAGCCCCGGGCTGCCGGGCTCGGCGCGCGAGCTGGCCAGGCGCGCCGCGATGGCGAGCAGGCGGCGGGCGGCGGCGGTGGGGCCGGCCAGGCTGGAGAGGTCGCTGGCGAGGTCGCCGGCGGCCTCCCGGGCGGCGCCGGCGAGGGCGTCCAGGTCCACCTCCACGTCGCGGGCCAGGAGCCGGGTGGGCCGGCCCAGGGCCACCACCGAGAGCAGCGCGCTGCCACCGCGGCGCCGAAGCACCAGCTCCACCGTCCCGTCCTGGAAGGCCACCGACGCCTGTCCGTCGCCGGCCACGAGGCGGGTGAGGGCCCGGAGCAGCTCCTCGACGCTCGCCAGGACCGGCCCCTCGGCCCGGCCGGCGGCGATGTCCACGCCGTCCACCTCGATGGCCATGACGTCCACGATGCGCCGCACCGCCTGGGCGCGGTCGGAGGCGCTGCGGGCCTCCCGCAAGGCGCCGCGCAAGGCCGGGTCGTGGCGCCAGCCGGCCCCGATGCGGATGCGGACCATCCTTTCAAGATTCCAGGTGGAACGGACGGTTTCAACGTTGACAGCGGGCCGTTTGGCACACTAATGATGGCCCCCTGGGCGAAGGGCCGGGCCCCTGCGGGCCGCCCCCCAGAAAATCCCGAGACCTTTCAATGACATTCACCGAAGCCGCCGTCGAGGTGCTGAGGCGGGAAGGCAAGCCTCTCCACTTCAAGAAGATCGCCGAGATCGCCATCCGCGAGAACCTGCTCGACCACGTCGGCAAGGTTCCGGAGGAGACCATGGGCGGGCAGCTGGCGGCACACTGCCGCCTCCCGCACCTGGAACGCCGCCTGATGGCGGTGCAGCCCGCCACCTTCGGGCTCGTGGAGTGGGGGCTGGACGAGGACCCCGCCGGGCTCGAGGGGATCGTCGAGCCGCCTCCCGAAGGGGAGCTTCCCTATCGGCCCCGAGAGCGCCACCCGGTGCCGTCGCGAGAGGCGGCCCGCGGCGGGCGTGGCGAGGGGCGCGGGCGGCGGCGCGAGGAGCGGGAGGAGCGCCGCGGGCGGCGCTTCCCGCCCCCGGCCGAGGTGGCCTACGAGATCCTCTCCGGCGTCGACCGGCCGCTCGGGCTCTCCGAGATCGCGGCGCTGGGGACCGAGCGCTTCCTCATGCCCGACGCCTTCGTGCGCGACCCGGGCTCGCTGGCGGCGGCGCTCCGGGAGGACAACCGGCGCCGCGAGGGCGCCGGCAAGGCGCCGCTCTTCGCCATGGAGGGCGAGACGGTGACGCTCTCGGCCCGGCCCGAGCCGGGCGAGCGCCCGGCGCCACCGGCGCCGCGGCCGCCCGCCACGGCGGCGGAGATGCGCCGGGCCGGGCTGGCCTCGCTCCGGCGACGGCTGCGGGAGTGCGACGGCCCCACCCTGGAGCACCTGGCGCTGCGCCTGCTGGAGCGCACCGGGCTGCGCGATCTCAAGGTCGCCAAGCGCGGGCGCGAGCAGGTGGTCTACACCGGGCGGCGGCGCATGGGCCTCGGCGACGTTCGCCATTGCGTGCGCATCGTCCGCTCCGGGGGCGACCTGGGCCGGCGCGAGGTGGTGGAAGCCCGCCGGGACCTCGGCAACTACGGGGGCCAGATCGCCGTTCTGCTCGGCACCGGCGACGCGGCGCGCGAGGCGCGCGGCGAGGCGTCGGCGGCCGGCCAGCTGCCGGTGGTGCTCCTGTGCGGCGAGGCCCTGGCCGAAGCCTTCACCGAGGCCGGCGTGGGCGTCGAGGCGGTGGTGGTCCCCGAGATCGACGAGGCCGTCTTCCGGGCCGCCGCCGAGGCGGCCGAGCGGGAGGAGGCGGCGCGGCGGGCGCGCCGCGAGGAGCGCGAGCGGCGCCATGCGGCGGCCGAAGCGTCGCCGGCCGGCCTGGCAGCCGCCGCCGAGGGCGCCGCCCCGGGCGAGGCGCCACCCGAGGGCGCCGCAGCCGAGCCGGGACCGGGCTCCGAGGCGGAGGGCGAGGAGGGCGAGGAAGGCGAAGCGGCCGAGGGCGCCGGGGCCGGGGCTGCCCGGGAGGGCGAGGGGCGCCGCCGGCGGCGCCGCCGCCGCCGCCGCGGCGGACGCGGCCGCAGCGAGCGCCGGCCCGAGGGCTCGGCGGAGGGGGCTCCGGCGGGCCAGGGAGCGGATGCGAGCGGCGCGGCCGGGCCGGCTCCGGCGGGCCAGCGCGGCGAGCCGGGCGCCGGGGCCGGGCCGGCTCCGGGGGCCCCGGCCGAGGCGCCGGCTCCGCCCGGGTCGCCGCCCGCGGGGGGCGGCGAGCCGACGTGACGCCGGGGACGGCGATCCCGCGGACGATGCTCCTCCTGGCGCTGCTCGGCGCCGCAGCCGGGTGCCGCCGCCCCGAGCGCTGCGCGGTGATCGGCATGACCCTGGGGGCGGGGCTGCCACCCCGGCAGATGGAGGAGATGGGGCTCGACGGGGAGTCGCTGCGGCACGCCGCCCTGGCGGCCCTAGGGGAAAGCGGCGGCTTCCTCGTGCCGGAGCGGCAGCCTCCGGACGCCGGGCCTCGCTGCCGCGCCTCGGTGGCGCTGCTCGACGCGCGGCTCGCCACCCGCCGGGCGCCGGACGGGCCGCCCGAGTCGGCGGTGACCCGGCTGGAGGTGGCGCTGGAGATGCAAGTGGAGCCGGTGGGCGGGGAGGGCTTCGCCGAGTCGGCCCGCTGGGGCGAGCCCATCCGGGCTGGCGAGCCGCCGGCGGCCGCGCTACGGCGCGCCGTCTCCGGCGCCGCGGGCAAGGCGGCGGCGGCGCTGGCCATGGCCATGGCCGAGACCCGCAAGCCCGACGTCGAGGTGATCCGCGACCTCGACTCGGGCGACCCGCGCCAGCGCGATTATGCGGTGCGGGTGCTGGCCGATCGGCGCAACCCGGCGGCGGTGCCGCGGCTGGTGGCCCGCCTCAAGGACCCGGACCCGGCGGTGGTGGAGCGCGCGGTGGGCGCGCTGGGCCAGATCCGAGACCCGCGTGCGGTGGTCCCGCTCATCGAGCTCACCTACCGCCGCGAGCCGCCCTTCGTGGCCCAGGTGGCCCGCATCATCGGCGACATCGGCGGGGCCGAGGCGGAAGCCTTCCTGGCCACGCTGGCCTCGGGTCACGCCGACGCCGGCGTGCGGCGCGCGGCCCGCGAGGCGCTCGACGATCTCCGGCGGGGGCGCGCCGCGCCGGAGCGGCCCGACGCGGGAATTTGAGGTAGAGTGCGGCGCCGTGAGAACTCCCGCCTGGCTCCTCGTCGCCGCCGCCTGCGCCTCCGGCCCCAAGCCGCCGCCGCCGGGGGCGGCGCCGGCGGACTACTTCCCGCTGGCCGTCGGCAACGAGTGGGTCTACCAGGATCTCTCGCCGCAGCTCGACCCCAAGGCGCGAGAGGCGAGCCGGCGCACGGTGCGCATCCTCTCGCGCGCCGCCGACGGGTACTTCCTGGACAACGAGAAGGGGGCGCTGCGGGCCGACCCCGACTGCCTGCACGACCGGATGCGCCGGCTCCTGTGCAAGCCCTTCGAGCCCGGCCGCTCCTGGACCTCGGTGGTGAGCGTCAGCTCGATCGAGCGCTACGAGATCGCCGCGGTCGGGGAGGAGGCCCGCACCGCCGCAGGGACCTTCCGGGGATGCATCCGGGTCCGGGCCCACAACCGGGCCGGCGCGGACGCCGACAACATGCTGGAGATCACCTACGCGCCGGGCGTGGGGCCGGTGCGGATCGAGACCTTCGCGGTGGTGAAGGGGGCCGTCACCCCTCAGGTCAAGGCCGAGCTCCTCTCCTACCGGCTGCAACCGAGGTGAGCATGCGCGAGGTGGGGATCGGCATCGCCGGGTTCGGCACCGTGGGCGGAGGCGTGCTCTCCATCTTGCGGAGCCACGCCCGGGACATCGAGGCCCGGCTCGGCGCACGCATCGCGGTACGGCGGGTGGCAGTGCGCGACCCGGCCAAGGAGCGCATGGTGGACGTGGACCGCGCCCTGCTCACCACCCGCTACCAAGACCTGCTCGACGATCCCCAGATCTCGGTGGTGGTGGAGCTGGTCGGGGGGACCGGCGAGGCCTACGATCTGGTGGCGGGAGCCCTGCGGCTCGGCAAGCACGTGGTCACCGCCAACAAGGCGCTCCTGGCGGCTCGCGGCGAGGAGATCTTCCGCTTGGCCGTCGAGAAGGGGGTGGACGTCTACTACGAGGGCGCGGTCTGCGGCGGGGTCCCCGTGATCCGGACCCTGCGCGAGGCCCTGGCCTCCGACCGCATCAACGGGCTCCACGGCATCGTCAACGGCACCACCAACTTCATCCTCACCGCCATGGCCGACCGCGGCGACCCCATCGAGCGGGCTCTCTCCGAGGCCCAACGGCTGGGGTACGCCGAGGCCGACCCCACCCTGGACGTGGGGGGCGGGGACGCCGCCCAGAAGCTGTGCGTGCTGGCCCAGCTGGCCTTCGGGGCGCGCCTGAAGCCGGAGGACGTGCTGACCGAGGGCATCATGGGGCTCAGGCCGGAGGACTTCGCCTGGGGCCGGGAGGCGGGCTACGCCCTGAAGCTCCTGGCCATCGCCCGGCGGGTGGAGCAGGACCAGATCGAGGCCCGGGTCCACCCGACCTTCATCCCCGCGGGGTCCATGCTGGCGGGGGTGCGCGGGGCCATGAACGCGGTGCTGCTCCACTCCGAGGCCCTCGGCCCCTCCATGCTCTTCGGGCAGGGGGCCGGGGCCATGCCCACCGGGTCGGCGGTAGTGGCGGACATCATCGACCTCACCCGCAACATCCTCTCCAACAGCCCGGGGCGGGTCCCCCTGCCGCCGGACCGGCCGCTGGTGCGGCTGCGGCCTCACGACGAGATCCGCTCGGCCTATTACCTGCACTTCCAGGTGAAGGACGTGCCCGGAGTGCTGGCGCGGCTGGCCTCCACCCTGGCCGGGCGGCGCATCTCCATCGCCGCGGTGCAGCAGCGCGAGCACCTGGAGGAAGGGGCCCCGGTGGCGCTAGTGATCGTGACCCACCAGGCCCGCGAGGCCGACCTTCGCGCCGCCATCGCCGAGATCGACCGGCAGGAGGCCACCGTGGCCCCGACGCGGCTGGTGCGCATCGAGGCGGTGTGAGCCATGGTCCGGACGCAGCTGCGCGTCATCTACGGCGACACCGACCAGATGGGCGTGGTGTACTACGCCAACTACCTGCGCTTCTTCGAGGCCGGCCGCAACGAGTTCATCCGCGCCAAGGGGCTGCGCTACCGCGACTTCGAGGCGCATCACCGCCTGACGCTGCCGGTGGTCGAGGCCGGCGTGCGCTACCAGGTGCCGGCCCGGTACGACGACCTGGTTTCGGTGGAGACCTCGCTGGCCGAGGTCCGCCGCGCCAGCGCGCGCTTCGACTACCGCCTGGTCCGCGAGGACGGCGAGGTGCTCGCCACCGGCCACACCCTGCACGCCTGCGTAAACCTAAAGGGGCGGGTCCAGCGCATGCCCCAGGAGCTGCTGGATCGCCTCTCGGCCGGAGAGTCTCCGGCGCCCTGACGCCTGGCGGAGACACGCATGGACCGCAACCTGGCTCTCGAAGTGGTGCGCGCCACCGAGGCAGCGGCGCTGGCCTCGGCGCGGCTCATGGGGCGCGGCGACAAGGACGGCTCGGACCGCGCCGCGGTGGAGGCCATGCACCGCACCCTCTCCGGCATCGCCATGGCCGGCGAGGTGGTGATCGGCCAGGGGGAGCGCTCCCAGGCTCCCCTGCTCTACACCGGCGAGAAGGTGGGGCGCGCCCGCGCCGGCGACCCCGAGATCGAGATCGCGCTCGTCGCGCTGGAGGGCACCAAGCTGTGCGCCACTGGTGCCGCCAACGCCATCAGCGTCATCGCCATGTCGGAGAAGGGCAAGCTCCTGCGCGCTCCCGACCTGTACATGCAGAAGATGGCGGTGGGACCCGCCGGCTACAACGCCGTGGACCTGACCCGGCCCGCGAGGGAGAACCTGCGGCGCGTCGCCGACGTGACCGGCAAGTACGTGGAGGACCTGACGGTGGTGATCCTGGATCGCCCCCGCAACGAGCAGGTGGTCCGCGAGGTCCGCGAGGCCGGTGCCCGCATCAAGCTCATCGGCGACGGCGACCTGGCCGGGGCGCTCAACACCTGTTTCCCGGAGACCGGCGTGGACGTGCTCATGGGAATCGGGGGCGCCCACGAGGGGGTCATCAGCGCCGCGGCGCTGCGCTGCGTGGGCGGGAGCTTCCAGGGGCGGTTCGTCTTCCGCTCCCCGGAGGAGAAGGAGCGAGTCCGGAGCATGGGAATCGGCGATCCCGACAAGGTCTTCGAGATGGACGACCTCGCCGACGGGAACGTCATGTTCGCCGCCACCGGGGTCACCAACGGCGACTTCCTCAAGGGGGTGCGCTTCACCGGGAGGGGGGCCGTCACCCACTCGGTGGTGATGCGGTCCCGGACCGCCACGGTCCGATTCGTCGAGACGCAGCACCACCTCGAGGGCAAACCCAGCCACGGCTGGTAGCGGCGCGGAGGATCCCAATGGCCTCGGCCGTCTCCAAGGAGATCGTGATCGACGTGCCCGTGGAGCGATTCTTCGACCTGGTGGTGGACTACGCGCGCTACCCGGAGTTCGTCCCCGGCATCAAGGCCTGCCGGGTGAGGTCGTCGAGTCCGCACAAGGACGTCGAGTACGAGCTGGACGTGGGCATCCGGCGGATCCGCTACGTGCTGCGGCACGTCGAGGAGCGACCGCGCCGCGTGAGCTGGTCCCTGGTCTCCGGGGACATGATGAAGGTCTCCAACGGCTCCTGGGAGCTCAGCGACGCTGGCGGCAAGACCCGGGCGCGCTACACGGTGGAAGTGCAGATCGCCAAGCCGCCGCTCATCCCTCAGGTGGTGGTGGACAAGGTGGCCGACGAGCTGACCCGGGTTTCGCTGCCGCGCACGCTGGAGGCGTTCAAGGCGCGGGCAGAACTGGCGAGCCGACTTCCGCCGAGCCGGCCGTAGGCCGGCGAGGCCGTCTTTCCTCCCGAGCCCCGCCTCGATGTTTGCCTTCTCCAGGAGTGCCAGGCGTTCGGGGGACGTTGTAGTCCGCGCCGGAGAACTGGTTTTCGCGCCCGTACCCCTCCCGCGGGGCAGCCGCGTGCGCCTGACCCCAGGGGGAAAAGCGGCCCCGCCGGCCTTACGGCCGGCTCGGCGGTTATTGACCCTTTCGAGCGCTGGATGCTACTGATCGAGTGGAACCCGAGCCACGGTCCTGGGCTCCTGGAGGGACACCCTGGGGGTGGCCGGTTGCACAAGGCCCTGAGAACGTTAGGAACGGAGGAGAGGCTCCGAGCGGGGAACGCGGATTGCATCGGGGACGAAGTGGGCGGAGAGAGCGATGCTGGACGCCTTCGTCATCGACGAAATCAAGCGGCGCGAGCGAGACCGCGGCCGCGACGATCGCCCCGCGGTGGAGCTCCCGCTTCCGGTGCCCCAAGCGCCCACCGACGATGGAAGCCAGAAGGGCGGCGAGGGTGAGTCCAAGGACCGCGGCGTCGTGATCATCGACTACGGCTAGACCGAGGCGTTCGCCCGGTTGCGAGCGCCGCGGAGAGGCGGGCGGATCTTCCGCCCGTTTCGTTTTTTCGGGAGTGCCCGGCCCTCCCCCCGCCGGCGCGTGTCCTCGCCGCCAC
>DASTPH010000169.1:0-16067 GCA_035762305.1 Anaeromyxobacteraceae bacterium
TTCTGGCCCTCGTCGGCGCTGGCGGCGCCCAGGAGACAAGCGGCGGCGAGCGCGAGCACCCTTCTCACGTGGACCTCCTAGATAGCGAACAGCCGAGCGCGGCGAGCCTATCCCGGCGCCGGACGGGGCGAAAGGGGAGGCGGCGCTACCACAGCTCCAGCTGCCGGGCCGACTCGAGCGGCTGGGCGCGAATCCCCTCGCGCCGGAGCGAGCGGGCCAGCTCCTCGGCGAAGCCGTGCAGGGTGTAGACGCGCCCCGCCCCGCTGGCCTTGGCGTAGCGCAGGAGCGCCGGGAAGTCGGCGTGGTCCGAGAGCGGGAAGGCCGCGTCGGCCCCGCGCCACATCATCCGGGATCGGTCCAGCGCCCAGCCGGTGAGGACGGCGGTGCGGCGTGGCCTGATCCGGGCCACCGCCGCCGAGCGCGAGAGGTGCGGCGGCGCCACCACCACCTCGCCCCGGCCGGGCCCCTCCGGGCCGAGGGGCCGGACGTTGGGCAGCGCCACCCCGAGCCGCTCGTAGACCCGGTTCAGCGCGTGCACCGCGGCGTGGGCGCGCAGCCGGTAGCCGAGCTCGCCCAGGTGCTTCTCGATCTCCTGCGCCTTCCCCAGCGAGTAGGCGAGCAGCACCGGGGTGGCCCCGTCCGACAGGGTGTGGTCCACGAAGCGGCGGATGGCGGACAGCACCTCGGCCTTGGGCGGGAAGACGTAGCGCGGCAGGCCGAAGGTGGACTCCATCACCAGCACGTCGCACCCCATCACCTCGGCCTTCTCGGCGGCCCCGTTGGGCTCGAGCGAGAGGTCCCCGGTGTAGCCGAGCGCCGTCCCGTTGCGCCGCACCCGGAGCTGGGCCGAGCCCAGCACGTGCCCGGCCGGCAACAGCTCCAGGGTCAGCTCCCCCAGGCCGAACGGGGTGCGGTAGGCGGCGGGCAGGGCCTCGCCACGCACCCTCTCCCCGAGCCGGTGGCGCATGAGCGCCACGGTGGCCTCGGTGGCGATGGTGCGGTCGTGCCGAGCGATGTGGTCGCCGTGGGCGTGGGAGACGAAGGCGCAGCCGCTGCGGCGCCGGGCGTCGAGGAACAGGCCGCTGCCGGTGACATGCAGCTCTCCCTTGACGAGCTCGATGGGCGACCGGCGCATCCGGCCCTCATTTCTAGCGCATCCGCCCGACAGCCGCCTCGCCCGGCGGGCGGAATGGGGCGGGGTTGGCCTTCCAGGCGCCCGGAGGGATCGCGCCCGGTGGCGCCGCGTCCGGCTATGATGCGCGCCGTGCTCGTCAACTGCGTCGCCTACCAGGACGGCAAGAAGCTCGCCGACATCGAGCCGGAGGCAATCGGCAGCTACGTGAGCCGGTCCGAGTGCTTCGTGTGGGTGGCCCTGAAGGATCCGGAACCCGCGGAGATCGCCGCCATGGAGCGGCAGTTCTCCCTGCACCCGCTGGCGGTCGAGGACGCGCTCCACGGGCAGCAACGCCCCAAGATCGAGGAGTACGGCGATTCGCTGTTCGCGGCCCTCCACACGCTCGAGGTGGTGGAGGGTGAGATGCGAGCCGGCGAGGTCGACATCTTCGTGGGCCGCAACTACGTGCTCTCGGTCCGCACCCGCGCCTCCCAGGGGTTCGCCGACGTGCGGGCGCGCTGCGAGCGCGAGCCGGAGCTCCTCCGGCAAGGGGCGGGGTTCGTGCTCTACGCGCTCATGGACGCGGTGGTCGATCGCTACTTCCCGGTCATCGAGAAGCTGGAGGGCGACCTGGAGGCGTCCGAGGAGCGCATCTTCTCCGGCGCGCCGACCCGGGCCGCCGTGGAGGCCCTCTACGCCCTGAAGCGGCAGCTGACCACGCTGCAGCACGCGGTGCGGCCGCTCCTCGACGCCACCGGCAAGCTCTTCGGCGGGCGGGTCCCGCCCATCTGCGCCCTCACCCAGGACTACTTCCGCGACGTCTACGACCACCTGCAGCGCATCAACCAGGCCCTCGAGGCTCTCCGCGACATGCTCGCCACCGCCATGTCGGTGAACCTCTCCCTCATCACCCTCCAGGAGAACGAGACCACCAAGCGCCTCGCCTCCTACGCGGCGCTGGTGGCGGTGCCCACCATGATCGCCGGCCTGTACGGGATGAACTTCGAGCACATGCCGGAGCTCCACTGGCCGTTTGGCTATCCACTGGCGCTCGGGTTGATGGTGGCCATCGACGCCTGGCTCTTCTGGCGCTTCCGGCGGGCGGGCTGGCTCTGAGCGCGGCGCCTCGCGGGCCCGCGGTCAGGGAGCCGCCAGTAGAACTCGAACATCCCGTTCGGGTCGTGACGCCTTTCCCTGGGCGCGGGGCGGCACAGCGGAAGTACCGGCCAGCTCCGCCGCCGTCGTCCCCCGTCGTTGCCCGAACCCGGTGCTGGCAGCGGGGCCGCTGGTCCCATCAGGCTGGCGGCTCGCCCAGGGGCGGGGCGGCCGCGTGGCGCCGCCGCGCCTCCAGCACCCCGCCCACCTCGCCGGCGACCACGCCCAGGACGATGAGGCCACCCCCGGCCAGGTCCAGGGCCCCGAGCGGCTCGCCGCCGACCCAGTGCGAGAAGAGCGCCGCCGCCGGAGGCTCGAGCGAGAAGATGAGGGCGGCCCGCACCGCCGTGGTGTGGCGCTGGGCCCAGTTCATGACGAAGAAGGCGCCGGCGGTCATGGCCACTCCGGTGAAGAGTACGGTGCCCCACAGCCCGGCCCCCCCGCCGACGGCGCGAGCCTCGAAGGGCAGCATGAGGAGCGCTCCGAAGAGCACCACCCCGATCTGCCCCAGCGCCAGCAGGGGCAGGGGATGGCGCGCCGACCACTCCGAGGTCCACAGGATCTGGAAGGCGTAGGAGACGGCGCAGGCGGCGGTGAGGGCGTCGCCGAGCCGCACCGAGGCCGGCAGGTCCCCGCCGAACGGCCGCGTCAGCAGGAGGAGCCCCGCCACCGCCAGGGCCACGCCGGTCCAGGCGGAGGAGCCCACCCGCCGCCCCATGAGGAAGCGGGAGAGGAAGGGCACGATGAGCACCGCCATCCCGGTGATGAAGCCGGAGCGGGCCGGAGTGGTGTGCCGGAGCCCCAGCGTCTGGAGGGCGAAGCCGCCGAGGGTGGCGAGGCCGAGCAGCGCCGCGTGGCGCCACAGGTCGCGACCCGGCCGATCGCGCCGCCACAGCCAGACTGCCCCCATCGCCGCCGTCGCCACAGCGAAGCGCAGCGTCAGGAAGACGCCCGGGGAGGTGCCCTCCAGGACCCGCTTCACGAGCGTGAAGGTGGAGCCCCAGGCCAGGGTGAGGAGCAGCAGGGCGAGGTCGGCCACGGCGGGGCCCGGGGCGGAGGTCAGCGCGCCCCGGCAGCCGGTCCGGCCGGGGGCGCGGACGCCGGCGGGGGCGCCGGGGCCGGCGGCGGCGCGAGGGGCGGCGGGGGCGAGGCGGGAGGGGCCGCGGACGCCTCCCCATCGAACCGGTTGTGGAGCGCCACCGGGGCGGCCATGGCCCGTCGCATCCGCATGTTGAGCAGCTCCACCCCGAGCGAGAAGGCCATGGCGAAGTAGACGTAGCCGCGCTCGATGTGGCGCCCGGTGCCCTCCGCCACCAGCATGACGCCGATGAGCAGGAGGAAGGCCAGGGCCAGCATCTTCATGGTGGGGTGGCGCTCCACGAAGGCGCCGATCGCGCCGGCGAAGGCCATCATCACCGCGACCGCGATCACCATGGCCGCCACCATCACCGAGAAGTGGCGGGCCATCCCCACCGCGGTGATGACCGAGTCGAGCGAGAAGACCACGTCCAGCACGGCGATCTGGAGGAGCACCAGGCCGAAGGCGCCAGCGCCCCCCGGGGCCGGCCGGGCCTCATGGCGCACCTCCAGCTTGTCGTGGATCTCGAAGGTGGCCTTGGCGATGAGGAACAGCCCGCCCCCGGCCAGGATGAGGTCGCGTCCCGTGAAGCCGTGGCCCAGGAGGTGGAACAGCACGCGGGTGAGCCCCATGAGCCAGGTCACCGCCAAGAGGAGCAGGAGGCGGGTGCCGAGCGCCAGGCCGAGGCCGAGCCGACGCGCCAGGGGCTGCCGGGCGGGCGGGAGCTTCGCCGCCAGGATGCTGAGGAAGACGACGTTGTCGATACCGAGCACGATCTCGAGCGCGGAGAGCGTGGCCAGGCTCACCCAGGTGTCGGGGTGGCTCCAGGTCTCGAGCATGGCGGGCCCCTTCATGCCAGAGGGCCCGGCGGGAGTCGAGGACCGGAGCGCGAACGGAAGCCCGGCGCGGCGGAGCCGGGGTGCCCCGCCCCCGACCACTGGCGCCCCGGCGCGTCCCGCTCGGGGCTTGGCGCGGGCGTCGCCGTGGGCCATGACTCCCGCGATGTTTCGTGCTTCTCTGCGGCACCGGGGGACGGAGGCACACCCATGAGACGGACGGCCCTCGCGCTCGCGCTACTCCTCGCCGCCCCCGCCGGCGCCGAGGAGGGGATGTGGATGCCCTCTCAGGTCCCGTCGCTCGCCAAGCGCATGGCGGCGCTGGGCTTCCGGGGCGACCCGGCGTCCTTCTCCGACCTCACCGGGGACCCCATGGGGGCGATCGTCTCGCTGGGCGGGTGCAGCGCCTCGTTCATCTCGCCCGAGGGGCTCGTCGCCACCAACCACCACTGCGCCCTCTACGCGTTGCAGCTCAACTCGACGCCCGAGCGAAACCTGCTCCAGGACGGCTTCCTGGCGAGAACCCGCGCCGAGGAGGTCTGGGCCGGTCCGCTCTCCCGGGTGTACGTCACCGTCTCGGTGGAGGACGTCACCGAGCGGATCACCGGGAAGCTCTCCGCGCGCCTCTCCGATCTCGAGCGCCAGCAAGCCATCGAGCGGCGCCAGAAGGAGCGCCTCGCGGCCTGCGAGAAGGGCGGGCTGCGCTGCAAGGTGGCGTCCTTCTTCGACGGGATGCTCTGGCTGGAGATGGCGCAGGTCGAGATCCGGGACGTGCGGCTGGCCTACGCCCCTCCGGCCGGAGTGGGGAACTTCGGCGGCGAGACCGACAACTGGCAGTGGCCGCGGCACGCCGGTGACTTCGCCCTCTACCGGGCCTACGTGCGGCCGGACGGGAAGCCCGGGCCCCACGCGAGGGAGAACGTCCCCTATCGCCCGGCGAGGTGGCTGCGCGTCTCGCCGCAGGGGGCAGCCCCCGGCGACTTCGTGCTGGTGGCGGGCTACCCGGGCAAGACCGATCGGCTCTTCACCCACGCCGAGACGAAGGCGCAGCTCGAGTGGGCCTATCCCAGGACGGCGCGCCTCTACCGGGAGCGGCTCGCCCTCCTGGAGCGGCTGGCCGGGGAGGACCCGGAGCGCTCCATCCGGCTGACCACGCGCATCCGCGGTCTCGCCAACACCATGAAGAACCGCGAGGGCGTGCTGGCCGGGGCTGCCCGCCTGGGCTACCTCGAGCGCAAGCGAGCCGAGGAGAAGGCCCTGGCCGGCTGGATCGAGGCCACGCCGGCGCGCAGGGCCGCTTACGGGGGCGCGCTGGCCGGCCTGGACGCCGTCCAGGCGCGGGCCGAGCGGACCCGCGAGCGAGACGCCGCCTTCGAGTCGCTCTTCGGATACCAGTCGCTGCTCGGGTCGGCCCGGACCATCCTCCGGCTCGCCGCCGAGCGCGAGAAGCCGGACCTCGATCGCGACCTCGAGTACCAGCAGCGGGAATGGGAGCGGATCCGCGAGGCGCAGCAGCGGCTGCAGCGCTCGGTGGACCTCCCCGCCGACCGGGCCCTGTTGCGGCACGCCGTCCTCGAGGCCGCCTCGCTGCCGGCCGGCCAGCGCATCGAACCGCTCGACCGGCTGGTGGGCCTCGCCCCGCGGATGCCGGCCGAGGAAGCCGGCCGCCGGGCCGACGCCTGGCTGGACGGCGTCTACGCCGGCACCCGCCTCGCCGATCGGAGCTACCGCCTGTCGCTCCTGGAAACGCGCGCCCGCGACCTGGACCGGGAGAAGGACTCGCTCCTCGAGGTGGCGCGGGCGCTCTCCCCCCTGGACGCCGCCATCCGCGCCGAGGAGAAGGCCCGCGCCGGGGCGCGGTCGCGCTTCGGGCCGCTCTACGCCCGGGCTCTCGTCGAGAAGGCGGGTGGGCTCGTGGCCCCCGATGCCAATGGCACCCTGCGGGTCACCTACGGGACGGTGAAGGGCGTCTCCCCGCAGGACGGCCTCCTCTACTCGCCCCAGACTCGCCTGGCCGGGGTCCTCGACAAGCAGCGCCCCGGCGACCGGGAGTTCGCGGTCCCGGCCGAGGTGCTGGCGGCGATCCGGGCCGAGGGGGCGCGGCCGAGTGGCCCCTGGCGCGACGCGTCCCTGGGCGACGTCCCGGTGGACTTCCTCTCCACCCTCGACATCACCGGCGGGAACTCCGGCTCGGCGGTCCTCGACGGGCGGGGCCGGCTCTGCGGCCTGGCTTTCGACGGCCTCTACGAGTCGATCGTGGCCGACTTCGCCTACGTCCCCGAGGCCCGGACCATCGCCGTCGATTCGCGCTACCTCCTCTGGACGCTCTCCGAGGTGGCGAGGGCGGCGAGCCTGCTCCAGGAGATGGGCTTCGAGCCGGCGCGAGCCGGGCGCTGACGCCGCGGGCCGGGGCTCGCGCCCTGCGGCGCCCCGCCGCGGTCCCGGTTAAGGACCGCGCGTGACTCCGGACGTGGCGTTCCAGGCCGGCTTCTTCTCCTCCGTGCCGCCGTCGTTCGACCGCCAGCGACCGTCGCCCGCCGTACGCCGCACCGCCCTCCTGCTCCTCGCTCCCGCCTGGGCGGCCGCTCAGGCCAGCCTCCAGCCTCCCGGTCCGCCACCCTCGCCCGCCGAGGTGCGGGCCGGCATGGCCGTCCCCTCGACCGAGACGGTTCGCGGACAGCTGGATGGCGTCGGATACGCGCGCACCGCCGAGCAGATGGCCAAGGTCTGGGAGCTCTCGGCGCGGCCGCCGGCACCCGAGTCGTTCGGCCCGCGTCCGGCAGCGGGGCTGGTGGGCGCCATCTGCCCGCACGACGACTATCTGTACGCCGGCCGCGTCTACCGCCAGATCGTCCCGCTGGTGACCGCGAGGACGGTGGTGCTGGTGGGGGTGTTCCACCGGTACCGCCGCTTCGGGGTCCGCGATCGGATGATCTTCGACCCCTACCGCGCCTGGCGCAGCCCCGACGGCGAGATCCCGGTGTCGGCCCTGCGCCAGGTCGTGCTCTCGAAGCTCGCGCCCGGCGAGGTCACCCAGGACGCCGCCATGCACGACAGCGAGCACAGCGTCGAGGCCATCGCCTACTGGCTGCGCCACCAGCGGACGGATCTGGAGATCCTCCCCATCCTCGTGCCGGCGATGAGCCTCGAGCGGATGGAGAAGCTGGCCGGCCGCGCCGGCGGCGCGCTGGCCGAGGCGATGCGCGCCAGGGGCCTGGCCCTCGGGCGCGACGTGGCGGTGGTGGTGAGCAGCGATGGCGTCCACTACGGGGCCGACTTCGGGCACGTCCCCTTCGGCGAGGGCGGCGTCGAGGCCTACGCCAGGGCGATGGCGGTCGACCGGGCAATCCTCCTGGGCCCGCTGTCGGGGGCGGTGGGAGCCGGCAAGGCCGGGGCTTTCTCCGCGACCTGCGTCGATCCCGACGAGCCGGATCGCTACCGCCTCACCTGGTGCGGCCGCTTCTCGGTGCCCTTCGGCCTGCTGCTGCTGGAGGCGACCGCCCGCGCCCTGGGCGAGCCACCGCCCTCCGGCGTGCCGGTGGCGCTCGCCGCCTCGGTGGACGTGCCCGAGCTCCCGCTGCGCGCCCTCGGCCTGGGGGCCACCGCCCCGGCGAGCCTGTACCACTTCGTCTCCCACCCCGCGGTGGCCTACGTGGCGGGAGCGAGGTAGGCGCGTCCGCCCGCTGTGCCCGGGAGGGCTGGGCCCCTTGCCGAGCGCGCCCCGCGCGTGTCACGGTCGACGCCGTGGGGCGAACGCTGGGAGACGGCGCCAGGCGGCGACTCCGGCTCGTCGCGACGGGCGCGATTCTGCTCCTCGGCGTCGCGCTGCGGACGATGGAGTACCTGGGGCGCCCCTCGTTCTGGTTCGACGAGCTGGCGGTGGTGCTGAACATCCAGGAACGGGGCCTGGCCGATCTGGTCTCGCGCCCGCTCGCCCGGTTCCAGATGGCACCCGCCGCCTTCCTCGCGTCGGTGAAGGTCGGGAGCGAGCTGCTCGGGATGGACGAGATCGGCCTCCGGATCGTGCCGTGGCTGTCGGCGCTCGCGGGCGTCTTCCTCTTCTGGCGCGTGGCCGTCCGCATGCTCGCCGGCGCGCCGTTGCTCCTCGCGCTCTCGCTCTTCTCGGTGAGCCCGTCGCTCATCTGGTATTCGTGCAACGTCAAGCCGTATTCCGGCGACGTCGCGGCGACGCTCCTCCTGGTGCTGCTCTCTCTCCGGTTCCAGGAGCGGCCGCAGGACCGCCGCTCGGCGGTCGGCGCCGGAGCCATCGGCGGCGCGGCGCTGTTCTTCTCGTACCCGGCGGTCGTGGCCGCCGGGGTGCTGGGCCTGATCCTCGCCTGGCGGTGGCTGCGGGATCGGCCGCGGGGATCACCCGCACCCCTGCTTTGGCTCGGAACGCTCTGGGCCATCGCCGCGCTCGCGGCGGGCCTCGTCAGCGTGCCGCTCACCGCGGGCGACGCCGCCGCCTACATGCGCCGCTTCTGGGCCCAGGACTTCATGCCCGCGCCCTGGGAAGGCCTCGCAGGACTGCTGTGGATCCCCGACCGCCTCTTCGCCGCCCTGGGATTCCACCTCCTCTTCATCGCGAGGGAATGGGCCTTTGGTCCGTTCGTGGCGGGCGCCTGCGCCGCGCTCGCATGCCTCGGCGTCTTCGCGTCCTTCCGGACCTCTCCGTGGGTGGCTGCGCTCATCGCCGCCCCGACCCTGTCGGCCCTTCTCGCTGCCGCCGTGCGCCTCCTTCCACTCGGGCTTCGGGTCTCGCTGCACGCCGGGTGGCCGCTGGCCCTGTTCGCCATGGCCGGGCTCCAGGCCCTCCGGCGAGCCCTCCCGGACCGGGCCCGATGGGCGCCGGTGGCGCTGGGGGCGCTCGTCGCCTCGGTCCCTGCCGCCCTGGTGCTCGTCGCCTACCGACCGCCCTTCCACCACCAGGAGTCCCGGCCCGTTCTCGAGGAGCTGGCGCGCCGCTGGCGACCGGGCGATACGCTCTTCGTCTACTACGGCGGGCGCTACGCGGCCGAGTTCTACGGTCGCCGCCTCGGCCTGAGCGGGTGGGACAGGAGCGGCTGTCACCGGGGGGAGCCGCGCCAGTACTTCCGGGAGATCGACCACCTCCGGGGACGCGCCCGGGTCTGGCTCTTCTACACGCACGCGGCCGAAGGCTACCGCGAGCCGGCGGTCATCCGCTCCTACCTCGAGACCATCGGAACGGAGCGGGACCGCATCCCGGATCCGTTCGGATCGCTCGGGCAATCCGAGGCCGCCGCCTATCTCTACGACCTCTCCGACCCGGGCCGGCTCGCGGCGGCGACGTGGACGACGCACCGTTTCCCGGAGCCCACGACCGGAGGACCACGGATCCTCTGCGACGGGACGTGGATCCCCGGGCAATGAGCTGCCGCCGGGCGCCGGTGAGTCAGGGCCGGCCTCGCCGAGCCATGGCCAGCAACCTGGTGGTGGTGTTCCAGTTGCGGATGGTGAGGCTCTGGTACACCGGCCGCTGGACCACCCGACTCAGGTGGCTCTGCGCGGCCTTGCTGGTGAGCCGCCGGAAGTAGAGCGCGCCATCCCCGGCGTTCACGGTGTCGACGCCGGGCTTGGCGGTGATCTGCTCGAGGGCCTCGGCGGCCGTGAGCGGTTCCTTCACGAACACCACGTCGTAGCGGTATTGCTGCGGCCGTGTCCCGAACCCGGCGGGCGCCTGCGCCACGATCCGCTCCAGCTCCGCGGCCGAGACCAGCACCACCCGCGAGGCGTAGCCAAAGGCGTCGCTCAGCGCCTCCTCGATCTCCCTGGTGAGGCCGGCCTTGCCAAGGGGTTTCGAGGCGAACACCACGTTGCCGCTCTGGATGAGGGTCTCGACCTCGGTGAACCCCATCTTCTCGAAGCACGACCGCAGGGCCGCCATCCTGATGACGTTGCTCCCGCCCACGTTGATCCCGCGGAGCAGGGCCACGTGACGGCTCGGGCTCGAGTCGGGCCTCGAACGCTGGCGCGTCATCGGCTGTCCCGCAGCGCTCGCCCGAGGAGCGACGGGTCCGGAGCCATCTCCCCTCGGGTGATGGCGCGGACCGTTTCCACCACCGCCAAGCGGGCCGCGACCACCTCGCCCAGCGCTCCAATCCCGACGACGAGGGTCCTCATGCCATCTCCGGCGACCGCGCTCCGCGGCTCGTATAAGCGCGACCGGCGGCGCCCGCCGGTGGCGGAACGGCGCTGGCACTCCGGCTCGGGGAGCGAGGTCGCGGTTCCCTCATCGCCTCCGCCACATCCGAATACTGCGGCCCCGCGATTCCGACATCTCCGCCAGGGGCTGTGGGCAGCTTCCGACCTCCAGGCAGCGACCCAAGCAAGACGGCCCGTTCGGAGTCCTCGAAGAGGGTCGGGCCGGAATGATGGCGAGGGGCTCTCGAGTTGCCCTGCCATCCACAGAGATGCGGCGCGAATCCCGAGCCGCCGCATGCAAGGAGAACCGACATGACTCACACACTTCGCCATCTCGCCATCGCAGCCTCCGCCCTCGCCCTCTTCGCGGTCGGCCCTACGGCCTTGGCGCAGCCCAAGGACAAGGGCGCCGATCAGCCGATGCAGAAGGAAGGCGGCGGCAAGGAGCAGAAGGGCGGCGGCCAGCAGAAGGCCAAGCAGCACAAGCACCACGACGGCAAGGCCCTCCTCGGCAACAAGAAGGACGGCAAGCATGAGCTCCACAAGAACGGCAAGTTCACCGCCTCGGCCGACATGCGAGGAGGCAAGGTCGCCGGCGTCTCCGTCAAGCACGCCGACAAGGGCGACGTCCCGGTGACGAAGTACAAGACCAACAAGCCGATCACCGAGCTCACGGACCGCGGCCAGCCGGCCCTTTTCGTCCCGGCCCAGTACGTGGGCACCACCTACATCGGCTTCGCCTACGTCGACGACTACGGCTACGAGGTGATCTACTGGTTCCCGTACGACATGGTCCTCGACCCCTACACCGGCGCCGTCGAGTACGTCCCGGCCTACTGATTGGCCGTGGCCGTACGCGTGGATCCGGCGGCTGTGCCGCCGGCGGGGGACGAGCCCCCGCCCTACTCATCATGAGGCCGGTCAGCGCTCCTGGCCGGCCAGCCTGAAGCGGTAGACCCCGCCCAGGAGGTCCCGGGCCGCCTCGCCGCGGGCCTCGAGCACCTCGAGGTTGGCCACCGTCTCCGACGCGGTGAGGAACAACTCCCATGGAGAGGCCCGGGGGAAGATCGCCTGCATCACCTCGTAGCCGGTGAGCGGCCGGCCGGCCAGGGCCGCCCGGATGCGGGCCTGGCGCTTGCCGTAGAACTGGACCAGCGCGTCGATGACGCGCCGGTGGCCGCCGAAGGGCTCGGCGTGGCCGGGCAGCACCAGGTCCACCTCCAGGGCGTGGAGCCGCCCCGCCGACTCGAGGTAGGCGAGGAGCGGCTTGAAGATCCCCTCCTCGCCGTCCGGCCCCAGCTCGATGAGCGGGTTCGGGGAGACCTTCTCCAGCAGGTGGTCGTCCGAGAAGAAGAGCCGGTGCTTCCGGTCGTGGAGGCAGATGAGGCCCGGGGTGTGGCCGGGCATGTGGAGCACCTCCAGCTCCACGTAGGCCAGCGAGAGCACCTCCCCCACCGGAGCGGCCCGCACCGACTCGAGGCGGCGCGCCAGCTTCAGGCTCGCCGAGAGGCCGCCGGCCGCGGCCTGCAGCACCTCGGCGGGGACGCCCAGGCGGGCCAGGTACGCCCCGTAGTGAGGGAGGACGTCGCGCCAGCGCGGCCCGCCCTCTGCCATTTTGGGAATGTCGGCCGGGTGGGCGTAGACCGGCACCTCCCCGCCGTGCCACTCCAGGACGCTGCGGGCGGCGCCGAAGTGGTCCACGTGCCCGTGGGAGACCACGATGCGGCGCACCTCGGAAAAGCGCTTGCCGGCGCGGCGGAACCCGGCCTGGAGCGCCTCCTCGGCCTCCCGGGTCCCCAGGCCGGCGTCGAACAGCATGACGCCGCCGCCGCGCTCCTCGATCACGTAGACGTTGGCCGGCCCGCCCGCCTGCGGGAACGGAACCGGCACCGGGATGCGGAAGATCCCCAGGTCGGCGAGGTCCCTCTCCGTCATGCGCGTCACCGCCGCGCCATCGCCGGCGGCGCCCGACCCGTCGATCCCGTGAACGCGCCCGAGCCCGTAGGGCGGGGGCTCGTCCCCCGCCGATCCCACCGCGGACGCATCGAGTCCGAGCCCGGCATCTCCTCGGGCGCGGGCGCGGGCTCGTTCACGTTCACGGGCCCTACCCCTTGCCGGCCTTGATCTTCGCCCGCAGCTCCGGGACCGCCTTGAAGAGGTCGGCCACCAGCCCGTAGTCGGCGAGCTGGAAGATGGGCGCCTCGGGGTCCTTGTTGATGGCCACGATGACCCTCGAGCCCTTCATGCCGGCGAGGTGCTGGATGGCGCCGGAGATGCCGGCGGCGATGTAGAGCTCCGGGGCCACCACCTTGCCGGTCTGCCCCACCTGCCAGTCGTTGGGCACCCATCCGGCGTCCACCGCGGCGCGGCTCGCGCCCAGGGCGGCGCCGAGGTCGTCGGCGAGCCCTTCCAGCTCCTTGAAGTCGCCCTTGGTACCGCGGCCGCCGGACACCACCACCCGGGCCTCGGTCAGCTCGGGGCGGGCGCTCTTCACCTCCTTGAACTCGACGAAGCGGGTGCGCAGCGCGGCCGGGTCGACGTTCACGGCGGCGGCGGCGGTGCTGCCGCTCCCCTGCTTCTGCGCCGCCGGGAACTCGGTGGCGCGCACCGTGAAGCACTTCACCGGCGTCGCCAGCTCCACCTCGGCCAGGACGTTGCCCGCCCACATGGGTCGCTGGAAGGTGACCTGGGCCCCGGAGCCGCCGAAGCCGAGCACCTCGGTGGCGCAGGCCGCGCCCAGGCGGGCGGCGGCGCGCGGCACCAGGTCCTTTCCGAAGGCGGTGGCGGCTGCGCCCAGGTAGGCCGCCTGGCAGCCCCTGGCGATCTCCGCCACCACCGGGGCGAAGGTCTCGGCCAGGTAGTGCTCCAGCGCCGGGGCGTCGGCGAGGTGCACCGCGGCCCCGTAGGCCTCGAGCTCCTCGGCGAGCGGCGCCACCCCCTTGCCGAGCAGGGCCAGGTGGAGCTGTCCGCCCGTCCGCTGCGCCAGCGCCCGGCCGGCCGAGATGGCGTGCAGGCTGGCCTTCTTGAGGGTGCCGCCCGACTGCTCCGCGATCACGAGGACGTTGGCCATGGCGGGCTCCTAGAGGACCTTGGCCTCGTGGTGGAGCTTCTCGTAGAGCTCGTTCACGTCGGCGACCTTCTTGCCCCCCTGCCGCTTGGGCGGCTCGGAGAGCTTCTTCACCACCACCTTGGGCGCGAAGTCCACCGAGAGGCTGGCGGCGGCGATCTCCTGGAGCGGCTTCTTCTTGGCCTTCATGATGCCGGGGAGCGAGGCGAAGCGCGGTTTGTTGAGCCGGAGGTCGGTGGTCACCACCGCCGGCAGCTTCACCTCCAGGGTCTCCACGCCGCCGTCCACCTCGCGGATCACCTGCACCGACTTGCCGTCGCCGGAGAGGACCAGTCCCGGGACCCTCTTCTGCTCGGCCTCGCTCTCCAGGGACTCGGTCTTGGAGGCGAAGGTGGCCTGCCCGGCCGACAGGCGCTCGGCCAGGTACTGCCCCACCTGGTTCTGGTCGTCGTCGATGGACTGCTTGCCGATCAGCACTAGGTCCGGCTTCTCCTTCTCGACCACCTTGTGAAGTATTGCCGAGACCACCACCGGGTCGAGCGGGCCCTCGTGCTTCACCAGGATGCCGCGGTCTGCGCCCATGGCCAGGGCGGCGCGGATCTCGGTGGCCGACTTGTCGCCGCCGATGGAGGCCACCACCACCTCGCCGCCGTGCTTCTCCTTGAGGCGCAGCCCCTCCTCGACGGCGATCTCGTCGAAGGGGTTCATCTTGTAGTTGACGCCCTCGGTGACGATGCCGCTTCCGTCGGGCTTGACCTTGATCTTGGACTCGGGGTCCTCGACCCGCTTCGCGGTCACCAGGATCTTGAGGGGCATCGCGGACTCCTTGACTCTGGAATCAACCAGGGGAGCGAAGTATGCGGCAGCGCGGCATGGCGCCGCAACGGTTTTTGCGGCGGACTTGTGTGAGTGCTCCGGACACGGTTTTCGCGGCGGCCTTTCTTCCTCGCGGGATGCCGTGCGGGATGTCGCGACGCCACGTCCCGCAACTTCTTTCGCGACGACGGAGTCTGCCGGCGACTCACGCTCGTGGCGAGCGAGACGACGTCCACCGGCGCAATCCTAGCGAGGTATGGCAGATCCCGTGCCGAGGTCGGAGCGAGTGCGGTGCCCCTTCCAAGGCCGCCGCGCGACCGCGGATCGTGAGGCGGAGCCGATGCCGGGGACCTGATCACCGCGACCGCTCCCATCGTCGTTCCGACGCGCTCGGGGAATGGTTCGGCGGTGCCCCACCCGCATGGGTTGGCACCCCCGCTCGGACCCGCCGTTGCAGCGCCGAGCGACCCATGATGGGGCGGTGGTCCAGACCTTCCTCACCCACTTCGGGTACGCCGCGGTGTTCCTCGTCCTGCTGGGCGCTGGCATGGGCCTTCCCTTCCCCGAGGAGGTGACCCAGCTCACCGCCGGCTTCCTGGCCCGCCAGGGGACCCTCGCCTTCTGGCCCGCGCTCGCCGTGTGCTGGATCGGGATCGTGACCGGGGACTACCTGCTCTTCCGGCTGGGGCGCCGGCACGGGGTGCGTGTGTTGGCGAGCCGGCGGCTCCAGAGGATCTTCACCCCGGAGCGGCGCAGGTGGGTGGAGCGCCACTTCGCGAGCCACGACTTCCTCACCATCGCCATCGCCCGCCACGCCTCCGGCCTGCGCCTGCCGGTCTTCGCCACTGCCGGGGCCGTGGGGGTGCGGACGTCGACCTTTCTCCTCGCCGACGGCCTGTCGGCGCTCGTCTCGGTGCCCCTCGTGGTGTCGCTGGGCTACTTCTTCGCCTCGCAGCTCGAGACGGTGCGCCACCACATCCGCCAGGCGGAGCTGATCGGGCTGGCGCTGCTGCTCACCATCGGCCTCATCTGGTCGGTGCTGCGGCGCCGCCGCGGCCCGCGGGTGGAGCGGGAGGACCATCCCGAACCGGGCCAGGGCGGCGGCGACGGCCCGCAGGCGGACGTGGCGCCGATCACCCCGCCGGCGGGTAGGGGCGGGCGCTCTCCTCGCCGCGCAGCACCCTGAGCGCCCCGGCGGCGAGGGCCCCGAGCTCGTCCTCGCCCGGATGCAGGACCACCGGCGCGATCCAGGCCACGCGCCTCCGGAGGGGCTCGACCACCTCGGGAAGGTGCGCCATCCCGCCGGTGAGCAGCACCGCGTCGACGCGTCCCTCGAGCGCCGCCGCCAGCGCGCCCGCCGACTTGGCGATCTGGTAGGCCATGGCCTCGAGCACCGCCGCGGCGCGGTCGTCGCCGGCGCGGGCCCGGGCGATGGCCTCGCGAACGTCGCGAGTCCCGAGGTGCGAGAAGAGGCCGCCGTCGCCGAACAGCCGCCGCCGCACCCGAGCGCGGTCGGCCCCGGGGGCGAAGCACATCTCTACCACCGCGGTCACGGGCACCCCGCCCGCCCGGTCGCCGGCGAAGGGCCCCTCGTCCAGCGGGTTCGTGACGTCCACCATGCGCCCGCCGCGCTGCGCCGAGAGCGAGACGCCGGTGCCGAGGTGGACCACCACCAGCGAGAGGTCCTCGAGACGCCGCCCCACCTCGAGGGCGTGGCGGCGAGCCACCGCCCGCATGTTCAGGGCGTGGGAGAAGCTGCGGCGCTCCACACCGGCGAGGCCGGTGAGGCGCGCCACCGGCTCGAGCTCGTCCACGCTCACCGGGTCCACCACGAAGGCC
>DASTPH010000170.1:0-26053 GCA_035762305.1 Anaeromyxobacteraceae bacterium
ACCCGACGTCGCGACGGCGAACACGCGCCGGGAACGAAGCCAGGAAAGCACGGGACGAGGCCCGCCTTTCGCCGTCGCGCCTCGGGCATCGCGGGCGCGGCGCCGCCATGGGTGCCGTGGGGCGGCGAGGACACGCGACCGGCGGAGCGAGGACCGGGTGCGCTGCTCGGTCCGAGGACAAGCGGCCGGAGGCGAGACCGGGCCGCAGGAGCCGATTCGCCACCATCGGACGGATCCTGCCAGGGCACGGGCGCCGTGATGAAACGAGGGGGAGCCTTGGTGCCCACCCGGCCCCACACCGCAGGCGGCGTCCGGCGCGACCCAGGGGCGTTTCCGACCCGGCCCGCTCGCGAGACCGAAACGCCCGGGCCCCATCCCACGCGCGGTGGACGGCGCCAACCTGGCGGCGCCAGGGGCGAAACCGGGCGGCGGCGGACGAGGGCGGTCGGCACCCGAAGGCTCCGCCGACCCGGGGGTGGATCCACCCTTGCAATCGCACCCAGACGCCCGGGGTGTGTTGAGCGCCCGGCACCCCTCGAAAGGAGAAGATTCCGATGCGACTCCCGCTCTTCCTCGCCGCCCTGGTCGCGCTCGCCCCCGGGCTGGCGCAGGCCGCCGGCAAGGTCCTGTTCGTGAACTCCTACCACCAGGGATACGCCTGGAGCGACGGCGAGGAGGCTGGAGCGCAGCAAGCCCTGGCAGGCAGCGGCGTCAAGCTGGAGTTCTTCCGCATGGACACCAAGCGTCACCCCGAGGCCAAGTGGTTCGAGGACCAGTCGAAGCAGCTCAAGGCCAAGATCGACGCCGAGAAGCCCGACGTGGTCATCGTCGCCGACGACAACGCCGCCCGAGTGATGGCCAAGCACTACAAGAACGACGGCCAGAAGTGGGTCTACTGCGGCGTCAACTGGGACCCCGGGAACCACGGGCTCCCCTTCTCCAACGCCACCGGCATGGCCGAGGTGGCGCTGGTGGACAAAGTCATCGAGGCCCTCAAGGGCTACGCCAAGGGGCGCCGCGTCGGCTTCCTCACCGTGGACAGCGAGACCGAGCGCACCGAGGCCAAGGCCTACGCCAAGCAGCTGAAGCTCACCTTCGCCAAGGAGAAGTTCGTCAAGACCCTGGCCGAGTGGAAGGAGGAGTTCCGGAAGATGCAGGGCGAGGTGGACGTGCTCTTCTTCGGCAACTTCGCCGGCATCAACGACTGGAACGAGGCCGAGGCCGCGGCCTGGGCGCTCGATCACTCGAAGATCCCGTCCGGCAGCACCTACGACTTCACCATGCCCTACACCATGCTGGGTATGACCAAGATCGCCGAAGAGCAGGGCCTGTGGGCCGGCAAGGCGGCGCTGCAGATCGTGAAGGGCACCCCCGTCTCCAAGATCCCGCCCACGCAGAACAAGGACTACCAGCTCTTCCTCAACGTGAAGCTGGCGTCGAAGGCGGGCGTGGTCTTCAAGCCGGAGCTGGTCAGGAACGCCACGGTGCTCAGGTAGCCTTCGCCCTCCGAGGCAGCGGGAGCCGGCCATGTACATCCGGACCAAGGTGAGCCTGGCGCAGTCCCTCCTGGCGGCGGCGGCCATGGCCGGCGTCTTGGCCTTGACCTACGCGTCGGTGGCGCCCCTCGTGAACGAGAAGGACGACGCCTTCTACCGCCAGAAGCTGGACGGCATCGTGGCCCAGGTCCAGGCGGAGCACGGCAACCTGGAGCGGACCGGCCTCGCCGACGTGGAGGCCTACGTGGCCAGCGCCCAGAAGTCCCTTCTCGACGGGCTGGCGAAGTCGCAGGGCTCCCCCGGCCCGGGGGAGCCCCAGCTCTTCCTCTCCGACCGCGCCGGCCGCCTGCTGCTGGCGCCCACCGGCCCCAGCGCCGCCGAGCTCGCCGCCGCCGTGAAGCCCACCGGCGGCGAGAAGAGCGACGAGGGCTCGCTCACGGCTCGGCTGGCGGGGCGCCCGACCTGGATCGCCTGGCACCGCTTCGACCCCTGGGGATGGACCCTGGGCTACGCGGTGGACGAGGACGTCAAGTACGCGGCGCTGCACCGCTTCCTGCGCATGCTCACGCTGCTGGGCGTCCTCTCGGTGGGCGCGGCCCTGGGCGTGAGCTACTTCGGGGTGCGGAGGATGCTCGCCCCCATTCGCCGCATCGCGACTGCCGCCGAGGCCATCGGCGCCGGCGACCTCCGGCCGCAGCTGGGAAGCCGGGCCGCCGACGAGACCGGCGCCGCCGTGGCGGCCATGGGCGCCATGGCGGAGCGCCTCTCGCGCGTCATCGAGGAGGTGCGCGGCGGCGCCGAGGCGCTGGGCGGGGCGGCCTCCCAGCTGTCGGCCACCTCCGCCAGCCTGTCGCAGGGGACCGGGGAGCAGGCGGCCTCGGTAGAGGAGACCACCAGCTCCCTCGAGGAGATGAACGCCTCCATCTCCCAGAACGCCGAGAACAGTCGCCAGATGGAGCAGATGGCGGTGGCCGGGGCCAAGAGCGCCGGCGAGAGCGGCCAGGCGGTCGAGGAGACCCTCGGCGCCATGCGCTCCATCGCCGAGCGGATCTCCATCATCGAGGAGATCGCCTACCAGACGAATCTCCTGGCGCTGAACGCCGCCATCGAGGCGGCCCGCGCCGGGGACCACGGCAAGGGGTTCGCGGTGGTGGCCCAGGAGGTGCGCAAGCTCGCCGAGCGCAGCCAGAAGGCGGCCAAAGAAATCGGCGCCCTGGCCGGCTCGAGCGTGCGGGTGGCCGAGAAGTCCGGGAAGCTGATCCTGGAGCTTGTGCCGGCCGCCAAGAAGACCGCCGAGCTGGTGCAGGAGGTGGCGGCGGCCAGCCAGGAGCAGTCGGCCGGGGTGGCCCAGATCAACAAGGCCATGGCGTCGGTGGACCAGGTGACGCAGCGCAACGCCTCGGCCGCCGAGGAGCTGGCCTCCACCGCCGAGGAGATGGCCAGCCAGGCCGAGTCGCTGCAGCAGCTCCTGGCGTTCTTCCGCACCGGCGAGGCGGCCGGCCCGGCGCTGGCGCGCCCGGCCCAGGCCGTTTCGGTGGCGCCGGCGCTCCAGGCGGCGGCGCAGGCGGCCACCGCGCTCCAGGCGATGGCGCCGCGGGCAGCCAAGGAGGGCAAGGCCAACGGCCAGGCCCACCCCGATCAGGAGTTCCGCCGTTTCTAGAGGAGGCGCCATGGCCGAAACCGAGAAGCGCCAGTTCCTATCCTTCACCATGGACGGCGTCGACTACGCCGTCGGCATCCTCCAGGTGAGGGAGATCCTCCAGTACGAGCCGGTCACCCGCGTCCCCTCGGTCCCCCGCTCGGTGCGCGGCGTCATCAACCTGCGCGGCGCGGTGGTGCCGGTGGTCGACCTCTCGCTCAAGTTCGGGCTCCCCGAGACGCCGGTCTCCGGCCGGACCTGCATCCTCATCGTCGAGGCCCGCCTCGACGGCGAGCCCACCGTGCTGGGCGTCCTGGCCGACTCGGTCTCCGAGGTGCTGGAGCTCGGACCGCGCGACGTCGAGCCCCCGCCCGCCTTCGGCACCCGGGTCACGGTCGACTACCTCGCCGGGATGGGAAAGGTCGACGGCCGCTTCGTGCTCCTGCTCGACCTGGACCGCGCCCTCTCCACCGACGAGAAGGACCTCGCCGCCCGGCTCACCGACGAGACGCTCCCCGCAAACCGGCCCTCGAGAGAGCCGGGCGCCCCGGAAGAGCCGCGCTCCGCCCCCTGATGCGACATGCCGGGTCGCCCCGGCGGCCCGGGGCGATCCTACTCCTCCACCTCGTCGAGCCAGGCCATCTGGATGGCCTCCAGGATCTTCTCGCTCGAGCGAGCCGGGTCGTCCTGAAACCCCGGCAGCTCCCGTACCCACCGGTGCAGGTCGGTGAAGCGCACCGAGAGGGGCGCCACCCCGGGATGGCGCTCGGCCAGCGCCACCGCGATCTCGCGGACGTCGGTCCACCTCACGTTCGATCTCCTCTCCGGGGCAGGCGAGCCGCCCCGTTCACGACGCGATGCGGTTCCCCGGTATCCGCACCACGACGTCGCCGCCCCCGACCCGGGCCTGGCAGCCGAGGCGCGACTCCAGGCGGAGGCCGTTCGCCTCCGAGAGCCTGTCGTCCTCCTGCTCCTCGACGGCCGACAGCGTCCCGAGCCCCTGCTCCACCCAGAGGTGGCAGGTGGTGCAGGCGCAGACGCCGCCGCAGTTGTGGGGGAGATCCACCCCGGCCTCCTGGGCCGCCTCGAGGAGCGAGGTCCCGGCCGGCACCTCGGCCGTCCTCCCCGCCGGGAGGAAGGTCACCCGCGGCACTACCCCTCGCCCTCCGGCCGCCGCGGCGGCCCGGGCGGCGCGCCGAACTCGTCCACCCGGTGCCCGCGCATGGCCCGGGCGATGTGCTTGTTCATGCGCCGCTCGGCGAATTCCTTGGAGGCGGCGTCGAGCGACTCGATCCAGGCCTTCACCGCCAAGAAATCCTGGCCCTCCATGGCCTGCCGCAGCCCGCGGATGCGCTCCTCGATGGCGGCCCGCTCCTCGGCCTGCACGAGCTCGCCGTCGAGGGACATGGCCGACTGGAGCGAGGCGATGAGGCGCTCCCCCTCCACCCGCCACTCGGAGAGGAAGCGGGCCGAGACGTCCTCGGCCGCGTGCTCCACGCTCTCCACCAGCATCCGCTCCACCTCGGCCTCGGTGAGGCCGTAGGTGGGCTTCACCTGGATGGACTGCTGCACCCCGGTGTGGACCTCGCGGGCCGAGACCTGGAGGATGCCGTCGGCGTCGACGGCATAGGTGATCTCCACCCGGGCCACTCCGGCCGGCAGGGCCGGGATCCCGCCCAGCGTGAAACGCGCCAGCGAGCGGCAATCGCGGGCCAGCTCCCGCTCTCCCTGCACCACGTGCACCACCATCCCGGTCTGCCCGTCGGCGTAGGTGGTGAACTGCTGGGCGGCCGAGGCGGGGATGGTCGAGTTGCGCAGGACGATCTTCTCCACCACCCCGCCCATCATCTCCACCCCCAGCGAGAGGGGGATGACGTCGAGCAGCAGCACGTCGTCGCGGCCGCCGCGGTCGAGGAGGTCGGCCTGCAGCGCGGCCCCAAGCGCCACCACCGTGTCCGGGTCCAGGTCGGTGAGCGGCGTCCGGCCGAAGAGGTCGTGCACCCTCCGGCGCACCAGCGGGGTGCGGGTGGCGCCGCCCACCAGCACCACCCCGTCCACCGCCTTCGCCTCCAGGCGGGCGTCGGCCAGGGCCCGGCGGCACGGCCCCGCGGTGCGCTCCACCACCGGACCGATGAGCGCCTCCAGCTCGGCGCGCCCCAGCCGCCCCCGGAGCCGGAGCCCCCGGCCCAGGTCCGCCTCCACCTCGGCCTCCTCCCGCTCGCTGAGCGCCTCGCGCAGCGAGCGAGCGGCCTCCATGGCTCCCCGCAGCGCCGCCGGCCCGGGAGCCGCCCCGCGCGGCTCGAGCCCGGTCTCGAGGAGCCGCGAGGCCACCGCCCGGTCGAAGTCGTCGCCGCCGAGGTGGGTGTCGCCGGCGGTGGCCAGCACCTCGAAGACTCCCCCCTCCAGCTTCAGGATCGACACGTCGAAGGTGCCCCCCCCGAGGTCGTAGACCGCGAAGATCCCCTGCCAGCGCTTGTCCAGGCCGTAGGCCAGGGCGGCTGCGGTAGGCTCGTTGAGGAGCCGCAGCACGCCCAGCCCGGCCAGGCGCCCGGCGTCGCGCGTGGCCTGGCGCTGGGCGTCGTCGAAGTAGGCCGGGACGGTGATGACGCAGCCGCCCGGGGGCTGGCCCAGGGCCTCGGCGGCGCGGCGGCGCAGCACGCGCAGGATCTCGGCCGAGACCTCCACCGGCGTCACCGAGCGCTTGCCGTGGTTCACCGACAGCTTGACCACCGAACCGGTCTCGTCGAAATGGTAGATGCCGCGGTCCTCGGGCCGGATGTCGGAGGGGCCCCGCCCCATGAAGCGCTTCACCGAAAGGATGGTATCGGCCGGGTGCTCCGGGGCCAGGGCCCGGGCCCGCGACCCCACCTCGATGGAGCCGTCCAGGGCGTAGTGGACGGCGCTGGGGAGGAGCGGCAGCCCACCCTCCACGGGCACCACCACTGGCCGGTTCCGCTCGTCGACGTAGGCCACCAGGGAGTTGGTGGTGCCGAGGTCGATGCCGATGGCGCGGGGCCCCAGTCTCGAATCGCGAACCATGGTCTAGCGCGCCGCCGCCGCGCCCTCGGCGTCGGCGACCAGCGACTCGTAGTAGCGGGCGCGGGCCAGGCGCCGGGCGACGTCGGCGGGGCGATCCGGGCCGCCGGCCTCGGCCTCCGCGAACAGGGCCGCCACCTCGGTCAGCAGCCGGGCCAGCCGCTCCCGCCCCTCCGCGGCGATGCGGTGCCGGGCGGCCTCGTCTCCCCGGGCGCGGGCCTCGGCCAGCGCCTCGCGCGCCGCCAGCTGCTCCTCCAGGAACTCGGGATCGGGCGCGGCTCGATCCTGGGCCGCCGGGTCGAGGCCGCGCAGGCGCAGGAGGTACTCGGCGCGGGCGCGCTCGTCGCGCAGGAGGCGCCAGGCGTCGTTGAGCCGCCGGGCGCGCTCCGCCGAGATGAGCCGCTCGCGCGGCTCGGCGCGGGCGAAGCGGTCGGGGTGGAGCGCCCGCGAGAGCTCCTTGTGGCGGCGGTCCAGGGCGGCGGGGTCCAGGCCGAAGCGGCGCGGCAGGCCCATCACCGCGAAGTGATCGGCCCCGGGAGGGAGCGGCTGCAGCCGCCGGCAGGCGGGGCAGCGGAGGTCGTCCCGCGGCACCTCGGCGCGGCAGCTCCAGCAGGTCATCTGGAGGGAGGGGCGTGCCGCCCCTCCCCGCCGGCAAAGCCGTCGGGGCCTCTCCCCTGCTTCGCGGGGCCCCGGCGCGCTTCGGCTCCGCCTCGCGCGCAGCCCCGCGGGGAGGGGGCCAGCCCCCTCCCCAGCTTCGCTGGGGCCCCTCCCCCACCATGCAGCGGGTTCATGCAGACCCCTCACACCGTGAACGACTCGCCGCAGCCGCAGCTCGACTTCACGTTGGGGTTCTTGAAGACGAAGCCGGTCTGCATCAGGGTCTGCTGCCAGTCCACCACCGTGCCCTGGAGGAACAGGGCGCTCTTGGGGTCCACGAAGACGCGGGCCCCCTCCTTCTCGAAGACCTGGTCCATCCTGGCCGGCCCGTCGGCGAAGTCCACGAAGTAGGACAGCCCCGAGCACCCGCCCCCCTTCACCCCCAGGCGCAACCCGCCCTGCGGCTTGCCCCGCTCCTCGGTCAGCTGGCGGATCTTGCGGGCCGCCTGGTCGCTGATTTCGATGGCCGCCATGGCTCCCTTTACAGGCCGATCTTGACGACGCCCGGCGCCGCCGCGGGCCGCTCGGCTCGGCCGGCCCCGGCCGCCGCGCCCGGGGCCTGGCCCCGCTTGCGCTGCCAGTCGGCGATGGCCGCCTTGATGGCGTCCTCGGCCAACACCGAACAGTGGATCTTGACCGGCGGCAGCGCCAACTCCTGGGCCACGTCGGTGTTCTTGATCCGGAGGGCCTCCTCCACGGTGCGCCCCTTCACCCATTCGGTCACCAGCGAGGAGGAGGCGATGGCCGAGCCGCAGCCGAAGGTCTTGAAGCGCGCGTCCTCGATCACGCCCTGGTCGTTGACCTTGATCTGCAGCTTCATCACGTCGCCGCAGGCCGGGGCCCCCACCAGCCCGGTCCCCACGTCCGGGTCGGCCTTGTCGAGCGACCCCACGTTGCGGGGGTTCTCGTAGTGGTCGATGACCTTGCTGGAGTACGCCATCCGTTCACCTGTCAGTGCGGGTTCACCCACTCCACCTGGGCCAGGTCCACTCCCTCTTTGGCCATCTCGTAGAGCGGGGACATGTCGCGCAGCCGCTTCACCTTCTCCACGAAGAGGCGGATGGCGTACTCCACCTCCTCCTCGGTGGTGAAGCGCCCCAGGCCGAAGCGGATGGAGGAGTGGGCCAGGTCGTCGGAGACGCCCATGGCCCGGAGCACGTAGGAGGGCTCGAGCGAGGCCGAGGTGCAGGCCGAGCCCGAGGAGACCGCCACGTCCTTCACCGCCATCATCAGGGCCTCGCCCTCCACGTAGGCGAAGGAGAGGTTCAGGTTGCCCGGCAGCCGGTGCTCGAGGCTCCCGTTGACGGTCACCAGGTCCAGGCCGGCCTGGACCCCGGCCCGCAGCCGCTCGCGGAGGCGCAGGAGCCGCTCGGCCTCGGCCGGCATCTCGGCGCGGGCGATCTCGGCGGCCGCGCCGAAGCCGACGATGCCCGGCACGTTGAGGGTGCCGGAGCGGTAGCCACGCTCGTGGCCGCCGCCGTCGATGATGGGGGTGAGCCGCACCCTGGGCTTGCGGCGGACGTAGAGCGCCCCCACGCCCTTGGGACCGTAGATCTTGTGGGCCGAGAGCGAGACCAGGTCGGCGTTGGCCCGCTCCACGTCGAAGGGGATGCGCCCGGCGCTCTGCACCGCGTCGGTGTGGAAGACCACGCCCTTCTCGCGGGTGATGGCGCCGATGGCCTCGACGGGCTGGACCGTGCCCACCTCGTTGTTGGCGTGCATCACCGAGACCAGCACCGTGTCCGGCCGGATGGCCCGGCGCACCGCCTCCGGGTCCAGCACCCCGTCGGACCCGACGTCCAGGAAGCTGACCTCCCACCCCTCCCGCTCCAGCGCGTGGCAGGAGTCGAGGACCGCCTTGTGCTCGACCTTGGTGGTGACGAGGTGGCGCCCCTTGGACTGGTAGAAGCGTGCGGCGCCCTTCACCGCCAGGTTGTCGGACTCGGTGGCGCCGCTGGTCCAGACGATCTCCTTGGCGGAGGCCCCGATCAGGGCCGCCACCTGGGCGCGGGCCTTCTCCACCGCTTCCTCGGCCTTCCAGCCGAAGGCGTGGCTCTTGGAGGCCGCGTTGCCGAAGTCCTCCGAGAAGTACGGGAGCATGGCCGCGAGGACCCTCGGGTCCACCGGGGTCGTCGAGTGGTAGTCCATGTAGATGGGAATCTTCATCTCTAAGGGAATCTTCGTCGCCTTAAGGCGCCTCTAAGATGTGGGTGATCGCTGGCCGCGGAACGTGGACGACCGAAGTCCATTATAGGTAACGAGGGTACCCGGTCAAGGCACTCAGCAGCCAACCCTTTGCGGCGACGGCGGAATTCGTGCTGCTGGGTTAGAATCCAAGACGGAAAATGAGCGTTCTTCGACGAGTGCTCCTCGCCGGCCTCACCTTCGCGGCGGTGGCCTTCCTCCCCGACGTCCTCACCGGCGTCGGGCCGGCGGGCCCCTCGAGCGATCTGGGCCTGGCCGGCCTTCTGGCCCGCGGCTCCGTCCTCGCCGTCGCGGCGGCCTTCGGAGGGGGCGTGCTCACGAGCCTCACCCCCTGCGTCTACCCGCTCATCCCCATCACGGTGTCGATCTTCGGCGCGCGCTCCAGCGCCTCGCGCGCCCAGGCGGCGGCCCTCTCCGGGCTGTACGTGCTCGGCATCGCCGCCATGTACTCGGCGCTGGGGGGCATGGCAGCCCTCACCGGCAAAGCCTTCGGCAGCGTCATGCAGAACCCCTGGGTCATCGGCGGCATCGCCGTGATCTTCGCGGCCATGGCCGCCTCCATGTTCGGGGCCTTCGAGCTCAAACTGCCGGCCGGGCTGCAGGCTCGCCTCTCGACCGTGGGCGGGGCAGGCTACCTGGGCGCCCTGGGCATGGGGCTCGTGGCCGGCGTCATCGCCGCCCCGTGCACCGGCCCGGTGCTGACGGCGGCGCTCGCCTTCGTGGCCGCCAAGGGCTCGGTGCCCTTCGGCGTGGGAATCATGTTCGCCTACGCCCTGGGGATGGGACTGCTCTTCTTCGTCATAGGCGCCTTCTCGGTGTCGCTCCCCAAGAGCGGGGCCTGGATGGAGACGGTGAAGGGGATCTTCGGGGTGGCGCTGCTGGCGGCGGCCGGGGTCTTCCTCCGCGACGCGTTCCCGGCCGTGAAGCCGCTCTTCTCGGCGGCGCGCGGGGCGGCCCTGCTCGCGGCCGGCACGGCCGGGCTGGGCATCCTCCTGGGGGCGGTCCAGGCCAGCTTCTCCGGCCCGGCCCGGGAGCGGCTCGCCAAGGCGGCGGGCATCGCCCTCACCGTGGGCGGGATCGTCTATGCCTCCGGCTCGGCGTCGGCGCGAAGCGCCGCCGCCTCGGCCGACTTCCCCTGGCTGCGCCAGGACGAAGCCGCCGCGCTGGCGCTGGCCCGCGCCGAGGGTCGCCCGGTGATCATCGACTTCTGGGCCGACTGGTGCGCCGCCTGCCTGGAGCTGGACCGGGCCGCCTGGAGCGACCCGCGGGTGCGCCAGGAGGCGAAGCGCTTCGTGGCCCTCAAGATGGACGGCACCCAGGACAGCGACGCCTTCCAGCGGGTCTTCGACAAGTACCGGGTGGTGGGGATGCCCACCGTGATCTTCATCGACTCGAAGGGCCGCGAGGTTCCGCAGCGGGTCACCGCCGCCATCTCCGGCGAGGAGATGCTGAAGTATCTCCAGTCGGTGGACGTGACCTGCACGCCGGTCCTGGCCTGCGCCGCGCGCTGGTAGGGCGCGGCTCGTCGCCCGCCGGGCGCGGCGCCGCATCCCGCCTCACCGTGCCCGCCGTTTTCCGCGATCCCCGGCGGCCCGGTCTCGCCTCCGGTCGCTGTTCTCGCTCGCGTCCCGGAGCGTCTGCCGCGCGGCGACGAGGCACGCACGGCGGCTCGCAAACGTCGGTCGCGCAGCCTAAGGGCCTCCTCGGTGCGTTGGCGCTCCACGACGGTTGCTCGCCGGGACCACGGGCCGCGGGTCGCGCGTATCGGGGCGGCCCCGGCTCGCTCCGAAGGCGCCCTCCGGCGAGACCGGGCCGCCGTGGACGTCGCCGAGGGCTCGCGGAAAGACGGCTTGCCGCGATCAGAACGGCCGCCAGGTGCCCACCACCGTCACCTCGACCTGGAACCGGTCCTCGCCGGCCCCGGGCGCGCCGCCGCCGGCGCCGCGCACGCCGGCCCCCAGCCGGGCGCCCACCGAGAACTCGCTCCACAGCGGCGTCTCGTAGGAGACCCCGAGCTTGGCGCCGGCGATCCACCCGCCCCCGCGCTTGAAGGTCCAGGCGACGGGCACGTCGCCTCCCACCGAGAGCACGCCGGAGGCGGTGTCGAGCGACCAGGCCAGTCCCGGTGAGAGCTCCACGCCGAGATCGGAGCGGTTGTCGCTCCAGAGCCAGGTGGCGCCGAAGCAGGCGTAGAAGCCCAGCCTGGCGCGCAGGGCCAGGTGCGATCCCCCGCCGCCGCCGATCTCGCGCCGCCACAGGCCCGCCAGGAAGAACTCGCTCGCCGGCCAGTCGACCTCCAGGCCACCGCCGAGGTCGTCGCGCTCGCCCACGCCCTGGGCGTAGCCGCCGAAGAGGAGCGGCCAGCCCACGCCGAAGGTCCAGGCCGCGCCGCCGCGCCCCAGGCTAGCGCCGGAGAGGAGCGATACCAGGCGCGAGGTTCGCGGCGGCGCCTCGGCGGGGCGCGCGGCTGGCTCCCCAGCCGGCACCGGAGCCGCCGCGGGCTCTTCCGGGGCCGCCGGCGGGACCTCGGGTGGCGGGGCGGTCGCGAGCAGGGCGGCGAGGGCGGCGGCGAGCATCCGGGGATTCTAGGGCGGGACCGCGCTCTGCGGAGCGGGGATCGGGGTTGACACCCTTCCCGGCCACATCTAAGAAGGAGGCCCTTCGCCCAGGTGGCGGAACTGGTAGACGCACTAGATTCAGGGTCTAGCGGCCGCAAGGCCGTGGAGGTTCGAGTCCTCTCCTGGGCACCATCCGGTCCGGCGGGCGAAGCCCGCCGGACCTTCTTTTTTCCTCTCGGCCCTTGATCCCCCCGCCCTCGTCTGCATAAATATGCATCTCGCATGCATACGATCTCGACGGCGGTGGTGGGGGCCTCCGGCTACTCCGGCCTGGAGCTGACTCGGCTCCTGGCCCGCCACCCGCGGGTGCGCCTCTCGGCCCTGTATTCCGACCGCTGGTCCGGCGAGGCCGCCGGCGCCCGCCTCCCCCTGCCCGGGCCGGCCGGCTCGCTGCGCTACCTCGGCCTCTCCGAGGCCGGGGCCCTCCAGGCGGACCTCGCCTTCCTGGCCACGCCCGCCGAGGTCTCGCTGGCGCTGGTCCCCAGGCTCCACGCTCGCGGCGTGCGGGTGGTGGACCTGTCGGGCGCCTTCCGGCTCCAGGACCCCGCCGCCTACCCGGGCTGGTACGGCTTCGAGCACACCGCCCCGGCCCTGCTCGCCGAGGCGGTCTACGCCCTGCCGGAGCTCTCCCGGGAGCGGCTGGCCGGCGCCCGGCTGGTCTCCAACCCGGGCTGCTACGCCACCGCCACCGCGCTGGCGCTCGCCCCCCTGGTGAAGTCCGGCCTCTGCTCGCGGGACGGGATCGCGGTGGCCGCCATGAGCGGCGTCTCCGGCGCCGGGCGCAAGGCGAGCGAGGACTACTCCTTCTGCGAGCTGGACGAGGACCTGCGCGCCTACCGGCTCGGCCACCACCAGCACGTCCCGGAGATCGAGCAGACGGTGGCCCGCTTCGCCGGCGGCTGCGGCCCCATCGCCTTCACCCCCCACCTGGTGCCGCTCAGGCGGGGCATCCTCGCCACCTGCACCCTGCGGCTGGAGACAGGCGCCTCGGCCAAGGACCTCCAGGCCACCTACCAGCAGGCCTACGGCGGGGAGCCCTTCGTGCGGGTGCTCCCGCCGGAGCAGGTGACGGTGAAGGACGTGGTCCGCACCAACCGCTGCCACCTCGGGGTGGCGGTGGACGCGCGGGCGGGGCAAGCGGTGGCGGTCTCGGCCATCGACAACCTCGTGAAGGGCGCCGCCGGACAGGCGGTGCAGGCCATGAACGCGGCGCTCTCCTTCGTCGAGGCCGAGGGCCTCGACCTCATCGGGGGGTGAGGGTGCGCATCCCCAAGGGCTTCCGCTTCTCGGGCGTGGCCAGCGGCGTGAAGCCGCAGCGGCGCGACCTCTCGCTGGTAGTCTCCGACGTCCCGGCCGCGGCGGCCGGAATCTTCACGGTGAACCGCGCCGCCGCCGCGCCGGTGCTGGACGCGCGCGACCGGGTCCCGGCCGAGGGCGTGCGGGCCATCGTGGGGAACGCCGGCAACGCCAACGCCCTCACCGGCCCGGCCGGGCTCGCCGACGTAGCCGCGGTGCGAGCCGCCGCCGCCCAGGCGCTCGGGGTGCAGAAGCGGGCGGTCCTCACCGCCTCCACCGGCGTCATCGGCCAGCGCCTGCCGGTCAACAAGATCGAGGCCGCCCTGCCCCAGGCGGTGGAGCAGCTCGGCGACCACGCCGAGCTGGCCGCCGAGGCGCTCATGACCACCGACAGCCGCCCCAAGATGGCCGCGCGGGAGGTGGTGCTGGGCGGGAAGACCGCCGTCTTGACCGCCATCTGCAAGGGCTCGGGCATGATCGCCCCGCAGATGGCCACCGCCTTGTGCTTCGTGGCCACCGACGCCGCCGTGAAGCCGGAGGTCCTTCAAGAAACGCTGCGCCGGGCGGTTCGCAATACCTTCCACATGGTGACGGTGGACGGCGACATGTCCACCAACGACACCGTCTACGTCCTCGCCAACGGCCTGTGCGGGAACCCGCGCATCGCCGGCCCGGGCCCGGACCTGGAGGTCTTCGAGGCCGCGCTGGCCGACCTGTGCCGCGAGATGGCCCGCGCCGTGGCCGGGGACGGCGAGGGCGCCACCAAGCTGGTGGAGGTGGTGGTGGCCGGCGCGCCCTCCGAGGAGGCGGCCCGCGACTGCGCCTTCGCCATCGCCAACTCGCCCCTGGTGAAGGCGGCCTTCTTCGGGGCCGATCCCAACTGGGGGCGGGTGCTCTCCACGGTGGGGGCGCGCGCCGGATCGCGCGGCTGGCCCATCGACCCGTTCCGGGCGCAGGTGGCGCTCCAGTCCATCCCGGTCTTCGGCGGCGGGAGCCCGCTGGAGTTCGACCGCGACGCGCTCAAGGCGCGCATGCGCGAGCCGCGCGTCGACGTGCGGGTGGACCTCCAGGCCGGGGAAGCCCAGGCCACGGCCTGGGGCTGCGACCTCTCCTACGACTACGTCAAGATCAACGCCGACTACGCCTCCATGCTGGTGCAGCGCCCCGACGGCGGGGTGGGGAAAGACGACCACGTCGCCCAGTACACGCCGGCCTTCAAGCGCACCCTGCTGGTGGAGGCCCTGAAGTACATCTCCGCCTTCTCCGGGCAGGTGGCGGTCGTGAAGTACGGCGGGGCCGCCATGGTGAAGGAGAGCCTCAAGGAGGCCTTCGCCGAGGACGTGACGCTGCTGAAGCGGGTGGGCCTGAAGCCGGTGGTGGTCCACGGCGGAGCGCTGGAGGTGAACAAGCAGCTGGAGCGGCTCGGCGAGAAGACCGAGTTCGTGGACGGGCTCCGGGTCACCGACGCCGCCTCGCTGCCGGTGGTGGAGATGGTCCTCACCGGGAAGGTGAACCAGGAGCTGGTCTCGCTCCTCAACGCTCGCGACGCCGCGGCGGTGGGGCTCTCCGGCAAGGACGGGCAGCTCCTCAAGGCCAAGAAGCTGGTGCACGAGAGCGGGCGCGACCTGGGGTACCTGGGCGAGGTCACCGAGGTGAACCGCGACTTCCTGCGCATGCTGCTCAAGTCGAGCTACGTACCGGTCATCTCGCCCATCGGCATCGCCGAGGACGGCGGCAGCCTCTCCATCAACGCCGACGACGTGGCCGCAGCCGTGGCGGTGGCCCTGGGCGCCAAGAAGCTCATCTACCTCACCGACGTGCCGGGCATCCTCGAGTCGGCCCCCGGCGGCGAGCTGGTGCGGCAGCTCACCGCCGCCGACCTCACCCGCCGGCTCGCCGCCGGCGCCATCACCGGGGGCATGAAGCACAAGGCCCACGCCATCCTGCGGGCGCTGGAGGGGGGCGTGGAGCGCGTCCACGTCCTCGACGGGCGGCAGCCCCACACCGTCATCGCCGAGCTCTTTACCGACCGGGGCGTCGGCTCGCTGGTGTACCGATGAACGGCGCCTCCCCCGAGCAACGGCGCCAGGCGGTGGCGAGGCTGCTGCGCCATGCGCGCATCGGCACCCAGGAGGCGCTGCTCTCGGCCCTGCGGCGCGAGGGCTTCCGCGCCACCCAGGCCACCCTCTCCCGCGACCTGGCCCGGCTCGGGGCCCGCCGCGTCCTGCGCCCCGGGGGCGGCGCGGTCTACGAGCTGGCCGAGGAGGGGGCCGACGCCGGCCTCTCCGCCCTGCGGGGACTGGCGCTGTCGGTCACCGCCAACGGCTCGCTGGTGGTGGTGCGCACCCGGGTGGGCAGCGCCCCGGCGGTGGCGCGGGCGGTGGACCTGGCCCGCCTGGAGGGCGTGCTCGGGACCATCGCCGGCGACGACACCATTTTCGTGGCCCCGTCGCGCGAGCGCGGCGCCCGGGCCCTGGCCTCGCGGCTCGGCTCGCTGCTGGCGGCGCCGGTGGTGCCGGCCGTGGGCGGCGCGGCCAGGAGCCCGCCATGAGGCGCGCCGACAGGGCCATCTCCGATCCGGCGGCCATCCGCGCCATCCTGGAGGAGGCCCTGGTGTGCCGGCTGGCGATGGCCTCCGGGGACCAGCCCTACCTGGTCCCGCTCAACTTCGCCCTCGACGGCCAGGAGCTGGTCCTGCACATGGCGAGCGAGGGGACCAAGGTCGAGATGCTGCGCCGCAACCCGCGCGTGTGCTTCGAGGCGGAGGCGGGGGTCGAGGTGATCCCGGCCGACCGGCCCTGCGACGTCGGCATGCGCTTCCGGAGCGTGGTCGGCTTCGGCGAGGCCCGCTTCGTGGATGGGGAGGAGGAGAAGGCGCGGGCGCTCCAGCTCCTGGCGGCCAAGTACGCCCCCGGGGCCAAGGCCGGGATCTCCCCGCTGCGCGTGCGCCAGACGCTGGTGGTCCGGGTGGCCATCCGCGAGCTGCACGGCAAGCAGTCGGGCTACTGATGGCCGGGAACACTCGCGTGGATCCGGCGGCTGCGCCGGCGGCGGGGGACGAGCCCCGCCCTACCGCGCCTGCGACACCCGCCGCCACTCGGCGCGGGAGCGGGCCACGCAGTCCTCGATGGCCAGGCCCTCGAAGTAGTTGCCGGTGGCGGCCAGCCGGCCTCCGGCCAGGAGGCGGTCCAGCTCGGCCACCGCCTCGCCGTGCCCGAGCACCGGGGAGGGCAGCATGGTGGTCTTGTCGAAGACCTGCAGGAAGTCCTCCTGGCCGCAGCCCAGCACCTCGGCCATCCGCGCCAGCCTCTCCTCCCGGGTCTGTCCGGTGCGGAAGTGGAATGCGAACCCGCGCAGGCGCGGGTCGGGCACCGGGTCGCGCGAGACCGCCGACCAGAAGAGGTCGTCGATGGGCACCAGGAAGGCGATCTCCGGAAGCCGGACCTTCTCGCGCGGTACCACCACGCCCAGGGTCTCCAAGGCCGTCATCTTGATGCGGGCCAGCCGCGCCGAGAGCTCGGGGAAGTCGGCGCGGGTCAGGGCCGCCGCCATCGAGGGCGGCACTGCCAGCGCCAGCAGCGGCGCCGCGAGGGAGCGGCCGTCGGAGAGGTGCGCCTCGAAGCCGGGGCCGCCCCGGCGCACCTCGCGCACCACCGCGCCGGTGAGGGCCGAGACGCCGGGGCGGGATGCCACCGCGTCCACCAGGTCGGAGAGGCCGCCCTGGAAGGTGAAGCTCCTCACCACGTCCTTGCGCCGCGGGCGCTTCTTGAAGAGCGAGCCCGGCCCCGCCGCCGGGAAGGCGTCGGCGCTCTGGGAGGGCACCGCCGCCAGGAACGGCCCGAGCACCCGGGCGTAGTTCCCGCGCCCGATCACGCCGGAGTAGTAGCCGTAGGCGGTGAGCCCCGCCTTGCGGGAGAGGAGCCCCCGCGGGGCCGAGCGCAGGAGCTCCCCCAGGGCGAAGCGGCGGAGCACCGAGATGGGCCCCATGACGTCGAGGGCCCCCTCGCGCAGGAGCGCGAAGCGCTTGCGCACCTCTCCCCGCGCCAGGATGCGGTCCCGGATCCCCGACCCGTCCACCATCTCCAGCAGCGCGCCGTAGGAGTTGTAGCAGGTGTGGGCCCCCATCTCGAACCAGAAGCCCCCCTCGATCCTCCTGGAGTCGAGGCAGCCCCCGAGGCGCGGCGCCGCCTCCACCACCAGCGCCCGCTTCCCGGCCGCGGCGGCGTGGAAGGCGAAGCTGAGCCCGCTCACCCCGCCTCCCACCACGATCGCGTCCGGCTGGGCCATCCGGCGGGGGAACTTGGCACGGACCCGGCGCCGATGCCAGGCCTTTCCCCTCCCCGGCCCCTGCGATAGAAAGGGGCCCATCATGAAGATCGGATTCCTGGGTCTCGGGACCATGGGCGCGCCCATGGCCAACAACCTCCGCAAGTCGGGCCACGCGGTCACGGTCTGGAACCGCACGCCCGCCCGGGCCGAGCCCCTGGTCAGGAAAGGGGCCCGCCAGGCGCGCACCCCGCGCGAGTGCGCCGCCGAGAAGGACGCGGTCTTCGCCTGCCTGGCCGACGAGAAGGCGCTCGAGGCGGTGCTGGGCGGAGCCGACGGAGCCCTAGCGGGCCTCTCGGCCGGCGACCTGCTGGTGGACACCTCCACCGCGGGCGTGAAGGAGGCCCGCTCCGTCGAGGAGCGGCTCACGCAGAAGGGGGCGCACTTCCTGGCCGCCCCCCTCCTCGGCTCCCGGGCCTCGGCGGAGAAGGCCCAGCTCACGGTGGTGGTGGGAGGCCCGGCCCAGGCCCGCGAGCGAGCCCGTCCCGCGCTCAAGGCCATCTCGGCCCGCATCGTGGAGCTCGACACCGCGCCCCAGGCCGCGCTCATGAAGCTGGTGGTGAACGCCCTCGGCGGCGCCATGATCGCCGGCTTCGGCGAGGCGCTGGCGCTGGGCGCCTCCGGCGGACTGGACCTGGCCAGGATGATCGACACCATCCAGGCCTCGAGCTTCCACTCGCCGCTCTACCTCATGAAGGGGGAGCAGATCCTGCAGCGCGACTTCGCTCCGCGCTTCGCCATCCACCTCGCCGAGAAGGATCAGCGGCTGGCGCAGGAGGCCGCCGCCGAGCAGGGCGCCACGATGCCCATCAACGCGTCGGTGCGGCGGCTCCTCACCGACGCCATCGAGTCCGGGCGCGGCGACAAGGACCTGTGCGCGGTGGCCGACCTGCTCTTCGAGTGGGCGGGTCTCAAGAGGTAACGGCCCCCGCCGGTCGCCTCGGGCCTCCCCCTCCGGCACGTCCTCGCGCCGAGCACGGCATCCATGGCCGCGACGCGCGGCCCCGATCCTCGCGGCGCGCCGGCGAGAGGCGTGCACCGTCCCGAGCTGTTCTGGAGGCGTTTCAGGCTCGTGCTCGCCGTCGCGCACCGCCGGGCGCGTGGCGCGTCGCGGCGGCGCGAAGCCCGAATGCGGCGCTGCGGATTGTGCCGTCGGGGGAGGCCCGAGGCTCCTGGTGACGGTTCGATCCGCTTGCGACCGGCGCCGAGGCTGGGCGTAGGGGGAGGCCCGAGGCGACCCGGCGGTCGTGGGCTGGCGCGCGGGCGGCTCCAGCGATCAGGCGGCCAGCGCTTGCTCCAGCACCCGCCACAGGTCGTCGAGGTGGAAGGGCTTCTTCACGAAGCCGCAGGGCTCGAGCCCGCGCGGGCCGAGCTTGCGCCGCACCTCGTCGGCCGGCGTGGCCGAGACGAACAGCACCTTGGGGCAGCGCGCGCCCAGGTCGCGCCGCATCGACTCGAAGAAGGTCACGCCGTCCATGCCCGGCATGCGGTAGTCCACCAGCGCCAGGTCGGGTGGATTGCGGCGCGCCAGCTCCAGCGCCTGGTAGGGGTCCGAGGCGCCGTCGGCCTGGTGCCCCATCTTCTGCACGCCGATCTGGAGCGCCTTCCTCACGATCTCGACGTCGTCCACGATGAGGACTCGGGCCACGAAGGAGAACCTCCAGCCCCGAGCCATGCTCCCGGCGTGCCTGGCAATCCCCAGTGATGTCGCACTTTTGTCGGGGGTCCTGCCGCACCCCGGGGTCGCCGTGCCGGGTGCCAGGCGGGGCGCGCCCGGCGGGGGCGTCCCAGATCCGGGCTGGCGAGGCCGGGCCGCCAGCCGGCCTGAGCCAAGGGCCGCCTCGCCTCGGGAGAGCGGCCCCGCAGTGCGCCGTCAACGCCGGTACCGGGCCAGGGTGCGGCGGACCGTCTCGGCGTAGTGGCGGCGCGCCGAGGGGGGTGAGGTGATCTGGGCCTCGGCGCCGTGGGAGAGGGCGAAGCGGGTGGCCCAGTCCTCCCCCTCCGCCTGCAGCTCCACCACCGCCCCTCCGGCGCTGCGCTTCACCACCCGGTAGCGCCCGGGCCGTGACAGCGCCAGCGCCGCCGCCCGCCGCCCGAGCCGAACCCGGGCTGCGGCCCGGGGCTCGGAGAAGAGCCGCGCCCTGGAGACCTCCGCCTCCGGCGGCGGCTCGAAACGTTCCTCGGAGAGGGCGCACTCCCGGATGCGGTCGAGGCGGAAGGCCTTCCTGCGACCGGCCTCCTCGCCGTAGAGGTACCAGTGCCCCAGGGCCTGGGCCAGCGTCCAGGGGCGCACCGCCCGCTCCCCCTCGGCGCCGCGGGTGGCCGCGAAGTAGCGCAGGCGGAGCACCCGCCGCTCGGCGATGGCCCGGTGGATGCGCCCGAGCAGCGAGTCGCGGGCCGGGGCCGAGCCGGCGTAGATGCGGTGCACCAGCTCGTCGAAGAGGGCGCGCCGGTCGCGGGGCACCGACTCGCGGAGCGCGCGCACTACCCGGGCGGCGCCCTCGCCCCCCAGCGCCTGGGCGGCCGCGGCCAGGGCCGCCGCCTCGCTCTCGGTAAAGCGGGGCGGACGCGAGAAGCTCTGGTGCAGCGCCACGTAGACCCGGTCCCGCTCCACGTACAGGTCGAGGAAGTCGTCCGGGGCGAAGGGCGGGCAGCCCACCCCCAGGAGGAAGTCGAGGTCGTCGAGCAGCTGCTTCTCGGAGACGCCGCACTTGCCGGCCAGCTCCCGCACCGGGATGCCCGGGTGGCGTACCGCGTAGGGGACCAGGAAGAGGACGCGCCGTAGCCGGTCGCGAGCGTCGGCCTTGTGGGCGGGGGCTCGGGTGGCGCTCACCGGGTTCTCCGCCACAGCGCCTCGAGCTCGCGGCGGGCGCGGGCGCGCAGCGACCGCGGCGCCAGGATCTCGGCCTGGTCGCCCAGGGAGAGGACGTGGCGCACCAGCCGCTCGCCGTCGGTGACCTCGAGCTCCACCACCTCGGCGCCGCGCCTCTCGGTCACCCGCGCCCGCGGCCCGAAGGAGCTTCGCAGCTCGGGGGACACGGGCGGGTCGAGCCGGACGCGAGCCCGGAGCGGCGGGTGCCGCTGGTACTCCCATGGCTCGCGGGTGGCGTGCTCGGCGATGGAGAAGTCGCGCGGAACCTTGAAGTCCGGCGTGCGCGGGGCCGCCTGGTTCACCTCCAGCGAGAGGATGCGCCGCAGGTGAAAGGTGCGGACCGCCTTACGGAGGTGGCACCAGCCCACGAACAGCCAGGCCCCGTCGCGCTGGTAGAGCCCCCAGGGTTCCACCTCCCGGCGGGTGATGCGCATCCGCTCCAGGCCGGCGTAGACCAGGCGCACCCGCTTCTTCGCTGCCACCGCCTGCGAGACCTCCTGCAGCCAGGCGGCGGCCTCCCCCTCCCCGGGCTGGGACTCGCCGCCCCCTGAGAGGTGCAGCGCCGCCACCGCCGCCGCCTCCGAGGCGCCGGGGGCGCGGGCCGCGAAGGAGAGCTTGTTCAGGGCGTGGGCCAGGTCGCGAGCGTAGGGGAACTGGCCGCGGGCCAGCGCCGCCGAGCCGGCCAGGTAGAGCAGGGCCAGGTCCTCGGGCGGCAGCCCGAGATCGGGGAGGTAGAATTCCTCGCGGTCCACCAGGTAGCCGGCGGCTCGGTCCTCGTCGCCGGAGAGGTAGCGCACCGGGATCCCCAGCTCCAGCAGCTCGGCCTTGTCGCGCTCGAACTTGCGGATGGCGGCCTCACCCGAGGCGCCGCCGTAGTCCTCCGGGAACTGCTCCTGGATCTCGCGCCAGGAGATGGGCTCGGCCGCGCGCAGGAGGAAGGCGGCCAGATCGAGCAGGCGCTCGGCTTTCTGCATGGGCGGTCAAACCCTAGTCACGCGATATCGGGGCGTCAATCGCGTGGTAGAATCCGGCCTCCTCTCGGGTGCGCGCATGGCCGGGATCGGTATCGGTCAGGAGGAGTTCGCCGTCTTCGAGATCGACGACCCGGATCGGCGGGCCGCCGCGCTGGAGGCGCGGGTCCTCCCCAGGCTGGAGTCGCTCGGAGAGGGGATCGCCGCCGGCCTCTCGCGGGTGGCCGGGAAGCGCCTCCACCCCCACTGCCCCGGGGTGCGCCACCGGAGGGGGACGGCCCCGGTCGAGCTGTTCGTCGCCTTCTCCGAAAACCCCCGCGGGCTGGGAGGCCAGCCCTTCCTGGCGGTGGCGGTGAGCCGCGGCCAGCTGCACGCCCGAGTGGCGGTGCGGGGCGAGTCGCCGCGCACTGGCGCCATGCGGCGGGCGGTGGCGCGGGAGGCGGCGAACCTGGCCCGCAAGGGCAAGCCCTTCCGCAAGCTCCGGCAGTACCTGCGCTGGGACGGGCAGGAGCTGCCGGAGATCGCCCCCGCGCACTCCGCCGCCTTCTGGGAGGAGGTGGCCATGGAGCTCGGGCCCTCCGGCCGGCGGGCCGGCAGCTTCGACCTGGGAGTGGCCTGGTCGGGGGAGGAGGCGCGCAGCCTCGCCGTCGGCGACCTCTTGGGTGCCTTCCGCGACCTGGCGCCGCTCTACAAGCTCCTCGCCAACGCGACGTAGGGCGGGGGCTCGTCCCCCGCCGACTCGAGCCGCCCGGCACGGGCGGCGAGGCTTACTGCCGAGCCACCCGAAGGGTGGCGAGGCTGCTTCTGCACCCGGTGTGCACTCCGGGTCCACCTTGGAATGCGAGAGTCCCCGGCCTGCGAACACGCGAAACACCAACTGCCGAGCCACCCGAAGGGTGGCGAGGCTGCTGGTGAGTGCACACGAGGGCACGGGCTCCGCGCGTGCAGCGGAGGGTGAGGGCGGTCGCCGCGAGGCTACCCGCCCGCCGGCGTCCCGCCTTCCCCGCCCGCCCCGGTCAGCGGCGGCTCGGCGGCGAGCCGGCGCTCCTCGCGCGCCGCCTGCTTCACCGCGTCCAGGAGCTCCTCGTGGTCCTTGCGGAGAGCGTCGTGGCGGCGCTTCAGCTCCGCGTAGCGGTCCTGGGCCACCTCCAGCTCGCCCTTCTGGACCATGTACACCCGCTTGTCGGTCTCGAGCCGGCCGCGCGCCGTCTTGAGGTCCTTTTCCAGGTCGGCCAGCCGGCGGCGCGCCTCGGCGAGCTTGGCCTCGGCTTTGTCGGCCCGCTCGCGCTCGGCGGCCACCTGGGCCTCGTCGGGCCGGGGGGCGGGGGGCGGCGCCTTCGGCTCCGGGGCCGGGGCCGGGGGCTTCTCGCGGGCGCGCTCCAGCTCCCGGGCGGTCCGCTCCAGCTGGGCCTCGAGCCCCTTCACCTGATCGGCCCGGTGGGCCGCCTCGGCGCGCGCCTCCGCCAGCCGCGCCGAGAGCTTGTCCACCTCCTCGCGCAGGGCGGCCGCGCCGCCGAGCCGCTTCTGCGCCTCCTGCTGCTCGAAGGCCTTGCGGCGGGCCTCCTTGACCTCGGCCCGGAGCGCCGCCGCCTCCTCCCGGCGCTCCTTGGCCTCGGCCCGCCCGGCGGTGGCCTCCTTGCGGGCGGCCTCGACCTCGCCGCGAAGCGCCGCCGCCTCCAGGTCCCGCGCCCGGAGCGCAGCCCGCGCCGCCCGCGCCGAGAGGAAGAAGCCGACGGCGGCGAGCGCTCCGACGAGCACCAGCAGGACCAGGAGGCCGTTCATGGGGTCGAGGCTAGCCGCGCGCACCCCGGCTGGCAAGCGCGGCCCGGCGGTGGTGCTAAGTCCTGCTCCGCAGAAGTCATGAGGCACCTCGCGCCCCCCGCTCCGCAGCACTTCGCGGGGAAGGCCCCGTGCCTTGCATGAGAAGCCGCAAGGCACGGGCCCTCCCCGCGGGCCCTACCGGGGGAGGTGGGGCGCCGCCTCCCCCGGACCCCACCCGCTTGGCGCGCCACCCGGATGGCTTGGGATTTATGGCGCGCGCCACTACCATTAATCAGTTCCCGATGCGCCGCGTCTCCACCCGCATCTTCCTGGCCTTCGCCGCCGCCCTGGTGGCCTTCGGCGGCGTGGCCGCCTTCGGCGTCTCCCGGCTGCACGACCTGGGGCGCCAGCTCCGCCTGCTCAGCGAGGGGTACTTCCCCCTGACGCGGGTGGTGGCCCAGATCGACGTGAAGGACTGGGTCACTTCCCGGGCCCTGGAGGTGCGGGCCCTGGACCCGGCGGCGCGGCGGGCCTGGCTTCCGGTGGCGCGGGCCCACTTCCCCACCGTGCGCGAAAAGATCGCCGAGGGGCGCGAGGTGCTCGAGCGGGCGCGCCCGCTGGCGGGAGAGGCCGACGCGCGCTTCCTGGGCGAGGTGGCCTCCCGCCTCGACGCCCTGGATGCTCGCTGGTCGCAGTACGACGCCTCCTCGCGGGCGCTCTTCGACGCCCTGGAGCGCGGGGAGGCTCCCCCGGCCGAGCTGGAGGCCAGGGTGCAGGCGGTGCGGACCGAGGAGAAGGGGCTGTCCCTGGAGGTGAAGCTCCTGGCGGTGAAGCTGGAGGCCCAGATCAGCGACCGGGTCCACGCCGCCGAGCGGGCCGAGTCGCGCACGGTGGCCGCCATCGTCATCTACACGCTCCTGGCGGTGGCGGTCGGGTTCGCGGCGCTGCTGGTGGCGCAGCGCCTGCTCGCCCCCATCCGCACCCTCACCGAGGGGGTGAAGGCGGTGGCGGCCGGCGACCTCTCCCGCCAGGTGGAGGTGCGGAGCCGCGACGAGATCGGGGCGCTGGCCCGCGAGTTCAACGCCATGGCCGCATCGCTGGCCCGCCAGCAGAGCGAGCTGCTGCGCGCCGAGCGGCTGGCGGCGGTGGGGCGCATCGCCTCCCAGATCACTCACGAGATCCGCAACCCCCTGAACGCCATCTCGCTCAACGCCGAGCTCCTCGCCGAGGAGCTCGGGCCGGGGGCCGCCGGGGAGGCGCCGGCCTTGCTGCGGGCCATCGGGCGCGAGATCGACCGGCTCAACGCGGTGGTGGAGGAGTACCTGCGCTTCGCCCGCCTGCCCAAGCCCCAGAAGGCCCGCGAGGACCTGAACGAGATCCTCTCCGGCCTGCTGGACTTCATCGCCCCGGAGATGGCCGCCGCCCTGGTGGAGGTGCGGCGCGATCTCGGCCCCGACCTGCCGCCGGTCATGGCCGACGAGGGGCAGCTCCGGTCCGCCTTCCTGAACCTCCTGCGCAACGCCCGCGAGGCCACCCCCGGGGGCGGCGTGGTCACGGTGAGCACCCGGTCGGCCGAGGGAGGCGTCGAGGCCGAGGTCCGCGACACCGGCGCCGGCATCCCCGAGGAGGTGCTGCCGCGCATCTTCGATCCCTTCTACTCCACCAAGGAGCGGGGCACCGGCCTGGGGCTGGCCTTCGCGCTGCAAGTGGCGGAGGAGCACGGCGGCTCGCTGCGCTGCCAGAGCCGGCCGGGACAGGGGACCGTTTTCGTCCTCCGGCTGCCGGCGGGCGAGGCGGCCGCCGCGCCCCGCCGCGAGGTGGCCAGGGCATGAGCCGCGGGCGGCGGGGCGGACAGCTCCCGGCCGGGCGGACCGCGGCGCGCCAGCGCGGCTGGGGCCAGGCGCGCCGGGCCGTGCTCGGCAACGGGCTCACCGTGGTCACCGCACCGGCCCCCGGGCTGCACTCGGCCATGGTGGCCCTCTACGTCCGCGCCGGCTCCCGCCACGAGTCGGCCCGGGAGAACGGCGTCTCCCATCTGCTGGAGCACCTGCTCTTCCGCGGCTCGGAGGGCTTCCCCGACTCGGCGGCCATGAACGCGGCGGTGGAGGCCGCCGGCGGGAACCTGAACGGCATGACCGCCCGCGACCACGGCTGCTACTACACCCCGCTCCACCCGCGCGGGCTGGCGACGGGCCTCGCCGTGCTGGGAGACCTGGTGCGCCGCCCGCTGCTCAAGGACCTGGAGGTGGAGCGGGAGATCATCCTGGAGGAGATCCTGGACGAGGTGGACGCCCGGGGCCGGGACATCGACCCGGACAACCTGGTGAAGCGCCTGGCCTTCGGCCGGCACCCCCTGGGCTTCAAGATCGCCGGCACCCCGGCCACCATCCGCGGCCTGGACCGGGCGGCGGTGCGCCGCCACCACGACCGGCTGTACCTGGGCTCGAACCTGGTCCTGGCGGTGGCGGGCCCGGTGCGGCCCGCCGAGGTGGAGGATCTCGCTGGCCGCCACCTGGAGGCGCTGCCGCGCGGCAGGCCGGCCCTCGAGTCGCCCCCGCCGCCCTGGCCCGAGGGGCCGCTGCTAAAGCTCGTCGGGCACGACGACGCCCAGGTCGAGTTCACGCTCGCCTTCCCCTCGCCGCCGGAGCAGCACCGCGACCACCCGGTTCACCTGTGCCTGCGTCGCCTCCTCGACGACGGCCTCTCCTCCCGCCTGCCCCTGGAGGTCGTCGAGAAGCGCGGGCTGGCGTACTCGCTCCACGCCGGGATGGAGGTCTTCGCCGACGCCGGCCTGCTGGCGGTGGACGGGGCCTGCGCGCCGCCCAAGATGGGCCGGGCCGTGGAGGCCATCCTGGAGGTGCTCGGGTCGCTGGCGGCCAGGCCGGTTCCGGAGGAGGAGCTCGGGCGGGTGCAGCGGCGCCACCGCCTGTCGCTCGTCTTCTCGCTCGACAGCCCGGGGGACCTGGTCGGCTGGTACGGCATGGGCGAGCTGCTCCGCTCCCAGGAGGAGTTCGAGTCGCGCTGCCGCCGGGTCGAGGCGGTGACCCCCGCCGACGTGCAGCGGGTGGCGCGGCGGACCTTCGCCCGCGAGAACCTCCTGGCGGTGGCGGTCGGCCCGCTCCGGGGCGCGGCCCGGCGGGCGCTGGAGCGCGCCGTCCGCTAATCGCCGAGCCAGC
>DASTPH010000171.1:0-44371 GCA_035762305.1 Anaeromyxobacteraceae bacterium
CTCGTCGTCTGGTCCGGGCTAGAGTCGCGAGCCATGCGTATCGATCAGCTTCCAGGCCGCGAAGCGGCCCCGGCCGGGAGTCCGGCCGTAGCAGGGGGGAGGCTCCGGCGGCTTTGCCGACGGAGGGGGGCGGCACGCCCCCTTACGAATGAGGCGAGTGCCGCCCGGAGCAGAATGCTCCGGTCGCGGCACGTAGCCCCGCGGCCCTCGAGTCGTCCGGTGCGCCGCCTCGCCCTCGCCTTCTGCGCCCTGGCCGCCTGCGCCACCGGGCGCGGCCCGGCGGCCCCTTCCCCGCCGGAGGAGATCCGCTACGCCGATGCGGAGCTGGTGGAGGCCACCCCGCTGGGCGTGGAGCTGGCCGGCAAGAACGACGAGGAGCTCTTCGCGGTGGGCACGGCCGCCTTCGCCGGCGGCGACTTCACCCGCGCCGCGTCCGCCTTCGGCCGCCTGGCCGACCTGTTCCCCGCCTCCAGGCACCACCCGGCGGCGCTCTACAACGCCGGCCTGGCCCACCAGCGGCTCGCCGAGTGGCGCCCGGCCCTGGAGCGCTTTCGCGCCCTGGAGCGCAGCGACGTCGGGCCGGACGCCGGCGAGGCTGCCTTCCGCGCGGCCGAGTGCCTGTGGCACCTGGGCGAGCTCGCCGAGGCCCGGGCGGTGCTTGACCGCCTGGCAGGCCGCGGCGACCTCGCGTTGCTCGACCGGGTACGGGCCCTCACCTGGCGCGGGGTGGTGGAGCTGGACCAGGGCGACGCCGAGGCGGCGGAGGCTTCGCTCCGGCTGGCGCTGCGCGCCTGGGGCGGGGGCGCCGACCGGGAGCGGCTCGACGACTCCCTCCCGGCCCAGGCCCAATACTACCTGGGCGAGATCTACCGGCGCCATTTCCAGGCGGTGAAGCTGGATCCATCCCGGGACGGCGAGGCCCGGCTGGAGCAGGCCCTGGAGCTCAAGGCCGAGCTCCTGCTCTCGGCGCAGGGCCACTACCTGCGCGCCATCCGCATGGGCAGCCCCGGCTGGGCGGTCGCCTCCGGCTACCGCATCGGCGAGCTCTACGACGAGCTGCACGCCCACCTCACCGAGGCTGCCATGCCGCCCGGGCTCGACGCCGAGGCGCAGGCCGCCTACCGGGCCGAGCTGGCGGGGAAGGTGCGGGTGCTCCTCTCCAAGGCCGTCGCCGTCTACGAGCGCACCCTCGACGCCGCCCAGCGCGCCCGCGTGGAGAACGCCTTCGTGGAGCGGACCCAGGCCTCGCTCGACCGCGTGAAACGGGCCCTGGCCCTCGACGGCGCGGTGGCGGGCCCCGAGGCCGCCGGGGCGCTGCCGCCCGACGCCGACCCCTCCCGGCCCTGACAGCGCCCGCCGGTCTCCGAGATTCTCGGCGGCCGGCTCTCGCCTCCGGGCGCTTGTCCTCGCTCGCGGCCCCGGAGCGGCTGCCGCGCGGCGACGAGGCACGCACGGCGGCTCGCAAACGTCGGTCGCGCAGCCTTAAGACCTCCTCGGCGCGTTGGCGCTCCACGACGGTTGCTCGCCGCGATCACGGGCCTGGGCCGCGCGCATCGTAGCGGCCGCGGCTCGCTGCGGAGGCGCCCTCCGGCGAGACCGGGCCGCCGGGACGTCGACCAGGCTCGCGGGAAGTGGTTACCGCGATGAGGGCGCTCTCCCACCGTGGGGCAGTCAGCGATCGGCCAGCTCGGCCCCGGCGTACATGGCGTCGAGCACGTTCCGGTAGCGCTGCTCGATCACCTTGCGCTTCAGCTTCTGGCTGGGCGTCACCTCGCCGTTCTTCTCCGTGAACTCGGCGAGCATCACCGTGAACTTCTTCACGGTGGCGTAGCGCGGCAGCGTGGTGTTGAGCTGGTTCACCGCCTCCTGCACCACGGCCCGCACCTCGGCGCGCTGGGTCAGCTCGGAGTGGGGCGTGCCGGCCAGCCCGTTCTGGGTGGCCCAGCTGGCGAGCCCCTCGGGGTCCAGCGTCACCAGCGCCGTGCAGTAGTTGCGCCGGTCGCCGTGGATCACCACCTGCGAGACGTACGGAGAGAGCGCCTTGAGCCGCCCCTCCAGCTCCTGCGGCGCCACGTACTTGCCGCCCGAGGTCTTGATGAGGTCCTTCTTGCGGTCGGTGATGGCCAGGAACCCGTCGCGGTCAACCACTCCGATGTCGCCGGTGTGGAGCCATCCCTCGGCGTCGAGGGCCTCGGCGGTCTGTTCCGGCAAGCCATGGTAGCCGCGCATGATCCAGGCCCCGCGCATGAGCACCTCCCCGTCGGAGGCGATCTTCACCTCCATGCCCGGCAGGGCCGGGCCGACGCTCCCGATGCGGCTGCGGGAGGGGAGGTTCACGTGGGTGGCGGCGGAGGACTCGGTGAGGCCGTACCCCTCCAGGATGAGGATCCCCAGGGCGTGGAAGAACTCGGCCACCTCCTTCGAGAGCGGGGCGCTGCCGGAGACGAAGAACTTGAGCCGACCCCCGAAGAGGGCCCGCACCTTGGAGAACACCAGCCGGTCGGCGAGGACGCGCTGCAGCTCGAGCAGGAGCCCGGGTCGCTTGCCGGCGCGGGTGAGGCGCGAGTGCTCGAGCCCCACCGAGAGCGCCCACTTGAAGATGGCGTGCTTGGCGGCGCCGCCCTGCTGGGCCCCCTGGACCACCTTGTTGTGCACCTTCTCGAAGATGCGCGGCACCGCGCACACGAAGGTGGGCCTGACCGTCCCCAGGTTCTCCACGATCTTCTCCAGCCGCCCGTCGATGGCGGTGGGGAACCCGATGCGGAGCTGGGCGGTCCCGATCATCTTGCCGAAGGAGTGGGCCAGCGGCAGCCAGAAGAACTGGAGCGCCGGGCGGTGGTCCAGGACCCCGGAGGCGTCCACGGCCGCCGCCTGCTTCACCCAGCAGTCGTGGTTGAGCTCCACCCCCTTGGGCAGCCCGGTGGTGCCCGAGGTGTAGATGAGGGTGGCCAGCATGTCGGGCCTGAGCGAGCGGGCCCGCTCCTCGAAGCGGCGCGGGTGGGCGGCGTCGAACTCCCGGCCGCGCTCCGCGAGCTGGGCGAGCGTCATCACCCAGCCCTCGGCGCCCGGCTGGCCGTCGAAGACCACCACCAGCCGCACCCCGGGGATCTGGTCGCGCCGCGAGGCGAGCTTCCCCACCTGCTCCCCGTTCTCGACGAAGGCCACCACCGAGCCGGAGTTGGAGAGGATGTAGGCCGTCTCGTCGGCGGTGCTGGAGGGGTAGATGGTGGTGGTGGCCCCGCCGGCGCAGAGGATGCCGTAGTCCGCCAGCACCCAGTCCATGCGGGTGTTGGAGAGGATGGCGCACCGCTGCTCGGGCTCGAGCCCCTTGGCGATGAGCCCGCAGGCCACGGCGCGGATCCGCTCCACCGCCTGGCTCCAGCTGAGCGACTCCCAGCCTGCGCCCACTGGATGGCGGAAGGCCTCCTCGGCGGGCGTCCGGGCGACGCGGTCGAGGAGCAACTCGGGGACGGTGCGCGGCGCGGCGTCGGGCACGGCAGACCCTCTTTGGCGTGTGTGGAGGGATGCTACCGTGCCGGCGCCTCTGGCAGAACGGATTTCGCGGGTCGGCGGAGGGCTGCGGCGCCTGTCTCCGTTATGGCGATTACTCATCCGTTTTGGCGCTAAAAGGCCTACCCTTGGCCGGAATCGTTGACATATTGTCCGTCCGCTTGACAGGACATGCATCCGTTATCTAGGATGCGGCGAAACACCAGCCGAGGTCGAGAGAACCCATGGCCATCCCCGCCACCCGCACGCTGCGCTTCGAGACCCTTCAAGTACACGCCGGGCAGGAGCCGGCCCCGGGCACCAACGCCCGCGCCGTGCCCATCTACCAGACCACCTCCTACACCTTCGACTCGGCGGACCACGGCGCGCGCCTCTTCGCCCTGCAGGAGTTCGGCAACATCTACACCCGCATCATGAACCCCACCACCGACGTCTTCGAGAAGCGGGTGGCCGCCCTCGAGGGCGGCGCGGCGGCGCTCGCCACCGCGTCGGGGCACGCGGCCCAGCTCCTGGCCATCACCACCATCGCCCAGGCCGGCGACAACTTCGTCTCCACCAGCCGCCTCTACGGCGGCAGCTACAACCAGTTCAAGGTGACCTTCCCCCGCCTGGGCATCGGCGTCAGGCTGGTGGACTCGGTCGAGCCCGACGCCTTCGCCAAGGCCATCGACGCCAAGACCAAGGCCCTCTTCGTCGAGACCATCGGCAACCCGGGCTTCGACGTGCCAGACCTGGAGGGGCTGGCCACGCTGGCCCACGCCAACAAGATCCCGCTGGTGGTCGACAACACCTTCGCCGGGTGTGGCTACCTGTGCCGGCCCATCGAGTGGGGCGCCGACGTGGTGGTGGAGTCGGCCACCAAGTGGATCGGCGGCCACGGGACCTCCATCGGCGGCGTGATCGTGGACTCCGGCAAGTTCGACTGGGGCGCGAGCGGCAAGTTCCCGCTCTTCACCGAGCCGGCCCCGGGCTACCACGGCCTGGTCTTCAGCGAGGTCTTCGGCCCCAAGGGCCCCTTCGGCAACATCCAGTTCGCCATCCGCGCCCGCGTCGAGGGGCTGCGCGACCTCGGCCCGGCGCTCTCCCCCTTCAACGCCTTCCTCTTCCTGCAGGGGCTGGAGACCCTCTCGCTCAGGGTGCAGCGCCACTGCGACAACTCGCTGGGGCTGGCCAAGTGGCTCAAGGCCCACCCCCAGGTGACCTGGGTCTCCTACCCCGGCCTGGAGGAGCACCCCTCCCACCAGCGCGCCCGCAGGTACCTCAGGAACGGCTTCGGCGGCGTGCTGGCCTTCGGCATCAAGGGCGGCCGCGAGGCCGGCAAGAAGTTCATCGACGGCGTGAAGCTCGCCTCCCACCTCGCCAACGTGGGCGACGCCAAGACGCTGGTGATCCATCCGGCCTCCACCACCCACAGCCAGCTCTCCGAGGCGGAGCAGAAGTCGGCCGGCGTGGCCCCGGACCTGATCCGCGTCTCGCCGGGGATCGAGCACCTGGAGGACATCAAGGAGGACTTCCAGGAGGCCTTCCAGGCGGCGCGCTGACGCCGCATCGCCTCCTCTACCCCCCGGCCGCCGGGAGCTCGCCTTCAGCGCGCGACGTCCGGCGCCGGCTCGGCGCTCGCCCTCCGGCACGGTCCTCGCGCCGAGCGTGGCCCCCACGGCCACGACGCGCTGCTTCGACCCCGAGGCGCGACGGCGAAAGGCGGGCATCGTCCCGTGTTCTTCTGGAAAGGGCGCCGACGCGTGTTCGCCGTCGCGCACCGTGGCTCGCGTGGCGCGTCGTGGCGCCCGCGGCACGCGAGTGCGGCGCTGCGGATTGTGCCGTCGGGCGAGCCCCGGGCTGGCGCCATGGGCGGGATGTGCCGCCTGCGGTGCGGAGGCTCCGCCGCCGCTCGAACGCAGTCAGTCTCGTCCCAGCGCGCCTATTGCGCGGCCGTTGTGGTGGGGCGGGGATCCGCGGCCTCACAGCCGCCCCGGGGCCTCGCCTGAGGGCGCCTACGCAGCGAACCGAGGCGACCGGGATGCGCGCGACCCGACTGCCGCGCTTGCGGCGAGCAACCGGCGAGGAGCGCCAACATGCCGGGTGCTCCGCGGGATGCGCGACCGCCGTTTGCGAGCCGCCGCGTGCCGCCCGTCGCCGCGCGGTGCGGGCCCGAAGGTCGTGAGCGAGTACAGCGCCCGAAGGCGAGGCCCCGGGGCGGGGGCATGGCCCGGGGACCTCGCCGCGCTCGCCGCGTGACGCGTCCGAAGGCGAGGCCCCGGGAGCGGCGGCATGGCCAGAGGAATCCGGACGCACCAGTTGTGGTCGCGGGGGCCGCAGCCTGGGGCGGCGGCGCATTCGCTGGCGAACCCGCCTGGCGGCGGGCAAAATGCGCCCGGTGCGACTTCCCGAGTACGACCGCCTGGACGCCACCGCCCTGGCCGGCCTGGTGGCCAGCGGCGAGGTGACCCCGCTCGAGCTGCTCGAGGCGGCGGTGGAGCGCGTCGAGGCCCGCAACCCTCGCCTCAACGCGGTGGTGCACCGCTTCGACGACGACGCCCGCCGCCGCGCCGCCGGCATCATCCCCGCCGGCCCCTTCCGCGGTGTTCCACTTCTGGTCAAGGACCTGGTGGCCCTGGTGGAGGGCCAGCCCGCCACCGGCTCCTGCCGCCTCTTCGAGGGCGTGGTCTCCCCGGTGGACTCGGAGACCGTGCGCCGCTTCCGGGGCGCCGGCTTCCTGCTCTTCGGCCAGACCAACACTCCCGAGCTGGGGCTGCTCCCGGTCACCGAGCCCAGGCTGCGCGGTCCCACCCGCAACCCCTGGAACCCGGAGCACACGCCCGGGGGCTCGTCCGGCGGCGCCGCCGCCGCGGTGGCGGCCCGGATGGTGCCGCTGGCTCACGGCAACGACGGCGGCGGCTCCATCCGCATCCCCGCCTCGGCCTGCGGCCTCTTCGGCCTCAAGCCCACCCGCGCCCGCACCAGCTTCGCGCCGGCGTACGGCGATCTGTGGGCCGGCCTGGTGCAGGAGCACGTGCTCACCCGCTCGGTGCGCGACAGCGCTGGCGTGCTCGACGCCGTCGCCGGGCCCGCCCCGGGCGATCCCTATGTCGCTCCTCCTCCGGCCCGGCCGTTCCGCGAGGAGGTGGGAGCCCCGCCCGGCCGGCTGCGGGTGGCCTTCGACACCGGTTCCCTCTTCGGCCACACCGTCCATCCCGGCTGCGCCGCCGCGGTCCGCGACGCGGCCCGGCTGCTCTCGGACCTCGGGCACGAGGTGGTCGAGGCTCGGCCGCGCTTCGACCGCGAGCAGCTGGTGCGCGCCTACCTGGTCATCATCGCCGCCTACACCCGGGCCGAGCTCGAGACCGGCTGCCGGCGGGCCCGGCGGGCGCTCGACCTGTCGCTGGTTGAGCCCGAGACCGCCGGGCTGGCCGCGGCCGGCCGGGTCCTCTCCGCCGACGACCTGGCCGGAGCCGTCAACTCCGCGCAGGCGGCCTCGCGCGAGGTGGCCGCCTTCTTCAGCCGGCACGACCTGTTCCTCACCGCCACCATGGCCCATCCCCCGGCCCGGGTGGGCGCCTTCGCCCTGCGCCCCTGGGAGCGCGTCCAGGTCCAGGCCGTCACCCGCCTGCCCTTCCGGACCGTGGTGGATCGCCTGCTGCGGGAGGTGGCCGGCCGGGCCTTCGAGGCCACCGGCAACACCATGCTCTTCAACATCACCGGGCAGCCGGCGGCCTCGCTGCCGCTTTCGTGGAACGACGCCGGGCTGCCGGTAGGCGTGCAGCTCGCGGCCCGCTTCGGGGACGAGGCCGCGCTGTTCCGGGTGGCCTCCCAGCTCGAGGCGGCCCGCCCCTGGGCCGACCGGGTGCCCCCGCTCGCGGCCTGACGCGGCCCGGCGGCTGGTACACTCGCGGCGTGGCGCGACTCGCTCGGCCTCGCCCCTCCGTCGCGGCCTCGGCTACGCTCCTCGCCGGCCTGGCCGGTGGCTGCGCCCATTCCAGCGCCTTCCTCTGCCCGGCCGAGGGAGGCCCGCCCTGGGTGGAAGTGGAGAGCGACCACTTCGTGGTGAAGACCGACGCCGCCGAGGCGCTGGCGGAGAAGGCGGTCATGGAGCTGGAGACGATGCGGATGGCCCAGCTCGCCGCCTGGGACGCCCGCTTCGACCCGCCGGCGCGCCTCGAGGTGGTGGTGCTGCGCAATCAGGCGGAGTTGGAGGAGCTCGTCGGCCCTCGGCGCGCCCCCTCCGAGCGGGTGGCCGGCTACTATACCCGGGGCGCCCGGTCGCGCGCGGTCACCGGCCTCCTCATCGATCGGCACGAGCCCTCGGTGGCGCTGCCGCCCCTCCGCGAGCAGGCCGAGGAGAGGGCGTGGCTCGCCGAGGCGGCAACGCTCCGCCACGAGCTGGCCCACCACCTGGCCGGCCAAGTGCTCCTGCGCCAGCCGCGGTGGATCGCCGAGGGCCTGGCCCAGTACCTGGCGGCGACCCGGTACGAGACCTGGCAAGGGCGGCCAGCAGCCGTGGTGGGACCGACGGGCGGGAACGCCTGGGCCGGGGAGCGGGTCCCGGCGGCGGCGCTCTTCGCCTGGCGGCCCGGCGAGCCGGGCGCGCGCTACTACGCCTCCAGCTGGCTCCTGGTCCACTACCTCGTGAGCCGCCGGGGCCCCGCCTTCGCCGACTACCAGCAGCGCCTCGCCCGCGCCGAGGACCCGGCCGCTGCATGGAGGGCCTCCTTTCCGGGCCTCGACCCCGGCGACGGCGCGGCCATGGCCTCGCTCGACCGCGAGCTGGACGCCTACGTGCGGTCCGGACCTCATTCGCTCCCCCGGGTCTTCCTGCCCGCGATCGACCCCCAGCTGCGCCGCCGGCAGCTGGCCGCGCCCGAGGTCCACGGCCTGCGCGCCGAGTTGTTCCTGCTGTCGCCGCTGGGGACGCAGAAGGCTCGTTCCATGGCCAACGCCGAGGTGGCCGCCTCGCTGCGCGAGGACCCGTCGGGCCTGCCGCTGGCGCTCATCCTGGCGGAGGTGGGGCGCAAGGGCGATTCGCTCCGGCTCGGGCGGGCTGCGGCGGCCGCTCGCCCGGACGACTGGCGCGGCTGGGCCATGCTGGCCGGCGGAGCCGCGGGCCGCGACGACCTCCGCGCCGAGCGCCTGGCCGCCCTGCGCCGCGCGGCGGCGCTCCTTCCCGACGACGCCTGGGCGCTCAACGACGTGGCCTGGGGGCTCTTCGAGTCCGGGGCCTCCGGCGAGGCCCTTCCGCTGGCTGCCCGCGCCGCCAGGCTCGCCCCCGGCAACGCCTCGGTCCTCGACACCTGGGGGGCGATCCTGGCCGACGTCGGCCGCTGCGCGGAGGCGCTCCTCGCTCAGCGCCGCGCCGTGGACCTGCTCGGCGAGCGCGCCACCGCCGAGGCGGCGCGGGAGGTCCGCGACCGCCTGGAACGAATCGAGGCCCAGTGCGGCAGCGCAAGCGCACGGCCCTGACGGCCTGCCGCGGCCGTCCGGCCTCTATCTAGGGGGAGTCCCTGTGAGGGGCCGTCCCTGAGGGGTCGTCCCGGCAGGTTCGGGAGCGCCGAGGCGTGGGAAGGCCTATGCCTTTTGGGCATGTTGTCGGGCCTCGCGGATTCCGCCGCGGCCGAACAATGGCTGCGGGAGCGGGGGCGGTCACTGTCGCGCCGTCCCGGCCGGGATCTCCTTGCCAGCATCGGGGGAACGCCGCTCCTGCCCCTCGAGGCGCTGACCGCCGACCTGCGCGGCGTGCGGCTCCTCGGCAAGGCCGAGTGGCTGAACCCCGGCGGATCGGTCAAGGACCGCGCCGCGGCTCGGATCGTCCTCGAGGCGCGGAGGTCCGGAGAGCTGCGGCCCGGACGGCGCCTGCTCGACGCCACCAGCGGCAACACCGGCATCGCCTATGCGATGCTCGGGGCGGCCCTGGGCTTCGGCGTCACCCTGTGCCTGCCCGCCAACGCCTCGCCCGAGCGGCGCCAGCTGCTGCGGGCCTACGGCGCCGAGGTGATTCTCACCGACGCCGGCGAGGGGTCGGACGGCGCCATCGCCCGGGCCCGGGAACTCGCCGCCTCCGACCCCGAGCGCTGGTACTACGCCGACCAGTACTCCAACGACCAGAACTGGCGCGCCCACTACCACGGGACCGCCGAGGAGATCTGGCGCCAGACGCGAGGCCGGATCACGCACTTCGTGGCCATGCTGGGGACGAGCGGCACCTTCGTCGGCGCCTCGCGGCGGCTCAAGGAGCTGAATCCGCGCATCCGCTGCGTGTCGCTGCAGCCGGACGGCCCGCTGCATGGCATCGAGGGGGCCAAGCACATGGCCTCGGCACTGGTGCCTCCGATCTACGACCCATCGCTGGCCGACGACGACCTGGGCGTCTCCACCGAGGCCGCCCAGGGCATGGCCCGGCGGATGGCGCGCCGCATGGGGCTCCTGGTCGGAGTCTCGGCGGGCGCGGCGGTGGCCGGCAGCCTGGAGGTGGCGCGCCGACTGGGCGGGGAGCCGGCGGTGATCGTCACCGTCCTCTGCGACTCGGGCGCCCGCTACCTGAGCGAGCGTTTCTGGGAGGGGGAGGAGTGAGGTCCATCATGCTGTGGATCCCGCACGTGGAGTACGTGGCGCTGCGACAGCACGGGGAGGCCGCCTACCCGCACGAGTCGTGCGGCGTGCTGCTCGGATCGCCGCGCGGCCACGACCGGCTGGTCCAGCGGGCCGTGCCCTGCCGCAACGCCCGAACCGACTCGCCCGAGAACCGCTACCAGGTCGACCCGCTCGACCTGTTGCGCCTGGCGCGGGAGGCGCAGACCCGGGGCGAGGAGGTGGTCGGCTTCTACCACTCGCACCCCGACCACGCCGCCCGCTGGTCGGCCACCGACCTCGCCGAGGCCCACTGGCTCGGCTGCTCCTACCTCATCACCCGGATCGCCGACGGCCGGGCCGAGGAGACCTGCTCCTTCCTGCTCGAGGGGTACGGCGAGGACGACAAGCGGTTCTCGGAGGAGGACCTGGGGGTGCTCGACGCCGCCGCCGAGGCCAGCGATCTGTACGATGTGGAGGTCACCTCCCCATGACCATCCACGTCCCCGCCCCGCTCCGCTCCTTCACCGACCAGAAAGCCGTGCTGGACCTTCCCGCCCGGACCGTGGGGGAGGCGCTCGCCGAGCTGGTGGCGCGCCATCCCGAGCTGCGCCGCCACCTCTACGGCGAGGACGGACGGCTGCGCTCCTTCGTGAACCTCTACCTCAACGACCAGGACATCCGGTATCTAGAGAAGGAGGCCACCGCGGTCGAGGAGGGGGACACCCTCTCCATCGTCCCCGCCGTCGCGGGCGGCCTCGAGGAGTGACCCATGGCCGTCCCCGCCGCGCGCCTCCCGCCCGGCCCGCCGCTCACCAACGACGAGATCCTGCGCTACTCCCGCCACCTCCTCATGCCGGAGGTGGCCATGGAAGGGCAGCAGCGCCTGAAGGCGGCGCGGGTCCTGTGCGTGGGCGCCGGGGGCCTCGGGTCGCCGGTGATGCTGTACCTCGCCGCCGCCGGGGTGGGCACCCTGGGCCTGGTGGACTTCGACGTGGTCGACTACACCAACCTCCAGCGGCAGGTGATCCACGCCACGCCGGACGTGGGGCGCAGGAAGCTCGAGTCCGCCGCTGAGAAGCTCAAGGCCCTGAACCCCTACGTGGCGCTGCGGCCCTTCGAGGATCGCCTCACCAGCGACAACGCGCTCGAGATCGTGCGCCAGTTCGACGTGGTGGTGGACGGCACCGACAACTTCGCCACCCGCTACCTGGTGAACGACGCCTGCGTGCTCACCGGCCGCCCCAACGTGTACGGGTCGATCTTCCGCTTCGACGGTCAGGCCAGCGTCTTCGCCGCCCGCGAGGGTCCCTGCTACCGGTGCCTCTACCCCGAACCGCCCCCGCCCGGCCTGGTGCCCTCGTGTGCCGAGGGGGGCGTCCTCGGCATCCTGCCGGGGCTGGTGGGGCTCATCCAGGCCACCGAGGCGGTGAAGCTCATCCTCGGCCGCGGCGAGCCGCTGGTGGGGCGGCTCTTGCTGGTGGACGCGCTCGGCATGCGGTTCCGCGAGCTCCAGGTCCCGAGGAACCCCGAGTGCCCGATGTGCGGCGCGAGCCCCACCATCACCGCGCTCCAGGACTACGAGGCCTTCTGCGGCGTGCGCGGCGAGGAGGCGCCGGCGGGCGTCGAGGTACCGGAGGTTCAGGTCGAGGAGCTCAAGCGCCGCCTCGACGCCGGCGAGGACGTCGTCATCCTCGACGTGCGCGAGGCGCACGAGTACCAGATCTGCAACCTGGGCGGCCTGCTCATCCCTCTCGGAGAGCTGCCGCGGCGGGTGCACGAGCTCGATACCAGCCGGGAGATGGTGGTCCACTGCCGCACCGGGCCGCGCAGCGCCAAGGCGGTGGCCTTCCTGCGCCAGGCCGGGTTCCGGAAGGTGAGGAATCTCACCGGCGGCATCTCGGCCTGGGCGGAGCGCGTCGACCGGAGCATGCCCAGGTACTGATTACTGCCGAGCCACCCGAAGGGTGGCGAGGCTGCTTGTGCAGCCGGTGTGCACTCCGCATCCAGCTCGGCTGGAGAACCCACGAGCCCGAGATTTTCCAGAAGCCTCGCCGCCCGTTCCGGGCGGCTCGAGTCTTCAGCGCCCCTCCACCTCGGGCAGGAAGCTCTGCCCCTCCTCGGCGGTGACGCCGAAGAACTCGGCCACGGTGCGCCCCAGGTCGGCGAAGCTTCGCCGCACCCCCAGCGGCCCGCCGCCGCGACCGGGTGCGTGGACCAGGAGCGGAACGTACTCCCGGGAGTGGTCGGTGGAGGGGGTGGTCGGGTCGCAGCCGTGGTCGGCGGTGATCGCCAGGAGGTCGCCCGGCACGAGGCGCCCCTGGATGGCCGGCAGGGCCGCGTCCAACTCCTCCAGGGCGCGGGCGTAGCCCCTGGCGTCGTTGCGGTGGCCGTAGAGCATGTCGAAGTCCACCAGGTTCACGAAGAGCAGGCCCCGCTCCAGCCGGTCGAGGATCTCCGCGGTGCGGCGAAGCCCGTCGGCGTTCCCTTCGGTGTGGACCTCCTCGGAGAGCCCGCGGTGGTCGTAGACGTCGCCGATCTTCCCCACCCCCACCACCGGCATCCCCCGCTCGGCGAGCCGCTCCAGCACGGTGCGGCCAGGGGGCTCGATCGCGAAGTCCCGGCGGCGGTAGGTCCGCACGTAGGCGCCGCGCGTTCCCACGAAGGGGCGGGCGATGACCCGCGCCACGCGCCAGGGGTCGAGCAGCCGCCTGGCCTCGAGGCACCACCGGTAGAGGGTCTCCACCGGCACCGTCTCCTCGTGGCAGGCCACCTGGAAGACCGAGTCGGCCGAGGTGTAGACGATGGGCCGTCCGCTGCGCTGGTGCTCCTCGCCCAGCTCCTGGATGATCTCGGTGCCGCTGGCGGCGCGGTTGCCGAGCACGCCCGGAGCGCCGGTGGCCCGAAGCCAGGGGTCCAGGATCTCGGGCGGGAAGCCGTGCGGGAAGAGGGCCAGCGGCCGCTCCAGGATCACGCCCATCATCTCCCAGTGGCCGGTCAGGGTGTCCTTGCCAGGGGATCGCTCCGCCATCTTGCCGTAGAAGCCGCGCGGCTGAGGATCGGGCGGCACGCCGGCGATCCCGGTGAGGTGCCCCAGGCCCAGCCGCCCCAGGACCGGCAGTCGGAGGCCTCCCACCGCCCGGCTCACGTTGCCGATGGTGTCCGATCCCTGGTCGCCGTAGTCGGCGGCGTCGGGAAGGCTCCCCACGCCCGCCGAGTCGGCCACCAGCACGAGGAAGCGGCGCCGGTCCATGCCTCATCCTAGTGCCGCGACCCATGCGTATCGATCCGCTTTCAGGCCGCGAAGCGGCCCCGGCCGGGAGTCCGGCCGTAGCAGGGGGGAGGCTCCGGCGGCTTCGCCGACGGAGGGGGGGCACGCCCCCTGACGAATGAGGCGAGTGCCGCCCGGAGCAGAATGCTCCGGTCGCGGCACGAGCCGTGGCCCGCCGCGATCCGGATCGACGACGGCGCGGTTCGCGACGCCGGGGCGATGGCGAGGCGTCGCTCAGAAGCCGCCGGTGACGATGGCCACCGAGGCGCTGGCCCCGAGGCGGTCGGCCCCTGCCTCGACCATGCGCCGGGCGTCGGCGGCGGTGCGGATCCCGCCCGAGGCCTTGACCCCCATCTCCTCTCCGACCACCGAGCGCATGAGGGCCACGTCCTCCGCCGTGGCGCCGCCCTCGGCGAACCCGGTGGAGGTCTTCACGAAGGCCGCCCCCGCCGCCCTGGCGAGGGCGCAGCCGATGGCCTTCTGCTCGCGCGAGAGGCGGCAGGTCTCCAGGATCACCTTGACCGGAACGCCGGCGCGCCCGACAAGCTCGACCAGGTCCAAGAGGACGTAGCGGTAGTCGCGGCCCAGCAGGGCCGGCAGCGCGATGACCGCGTCGATCTCCTCGGCCCCGCAGGCGATGGCGCCCAGCGCCTCGGCCACGCGCGCGGGGGTGGTCCCCGCCCCGGCCGGGAAGTCCACCACCGACACCGTGTGCACCTTCGTACCGGCGAGGCGCCTCGCCGCCTCGGCCACCCACTCCGGCCGGACGCAGACCCCGGCGAAGCCCCAGCGCGCCGCCTCGGCGCAGAGGGCCCGCACCTCGTCGGCGGTGGCGTCGGGCTTGAGCAGGGTGTGGTCGATGAGCGGCGCCAGGTCGGCCGGCGCGCGGATGGCCGGGGGCGCGGCCAGGCGACTACCCGTCCTTCCAGTCCACGTCGTCGTACTCACCGCCCCAGCGCGAGCGGTACCTCGATCTTCATGGGATCGCCCTCGAAAGCTGGAAACATCATGAGGCGGGCCGCGCTCTTGATGCACGCGCCCAGGTCGGTCTTGGCGAGCTCGACGTCGTCGATGGTGGGGTAGGCCACCTTGCCGTTCGGGTTCACGGTGAGCATCAGGGTGACCTGGCGGCCCGAGAGGTCGAGGCTCGAGTCGCGCTTGCCGGCCTCGACGATGCACTGCTCGAAGGCTGGCCGGTTGGCGGCCACGATCCGGATCGTCTGCTCCTTGGTGAGCGGCCCCGTCGCCCTGCGCGGGGCCGCGCCGACGGCGGGCGCGGCCGCCGGTGCCGCCGACGCGACCGGTTGCGTGGGCGGGGGCGGTTCCGGCGCCGGCTGGGGTGCGCGCTCCGGCGGCTCGGGTGGAGGCTCGGCCCGGCGCTCCTCGCGGGCCACCCTGGCCGGCTTGGGCTTGCGCTGGGCCGACTCGGTTCGGCGCGTCGCCGCCTCCTCGTCGCGGGAGGTCTCGGCGAGGGACGGGATGGGCGCGGCCGGGGCGGCCTCGGGCTTGGCGGCCGCCGGAGCGGGCGGTGGAGGCTCGAGCCGAGGGGCCACCAGTGCCGGCTGGGCGGTCACTGGCGCGGACGGGCCAGGCTCCCTCCCCCGACCGACGTAGACGAACAGCAAGACCGCCAACACCGCCACCGCCACCACGCCGGCGACGGCGAGCACCTTGGGGTTCAGCCCCTCGGACGATGGCGCCGCCGCGGCCTCGGGCCACGGCTCGCGCGGCGCCCGGGGCGCCGCGCGCGCTGGCGCCAGATCGGTCGGCGGCTGAACCGGCTCTCCCTCGATGGGCTCGGACAGCGGCGCGTTCCCGCGCCCGGCCAGGGTCCTCCAGTCCGCGAACGGGTCGTCGAAGCCAGGCCGGTCGAGCCCGGGGGGAGCGCCAGGCGGCGACTCCGAAGCCCGGGACGGCTCATCGTCCAAGACCTCGTCCTCGATCACCAGGTCGATGTACTGCTCGGCGGCGGGGAGTGGCGGGCCCGCGGCGCCGGCCCCGCCGGCGTGCAAGTCGGCGTCGAGCTTTCCCAGCGCGGCCGCCGAGATCGGCCTGGCCACGAACGGGTTCACCTCGGGGACCTCCAGCGGGGCGATGAGCGGCTCGTCGCCGGCCGGAGCGCCCGGTGCCGCGACTGGCCAGGGAGTGGCCTGGCCCTGGGGGTCCCGGGCTTCCTCGTGCGGCTCCGCGGCTCGGGATCCACCCACCGCGACGAGGTGGCCGCAGGCCCGGCACTTCATCTCGAAGGTCTTCCCGCGCAACGCGTCGGAGACGGCGTAGCTCCGGCCGCAGCGCTGGCAGCGGAACTTCACGGGTCGAATCCTACTTGCGGAATCAGACGGGGAGCAAGGACGCCCCCCGCCTCCGGCGGCGGCCGGGGCGGGAGCTCACGGCCGCTCCCCGACCCGCCGCAATCGGGCCAGGGGTGGGAGGTCGCACCCGTCGTCCTCCCCCTCCTCCTCGAGCCAGGGATCGCCGCCCCGAGCCTCGCCCAGGGCGCGGATGAGGTCCCGGTCCAGCAGGTGGGTGGCCACCACCTTCGACAGCGCGTTCATGAGGTTGCCCTTCACCGCCGGATGCTCGGCGGAGAGCTGGGCCAGGAGGGACTTCACGCGCTTGCGGCGCAGGTTGGGCTGCGAGCCGCACAGGTCGCAGGGGATGACCGGGAAGCGCATGGCCGCGGCGAAGGCGGCGATGTCCTCCTCCGCGGCGTAGCACAGCGGCCGGATGACCACGTTGCGCCCGTCGTCGGAGCGGAGGCGGGGGGGCATGCTCTGCAGCCGCCCCGAGTAGAGGGCGGAGAGGAGCAGCGTCTCCACCAGGTCGTCGCGGTGGTGGCCGAGCGCGATCTTGGTGCAGCCCATCTCGACCGCGGCGTTGTAGAGGATGCCTCGCCGCAGGCGGGAGCAGGCGGCGCAGGCGGTCTGGCCCGGCGGCACCAGGCGGCGCACCACCGACAGCGTGTCCTGGCGCAGCATGCGGTAGGGAACCCGCACCGAGCGGAAGTGGCCCTCGACCACCGCGGCCGGGTAGCCGGGGTGCCCCTGGTCGAGGTTCACCGCCAGGAGGTCGAACGAGACCGGCGCCCGCTCCCGGAGCCGCATGAGCAGGTGCAGCAGCGTGTAGCTGTCCTTGCCGCCGGAGACCGCGACCAGGATGCGGTCTCCGCCCTCGATGAGGTCGAAGTCCCTCACCGCCTGCCCCGCGGCCTTGAGGAGCCGCCGCTCCAGCCTGTGGACGTTCGGCACGGTTCGGTGGAGAGGTATACCATCCCCGAGCCCGACCGCCCCTCCATCCGTTGACTGGCGAGCGCCGGTGCGGTACACGCCGCCCACTCCGCTTCGGGGGACGCCCATGCCCGGGAAGGATCTCGGAACCAAGCACACCTGCTTCAAGTGCGGCACCAGGTTCTACGACCTGAAGAAGCCCGCGCCCGTCTGTCCCAAGTGCGGCACCGACCAGCGCGAGGGCCCGGCCTCGAAAGCGCCCCCAGCCGAGCGCCGCCGGCCCGCTCCCAAGCCGCCGCCCGAGCCCGAGGTGGCCGTCAGCGAGGACCTCGAGGAGGAAGGCGAGGAAGTCGTGGACGAGGACGAGGAAACGCCGCCGGACGACGAGGGCTAGAGCTTCCGCGCGCTCGCCCGGCGGACGGTCCGGAAAGTCGAGGGGCTGGTAGGCGTTGCCACCGTCCCGCGGCGAAGGGCTGGCCTCCGGCGGGAGGCGACTCGCTTGATTGGCCATAAACGCCTCCTTATTAGAAGCGCCTCATGGCCGAGCACCGCCTCGCCGTCGCGACTGCCCTCGCCACGTTCGCGCTCCTGGCCATCGGCGGGCTGGTGCACGCCACCGGCTCCTCGCTCGCCTGCCCGGACTGGCCGCTGTGCTACGGGCAGCTCTTCCCGGCCATGGAGGGGGGCGTGCTCTTCGAGCACGGCCACCGGCTGGTCGCGCTGGGCGTGGCGGTCCTCACTTTCGCCCTGGCGGTGGCGGTGTGGCGCCGCCGCCGGGAGGCCGCCACCCGCGCCATGGCGGCGCTGGCCGCAGCGCTGGTGGTCGCTCAAGCCGCGCTCGGCGCCCTGACGGTCCTCTACAAGCTGCCCCTGCTGGTCTCGGCCGGCCACCTCGCCACCTCGATGGCCTTCCTCTCGCTGGTGGTGGCCCTGGCGGTGCGGCTGGGCCCGGTCGCCGTGGGCCCGCTCCCGGGAGCGGCGCCGCGCCTCGCCGCGCTGGCTGGAGTCGCCGTCTACCTCCAGATCGTCCTCGGCGCCTTCGTGCGCCACGCCGCCGCCGGGCTCGCCTGCGGAGCGGACCTCCTCTCGTGCCAGGGCGCACTCTGGCCGGCCACCGGGCCGTCGCGACTCCACATGGCGCACCGCCTCGGCGGCGTGCTGGTGGCGGCCCTGGTGCTCCTCGCCGCCGTGCCCGCCTGGCGCGCCGCCAGGGCCGCCGGCCGATCCACCATGGCCGCGCTCGCCGCCGCCGGGCCGCTCCTCGCCGCCGCGCAGATGGCGGCCGGCCTGTGGACGGTGGCCACCTTCATCGCCGTTCCGGTGGTGACCCTCCACCTCGCGCTCGGCGCGCTGCTCCTCGCCGCCGAGGTGTGGCTCTTCCTCCTCTCCCGGCCCGGCGCCGCACCAGTCGCGGCGCGCGACGCTGGAGCCGCCGGCCTGCAGCCGGCGGCCGGGTGATCCCGCATGCCCGAGCCCGCCCAGGTCCAGATCCGCGCCGCCCCCTCCCCCCTGTCCTGGGCCCGCGACGTCGCCTCGCTCGCCAAGCCCCGGCTCTCGGCCCTGGTGGTGTGCACCGCCGCCGGCGGAATGTGGCTGGCGCCGGGCTCGATCAACGCGGCGCGGGCGGTGGTCATGCTCGCCGGCACGGCGCTGGTGGTGGGCGCGGCCAACGCCTTGAACAACTATTTGGAGGCCGACCTCGACGCCCGGATGCGGCGGACCCGCAACCGCCCGCTGCCGGCCGGGCGCCTCGAGCCGGCCGTGGCCCTGGCCGTGGGCCTCGCCCTGCCCGCCTTCGCCCTTCCGGCGCTGGCCCTGGCCGTGAACCCGCTCACGGCGCTCCTGGCCCTGGTGGCGCTCCTGTCGTACGCCGGCGTCTACACCCCGCTCAAGCAGAGGACCACCGCGGCGCTCTTCGTGGGGGCGGTCCCGGGAGCCATCCCGCCGCTCATGGGCTGGACGGCGGTCACCGGCCGCATCGACTGGGGCGGCCTGGCGCTCTTCGGGATCCTCTTCCTCTGGCAGCTGCCCCACTTCTTGGCGGTGTCGGTGTACCTGAAGGAGGACTACGCCCGGGCCGGTCACCGGGTCTTCGCGCTGGTCCACGGCGAGCGGGCGGCGCGGGCCTGGGCCGCGGCGGCGAGCCTCCTGCTCGTCCCGGTGACGGTCTCCCTGGTCCCGCTGGGCCTGGCGCGGCCGGCCTACGGCGCCGCCGCGGCGATCCTGGGGCTGGGCCTCTCCGGGTGGGCGCTCTCCGGCCTGCGGCTCCCCGAGGGTTCGACGCGCCAGGCGCGGAGCTTCTTCCTGGGCACGCTCATCCACCTCACCCTGCTCTTCGCGGCGCTCTTCCTCTGGGCGCGGTGAGCGGGTGGTAGCTCCCCATCGAGCGCTCGCGGCCGGGGCACGCCACGGGGCTCGTTCCCTCCCGCCGGAACGCGTGCTAGGGGAACGGCTCGCCCCCGCGCCGCCGGCCGCCCCATGACGCTCGTCGAGGCGCTCCCCACTGTCAACGCGTCCCTGAACGCGCTCTCGGCGGCGCTGCTCCTCGCCGGCTGGCGCGCCATCCGCTCCGGCCGGCGCGAGCGCCACCGGAGGCTCATGCTCTCGGCCCTCGCCTGCTCGGCGCTGTTCCTCGCGGGCTACCTAACCCGGGTGGCCTTGACGGGCACCCACCGCTTCCCCGGCGGCGGCGCGCTCCGGGCCGCCTACCTCGTGGTCCTCGGCAGCCACACCGCGTTGGCGGTCGCCGTCCTGCCCATGGTGCTGCGCACCCTCTACCTGGCGCTGCGCGGCCGTTTCGAGGCCCACCGGCGCATCGCCCGCTGGACGTTCCCGGTGTGGCTCTACGTCTCGGTCACCGGGGTGGCGGTGTACCTGATGCTGTATCACTTGGCGCCCCGATCGCCGTGAACCGGACGCGCGGATGCCCCCGCGCCCACTGCCCTGGCGGGCGAAGACCCGGGGCGGCCCGCTCCCGGGCAGGGCCGGCCGCGGCCCGAAAGCCGATCGACAGGCGCGGGTCGCAGCGCTAGATCCAGCGGTGCCATGTGCCGCAACATCCGGGTCCTCTACAACTTCGAGCCGCCCACCACCGAGGAGGAGGTCCGCGCCTCGGCGCTGCAGTACGTCCGCAAAGTGAGCGGGCTGCGGAGGCCGCCCGCCGCCGACCTCCGGACCTTCGAGGAGGCGGTAGCGGAGGTGGCCGCGACCACGCAGCGGCTCCTCGGCTCCCTCCACGCCCGCACGGCGGTGCGGACCCGCGAGGGCGAGCGCGAGAAGGCGCGCCTGCGAGGGCAGCGCCGGGCGAGCCGGGTGCCGTCCGCCGGTTAGCGCGGGGGCGGCGTGGCCACCATCGCCTACCGGCGGAAGACAGGCGCCGACCCGGTCGCGCTCGTCGAGCGCGACCTGCGCGCCGCCTGGGGGCTGGCCGCGGCGGTGCGGGAGGTCGCCTGGGACCTCGCCATCCGAGCCGGGCGGATCGGGGCCGGCTTCATTCCACGTCAATCCTGACCACGTCCGGAACCAAGGCCGGCATGAAAGCGAGCCCGGGGCGGCCTTCACGGCTGGTCGGGCCCAGTGCTCCTCCTCCCCGGCAGGGTGGCTCCCTGTCTCTCGACGTGAAGATCACCGACAGAAGAGGCCCCTGTTGGGTCCGTTGCTGATTCCGATCAAGAAGCGCTCCCCTGGCCCCTTGTCCGGGGCTCACGAAGAGCGCACCCTGCGCGACACGGGGGCCAGCTTCATCTCGAGCGTCGGCCACTGCCCAACATCAGGTCATCGCGTCTGCGCTCCCTTCGACCGGAGTCGTGCACGAAAGGAGGGCGCACATGCGCAGTGCCATGGTGTGGATCGGTGCCATGCTCGGCCTGTCGTTCATGGCAGCGTGCGGGTCCGAGGCGGCATCCTTCGCGAGAACGGAGCAAGCGATCGTCAATGGGGTTCCCGCCCCCGACGCGGTGCTCAACGTCGGTACCATCGCCTTCAAGACATCTCCAACCGATGCCGTATGGTCGTGGTGGGGCTGCTCGGGAACCCTGGTGTCTCCCACCGTCTTCATCACTGCCGGCCACTGCATGTTCGGCTGGGAGGGATCGGGCGCCACCAATTTCGGCGTCACGTTTGGGCCGCAGATGGACCTCTCGGAGGACGGATGGACGGTGACGGTGCCGGCGACGGCACAGGTCTACTCGGGCACTCCCGTGATCCACCCCGGCTTCGACATCAATGCCTTTGGCGACTACCACGTCGAAACCAACCCCGACATGGCCTTGATCGTCCTCGACGAGGCGGTCAGCGGCGTTCCTCCGGCTCGGATCCCGCCGGTGGGCTTCCTGGACGGCTGGGCGAGTCCCCCCGCGGAGATCGAGATGGGCGTGGCCGGCTACGGCCTGACCAGCGCGGCCCCGTACTTCAAGAAGCATCCAGTCCCGGACTGGGGAACCCGGAGGTTCAGCGCCACCGAGCTGGTCGGCGTCTTCCCCGGCCGGATCGAGGTAAGCCCGGACCCCGGAGGCGGATGCTTCATGGATTCCGGGGGCCCGTCGTTCCCGGTCAGCGGCGAGGCCGGGGATCCGATCCCGGCGCCGTCTTTCGTAACGACGGTCGTTGCGCTCGTGCAGTCGCCTGCTGAGGATGCAGGAAAGCGCAAGCACCTGTGCGACGGCGGGACGGTATCGGTGCGACTCGACACCGCTCTGGCTCACGAGTTCCTCGACCAGTACGTGCCGTAACCGGAGTCGCCGTCGGCCGGCCCACGCGGCGCCGGGGTTCCGGCGCCGCGGCCGTTCCGGCACCTCGACATCGCGCGGGGTCACGGGCGCCGCCGGAGGCGGTAGGATGGAGCCATGCGCCCCTCCCGAATCGTGCTCCCCGCCGCCCTGGCCCTCGCCGCAGGCTGCTCGAGCCCGGCCCGCATCGCCCTGGATCCGCCCAGCGCCCAGCTCTTCGGCCGCGGGCAGGCCGTGAAGGTGCACGCCCAGGCCTTCGCCCGCAACGGCCGCCTCCTCCCGGACGCGGTCTGCCGCTGGTCCTCCTCCGACGAGAAGGTGGTCTCGGTGAAGGGGCCCCACAACGAGGCCACCGTCACCGCGGTCGCGCCGGGCCGCGCCGTGGTGCGCTGCCAGATGGGCTCGCTCTCCGCCGAGGTGAACGTGTCGGTGCGCTACGTGGCGCGCGTCGAGGTGACGCCGGCGCGGGTGGAGGTGAAGATGCTGGACCGGCGCGAGCCCACCGCCCTGGACGTACGGGCCTTCGACCAGGATGGGGCCCCGGTGCCGGGCCGGGTGGCGCTCACCCGCTGCGAGAACGAGGACGTCTGCCGCGGCGACAACCGCGGGCAGCTGTGGGGCGTGGCGCCCGGGGAGAGCCGGGTGACAGTGGAGGTGGACGAGGCCCGCGCCGAGGTGGTGGCCCGGGTGGTGGACGCCCGCACCGCCGAGGGGAAGCCCAAGCGCGTGCAGGGCAACCCCATGCTCGACTACGAGAAGGCCGTGAAGGCGCTCGGGAAGTAGTCTTACTGCCGAGCCACCCGAAGGGTGGCGAGGCTGCTTCTGCAGCCGCTGTGCACTCGGCGTCCAACTCGGCTGGAGAGCCCGACGAGCCCGAGGGTTCCCAGAGCCTCGCCGCCCGTTCCGGGCGGCTCGAGCCGGCCCCCGCCCTACGATGGAGCCGCGGTGAGATCGGCGGGGGGCAAGCCCCCGCCCTACTTCAACGACGCGGCGATCCGGCTCGCCTCGGCCGCGTGCGGTCCCTTGGGGCAGAGCCGGGCGTAGTCGCCGAGCATCTGCTTGCCGAGCTCCTTGTCGAACACCGGCGAGCGCTGGTCGGCCCGCTCCCGCCCCAGGACCCACAGGGCGCTGCAGTTGGTGGCGTCGGCCCGGAGCGCCTTCTTGTAGAGCTCGTCCACCACCTCGGGCTTGGCCCCGCGGGCCGCCTCGATCTCGGCCATCTCCACGTAGGCCCGGGCCGCCCCCCCGGTGGTGCCCTCCCCGTACTCCTTGGCCGCCTTGTCCAGCTCCTCGAGGGCCCGGGCCCAGTCCTTGCGCTCGCGCCACACCCGCGCCAGGGCCAGCCGGGCGTCGGGGAAGCGCTTCTCCAGGGAGAGGGCCTTCTCGTACTCGACGCGGGCCCGCTCCAGGTCGCCGTCGTATCGGTACGCGTCGCCCAGGAGCTTCACGAGACGGGCGTTCCCGGCGAGGCGAGCCGAGGCCGACCTGAGAGCCTCGATGGCCTGCTTGGCCCCGCCCTGCCGCCGCAGCATGGCGTTGGCCAGCTCCACGTAGAAGGCCACCCGCTCCGGGTCCATCTGCACCGCCTTCTGGAAGGCATCGACGGCCCCGGCCGTGTCGCCGCTGGCGAGCTTTCGCCGCCCCACCTGGGCCTGGATGTCGGGGTTCGAGGGATCGAGCACCAGCGCCTGCTGTTCCTCGCCCGCCCCCTCGGCCGCCTTGCCCTTGCCGAACAGGGCCGCTCCCTTCAGGGCGTGGGCCATGGCCAGCTGGCGCGGCGAGGCGTCGCCGGAGTCGAGCACCTTCTGCACGTTGCGCAGCGCATCGTCGAGCTGGTCCCGCCCGATGAGCATCTGCGACACGCCCAGGAGCGAGGGCACGTGGTCCTTCGAGAGCCGGAGCGCCGCCTCGTAGAAGGTGATGGCCTGAAGCTCGTAGCCCAGCCCGCGGCGCCGGAACTGCTCGGCCAGCATCTGGTTCACCCGCACGTCGCGGTCGGCGAACTTGCGGGCGGTGGTGAGCGAGTCGCGCGAGCCGTCCAGGTCGCTGGTCTGCATCTGGAAGAACCCCAGCGCGCCGTAGAGCAGGCCGCTCGTCCCCCCCTCCGGCCCCTTCAGCACCTTCTCCAGATCGACTATGGCCCCGCGCGAGTCGCCCCCGAAGAACTTCAAGTAAGCCCCGGCGGCGATGGCGTGGGAGTGACTGTGGGCCAGCTTGCGGGCGATCTCGAGGTGGCGACTGGCCTCCTCGCGCACCGCGTCCCCCTCGCCGTGCTCCCCCCAGCGCAGGGCGTCGACGTAGGCCAGGAAGGCGTGGCCCGCCACCGAGTCGGCGTCCAGCCCGATGATCTCGCCGGCGAGCCTGGCCGCCTCGCGGTAGCTGGCGAAGCTGTCCTTCTCCACCAGCTCGCGGGTCTGCTTGAGCACGCCGTCGATCTTCACGGCGCGCTGCTTCTTCCAGGTGTTGTAGGCGTACCAGCCGACCAGCCCTCCGGCCAGCGCCACCACCAGCAGCAGCGTGGCCTTGAGGCCCGGCCCCTTCTTCTCGCCGCGGCGGATGGGGATCTCGCCGGTCTTGCCGGTGGAGAGGTGGAACTCCTGGGTGCTGTACTTGTCGGCTAGCTCCTGGGCGTAGGCCACGTTGCGCCCGGGGCCGGCCTGGCGAGGCGCGGCCGGCGCCTGGACCTCAGCCGGAGCGCGGGCCGCGACTGGTGCCTGTGCCGGGGCTGGCGCCTGGGCCGGTGCTAGCGCGTGGGCCGGGGCTGGCGCGTGGGGCGATGGGGGGGTCGGGGCGCGGGACGCCGCGCCGCCCTTCTGACCGACGCGCGGCGCGACCGGGATTCCGTCGGTCAGGGGTCGCGCCGGCCTGGCAGCCTGTGCCGCCGGGGCCGGGGCCGCCGGGGTGACTCCCCATTTCTTCAGGGCGTCCTGGACCTCGGGATCGCCCGGGGCCGCCTCGGCGGCGCGGCGCAGCGCCGCCTCGCCGGGCTCGCGCTCGCCCAATTTCATGTGAAGCACGCCCGCCAGGCGGTTGGCCGCGGCGTCGCCGGGGTGCACTTGCAGCGCCCCCAGGACCTCCTCCAGCGCCTTGCGGTCCTTCCCTTGCTCGGCGTAGACCCGCGCCAGGAGCACGCGGGCCGCCGACTCGGCGGGGTGGGCCTTCGCGCCCTTCTTGCAGACGACCATCGCCTCCATGAAGCGCCCCATGGCCAGGTAGGCCTCCGCCAGGGGCCGCCAGGCGTGGGAATTCGGATCGGAGGCGAAGGCGTGCTCGAGGGCGGTGATCTCCGCCGATGACATCTGCCGGAGTGTGGGCATGGGACCCTTCCGAATTACCAAGCGTTCTCGCGGCAGTCAAACGAATGGCGCTTGACACTGCGCACCTCCAGCCGTTAACAAGGCATCCCCCGCCGCGGCGGGGGGTTTCCGCCATGTACGGGGCTGTAGCTCAGTTGGGAGAGCGCTAGAATCGCACTCTAGAGGTCGTCGGTTCGATCCCGATCAGCTCCACCACCCCAGGGGGCCCGGCCGGCAGGCCGGGCCCCCTTTCGCATCCAGACCGGGAGCGCCGCTGCGGCCCGGCGCCGGGCCTTTCCGAGGAGCTGGCCATGAAGGATCTCGACGGCCGGGTGGCGCTGGTGACCGGCGCCTACGGCGGCATCGGCGCCGCGGTGGCCAGGGCCCTGGCCCGGGATGGCGCGGCGGTGGTGCTCACCGGCCGCGACCAGGCCTCGCTGGCCGCGGTCGACCTCGGCCCGGGCGAGGGGCGCGCCCTCCGGCTCCGGCTCGACGTGGGCGACCCCGCCGCCTGGGAGGCAGTGGTGGCGCGGGTCCTCGCCGAGCGCGGGCGCCTGGACGTCTTGGTGAACAACGCCGGCGTGGTGGAGCCCGGCGCCGTGGAGTCGCTCCCTGCTGGGGAGGTGGAGCGCCAGGTGCGGGTGAACCTCCTCGGCGCCGCCTTCGGCTGCCGCGCCGTCATCCCGGCCATGCGGGCCCGCGGCGAGGGAGCCATCGTCACCCTGGCCTCGCTGGGCGGCATCGTCCCCATGCCCTTCGAGGCGGTCTACTGCGCCACCAAATACGCCCTGCGCGGGCTCTCCTTCGCCCTGCGCGCCGAGCTCCGCGGAAGCGGCATCCGGGTCACGGTGGTCTCGCCCGATTCGGTCGAGACCCGGCAGCTCCGGCAGGAGCTCCAGCACGACGAGGCCTCGCTCTCCTTCGCCTCGGCGGCGCTCCCGCCCGAGGCCGTGGCCCGGGCGGTGCTGCGGGCGGTGCGGAAGGGCCCGCCGGAGATCCTGGTGCCGTCCGCCTCGGGGCTTCTGGCGAGGCTCCTCATGGCCTTCCCCGGCCTGGTGCTGTGGCTCCTCCCCATGCTCCGGCGCATGGGCGCCCGGCGCATGGCGCGGCGGCGGCGTGCGGCGCCCTGACGATGGGGCTCATCGGGGTGGCGGCCGCTCGATGAGCACGAGGTCCGATTGCTCCTGCACCTGCTCGAGGACGATCTCGCGCCCGTCCGGAGAGACGTCGAAGTCGCGCACCTCGAAGTCAGGGGGGAGGTCGGTCAGCGGGCGCTCGTCGCCGGTCTTTAGGTTAACGAGCCAGAGGTTCTTGTGTCGAATCTCCCCCTGGAGCACGACGAGCGACCGCCCCTGCGGCATGAAGACGAGGTGTCTGGCCCCGCGGGTCAGCGTCAGGGGGGGCAGTCGGTACGGGCCCCCGTCGGCCCTCACCGCCTTCACCACGAACGTGGTTCCCACGTCGGCCCCCGAGAACGCGACCAGGTTGCCCTCCGGCGACCACGCCGGATCCACGGAGTGCTCCGTCACCAATGGCGTCGGCGAGCCGCCCTCCAGGGGGACGCCGAACAGGCGCGGGAGGCCGCTCACCGCCGCGGCCACCGTGATGGATTTCCCGTCCGGCGCCCACGCCGGAGCGCCCACCAGCTCGAGCGCCGTCGTGACCGCGCGAGCCCCCGTGCCGTCCTGGTTCACGACCCACAGCGCCGTTCGCCCACCCTGCCGCGTCGTGAACGCGATGCGGCGACCGTCCCGAGCGATCGCGGGCGCACCCGCGATCCGCGTGTCGGCCGCGCTCCACAACTCGGCCGCGGCCCCCTCCTGCAGCTTCCAGAGCCCATCGCTCGCCCCCTTCGAGGACACGTACAGCAGGTAACCGGGGCCGAAGCGAGGTGACGATCGGTTGCCGGTGGTCAGGGCGATGCGGCGGGCAGCGGACAGGTCCGCTCGGGCCTCGGCGATGGGCACGCGCCAGAGCGTGGCCTTGGGGCTCGCCATCGTCGCGACGATGCGCCGGCCGTCGCCGCTGACCGCGAGCGACGTGCAGCGGTCGATGCCGGCGCTCAGCCTTCGCGGAGTCCGCTCCTCGACGTCCAGGCTGTGGATCCACGGACCGAAACCGTCCGCGTCCGCCGCAAGGTACAGCAGCGTCCGCCCGTCCACGAACAGGGGGTGGCTGACGAGCGAGTCGTGGTGGGTGATCCGCTCCGGGATTCCCCCGGCGGGCCGGATGCGCCAGACATCCAGACGGTCCGGCAGCGAGCCCTGCACGAAGTAGACGAAGGCCTGGTCCGGGGACCAGACGTGGAAGTGGGCGTGGAGGCCAGCGGCCGCCGAGAAGATCTCGCGGTGGGCCGACCCCGTCGAGTCGCGCACGAAGGTCGGATCGCCAGGCCCCGGCGTGTGGTACACGAGGCGCGCGCCGTCGGCGGACCAGTCGAACTCGGCGACGCCTTCCAGGTACGGCCGCGGAGGTCCGCCGAGAAGTGGCGCCGCCCAGATGCTGATGTCGCGCCCGCCCGGCGCGTCAGCACGGCGAACCCAGAAGGTGACCAGGGTCCCGTCCGGGGAGAACCCGAGCGTGCGGATCGATGGGTTGGCGATCTCCGGTGCGCTTCCGCGGGTCAGGTTGAGAAACTGGCCCGTGCCAATCTGGGTCACCCAGACGTCCATCCGGCCGTCGCGGTTCGATTGGAAAGCGACGAAGCGTCCGTCGCGAGAGAGCGCGGCCGCCTGCTCGATCCCGTCGAATTCGGTCAGCTTCAGGAACCTGGCGCCTGCCAGCGGGTCGTCCGGTGCGGCGCCGCGCCGCCCGAGGTGCCAAGCCCCCAGCGCGGCGAGGCAGGCCGCCACCGCGCTCGCCGCCCAGGCGACCCGACGGTAACGCCGCCCCGCGAGCGGAGCCGCGCCCTCGCGCGGCTGCCCTCCTGGCGGCGGAATCCCGGCCTCGGCCGCGGCAGGGTCCTCGATCTCGCGGTCCTCCGCGTCGCCCTCCTCGGGGGCGCGCTGCTCGGTGGCCGGGGGGCGACGGGTCCTCGCCCAGGCGTCCAGCTCCGTCCGGAACGCGTACACCGAACCCAACCGGTCGTGCAGGTGCCGGTGCACCGGCATCCCCTCCCGCCTCTCCCATCGCTGCACCGTGGTGACGTCGCGCCGCAGGTAGGCGGCGATTTCCTTCCAGGAATCGAGGTGTTCGGCGGCTGTAGGATCAGGGGCGGCGGCGGGCGAGGCTCGCTTGGTTGGGTCGGTCATCGGGGGGTCCCCCGACCCCGAGAGAACTCGAGACCTCTCAATCTAGCGGCGCCCCGGGGCCACGGCAATCCACTGCATTCCACGGCACACCGTCGGATCGCGTCGCGCCGCCGTGGTCTGCCGTGGCGGAGGCGGCGCGGGCCGCCCTAGGTGCTCGTGCGGCTCGCGCGGTACGAGCCGAAAAGGAGAACGACATGCGCAAGAAGCTGAAGTGGATGCTCGGAGTGGGCGGCGTGGCGACGGCAGCGCTCCTGCAGGCCGGCAGCACGCAGGCGACCCCGGCGGCCGGATTCGCCGGCGTTCCTCTCGCGGTGGGCCGCTTCGCCGAGTTCGAGGTGAGCAACTACACCTTCTTCCCGGAAGGCGCCGGGGGGCACGCCAACCCCCTCTGGTACTCCCGGCAGAAGACCAAGGGACCTTCCGACCTGCACGTCCAGAGCAACGTCTGGTCTCCAGGCGGAACCACTGGCTGGCACACCCATCCGGGCCACAGCCTGATCGTCGTCACGGAAGGGACCATCACCGCCTACGAGGGCGATGATCCGACGTGCACGCCTCACGTGTACGAGACCGGCGACGGCTTCGTGGATCCAGGAGGGGACCACGTGCACGTGCTGCGGAACGAGGGCAGCGTGCCGGCGCGGACGGTCGCCGTCCAGCTCATCCCCGCGGGTGCCGCGAGACGGGTCGACGCCGGGCCCAATCCGGCGTGTCCGTTCTGACCGCTTCGACCGAGGGATAGGAAGGGCCGGGGACTGCGGGCGGACCGTCCCCGGCCCCGCCGCCACCAGCCGCGGGCGCGGCATTCGTTCCATCCGTCCCTGAGGGCGCTTCGCACCCGCGAAGGCTCGCGCCAGGCTCGCCGACGCCGGCCCGTCCGCCTCGAGCGTGCTGGCCAGGCTGGTGGCCGCCTTCCCGGGGCTCCTGCTCCGCCTGCTCCCGGCGCTGCGCCGGATGGGAGCTCGCCGCATGGCCGAGCGGCGGCGCGGGGGATCCTAGAGGCAGCCTCGCCGCCCGTTCCGGGCGGCTCGGCAACTGGCCGCCGCGTGGCGTTTCTCCCCCGCTGTGGGATGATCGGACGGTGATTTCGGTCCCCGGACGCCGGCGGGGTGCGCTCGCCGTTGCAGCGCTCCTCGCCTGCATCGCCGCCGCGGCCCCGCAGGCCGGCGAGGTGCCGGTGCCGGCGGGGGCCAGCCGGGTGGACCTGGACCGGGACGCCGATTACCTCCTCGACCCCACCGGCGCGCTCGGCCTTTCCGAGGTCCGGGAGGCGGCGGTCGCCGGGCGCTTCCGCCGGCTGGGCGGTGCCCGCAGCCTGGGCTTCACCACCGCGGCGCTGTGGCTCAAGGCCGACCTGGTGAACGAGGCGGCCGTGCCCCGCCGCCTGGTCCTGGTCTGCGACGCGCCGCTCCTCGAATCGCTCGACGTGTGGCTCCTGGGCGAGGGGCGGCTGGAGCGCCACCGGGGCGGGTTCGCCGTACCCGCCGCCGAGCGGGACGTGGTCCACCGCGGCACCTCGCTGCAGCTGGGGGCGACCTTCGCCCCCGGCGAGCGCACCACCCTGTGGGTCCGCGCCCAGACCCGGGCCGCCTCGCTGGCCGCGCTCTCCCTGTGGGAGCCGGAGGCCCGCGCCGACCGCGACCGCGCGCTTCTCCTCTTCTACGGCGTGAACCTGGGGGTGCTGCTGGTGCTGCTGGCGGTCCACCTCTACGCCTGGGTGGCGCTTCGGGACCGGAGCTACCTCGGCTTCGCGCTCATGGTGCTGGCCTTCGCCGGCTACCAGGCCGCGGTCACCGGGCCGGCCGCGGCCGCGCTGTGGCCGGAGTCGCCGCGCCTGGCCGTGGCGGCGCCGAGCGCCCTGGGCCTCTTGGCCATGGCCGCCGGGCTCTGGTTCACGCGCACCTTCCTCGGGAGCCGGCAGCGCTTCCCGCGCCTCGACCTTCTGGCCCGCGGGCTCGGCGCGCTGGCCCTGGCCGCAGCGCCGGTGGCGGCCGTCCGCATGCCGCTGGGCGGCAGGCTGGCCTCGGTGCTGGGGGGCGCCACCTTCCTGGCGGTGCTGGCGCTGTCGTTGCGCGCGGTCTCCGCCGGGGATCGAGCGGCCCGCTTCTTCCTCGCGGCCTGGGGGCTCTTCGTGGCGGTCGGGCTGCTGTTCGTGCTGACGCTGCTCGGCATCGTGCCCCTGGGCCCACCGGTCCTGCACGGGTTCCACGGCGCCTTCTCGCTGGCCGGGGTGGTGCTGTCCTTCGCCTTGACCCACCGGCTGCGCGAGTCCGACCGCCAGGCCCGGACCGAGCTGGAGAGGCAGGTGGAGGAGCGGACCCGTTCCATCACGCAGTCGATGGACGCCTTGCGCGCCGAGGCGGAGGAGCGGCGGCGAGCCATCCAGGGCATGCGCGAGAGCGAGGAGCGCTTCCGACTGGCCTTCGACACCAGCCCGGATGCCATCACCTTGAACCGGCTCGACGACGGCCTCTACGTCGCGGTGAACGAGGGCTTCACCCGTCTCACCGGGTACCGCCCGGACGACGTCCTGGGGCGCACCGTGCGGGAGGTGGACCTCTTCGGAGCCCGGGCCGACCGCGACCGGTTCATGGGCGCGCTCCGGCAGCGGGCCCAGGTGCAGAACTTGGAGGCGTCCTTCCGCACCCGCGACGGCCGCGCCTTCACCGGCCTGCTCTCGGCCAAGATCCTCATGCTGCGGGGCGAGCCGCTGGTCCTCACGGTGACCCGCGACGTCACCGCCGAGCGCGGCGCCGAGGGGGAGCGCCGCCGCCTGGAGGAGCAGCTCCGCCAGGCCCAGAAGATGGAGGCCCTGGGCCGTCTCGCCGGGGGCGTGGCCCACGACTTCAACAACATCCTCACCGCCATCATCGCCAATGCCGGGATGGCGGTGCTGGAGGCCCCGGCCGACGACCCCAACCGGCCGCTGCTCCTGGAGATCCGCGACGCGGCCCGCCGGGGCGCGGAGCTGACCCGCCAGCTCCTGGCGGTGAGCCGCAAGCAGGTGCTGGAGCCCAGGCCGGTGGACCTGAACGCGCTCCTCGCCAACCTGCGCCGTATGCTGGGCCGCCTCATCGGCGAGGACGTGGAGCTGCGGCTGGACCTCGCCGACGGGCTGCCCCCGGTGCTGGCCGACCCCGGCCAGGTGGAGCAGGTGGTCATGAACCTGGCGGTGAACGCCCGCGACGCCCTGGAGCGCGGCGGCGCCATCGCCATCTCCACCCGGACCGCCGAGGTGGGACCAGGCGAGGCGCGCCCCGATCGCCCCGGCGGCCGCTACGCGGTGGTGACGGTGGCCGACACCGGCCGCGGCATCCCGCCGGAGGTGTTCTCCCACCTCTTCGAGCCCTTCTACACCACCAAGCCGGCCGGGCAAGGTACGGGCCTGGGGCTCTCCACCGTCTACGGCATCGTCCGCCAGCACGGGGGGTTCGTCGAGGTGGAGTCGGCGCCCGGCCGCGGCGCCGCCTTCCGGGTCCACCTGCCGGTGGCAGAGGGGACGGCCGGCGCCCAGGAGGAGGCGGCGCGTCCGGAAGTCCTGCCGCGCGGCGACGAGACGGTGCTGGTGGTGGAGGACGAGGCCGCGGTGCGGGACGTGGCCCGGACGCTCCTGAGGCGCCTCGGCTACCGGGTGCTCGCGGCCGCGAGCGGCGGCGAGGCCCTGGCGCTGGCGGCCGGGCACCGGGGGCCGCTGCACCTCCTCCTCACCGACGTGGTGCTGCCCGGCCCGAGCGGACCCGAGGTCGCCGAGGCGCTCCGCTCGCGGCGGCCGGAGTGCCGGGTGCTCTACATGTCCGGCTACCCCGAGAACCTGGGCGCGGGGCTGGCCGGCCGGCCCTTCATCCCCAAGCCCTTCTCGCCGGAGGCGCTGGCCCGCAAGATCCGGGAGGTGCTGGCCTGACGATCAGCGCCTGATGGCGACCTGGTTCGACTCGCGCCGGGTCCGGTGAACCTCAGTGGCGGCCGCCGCCGTGGCCACCGCCGTGACCGCCGCCACCGCCGTGACCGCCGCCGTGCCCGCCGCCGTGTGCGACGCCACCGCCGTGGCCGCCGCCGTGGCCGCCACCGTTTCCGCCGCCGTTTCCGCCGCCGTGTGCGCCGCCGTGGCCCCAACCGTTTCCGCGTCCACCGCCGCCGCCGTGGCCCCAGCCGTTTCCGCCGCCGTGCCCGCCGCCCTGCCAACCGCCGCCGTGGCCGCCGCCATACCCACCGCCGCGTCCGCCGCCGTGACCGCCACCGGGGTGGCCACCCCAGGAACCGCCTCCGCGGGGCGGGGGCGCATAGCCGACCCGGCCCGGAGCTGGCCAGGTGCCGGGGTGATAGCCGTGCCACGAGCCACCGTGCCAGTAGCCGCGGCCGTAATATCCGGCGTATGGGCCCCGGTATCCGTACCAGTGGCCGTAGCCGTGGCCGTACCAGGCGTAGTGCCACGGACCGTAGTAGCCGTAGTACGGCATCGGTCCCCACCCCCACACCCAGGGGGCGATGACCCAGGACCACCCGACGAGCGGGTAGTAGACGTACATGGTCGGCGATCCGCCGTCCGACGGCACGGAGGTGTAGGCGTTCCCGTAGGGCATCCAGACCCAGCCGTACTGCTGGGTGTACACCCACTGACCTGACGGAGTGGCCGGCTGCGCCGACGTCTCGGCCGGAGGCGCCTGCATCTCGGCCGGCGGCGGAGGAGGGGGAGGCTCGGTCGGCGCCGGCGAAGGCGGCTGCACCGGCTGCGGCTCCGCCTGGGCCAGCTGCACGCCGTCCTCGGTCGACCTGGCCAGGGCGGGAGCGATGGCCAGCGAGGCCGACAGCGCAATTCTCGCGAGGGTGGTGGTCATGACTGCACTCCATTCCGGGACGCGCTTGGCGTCCCGCTCACTGCTCCTGCAAAGCAAGAGGGGTGCCGGCCTGAAGCCGCGAATTCACTGGGTTCTTCGAGGGGCTCCCTGTTGCTCTGCGGCAACGCGCCGCTGTGCGGGCGCCACGGGGGGCGCCTGCCGCGAGCGAGGGCGAGGCGGTCCCTCATCGCGGCACCCGAGCCTCTGCGACGTCCGCGGCGGCACGGTCTCGCCGGAGGGCGCCTCCACAGCGAGCCGCGGCCCGCTGCGATGCGCGCGACACCAGGCCCGTGATCGCGGCGAGCAACCGTCGTGGAGCGCCAACGCGCCGAGGAGGTCTTAAGGCTGCGCGACCGACGTTTGCGAGCCGCCGCGCGTGCCTCGTCGCCGCGCGGCTACCGCTCCGGGGCCGCGAGCGAGGACAAGCGCCCGGAGGCAAGAGCGGGCCGCCGGGGATCTCGGAGACCGGCGGGCGCTGTCACGCCTTTCGGACGTCGGACCGCGCCGTCGCCAGGACCCGCTCCAGCTCGAGCAGGCTGGCCTCCAGGGCGCGTCGGCCGGCCTCGAGATCCGCCCCCCCGCGAGCGGCGTCGCGCAGGCACACCAGCGCCGCCGACCGCACCACCTCGGCGCGCCGCACGAGCTCCGACCCGACCACCAGCAGGAGCCCGGTGTTCCCGGCCAGCCAGCGCTCGAATCCCCGCGACGCCTCCCGCAGCGCCGGCCCCGGGCACCCTCCCCCGCCGCTCCCCCCCGGCAGCGCCGCGCCGAGCCACATCACCCATTCGGCCGTCTGGTCCAGCACCTGCTCCAGGCGCGCCAGCGCCAGCGTCTCGGAGAGGCGGCGGATCCTCCTGGCTGCGAATCGGGCCGGGTCGGCGGCGAAGGCGAGGTTCTGGCGCTGGCTCGGCACTCCCCCATGGGAGTCGGCGGCGGCCGCCCGTGTGACGGAGCCGAAGCCACGCCCAGGAGCGCGCCACCACTCTGGAAATCAGCCGTAGATCTCGCGGATGAGGGGCGCGAACTTCTGGTAGATGGTCTTGCGCCGCACCTTCATGGTGGCGGTGACCTCGTCGTCGTCGTGGTCCAGCTCCTTCTCCAGGAGGACGAACTTCCTCACCTGCTCCACCGGCGCCAGCCCCTCGTTGGCGCGGTCCACCTCCCGGGCCACCAGCTCGCGCACCTCGGGCAGGCGCGCCAGGCTCTTGAAGTTGGTGTAGGGGAGGCGGCGCTCGGTAGCCCACTGGCCGACGTTCTCGTAGTCGATCTGGAGGAGCGCCGAAACGAAGCGCTCCCCCTCCCCGAGGACCACCGCCTCCTTGACGTAGGGCGAGACCTTGAGCGCGTTCTCCACCAGCGACGGCGAGACGTTCTTGCCGCCGGCGGTGACGAAGATGGCCTTCTTGCGATCGACGATGCGCAGCTGCCCATCGGGGTCCAGCTCGGCCACGTCGCCGGTGTGCAGCCAGCCGTCGCGCACGGTCTCGGCGGTGGCCTGCTCGTCCTTGAAGTAGCCCAGGAACACCCCCTCGCCGCGCTTCAGGAGCTCGCCGTCCCGGGCCAGGCGGAACTCCAGTCCCGGGATGGGGCGGCCCACCGTCCCCAGCCGGACCTCACCCTCCCGCTGCACGAAGGAGAAGCCGGTGCACTCGGTCATGCCGTACCCCTCGCGCACCGGGATGCCGATGGCGTGGAAGAAGGCCAGCACCTCGGGCGAGATGGCGGCGGCGGCGCTGAAGGCGAGCCGGGCCCGGCGCAGTCCCACGTAGTTCTGCAGCGCCCGGGTGACGAGCAGGTACCGCAGCGCCTGCCCGGCGAGGTCGAGCGGGCCCGCGCGCCGCCCGGCGAGCCGCTTCTCGGCGAGGCGCCGCCCGCCCCGGAGCGCCCGCTCGAAGGCGAAGCGGCGCAGCCGCCCGGTCTCCTGGATCTTCACCAGGATCGACGCCTGCAGCTTCTCCCAGATGCGCGGCACGCCCAGGAAGACGGTGGGGGCGATCTCGCGCAGGTCCTCCTGGATGGTGCGCAGGCTCTCGGCGAAGCTCACCGTCATCCCCAGCCACAGCGGCAGGAAGGCCGAGAAGATCTGCTCGGCCACGTGGCACAGCGGCAAGTAGGACACCACCGTGTCGTCGGGGCCGAAGCCCACCGCCTCGGTCACCGCCCGGGCCTGGGCCAAGAGGTTGCGATGGGAGATCATCGCCCCCTTGGGATGGCCGGTGGTCCCCGAGGTGTAGATGAGGAAGGCCAGGTCGTCGGCCCGGGTGGCCGACACCAGCTCGTCGAAGAGGCCGGGGTACCCCTGGCCGTGCCGCTCCCCGAGCGCCTCCACCTCGGCGAAGGAGACCAGGCGCGGGTCGCGGTAGTGCCTGAGCCCGCGCGGCTCGGGCACGATCACGTGCCGGACCCGCGGCAGCTCCACCGACAGGATCTTGTCCACCTGCTCCTGGTCCTCGGCCACCACCGCCACCGCCTCCGAGTGGTCCACCACGTAGCGGACCTCGTTGGCCGGGCTGGTCGGGTAGACCCCCACCCCCACCGCCCCGGCGGCCATGGCGCCCAGCTCGGCGTAGAGCCACTCGCGCCGGTTCTCGGAGAGGACGGCCACCTTGTCGCCGCGGGACACCCCCAGGGCCGTGAGCCCCAGGCAGAAGGCGCGAGCGTGGCCCAGGTAGTCGGCCCAGGTGACCCGCTGCCAGATGCCGAACTCCTTCTCGCGCAGGGCCACCCGCCGCGGGTGCAGGGCGGCCCGCTGGCGGAGCAGCTTGGGCAGGGTGTCGCCGACGGGTCCCGCCGCGGCGGTCAGGAGAGCCACCGCTTCCTCCGCTTGTAGTGCTTCACCTCGCGGTAGCTGCGCCGCCCGCCGCTGCGGCGGCCGAGGTAGAACTCCTGCACGTCCCGGTCCTGGCGGAGGCGCTGGCTCGGGCCGTCGAGCACCACCTTGCCGTTCTCCATGATGTAGCCGTAGCCGGCCACGGCCAGCGCCATGTGGGCGTTCTGCTCCACCAGCAGGATGGAGACCCCCTCCTCCCGGTTGATTCGCTGGATGATGCGGAAGATCTCCTGCGTGAGCAGCGGCGAGAGCCCGAGCGACGGCTCGTCGAGGAGGAGCAGGCGCGGGCGGGCCACCACCGCCCGGCCGATGGCCAGCATCTGCTGCTCGCCGCCGGAGAGGTAGCCGCCGAGCTGACGCCGCCGCTCGCGGAGCCGGGGGAAGTAGCCGTAGACCTTCCGGAAGTCCTCCTCCAGCCGGCCCGCCCCGGGGCGGGCGTAGGCGGCGCACTCGAGGTTCTCCTCCACCGTCAGCTCCTCGAAGATGCGCCGCCCCTCCATCACCTGGAACAGCCCGCGCCGGGCGATCTGATGCGGCAGGAGCCCCCGGAGCGCCTCCCCCCGGAAGGCGACGCCGCCGTCCACGATCTCCCCGTCCTCCAGCGGCAGGAGCCCGGAGATGGCCTTCAGGGCGGTGGTCTTGCCGGCGCCGTTGGACCCGAGGAGGGCCACCACCGCCCCCTCGGGCACGGCCAGCGACAGCCCCTTCAGCACCTGGATGGCGTGGTGGTACACGACCTCCAGGTTGTTGACCCAAAGTAGCGGGGGGCTGTCGGCGGCGGCGCTCACTTCACGTAGATCCAGTCGGAGACCGGCTCGAAGATCCCCTTGGCGGGGTTCGCCTGGTAGACGCGCCCCACCGCGGCCTTGTTGTTCACGAAGGTGACCTTGCCGGTGAGCCCTCCCACGTCCCAGTCCTTGATGGCGGGGATGGCGTCCTTGAGGTTGTCCCCGGTGACCGGCTTCTTCGCCGCCAGGACGCGGTTGATGGCCTCCACGTAGACCATGCCCGTGAACCAGCCCTGGATGTAGGAGTTGGGGCGGTACTTCTCCTCGGGGTGGACCCGGGCGTTGTACTCGCGCATGGCCCGGACGCCCGGCGCGTCCTCCCACCAGTAGGCGTAGGGGTTCACACCCATGTACCCCTCGGCGTCCTGCTCCAGCTTGTCGATGATGGTCTTGTCCACCGACCAGAAGGTCCCCATGAACTTGGCCTTGAGGCCGTGGTCGCGGGCGCTGCGGATGACCTCGGGGATGGGGGCCAGCACGTAGCCCTGGAAGATGACGTAGTCGGGGGACGCCTTCTTGAGGGTCAGGACCTCGCTGGTGACGTCCAGAGCGCCCACCTTGGTGACGACCTCGGCCACCACCTCGATGCCCAGCTCGGCGGCCCGCTTCCTGGCGTGCGGGATGGGGTCCTTGCCGAACTCGGTGTCGGAGTAGAAGAAGGCCACCTTGGGCTTCGCCGCCCCCTTCTGCTTGGCGATGTACTCCAGCAGGATGCCGAACATGTCGGAGTAGGTCGGCCCGGAGACGAACGAGTAGGGATGGGTCTTGGGGTCGGCCAGCTCGCTGGAGAAGGAGGTGGAGCCGTAGAGCACCTTGTAGCGGGCGTTCAGCTCGGGGGCGATGGCCTTGCCGAGGCCTGTTGACTCTCCGTACATGATGACCGGGTTGTGCTGGGCCATGATCTTCTTGAAGCAGGCCACGGCCTTGTCGGTCTCGTACCCCGAGTCCTCGTAGACGTAGGCGAGCTTCTTGCCCTTTACCAGCCCCTTCTCGTTGGCGTAGGCCAGGGAGTCCTGCAGCCCGGCGTTGATGGCCACCCCGGCGAAGGCGAAACGGCCGGTGATGGGCTGGCAGGCGCCGATGGTGATGACGTCGTCGGCGGCGCGGGCCGAGGGGCTCGCCGCGACGCCGGCCGCCGCCGCCAGGATGACCACCGCGTGCATGAGTCGCTTCATGTCGTCACTCCTTTCTCGAGGTCGGGGGCTTCCCCCGACCTCCTTGTTCGCAGGGCGGGGCTCGTCCCTCGCCGGGAAACTCCTGGTGTCTACTTCTCGAACGGCCACAGCGCGAAGAATCGCTTGATCCGGTTCCACACCTCGGCGAGCCCGTGGGGCTCGAAGATCAGGAAGGCCACGATGAGCGCGCCGAAGACCACGTCCCGCATGGGGAAGAGGTAGGCCTGGGCCCCGGGCCACACCGCCCGGAGCGCCCCCACCAGGAGCTTCAGCGCCTCCGGCACCAGGGTCATGAAGGCGGCGCCGAAGAGGGTGCCCTTGATGGAGCCGAGCCCGCCCACGATCACCATGGCCAGGAGCTGGATGGAGAGCGAGAGCGGGAAGTTCTCCGGCGTCACCACCTTGACGAAGTAGGCCCACAGCCCGCCGGCGATGCCGGCGTACCAGCTCGACACCATGAAAGAGAGGATCTTGGTGCGGAAGAGCGGGACCCCGATGAGCTCGGCGGCGATGTCCCGATCGCGGACGGCGACGAAGGCCCGGCCCCAGCGGGTGCGAAGGAGGTTGGCGGCGAACCAGACGTGGGCCGCGGCCGCCGCCTGCACCAGGAAGTAGACCTTGAAGTCGGTGTCCAGGGAGAGCCCGAGGAGCCGCGCCGGCGGGACGTTGAGGCCGCGGATGCCGCCGGTGGCCGAGGTCCAGTTGACGAACACCCACTCGGCGATGACCTGGGCCGCCAGGGTGGCGATGGCGAGGTACAGCCCCTTGATGCGCAGCGAGGGCACGCCCACCACCACTCCGGCCAGGCAGGCCATGGCCCCTCCGGCCGGCACTGCCAGCCAGAAGGGCAGCGAGAGGCGCGAGGCCAGGAAGGCGGCGCCGAACCCGCCCACCCCCATGAAGGCGGCGTGGCCCAGGGAGATCTGGCCCGTGAACCCGGTGAGGATGTTGAGCCCCAGGGCGGCGATGGCGAGGACGCCCATGAGGTTCGCCAGGTAGAGCAGGTAGTCGCCGGCGACGAAGGGGAAGAGGAGGGCCAGGGCGAGGAGCGCCGCCATCCAGCCGCGCACCGCCGGGGTGCGCAGGAGGGCCTCGTCGCTCCGGTAGGTCTCCTGGTAGTTGCCGATGAGCATGGGGCCGAGGGCGGCTCAGATTCAGAGCCGCTCCACCTCGCGGGTGCCGAAGAGCCCGTAGGGGCGGATCATGAGGATGGCCACCAGGGCCGCGAAGGGGACCACCTCCTTCACCCCCCCGCCCTCGAGCAGGGGGTCGAGGTAGCCGCCGGCCAGGTTCTCCAGGACGCCGATGGCCACCCCGCCCAGAAGCGCCCCGGGGATGGAGTCGAGCCCGCCCAGGATCACCACCGGGAACATGCGCAGCCCGATGGCCCCCAGCTGCGGGCTGATGCCGCCGATGGTGCCCACCACCACCCCGGCCACGGCCGCGGTCACCGCCGCCAGGCTCCAGGAGAGCGAGAAGACGCGGCGGATGTCGATCCCCATGGCGTAGGCCGCCTGCTGGTCGTCGGCGGTGGCTCGCATGGCGGTGCCGGTGCGGGTGAAGCGGAAGCCCAGGCCCACCACCAGGATGGCCAGGAGGGCGATGGCGAAGGGCCACACCTGGCGCGCCGGCAGGATCACCGGCCCCAGCACCAGCGGGGCCCGCGGGAAGATGGGCGGGAAGGAGCGGTACTCCCCCGACCAGATCATCTGGGCCAGGCCCTTGAAGATCGAGGACAAGCCGATGGTGACCATGATGACCGAGATGGCCCGCTGCCCGAGCAGGGGCCGGAGCACCACCCGCTCCACCAGCGCCCCCAGCCCGGCGGCGGCCAACACCGCCAGGAGCAGCGCCAGGGCGAAGGGGGCCCGGGCCGCGGTCATGGCGGTGTAGGCGAAGAAGGCCCCCAGCATCATCAGCTCGCCGGTGGCGAAGTTGATGACGCCGGTGGCCTTGTAGACGATGACGAAGCCCACCGCCACCAGGGCGTAGATCCCCCCGGTGACCACCCCGCTCGCCAGGAGCTGGAGCAACAGGTCCACCTCAGGCGGCCTCCCCCAGGTAGGCCCGGACCACCTCCGGGTCGCGCTGGATCTCGCCGGGGGTCCCCTCGGCGATCTTCTCGCCGAAGGAGAGCGCCACCACCCGGTGGCACAGGTCCATCACCACGCCCATGTCGTGCTCGATGAGGACCACGGTGATGCCGCGCTCCTCCTGCACGTCCAGGATGAAGCGGGCCATGTCCTCGGTCTCCTCCTCGTTCATGCCCGCCACCGGCTCGTCGAGCAGCAGGAGCCGCGGGCGCATGGCCAGCGCCCGCGCCAGGTCCACCCGCTTCTGCAGCCCGAAGGAGAGGCTGCCCACGGTGCGGCGGCGCAGGTGCTCCATCTCCAGGAAGTCGAAGACCTCGCGCTCCACCTCCTCGCGCAGGCGCAGCTCCTCCCGGACCGCCCAGGGCAGCCGCAGCATCGAGGAGACGGCGCCGCCCCGCAGGCGCGCGTGGGCCCCGAGCTTCACGTTGTCGAGGACGGTCATGCCCTCGAAGAGCGAGACGTTCTGGAAGGTGCGGGCGATGCCCAGCGCCGCCCGGCGGTCGGGAGGCAGGCGCGTCACCTCCTGGCCGTCGAGGAGGACCCGGCCGTGGTCGGGGCGGTAGAAGCCGGAGATGCAGTTGAGGAGGCTGGTCTTGCCGGCGCCGTTGGGGCCGATGATGCCGGTGATGGCGCCGGCGAGGACGCGCAGGTCCACCGACGCCAGGGCGGCGAGGCCCCCGAAGGAGAGCGAGAGCGTCTCCACGGCCAGGATGGCCCGGTCGTCGTTCGGGTCGGCCGGCCCTTCGGCCATGCGGGGCCCTCCGTGGAGTGGGTCGGGGGGTCGGCGGCGGCATTCTAAACGACAGTTCGCGATTTCGCGAACGCCTTTGGCGTCGCGAATCGCGCTGTCGTTTAGCCAGATCGTGACGGGGCGTGCCGCCCCGCCCCGCCGGCAAAGCCGTCGGGGCCCCACCCCTGCTGCGCCGGAGCCTGGCCCGCTTCGCTGCCGCTCGCGGGCCGTCCGGCCTGGAGGGGCTCCGCCCCTCCCCAGCTTCGCTGGGGCCCCTCCCTACCGGTCGCTCACGAATCATCATCCGTCGTTTAGCCGCCCAGCGCGGCGGAGGGAAGGTGGGCCGCCCCGGGGCCGGGCGGCTCCGGCCGCGCCTCGACTTCACCGGGAGGCGATGGGAGGGCCGGCCCGCCGCAGCGCCCGGGCGAAGCGCTCCGCGTCCACGTTGGCCCCGGTCGCCACCAGCCCCACCGCCCGGCCGCGGTTCCGCTCCCGTTCCCGCAGCAGGGCTGCCAGGCCTGCCGCGCCGGCGCCCTCGGCGAGGGTGTGGGCGTCCTGGAACAGGGCCGCCATGGCTTCCTCCACCTCGGCGTCGGTCACCTCGACGACGCGGGCCACCCCGCGCCGGATGAGCGCCAGCGCCCGCGGGTCGGGCGTCCGCACCGCCACGCCGTCGGCGACCTCGGTGGCGACCGGGAAGGGCCGCGCCTCGCCGCTTTCGAAGGCGCGGGCGTAGGCCGGGGCGCCGGCCGAGACCACCCCCACCACCTCCAGGCGCCGCGAGAGCGCCTCCCGGGCCGCGAGCGCCCCGCAGATCCCCGAGCCCAGGCCGATGGGGACGTAGAGGACCTCCAGATCGGGCACCGCCCGCAAGAGCTCCAGCGCCCAGGTCCCCACTCCGCTGACCAGGTGCGGATCGAAGGAGGGCACGGGCCACAGCCCCTCGGCCGCGGCCAGGCGCTGCGCCTGCTCCAGGGCGTCCTGGAAGTCCCGGCCGTGCTCCCGGAGCTCCACCCCCAGCGCCCGCATGGCGGCGTTCTTCTCCGGGCTGTTGCCGGCCGGCACCACCACCACCGCCTCGAGGCCGTACCGCCGCGCCGCGAAGCCCACCGACTGGCCGTGGTTGCCGCGGGTGGCGGCCACCACCCCGCGCACCTCCGGGTGGGCCCGCCGGAGCCAGTCGAGGTAGACCAGGCCGCCGCGCACCTTGAAGGCCCCCACCGGCGTGTGGTTCTCGTGCTTCAGCCAGACGGTGGCGCCGGTGCGGGCGCAGAGCAGCGGCCAGGCGTACTGCGGCGTGGGCGGCATGGCCGCGTACACCACCCGTGCGGCCTCTTCCAGCTCGCCGAGGGTGGGAAGCTCCATTCGGCTCGCTCGCTCACCGCGCCGCCGCGTCGGCCGGCGAGACGTCGGCGGGCGCGGTGCCGCCCGAGGCCCCGGAGGCATAGCCCGGGCGCACCACCCGGCTCGTGAGCGAGACGCCCGGGTCGGTGAGGAAGCGCCAGAGCAGTCCCGACCAGGAGCGGTGGCTGTGGAGCGGCCGGTACAGCTCGGGCGCCAGGCGCGTCAAGGCCGGCAGCCGGGTCCAGGGCACGCGCATGAGGTCGTGGTGCTCCACGTGGTAGCCCACGTTGAGGGCCACCGCGTTGAGCGGCCCGTAGTAGGAGAAGGTCTCCTGGTCGCCGGGGAAGACGAGGAAGTGCTCCTGGACCCAGCGCGCCCCCACCGGGTGGAGGCCGATGGCGAAGGCGCTGGAGAGGAAGAGGTACAGGAGCGACGTCCACCCGAAGGCGACGGCCACCAGCGCCACCACGCCCGCCTGCAGCGCCACGTTGGCGGCGTACCAGCCGTCCCAGAGCTTGATCTTGAGGCGCGTGGCCCGAAGCCCCTGCACCGCGAAGTAGAAGAGCAGCCACAGGGCCTTGCCCGCAGTGGACCGCCCCACCAGCTTCACCTCCAAGGCGCTGGGGAGGTCCGCGTCCACGTCGAGGTCCCCCTGCCAGGCGTGGTGCAGGAGGTGGTAGCGCCGGAAGGCGATGGCGCCCGGGAAGAGGATGGGGAGGTTCGCCGCCATGGCCGTCACCGCGTTGGCCCAGGGCGGCCGGACGATCAGGTTGTGGGCCGCCTCGTGGATGACCACCCACAGGGCGTGGTCGGCGAATGCCCCCAGGAGCCAGGCCACCGCCAGGGCCAGCCACCAGGGCTGGTCCCGGAGGAGCCAGGCCAGGAAGAGCTGCAGCGCCACCACCCCCACGCAGATCACCGCCGTGAAGGGGACGTGCCCCTGGAGCGCCCTCGCCTCCGGGTGCGCCGCCAGCAGCTGGCGGGTGCGCTCGCGGTGGGGCTCGGGCCCCTGGGCGACGACGAATCCTTCCAGCGACCGCTGGGGGGATGGGGTCATGGGCGCCTGATCCTAGGGTGCGCCGTGTCCGGCGTCCACTGGATCGGCCACGGGAAGGGCCGGAGCCGAGGCCCGCGAGCGGCCGCGGGTCGGACCGCAGCGCCGTCGCCTCCCTGCGCGGGCGCGTTGACAGCCCTCGCCGGCCTGACGTACGAAGTGCCCGGCGGCCGGTCGCGCCGCCGCCGAGGGGAGCGCCTCACCCCCGAGGGGCGACATAGCGTGGCGCGGACCTCGACGCGCAGCCCCGGAAAGGATCGTCCATGACCGCCACCCGCCCACTCCTGCTCGCCGTCCTGTCCGCCAGCCTCGGCTGCGCCACCGTCAACGTGCAGACCGAGTACGACATCAAGACCGACTTCTCCAAGTTCAGGACCTACGACTTCATCACCTCGGTGCCGGGCCAGGAGCAGGCTCCCTCGATCCGCAATCCGGTCGTCCGCGGCTGGGTCGAGACCGCCGTCCAGCGCGAGCTCGCCGCGAGGGGCTGCAGCCGGGTCTCCGGCGGCGCCAGGCCCGACTTCCTGGTCGCCTATCACGCCTGGGGAAAGACCAAGGTCGAGGTCTCGCAGTACGGCTACGGCTACGTGCCGGGCCCCTACTACTACGGGTACGGGATGTATCCCTACGCGGCCGGCGGCGTGGTGACCGACGTCCGGGAGTACAAGGAGGGCACCTTCGTCCTCGACTTCGTGGACAACGAGAGCAAGCTCCTCGCCTGGCGCGGCACGGCCAGCGGAACCCTTTCCGGCTCGGAGCCCACGCCCGCCGACGTGAACGACATCGTTTCCAGCGTCTTGAAGGGCTATCCGCCGGAGAAGAAGAAGTGACGCGTCTGGGAGGGATCGCCATGACCCGTACCATCCTGTGCGCCGTTCTTTCGGCGGCCCTCGTGGCACCGTCTGGAGCCTGGCCGCAGGCCCAGGAGCCGGCGAGCGGCGCGGCCCAGCCCACGCCGGCCCCGGGCCAGGAACCGGCGCCGGCGGCTCCCGCGGCCGGAGATCCGGCGCCAGCCGCGACCCAGCCGGCTCCAGCCGCTACGCTGGCCGCCCCTGTCCCTCCGCCTCCGCCTCCACCGCCTCCGGCTCCGGCTCAGCCGCCGCCCAAGGCCCACCCGGTGAGCCTGGGGCTGGTGATCGGCGGCGGCTCGTCCTACGGGCAGTCGTACTTCCTCATCGGCGGGCGCGTCGGCTACGGCCTGGGCCTGGGCCTCGAGGTGAGCCTCGACGGCCAGTGGTGGACGGGGGGCACGCCCTCGATCGGGAAGCTCGCCCCGGGCCTGATCTGGGTCGCCCCGGTGCCCTTCCGTCCATACCTGGGCGCCTACTACGCCCACTGGTTCCTGGGCTCCGGCTACGCCGACGAGGACGCCATCGGCGGCCGGGTGGGCCTGATCATGGGCGGCGCCGGCCGGGTGTCGCTGGCGGTGGGCGTGGCCTACGAGCACGCCCTCTCCTGCACCTACAGCTGCGACGCCTGGTTCCCGGAGGCCATGGCCGGCGTCAGCTTCTGAGCGATCGAGCGAGGGCTGCCCCTCCCCTCCATGCCCCTCGACCCGGAATTCCTCGCCGACTGCCCCTACGGCCCTGAGGGGCTCCTCATCGAGGAGATCCTGGAGGTGGACCCGGCTCGCTCGCTGGTGGCGGCGCGCATGCCGGCTCCTGACGACCTCCCGCTCA
>DASTPH010000172.1:0-13186 GCA_035762305.1 Anaeromyxobacteraceae bacterium
GGCCGGAGTGCGCGAGCTCCTGCTCCCGCGCGCGGCCTCGGAGAGTGCGCGGGGCGAGGCCCTGGCCAGGGCGGTGGGGGCGCCGCTGGCACGCTGCGAGGACGGCGAGCTCTCGCGCGCCGAGGAGAAGCTCCGGCGCCATCTGGGGGTGGCGGCCCTGGACGGGTTCGGCGTGGCCGACCTGCGCCTGGGCATCGCCGCCGCCTGGGCCGCGCTCGCCTACCTCGCCGAGACCCAGCGCGCTCCGGCCCGGCACGTGGACCGGCTCTCGCGCCTGGCCACCGACCGCTCGCTCCTGCTCGACGAGAGCACCCGGGCCAACCTGGAGGTGGAGCGGGCCCTCTCCGGCGGGCGGAGAGGCTCGCTCCTGGGCCTGCTGGACCGCACCGCGACCGCCCTGGGCGGGCGGCGGCTCGTCGAGTGGCTGCGCTATCCCCTCCTCGACCTCCCGGGAATCGAGGCCCGCCTCGACGCGGTGCAGGCCTTCGCGGCCTCCTCGGTCCTCCGCGAGAGCGCGGCCGAGGCGCTGCGTCCGGTGGGGGACCTGGAGCGGATCCTGTCGCGGCTGGCGCTCTCCCAGGGAAATGCCCGCGACCTGCGCGCCCTGGCCCTGGCCCTGGAGGCGCTGCCGCGGCTCGCCGACCTGCTCGAGAACGCCGGACCGAGCCGCCTGCGCGAGAGCGGGCTCGCCCTGCGAGGGCTGGAGGCGCTGGCCGGGCACCTGGCCCGCGCCGTCGCCGACGAGCCGCCGGCCGGCCTGGAGGAGGGGGGCTTCATCCGCCCCGGCTTCTCGGAGGAGCTGGACCGGCTGGTGGCGGTGGCCCTGGACGGCAAGGGGTTCATCGCCGGCCTCGAGTCGAGGGAGCGACAGCGGACCGGCATCGCCTCCCTCAAGGTCCGCTACAACCGCGTCTTCGGCTACTACCTCGAGGTCACCAGGCCCAACCTGCACCTCGTCCCGTCCGACTACCAGCGCCGCCAGACCACCGTGGGCGGGGAGCGCTTCGTCACCCCGGAGCTGAAGGAGTTCGAGGAGCAGGTGCTGGGCGCCGAGGAGAGGCGCTTCGCCCTGGAGAGGCGGCTCTTCGAGGAACTGCGGCAGCGGGTGGTGGCCGAGGCGCCCCGTCTCCGCGGCGCGGCGGACGGCGTGGCCGACGCCGATGCCCTGCTCTCGCTCGGGCGGGTGGCGGCCGAGCGCGGCTACGTGCGGCCCTCGCTCGACGACTCCGAGGTCCTGGAGGTGACGGAGGGGCGCCACCCGGTGGTGGAGGCCATGTTGCCCCAGGGTCCCGGCGGGTTCGTCCCCAACGACCTGCGAGTGGCCGCGGGCGATCCGGGGGGCGAGGCCCGGGACCAGCCCCAGATCCTGGTCATCACCGGCCCCAACATGGCCGGGAAGAGCACGGTGCTCCGGCAGGCGGCCCTCATCGCCCTCATGGCCCAGGCCGGGAGCTTCGTCCCGGCTGGCCGCGCCCGGGTGGGGCTGGTGGACCGGATCTTCACGCGGGTGGGCGCCTCCGACGACCTGGCCCGCGGGCGCTCCACCTTCATGGTGGAGATGACCGAGGCGGCGGCCATCCTGCACAACGCCACCCGCCGATCGGTGGTGGTCCTCGACGAGATCGGCCGCGGCACCTCCACCTTCGACGGCCTCTCCATCGCCTGGGCGGTGGCCGAGCACCTCCACGACCGGGTGGGGTGCCGCACCCTCTTCGCCACCCACTACCACGAGCTTCAAGATTTGGCCCGCGAGCGACCGCGGGTCAAGAACCTCACCGTCTCGGTGCGCGAGGTGGGCGACCAGGTGGTGTTCCTGCGCAAGCTGGTCCCCGGCGGCGCCTCGCGCAGCTACGGCATCGAGGTGGCGCGACTGGCGGGGCTGCCGGCCGAGGTGCTCGACCGCGCGCGGGAGATTCTCAAGAACCTCGAATCGCTGGAGGTGGACGAGGGCGGGCACGCGGCGCTGGCCCGCGGGGGAGGGCGCCGGGCGGCCCCGCCGGGGCAGCTGGGCCTCTTCGCCGCGCCGGACCCGCGGCTCTCGGCCCTGCTCCGCGACCTGCGCAGCCTGGACCTCGAATCGCTCCGCCCGCTCGACGCCTTGAACCTGCTCGCGGAGTGGAAAAAACGGCTCGGCTGATCGCGGCCACCGCTTCCGGCGGCCGCGGGCGGCCTTCGAGGCCCCCCAAAAAAGGAGGGGCCGGGTCCTCCCGGCCCCCTCTCACCGCCGCTCGAGCGCGGCGTCCCGTCGCTACTTCTTGTGGCAGCCGTCGCACTTCTTCTCGTCGGCCGGGCCCTTGGCCTTCTCCTTGTGGCAGCCGATGCACATCTCGTGGGCCTTCTTCTCGTCCAGGGCGATCTTCTCGGGCTTGGCGGCGCCGTGGCAGGCCTTGCAGCCCTGCTTGGAGTGGGCCTTGTGATCGAAGGTCACCGGTCCGTCCTTCGACTTCTCGGCCTTCAAGGTGACCTTGTCGGGGGGCTTGGCGGCCTGGGCGTACGCGCCGGTGGCGGCCACGAGGAAGATGGCGGCGAAGATCGTCGTCAGGGTCTTCACGTTGTTCCTGCTCCTGTTCTGGGGCGGACCATTCCGCCGGTTCGGGCGCAACCTCTACCCACTGCCCGGACGGACGGCCCGGACAGAGATTCACGGTCGCGGCAGGATGCGCGAAACGAATCGCTCCGGCCTTGATCCCGGTCAGCCCGCGGAGGCTTTGGGCCCGGCGAGGGCCGCCTTCAGGCCATCTCGAGCACAGCGGCCACCAGTTTCTCGATCCCGGCCGCCACCGGAGCGATGGTGGGCCCGAGCATGTAGGCCGGGGTGGACGCGATCCGGTTCTTCTCGTCCACCACCACCTGGTCCACCGCGCAGTCCACGTGCTGGGCCCCGAAGGCGTTCACGGCGGCGGCGGTGTCGGGGTCGGTGCCGATGGTGAGGCGCGGCTTGAGCTCGAAGAGCACCTTAGCCGCGATGACCGGAGCGATGCAGATGAAGCCCAGTGGCTTGCGCGAGAGGGCCATGGACCGGATGAGGCGCTCCACCTCCGGGTTCACCTTCATCTTGGTGCCGTCGATGGCGAAGGTGCACAGGTTCTTGGCCGCCCCGTACCCGCCCGGCAGGATCAGGGCGTCGAGGTCGTCGGCCTTGACCTTGGCCAGGTCGACGACCTGGCGGCGGGCGATGCGGGCCGACTCGGCCAGGACGCTCCGCCGGTCGCCGGGCACCGGCTCTCCGATCAGGTGGTCGATGACGTGCATCTGGTCGATGGCCGGCGCCATGGCCGTCACCTTGGCGCCCTTGCGGTCCAGGAAGAGGAGGGCGAGGGTGGCTTCGTGAATCTCGGCGCCGTCGAGGAAGCCACACCCGGAGAGAATCACGCCCACTCGCCTCGGGGTCTGGGCAGACATCGCGGAACCTCCGTGTCGGGAATGTGGCCCCGGATGATACCGGAAACTGGACGACGATATCAGCGGGACCACAATGGGCCTCCCCATGCCTGGCCACAGACTCGCCTGGGTGCTCGCCCTGGCGGCCCTCCTGGCCGCGGCCCCGGGCCAGGCGGAGGGCCGGGCGCCGCCCCGCTCCCCCGCGCCGCGGAAGGCGGCGCCGGCGCGCCCGACCTCGCTGGAGCGGGCCCGGGCCCAGCTGGCGGCCGTGAAGCGGGACCCGGCCAAGCGCCGTTATCGCCACCACTGGGAGCGCGCCATCCGCGCGCTGGAGCACGCGGCCCGGGGGCGCGACCGGGGCCCAGCCCTGCTCGAGGCGGCCCGGGCGCGCTACGCCCTCTACCGCTTCTCGGCCATCGAAGCCGACCGGACCCAGGCGCTGCGCCTGGCAGGTCGGGCCAGCGCGGCCGGGTCGCGCGACGCCGCCGGCCTCGCCGCCGCCATCCGCCGCGAGATGGGGGACGACGACCGGCCCGCCCCGCGGCGCCGCCAGGCGCTGGCCCGGTCCGCACCTCGCCCGCCGCCTGCGGCCGCTGCGCCACGCGGCGGCGGCCTCCCCCGCTCGGCGCCCGCGGACGAGGAGGGAACCGATCCCGAGCTGGACCGGGTGGTGGCCGAGGTGCTCCAGCCCGCCGAGGTGACCCCCGAGCCGGTGGGCTCCTCGACGGCCGGGAGCGCTGAAGGGTCGGGGCCGGCGCGTGTCTCGGAGGTCAGGACCTGGTCCAGCGCCGACTACACCCGGGTGGCGGTCACGCTGTCCCGCCCGGTGGCCTTCCGGGAGACAGAGATCGCCCCGGCCGGCGAACAGCCGCGCCGCCTGGCGGTGGACCTGTCGCCCGCCGAGCTGGAAGGCAAGGCGGTGGCGAGGCCGGTGGGGGACGCCAAGGTGGAGCGCGTCCGCGCCGCCCAGCACGACGCCGAGACGGTGCGCGTGGTCCTGGACCTGGCCGGGGGCCAGGAGTACGAGACCTTCCGGCTGGAGGACCCGCCGCGCGTGGTGGTGGACGTGGGGACCCGCGAGGCGGACGCGCCCCAGCGGGCCCCGGTGGCTGACGGTGGCGACGAGGAGGGAGGAGCCGGGCCGCTCCGCCCCGTCCGGCGCATCGTGGTGGACGCCGGCCATGGCGGCCACGACCCGGGCGCCATCGGGCCCGGAGGCGTGCGCGAGAAGGACGTGACCCTGGCCATGGTCCACCGCCTGCGGCGCAAGCTGGAGCGGGCCGGCTTCCAGGTGGTGCTCACCCGGCGCGACGACCGCTTCCTGTCCCTGGACGAGCGGACCGCGCTCGCCAACACCGCCCGCGGCGACCTGTTCGTGTCGCTGCACGCCAACGCCCACCCCCGCCGCGACCGGACCGGGGTCGAGACCTACTTCCTCAACGTCACCGACGACCGCTACGCGGCCCGGCTGGCCGCCCGCGAGAACGGGCTGGTGCACCTCGCCGGCGCCGGGGCCCCCCAGGTGACCCGCATCCTCTCGGACCTCGACGCCACCCGCAGCGCCGGCCCCTCCCGCCGCCTGGCAGCCCTGGTGCAGAAGGAGCTGGTGTCGCGGGTGCGGGCCAACGTCGGCGAGGTGCGCGACCTGGGGGTGAAGCACGCCCTCTTCTACGTGCTCCTGGGCGCCCGCATGCCGGCGGTGCTGGTGGAGACGGCCTTCGTCTCCAACCGCAAGGAGGAGCGGCGGCTGGCCAGCCCCCGCTACCAGGAGGAGGTGGCCGAGGCGGTGGCCCGGGCGGTGACGACCTTCGCCGGCCGCGACGCGTCCCGGGTGGCCGCCCGATCGTTGCGCCCCGGCGAGCCGGCCCTATACCCCTGAAGCATGCTGGTCCAGGACCCGTCCTTCACCCGGCTCCCCAAGGCCGCACCCTACGAGTACGAGGCGCGCCTCCAGGCGCTCCCTCCGCTCGGGGGCGACTTCAAAGCCGACCTGGCCGCCCAGCGAAGCTTCGTGGAGGAGACCCACCGGGGCGGCGGCAGCGGCCACACAGTGGTTCGCCTGCAGAGCGCCGCCATGGACCGGATCGTGGGCGGGCTGTGGGAGAAGGCCACCGCCGACGCGGCCGCTCGCCGCCGGCGCTCGCCGCTGGCCCTGGTGGCGCTGGGCGGCTACGGGCGGCGGGAGCTGGCTCCGCACAGCGACCTCGACCTGCTGGTGCTCCACCGCTCCGGCGAGCCGGACGCCTTCACGCGCGAGGCCGCCGAGAAGTTCCTGTACTCGCTCTGGGACCTCAGGCTGGAGGTGGGGCAGGGGATTCGCGACGTGGCCGAGTGCGGCCGGCTGGCGGAGCAGGACCTCTCCGCCCGCACCGCGCTCCTCGACCTGCGCCTCCTCTCCGGCGACGCCGCCCTGTACCGGGAGCTGGAGCGGGACCAGCTCCACGGGCTCTCCCAGGCCAAGGTGGACGCCTTCATCGCCGACAAGATCGCCGAGACCCGCGCCCGGCGAGAGCGGTTCGGCGACTCGATCTACCTCCTCGAGCCGAACGTGAAGGAATCGGAGGGCGGGCTGCGCGATCTGCAGATGGCGCTCTGGACCGCCCGCGCGAAGTTCAAGGTGGCCGGCCTCTCCGAGCTCCTGGCGCGGGCGCTCCTCCCCGAGCCGGAGGTGCGCGAGGTCAGGCGCGCCCGCGACTTCATCTGGCGGGTGCGCAACCACCTCCACTACCTCACCGGCCGCAAGACCGACCAGCTCACCTTCGACCTGCAGCCGCCGGTGGCCGCCTTCATGGGCTACGGCGAGCACGAGAAGTCGGTCGAGGAGTTCATGCGGCACTACTATCTGGCCGCCAAGACCGTGCTGGTGGCCTGCGACGCCATCGTCGACCGCTGCCTGGAGTCGTCGCGCTCCGGCCCCTGGCGCCGCGCCGACGCCCCCGCCTCCCGCACCGGGGCCGAGGAGCGGAGCGGCCCCGCCCCCGACGGGCATCCCCTGCCTGGCGGCGAGTTCAAGGTCTTCCGGGGCCGGATCACCGTGGGCGACCGGGAGGTGTTGCGCCGTTCCCCGGCGGCGCTGGTCCGCCTCTTCACGGTCGCGGACCGGGAGGGGCTCGACCTCTACCCCTATGCCCGGGACATGGCGGCGCAGGCGGCCGCGGAGCTCTCGCCCGAGGCGGCAGCCGACCCCGAGCTCAACCAGGAGCTCATCGGGGCGCTCATGCGCCCCGGCACCCGCGGGCGCTTCCTCACCCAGATGCACGAGCTCGGGGTGCTGGCCCGGGTCCTGCCCGAGTTCGCCCGCGTCACCGCCCGGCGCCAGATCGACGTCTACCACGTGTACACGGTGGACGTTCACAGCCTGTTCGCGATGCGGCGGCTCCTCGCGCTCCGCTGCGGCGACGTGAAGGTCGAGGTCTTCTCCGACCTGATGCGGCGGCTGGAGCGGCCGCTCGGCCTGTACCTGGGGACATTCTTCCACGACATCGGCAAGGGGCTCGGCGGGGACCACTCCGTCAAGGGGGCCGAGATCGCAGCCCAGGCCTGCCTGCGCATGGGGCTCGACCCGGCCGAGGCCGCCGACATCGAGTGGCTGGTGCTGAAGCACCTGCGCCTCTCCTCGGTGGCGCAGCGGCGCGACCTCACCGACCCCAGCCTGATCCACGCCTTCGCCGAGGAGTGCGGCACGGTGGACCGGCTCGACAAGCTCACCCTGCTCACCTACGCCGACATCTCCACGGTGGGGCCGCGGACCTGGACCGACTGGAAAGGGCGCCTCATCGCCGAGCTCCATCAGAAGACCCGGGCGGTCCTCTCCGCCGGCGCCGGGCGGCGGCCCGAGCCGGGCACCCGCGAGGCCCAGGGGCGGGCCCGAGTGGCGGCGGCGCTCCAGGGGCGGGCCGCCCCCGAGGACGTGGAGCGCTTCGTGGCCGCCATGCCGGCCCGCTACTTCTTCACCGAGTCGCCAGCCCAGGCGCCGCGCCACCTGAAGCTCCTTCGCCTGGGGAGGCGCCACCCGGCCACCGCCGCCATCCGCCACCACCCCGCCGACGGCTTCTCCGAGCTGACGCTCACCGCGCCGGACCGCCCCGGCCTGCTGGCGCTGGTGGCCGGGGTGCTGGCGTCCCACCGGGTGGACATCCAGCACGCCGAGGTTTTCTCGACGCCCGAGGATCCCCGGCTCGGCTGGCTGGCCGGCCGGGCCCTCGACCACTTCGAGGTGCGGGGTCCGGAGGGCGGGGGGCTCGATCCCACCCGCTGGCGGGCGGCGCGGACGGACCTCACCCGGGTCCTGTCCGGGGAGGTCGCGCTCGGCGATCTCATGGCGCGGCGGCTCAAGGCGTCGGCGATCCCCCAGAAGCCCCTGCCGCGCGTGCCCACCAAGGTGGTCATCGACAACGACAGCGCCCGCGAGCACAGCGTGGTGGACGTCTTCACCGCCGACCGGGTGGGGCTCCTGCACCGGCTCTCCCAGACTTTCTTCGACCTCGGGCTCACCGTGGACCTGGCCCGCATCACCACCGAGGGCCATCGGGCGGCGGACGCGTTCTACGTCCGCTCCCGCGACGGCGGCCGGCTGGAGGGAGAAGCGGCGCGGCGGCTGGTGGATGCGGTGGAGAGCGCCCTGGCGCGCCCGTGAGCGCGTAGGGATCTGGCAACGACGGGGGCGGCAGCGCCGCGGCGGAGCCGGCCCCGCGTGAGCGAGCATGCCTGGCCTCACCAGCTAAACCTGCACCTCCCGACAACCGGCGGCGGGAGCGAACTACCTCCGGCGGCAGGTGCCGGCCAGCACCAGCCCCAGGGCCAGCATGCCCAGCAGCCCGCTCAGCCGATAGTACTTGAACCCGTAGACCAGCGGCGCCAAGGCCATCCGCGCCGCAGTACGGGCCCCCTCGTGCCGGCGGAGCCACTCGGCCACCGGCGGCGAGTGGCGATAGTAGAGCCGGACCAGGCGCCGGCCGGGGGAGGTGGCCTCGAGAACCGTGTCGCGGAAGCGTCGAAGCACCTCCACCTCGTCGGCCATCGGGCTGCCGTAGGCTGCGGTGGCGATGAAGCACGGGCCGCCGCCGGTTCCCCCCCGGCCGCCGCCGGTCGAGCCGCCGTCCGTGCCGCCGATCAGGTCGAAGCCGGCCGACACGCTCTTCGCGTCGTTCAGGATCACCGTGCAGGGCCCAGGGCCGACGCAGGCGCCGGCCCAGCCGGTGAAGTTGGACCCGGGCGCCGCCTCGGCCGTCAGCGCCACCTGGGTCCCGAAGGCGTAGTCCTGGGCGCAGGTGACGCCGCAGTTGATGCCCGGCGGCGAGCTGGTGACGGTTCCGCTCCCCGTGCCGGTCCGGCTCACGGTCAGCCCGTAGACGCTCTTGGCGAACACCGCCGTCACCGTCCGGTCCTGGACCATGTGGACCGAGCAGGGCTGGTCGCTGGAGCAGGCGTCGTCGGCCACCCAGCGCACCAGCGTGAAACCCGGGTCGGGCCGGGCGGTGAGCGTCACGTAGCGGTAGTGGCCGGGCCCCTCGTCCATGCCGTAGTAGCTCGCGGAGCACACCTGCCCGCAATCGATGCCCCAGGGGTTGCTGGTCACCAGACCAGTGCCGGGGCCCGACTTCACCACCGTCAGGACCGCGTGTTCCACCGCGAAGTCGGCCTGCATCCAGCCGCCCAGGCGCACCTCGGCGGTCCCATCGGGATTCACGCGGCACGCTCCGTACCCGCACCGCCAGCCCTCGAAGGCCATGCCGGGGTCGGGGATGGCCCGGAGGACGATGGGAACGCCCAGCGGGAACGAGCCCTGGCAATGCGAGGCATCGCAGGACATCCCCTCCGGCGTGCTGGCGATGTTCCCCCGTGCGTTTCCACCCTTGATCACGGCGACGAGCCGGGTTGCCGTGGTGGGGGCCGGCTCGTCGTAGAGGACCACCATCCCGTAGTTGCTGTCCGCGAAGACCACGTCGGGCCGGCCGTCGCCGTTCAAGTCGCCTACAGCCAGCGCCTGGGGGTTGAAGCTGTCCGAGGGCATGGCAAAGGTCCGGGCAGGGTAGAAAGAGCCGTTCGGCGCCTGCAGGAAGGCGCTCAGGGTGCCGAAGCCGCTGTGGGCCACCAGGATGTCGCGGCGCCCGTCGAGGTCCACGTCGGCGATCCGCACCGCCGATGGGATGTCCTGGGACGGGTACATCTCGGGAACGCCGGCGGCCGCGCCGGCTCCCATGAGGACCACGCCCACCTCGCCGATGGAGTTCCCCCCCGTGGTGATGACCAGGTCGGGCCGTCCGTCCTGATCGAGGTCCCCGGCCGCGACGGCGTTCACGCCCCACCCGCGCTGGCCGAGGTACACCGGACCGCCGAAGCTCCCGTCGGTCCGCTGGTAGAGGATCGCCACGCCGTCGCTGCCCCTGGCGTGGAGGACGATGTCCGGCCGCCCGTTGCCGTCCAGGTCGGCGATCTCCAGGTCGCTGTCGCCGCTGCCGTTGGACAGCTCGACCGTGAGGATGAGGGGCGGGTCGAGCGTGCCGCCGGCGTTCTGCAGGAAGATGCTCACGGTGGCCGGCGCGCCGTCAGTCAGGTAGCCGACGCCGACCACGTCGAGGAGGCCGTCGCCGTTCACGTCCGCCAGCCGGATGCGGTAAGAGTCGCCGGTCGGGTAGGGCACCATCGGGCCAAGCGTGCCGTCGGGGAGCTGCGGGAAGACGCCGATGTAGCTCCACTCGGGATAGGCAGTGCCGTTGAAGCTGCCCACCACCACGTCGGGCCGGCCGTCGTGGTCCAGGTCCCCGACGGCCACGGTCTGGAGCCAGGCCACTGCCGCGGCCGGCCCGGGGGAGTAGCGCTCGTGGAGGGAGAGGTTCCCCGCCGCGTCCTGCCGGAAGAGGTGGACCGGGTAGTCCTTGTCTGGGACGTCGTAGGTGTTGGCTGTCGCGACCACCTCGTTGCGCCCGTCGCCGTCCAGGTCGGCGATGGCGACGGCTCCGGCGAAGGTGTTGCCGAGCGAGGTGAACACTGGGGGCCTGAAGAGCAGCGGGACAGGCTCGGCTGGGACACGCACCGCCACCAGGTCGTCTCCCTGGAACCGGAGGAGGTACTCGCCCGCCGCCGGCGGCGCCCAGCGGGCCGCGTAGAGCCCGTCGCCGGCCACCTGGTCCGCCCCGGCGCCGTCGTCGTGGAGCGTGATCACTTCGCCGCCCGGGCTCACCGTCACCGTCACCTCGCCCCCCGGGTCGGCGCAGCTCGCGTGGAGCACCGCCAGGTCCATGGGCTGCCCGACCACGCTGTCCAAGGCCTGACCGATGGGAAGCAGGCGAGACCGGGTGATCCGGCCTGCGCAGGTGAGCGCCCCCGCCGCGTCGAGCCGCTTCCCGCTGGCGGTGCGGGCCAGCGCCGGACGCGTCTCGCCGCTCGCCAGGATCAGGTTCTTGACGGCCCTCCAGTCGCGCGCCGGGTCCTGGGCTTTGAGGAGGGCGGCGACCCCGGCGACGTGGGGGGCTGCCATCGAAGTGCCGCTGGCGACGGCGTAGCCGCCCGGGAAAGTGCTGGCGATGTCGACCCCGGGGGCCCCCAGGTGGACCGTCTGCCTGCCGTCGTTGGAGAACCCAGCCAGGCCGTCGAGCCGGTCGGTCGCCGCGACCGAGATGACGTTGGGCAGGTCGTAGCTGGCGGGGAAGGCCGGGTACCAGTCGTTGCTGAGTGCGTCGTTTCCGGCGGCAGCCACGAAGAGGATGCCGCGCTCGAGCTGGGCGGCGATGGCGTCGCGCAGCGCCTGCGAGTAGCGGCTCCCCCCCCAGCTGTTGCTCGTGGCCACCACGCCGAGTCCCCGGTCCTTCATGAGCTGGACATACTCCAGGCAGGAGAGGGCCCCGGAGACGAAGCCATTGCCGTCGGCGTCCATGAACTTGCAGGGCAGGACGGTGACCTCCCAGGCGATCCCGGCAACGCCGGCCGCGTTGTTGCCCACCGCGCCGATGGTCCCGGCCGCGTGCGTGCCGTGGCCATTGTCGTCCCAGGGGTCGGCGTCGTCGTTGGCGACGTCGATGCCGTGGCAGTCTCCGGCGTGGCCGTTCCCGTCGGCGTCGCCGGCGCCGGGAACGCACTCGGCGACGTTGGTCCAGATGTTGGCTGCCAGGTCCGGGTGGGTGTAGTCCACGCCGGTGTCGAGGACCGCGACCACCACCTCCCGGCTTCCACGGGTGAGGTCCCAGGCCGCCGTAACGTGGATGTCGGCGCCCGGGGTCCCCCCTTGCTGCCCGGTGTTCAGCAGGTCCCACTGGTCCGAGAAGTAGGTGTCGTCGGGGACAGCCAGGATGTGCACCGGAAGGTCGGGCTCGGCGTAGAGCACGCCGGGAGCGGCTCGGTAGGCGGCGAGCGCCCGCGACCGGTCCGCCCCCGGCGCCAGCCGGACCACCTGCAGGCCGGCTACGCTGGAGAAGGCCCGCAGAAGCGTGGCGCCCGCCACCGCGTGGGCCGCCGCCGCCGCGCGCCGCGGCAGGTCGCTCCGGAAGCGGACCAGGACTCGATCCGGCGCCGGTTCCACCGCCCGGAGATCGTGCCTCACCGGGAGCCGCGAGGCTCCGCTGCTCGGCGGCACTCCCGGGATGAACGAGAGGCGGACCAGGGGCGCCAGGCCGGCGGCCGGGGGCGCAGGCGGCACGGCGCTCGCTGGACGGGCGTCCCCGCTCCGGCACCCGCCGGCCAGGACGACCGCTATTAGCAGCGCCCTCCCCACGGACGTCCCGCGAAATGGACTCTGGGTGAGGGTACCAGATTCTGACTCATCTTCGACAGTTCGTTTTCAAAGTGGTCTGAATTCGGTGGATTGAGCGCGCTCGCGGGGTTCCAGGCACCCGTGCCAGGGTTCGTTGCCCCTGGACTGCGGGGCCGAGATGCTCGACGTCACGCCGCGGGCGACCGCCGGCGGCGGCGAACCCGGCTGAGGCGCGCCCGCGGAGATCGGTCCGCAGGCGGTAGCGCTGGTCGTCGAGCGTCACCTCCACGGCCTTCACCTCGCGAGGTCGCGCGACGTGGTGCCTGCAGCACGCCGCCGGGGTCTCTCGGGAACGGACCCGAGTTGCGACCAATCCTCGGCGCTCGTCCCCGCCGGGGCTCGACGCGGCGGCGATCGACGCGAGGCCCGAGGCCTGTCTCTCCCCGTGGTACAACGGGCGCATGTCGGCCCCCATCGTGGCGATCGACCCGGAGCACCCGCAGCCGCGCATCGTGGAGCGGGCCGCCGGCGCCATGGCCGCCGGGGGGCTGGTGGCCTTCCCCACCGACACCTACTACGCGGTGGGGTGCGACCTCTTCGACAAGCGGGCCATCGAGCGCATCTACCAGCTGAAGCAGTTGCCGCGCAGCCACGAGCTGTCGTTCCTGTGCTCCGACCTGGCCGAGGTGGCGCGCTACGCCCTCCTCGACAACGCCGCCTTCCGCGTGCTGCGCCGCAAGACCCCAGGGCCGTTCACCTTCATCCTTCCGGCCACCAGGCTGGTTCCGGACCTGGTGCTGCGGCGGCAGAAGACGGTGGGGGTGCGGCTGCCGGCGAGCCCCATCGCCCTGGAGATCGTCCGCAGGCTCGAGCACCCGGTCATCTCCACCTCGGCGGCCACGCCCGGCGGCGAGGTCCTCATCGACCCCCGCGACATCCGCGACCAGCTCGGCCACGGCCTGGATCTGATCCTCGACGGCGGCTACCAGCCCAACGAGCCCTCCACGGTCATCGACCTCACCGGCGAGGCGCCGCGGGTGGTGCGCCAGGGCAAGGGCGACGCCTCGGACCTGTAACTCGAACCGCCCGGAACGGGCGGCGAGGCTTTTCGGAAGC
>DASTPH010000173.1:0-16355 GCA_035762305.1 Anaeromyxobacteraceae bacterium
GATTGGTTGTAAATCTCCCGGGGTCGATAGGTCCCCTCGGCGAGCAGGCGGCGGGCCTCGGGCACCGTGAGGCCAAACACGAAGATGTTCTCCGGCCCCACCTCCTCGCGGATCTCGATGTTCGCCCCGTCCAGCGTCCCCAGGGTGAGCGCGCCGTTGAGCGCGAACTTCATGTTGCCGGTGCCGGAAGCTTCCTTGCCCGCGGTGGAGATCTGCTCGGAGACGTCGGCGGCGGGGATGATCTTCTCGGCCAGCGAGACGCGGTAGTTCTCGAGGAACATCACCTTGAGGCGGCCGCGCACGTCCCGGTCGTGGTTCACCACCTCGGCCACCGAATTCACGAGCTTGATGATCCACTTGGCCATGACGTAGCCCGGCGCCGCCTTGCCTCCGAAGAGGAAGGTGCGCGGCGGCGGGACGAGCGACGGGTCGGCCTTGAGCTTCAGATACAGGTGGGCGATGTGCAGGACGTTGAGGAGCTGGCGCTTGTATTCGTGGATGCGCTTCACCTGGACGTCGAAGATCGAGCCCGGGTCCACCTCCAGCCCGGACTGGCGCCGGATGATCTCGGCCAGCCGCTCCTTGTTGGCCCGCTTGATGTCGCGGAAGTGGCGGCGGAAGGCATCGTCGTCGGCCAGGGGCTCGAGCCGCCGCAGCTCATCGGCGTCCACGTGCCACCCCGGCCCGATGCACTCGTTGATGACGCTGGAGAGGAGCGGGTTGGCCTGCAGGATCCAGCGGCGGATGGTGACCCCGTTGGTCTTGCTGTTGAATCGCTCCGGCCAGAGACGGTAGAAGTCGCGGAAGAGATCGGTCTGGAGGAGCTGGGTGTGCAGGGCGGCCACCCCGTTCACCGAGTGGGAGCCGAGCACGGCCAGGTTGGCCATGCGCACCATCTTCACCGGCCCCTCCTCGACCAGGGACATCCGGGAGATGGCCTCCTCGTCGGCCCGCTTCTGGCTGCGAGCCCATTCCAGGAAGCGACCGTTCACCTCGAAGATGATCTCCACGTGCCGCGGCAGGACCCGCCCCAGGAGCTCCACCGGCCAGCGCTCCAGCGCCTCGGGCAGGAGGGTGTGGTTGGTGTAGCCGAACACCCGCTGGCAGGTGGCCCAGGCCTCTTCCCACTCCAGGCCGTGCTCGTCCACCATCACCCGCATCAGCTCGGCGATGGCGATGGCGGGGTGGGTGTCGTTGAGCTGGATGGCCGCCTTGTCGGCCAGGCCGGCCAGGCCCTGGTGCACCTTGAGGTGGCGCATCAGGATGTCGTGGATGGAGCAGGCCACGAAGAAGTACTGCTGCTGCAGGCGCAGCTCCTTCCCCATGACCGTGACGTCGTTGGGGTAGAGCACCTTGGAGATGTTCTCGGAGAGGTTCTTGTCCTCGACCGCCTTGAGGTAGTCGCCGGCGTTGAAGTCGGCGAGGTCGAACTCCTCGGAAGCGCGCGCCTGCCACAGGCGGAGGGTGTTGACGGTGCCGTTGCGGTAGCCGGCGATGGGGGTGTCGTAGGGGACGCCCAGCACCTGGCGGGTGTCCACCCAGCGCGACCGCACCCGCCCGCTCCCGTCCGCCGACTTCTCGGTGCGACCGTAAAAGCGGACCGGGACGCGGTACTCGGGGCGCGGGATCTCCCAGGGGTTGCCGAAGCGCAGCCACTCCTCGGGGCGCTCCACCTGCCAGCCGTCGCGGATCTGCTGGTCGAAGATTCCGAACTCGTAGCGGATGCCGTAGCCGTAGGCCGGCAGCGCCAGGGTGGCCATCGACTCGAGGAAGCAGGCGGCCAGCCGCCCCAGGCCCCCGTTGCCCAGGCCGGCGTCGGGCTCCTGGTCGTGGAGATCGGAGAGCTCGACGCCCAGGGTCCCCAGGGCCGCCTTCATGTTGTCGAGGAGCCCCAGGTTGATGAGGTTCGACTCCAGCGCCTTGCCCAGCAGGAACTCGAGCGAGAGGTAGTAGACGCGCTTGGCGTCCGAGCGGTAGTAGGCCTGCTGGGTCTGGATCCACCGCCGCGTCAGGCGGTCGCGCACCGCGCCCGCCACCGCCAGGTAGCGGTCCAGGGCGGTGGCCGAGTGCTCGTCCTTGCCCTGCGTGAACTGGAGGTGGTCGGCGAACGAGCGCCGGAGCGCGTCCACGTCGGTGGCGGTGCGCGTGCTGGGGAGGTCCCGGGCTCGCTCCAGCGCCAGCGCCTCGCGGGAGGGCGCGGTCGAGGGGTTCGGGTCGGGCGGAGCCATGCCGCCGGATGATACCCTCGGCCGCGGCCGGCGGCGACGCCCTTCCCGCCCGCTACGGCGCCCGCCAGTTTCCGGGATCCCCGTCGGCCCGATCTCGCCTCCGGGCGCTGTCCTCGCTCGCGACCGCGGAGCGGCGGCCGCACGGCGACGAGGAACGCGCGGCGGCTCGCAAACGTCGGTCGCGCAGCCTATGGACCTCCTCGGCGCGTTGGCGCTCCACGACGGTTGCTCGCCGCGACCGCGGGCCTGGGTCGCGCGCATCGCAGCGGGCCGCGGCTCGCTGCGAAGGCGCCCTCCGGCGAGACCGGGCCGCCGTGGACGTCGCCGAGGCTAGCCCGCCGAGGTCGAGAGGTCGTCGCGGGAGAGCCACCCCGCCCGCCCGAACCCCGCCACCAGATGGGCCTCCTCCACCGAGAGGAGGTGGAGGGCGAAGTCCGCCAGCGCGGCCCATTCCCGGGCCTCCGGGTGGCGCGCCAGGTAGCGGGCTCGGAAGTCCTCCAGGTCCGCGGCGGCGACGGGGGCCACGCGCCCCAGCACGGCCAGGCGGGCGCGGTCCTGGGAAGGACCCTGGCCCGCCTCCTGGACGAGGAGGCAGGCGCGCGGGTCGGCCTGCAGATTCCGCGTGTGCTGCGCCAGGCCCGAGAGCAAGAGCAGCGGGTCGCCCGCCGGCGACAGGGCGTAGGGCGCGAGGGAGGCGAACGGGAATCCGGGCCGGCGCAGCGAGGTCGTAGCGAGCACGCCCTCGCCGCTGCTCCGCAGCAGCCGCCGGGCGGTCTCCGCCAGCGCCCGCCCCGTCACGGCCGGCCCTCTCCGGCCGGCCGGCCCGGCTCCGCGCCGACCCGATCCCGGCAGCCGGCGAACCACCGCTCCAGGAGCTCCGCCGGAAGCGCCAGCTCCAACGAGAACCCCTCGCCGCCGCGCGCCACGCGGGCGTGGTCGAGCAGCTCCGCCAGCTCCCGCTCCCCGCTGGCGCGGGCCTCCATCCGGCCCACCGCCAGCGCGGCCCCGAGCGCCCGCGCCAGGTCCTCCAGCGCCGCCCGGTCCTCGCCGCTGACCCGCGCCGTCACCGCCACGTCGCTCATGGCGTCGGCGTGCAGCTCCACCCGCGAGGCCACCTCGGCCAGGCGCCGGGCCAGGTCGCCCGGGGTCCCGGGCGGAACCAGGGCCCGCAGCGCCTCGCCGGGCACGACCCCGTAGACCTCGCCGTAGGTCGCGTCCTCGGCGATGGGCGGGGTCGCCGGGGCACGCCCCTCCACCCGATCCACCGCCGCCCGCACCGCGTCCGGGTCGGGGCCGAGCACGATGAGCTGGCTTCGCCACACGGCTGCGGCGAAGCGGCCCCGCCCGGGGTCCTCGTAGAGCACCGACTCGCTCCCGTAGCGCTCGCGGGCGAAACCATGGAAGACCTGGTCCCAGCTGACCTTGTCGAAGAACCCGGACACCGCCAGGCCCTTCGGCATCACCGCCACCCGGTCCACGTCCTTCAGCGGGTCGATGCCCATCCGGCGCAGCTCGTCGAGGTCCTTCTTCTCACTCTCGCCCAGGCAACCCAGGAACAGCTCTCCCAGGCGCGAGTGCCGCAGGGCGTTGGCCTCGAAGACCACCACCGCCCCGGCCGGGCCGGGCGGCAGGGCCCACAGCAGCGGATCGCGCTTGCGCTCCGGCGGCGCGGCCGCCGGGGAACCGGCCTGGGGCAGCGGCGGCAGGGTGGCGCGCCGGTTCATGCGCAGGTACTCCGGACCGCGCAGCTGGGTCGGGAACTCGACCGCGGCCCGGGCCGGAACCGGCCCGCCCTCCTCGGACAGCATGGCCACCAGGGCGGTGGCGGCGAGGAGCAGCGCCGCCGCCAGGAGCCAGAGGCCAGTGCGCCGTGCGGAGCGCGTCGCCATCAGAAATCCTTCCGCTCGAACCGCGCCGCCGCCAGCGCCAGGGCCGCAGCGGCGAAGAGCGCTGCGCCGGCGACGAACCCCAGGAGCGGCCACACCGCCAGCGGCTTCGCCTGGGCCAGGTCGGCGCCCGCCTCGGCCAGCGGCGTGAGGCGCGGCAGCGGCGCCGTCGCCATGAGGAACATGGCGCGGGCCGCGCCCGGCTTGAAGACCGGACTGATGGCGTCGCGCTTGCCAGCCACCACCCCGGCCAGGAAGAGCAGGAAGCCCGCCGCCGCCGAGAGCGCCGCGCTGCGGGCGAGGAGCGTCGCCCCAAGCATGACCGCGTAGACCGGGGCGAAGGCCACCGCCGCCATGCCCGCCGCCAGGACCGGTCCCGGGTTCCACACGCCGGTCTTGGCGAGCAACAGGAGCGCCATCCCGCCGCCGCCGTAGAGGGCCCCGCCGAGCACCAGCGCCTCCACGCCCAGGAAGGTCCCCAGCAGAAGCTGCCAGCGCTGCACCGGCAGCGAGAGCAGGTGCTCCACCCGGCCCGGCGCCAGCATGGAGGGAGCGAAGTCGCTCACGGCGGCGATGCCGAAGAGCGTGCCGCCGAAGAACACCAGCCAGGAGGTGGCCGCGAAGAGCGGGCGCAGCGCCACGTCCACCGAGCGGATGTCGGTGTCGAGCGTGCCGCCGAAGAGGCGCGTCGCGGCCAGGGCGCCGTCCACCACCTCCAGCCTGAGGCCCAGGGCCACCATGACCAGCGCCAGCGTCACCGCTCCCGCCAGGGCCAGGGTCCAGCGGCGCGACCTCGCCTCGCGAAGCAGGTCGCCGGCCACGAGGAGCGCGCTCACGGCCGCCCCGCCTCTCGGCCGGGGGCCTCGTTCCCCACCGCCTCGGCCAGCACCGCCTCCAGGTCCTTCGAGTCCTGCGCCACCTCCAATACCAGCGCCCCCGCGCCGCGGGCCCGGTCGAGGGCGGCGTTCATGGCCTCGGCCTCGCCCTCGAAGGCGAAGCTCCCGTCGCCGCCGGAGGAGAAGCCGGCGGCGGCGATGGCCGCCTCCGGCCCGGCCAGCCGGAGGCGCCAGCGCGGCAGGGCGGCCCTGAGATCGGAGAGGGCACCCTCGCGGACCACTCGCCCCTCCACCAGGATGCCGATGCGTCCACAGACTCGCTCGGTCTCCGCCAGGAGGTGCGAGTTGAGGAACAGCGTCGCGCCGCGCCCGATCTCGCGGGCGAGGAGGCTCCGCACCTCGACGCGGGCCAGCGGGTCGAGCCCGTCGGTGGGCTCGTCGAGGACCAGGAGGTCGGGCGAGCCCAGCAGGGCGCAGGCGAGCCCCACCCGCTGCTTCATGCCCTTGGAGAAACCGCCCACCTTGCGCCCGGAGTCCTCGGCCATCCCCACCTCCTCCAGGCGGCGCGCCACCTCGGCCCGCGCCGGGCCGAGGCGCTTCAGCCGCGCCACGGCCTTCAGGACTTCCACCGGGGTCCAGGCGGGCGGCAGGGCCAGGCGCTCGGGAAGGTAGCCGACCCGGCGGCGCACCGCCGGGTCGTCGGGGTCGCCGCCCAGAAGCGAGACGCGCCCGGAGGTCGGGCGCACCACGCCAAGCAGCGCCTTCACGAACGTGGTCTTCCCCGCCCCGTTCGGGCCGATGAGGCCGAAGGCGGTGCCGCGCTCGACTCGCAGGTCGACCCCCCGCAGGGCGGTGGCGCCGCCGCGGCCGAGCGAGCCGCGGTAGGTCTTCTCCAGCCCCTGCGCCTCGATGGCGACCGTCATTCGCGGATTGTATGCGCTGGGGAGGGCGGACGGGCGCCGGCATGGTGCCGTGACCGCCCGGGGGTATTCGAGCTCGAGCTCACCACCACCCGTCTTCCTCTCGGCGGCAACCCTGGAACTGGCGCTCCAGAGCCTCCAGGGGCAGGTCGAGGGACAGGGTGAACTCGCCTTGGCCCCGGATCACGGCCAGTCGCCCGAGCAGCTCGACGCGCGCGAGGTCGCCGGCCACCAGCGCCTTCGACGCGGCAGCGGCCACCGCTGAATCGAACAGCTCGGCGAGGTCGCCCGCCGCGGCCGGGTCCTCGACGGTGACGCGCGCCGTCGCCCGCACGTCTCGCATGGCGTCGACGCGGAGCTCCGCTCGAGCTGGCAACTCTGACAGCCATCGGTCGAGGACGCGATCGTCCAGATCGAGCCAGCTCGCCAGCCTGGCTGCTCCCGTCACGGCGAAGATGTCCGCTGCGAAGGCGTTCTCGGGAAGGGCCAGCGGCGGCTCGCTCGATCGCTCCTGTAAGCGGTCCACGAAGGCGCGCACCCGCTTAGGTTCTCCGAACGCGAGCGTGGCATTGCCCCACCTCGCCAGCTCCATCGGCCAGCATTCGAAGAAGCACAACCTCGTAGTGAACAGTGTGGCATCCGCTCCGTGTGGCCGAACGGTGATGTGGGGTTCCGCGTCTGGCAGGGACTCGACGAGGGTGAGCGGGTTCGCCCCTGCGAAGAAGCCGCTCGCGACGGCGAGCCCTTCGCCGTCCGGGATCAGGGCCAGCCGATCCACGTTCACCAGAGGATCGATGCCTGCCTTCTCGAGCAGAGCCAGCAGCTTCCGCTCTTTCTTCGCCAGACATCCGAGCCACAGTTTCCCCAGCGGTGCGTGCGCGAGCGCGTTCACCTGGAGGACGAAGGTCTCGCGGGCATCGCCCGGGATGGCCGCCGCCAATGGGTCGCGAGGCGCGGCCGCGGGAGCGCCGGCCCGCAGGAGAGGCGGCGGCGCGGGCGCGAGCGCCGTGCCGCCCTGCGCGGGGAGCACCCACCTGGGCGGCCGCGGCGGGTCGGGGGCCCGAGCCGCGTCGCCGGGCAATCGGGCGATCCACCAGACGGCGACGAGGAAACAGGAGGCCAATGCTCCGGCCAGAGCCCAGCCCCGCCGGCCGCGCCGCCCGCGGTTCCCCGCCATCGGGGCGCCACTCCCCTCCATTGCCGACATGCTACCACCCCGCCGCTTGCCCGCGGACCCGCGGTGGTTACACCTTCCAGGTGGATCCGCTGCGCCTGCTGGTGGTGAGCGCCGACCCGCTGGCGCGCGGCGGCCTGGCGGCGCTGCTCGGCGGGGTCCCGGGCCTGGCGGTGGTGGAGCAGGCGGCTTCGGCCCGCGAGGCCCAGGCGTCCCTGCGGCGCTCGGCGCCGGAGGTGGCGGTCTTCGACGTCGGGCCCGGCGACGCCTCTTCCGACCTGCGGGACCTGGCTGGGCAGGTGCCGGTGGTGGCCCTGCTCTCGGCCGCCACCCAGGCCGCGGAGGCGCTCGCCGCCGGGGCCCGGGGTGCGATCTTCCGCGACGCCCCGGCGGAGCGGCTGGCGGGCGCCCTCGCCGCTGCGGCTCAGGGCCTCGTGGTGCTCGATGCCGGCGTCGCCGCGTCGGTGGTCCGGGCCACTCCCGCGCCGGACCTGGACGAGCCGCTCACGCCCCGCGAGCTGGAGGTGCTGGCGCTCCTCGCGGAAGGGCTCGCCAACAAGGCCATCGCCGCCCGGCTCGGCATCTCCGAGCACACCGCCAAGTTCCACGTGAACGCCATCCTGGGCAAGCTCGGCGCCGAGAGCCGCTCCGAGGCCATCGTGCGGGCGGCGCGGCTCGGGCTGGTGGTGCTGTGACGGCGCCGGGGCGCCCGGCCCGGCGCCAGTCGCCAGCGGGTCCCACCTGGCGCCTTGCGCTCGCGGCTCCCCGGCCCGTACCCTTCGTCGGGGCCGCGCGCTCCAAGGAGGACGCCATGATCTGGAAGACCGCGACCACCCTCGTGCTACTCGCCGGCCTGCTGGCGGCCCCTCCGGCGAGCGCCGACGACGCGTGCGCCGACGACGCCGCCAAGGTCTGCGCCGGCACCCCGGCGGGCGAGGGGCGCATCTACTACTGCCTCCGCTCCAACTGGAACCGGCTCTCGGAGGGCTGCCGGAAGACCCTCGACTGGGCCGCGAAGGTCGCCAGCGACGCCGGGCTGGATTGCCAAGCCGACATCTTCTCCTGGTGCCAGGGGGTCCCCGCGGGGCAGGGGCGCCTCTTCGCCTGCCTGGCCTCGCGCCGCGACCAGCTTTCCTCCACCTGCCAGGATGCGATGGCCCGGCTGGACGCCTTCGTCGCCGCCTGCGGGGGCGACGCGTCGCGCCTGTGCCCCGGCATCCCCAAGGGCCAGGGGGCGGTGCTGGCCTGCCTGGTCACGCAGCGGGACAAGCTCTCGGCGGAGTGCCGGGCCATCTTCTGGCCCTGAGTCGCGCGGTTGCTCGCCGCGACCACGGGCCGGGGTCGCGCGTATCGGGGCGGCCGTGGCTCGCTCCGAAGGCGCCCTCCGGCGAGACCGGGCCGCCGCGGACGTCGACGAGTGGGGGATTTGGTTACCGAGATGGGTCGCGACCGCCGCGGTGCGGCGGCGGCCGGGACCGTCCCGCGCGGGCCTGACCGTTCGGCCAGGGCGGGACCTGGCCCTCCAGCCGATGTGGAGCGGCCGAGCTGCGCCTAGGCTCCGGGTATGACCAATCAGAGCTGGACGGAGCTGTCGGAGCGGCTATCGGCCCTGGCCGAGGACGGGGGCCGGAGCGCGGTGCGGGTGGAGGCGCGGCGCGCCCCCGCGAGCGGGACCATCTGGTCGCCGGACGGAGTGGTGGTGACGGCGCACCACAACGTGGAGTGGGACGAGGACATCGAGGTGGGACTCTTCGACGGGCGGAGCCTCAGGGCCGAGCTCGTGGGGCGCGACCCCGGCACCGACCTGGCGGTGCTGCGCGTCCAGGCCTCGGGCCTTCCCGCCCCGGCCTGGGCCGAGCCGGGATCGCTGAAGGCAGGGCAGCTCTTGCTTTCGCTCTCGCGCCCCGGCCGCGCCCTGCGCGTCGGGCTCGGTCCGTTGGCCCGCGCTGCCGAGGCATGGCGCACGCCGGCCGGCGGGAAGCTCGACCGCTACCTGGAAGCCGACCTGGGGCTCCACCCCGGCTTCTCCGGGGCGCTGGTGGTGGACCTCGCTGGCAGCGCCGTGGGCATGGCCACCGCCGGCCTGGTCCGCGGCGCGGCCCTGGTGGTCCCCACGCCGACGCTGCGCCGCGTGGTGGGCCAGCTCCTGGCCCACGGCCAGGTGCGGCGCGGCTTCCTGGGCGTGGCCACCATCCCGGTGCGGCTGCCGCCTTCTCTGGAGAAGGCCGCCGGGCAGGCGGGAGGTCTGCTCGTCACCGCCGTCGAGGAAGGGAGCCCCGCCGAGCGCGGCGGCCTGCTCCTCGGCGACGCCCTGCTGACCTTCGGCGGCACCGCCCTCTCGCATCCGGGCGAGCTCCTGCCGCTCCTCGAGGAGGACCGCATCGGTCGGGCGGTGGCGCTGCGGCTTGTGCGGGCCGGCGAGGTCCGCGAGGTGGCCGTCACCGTCGGAACCCGGGAGCGGGCGAAGGAAGCGCGTCGATGAGCCGGCTCTCCGACTTCTCGGCCGAGCTGGCCGAGCTGGTGGCGCACGCCTCGCCGGGCGTGGTCGGGCTCGAGCGCCGGCGCGGCCAGGGCTCGGGCATGGCCCTCAGCCCTGACGGCTACGTCCTTACCAACGCCCACGTGGCCGGGCGGGGCGGCCCGCTAGGGGTGCGCCTTCCCGGCGGCGAGCAGGTGGGCGGCGAGCTGGTGGGCTCGGACGAGCGCACCGACTTGGCGGTGGTACGGGCCGAGGCGCGCGGGCTCGCCACCCTCCCGCTGGCGGAGGACCGCTCGCTCCGCGTGGGCGAGCTGGTGCTTGCCATCGGCAACCCCCTCGGCTTCGAGCGCTCGGTCTCGGTGGGGGTGGTGAGCGCGCTCTACCGGGCCCTCCCCACCCCGCAGGGCGGGCTGCTGGACGGCCTCATCCAGACCGACGCCGCCGTGAACCCGGGCAACTCCGGCGGGCCGCTCCTCGACGCCGAGGGCCGGGTGGTGGGCGTCACCACAGCCATGATCCCCTTCGCCAGCGGCATGGGGTTCGCGGTGCCGGCGCGGACCGCGGGATGGGTGGCGGCGGTGCTGATGCAGCACGGCGTGGTGCGCCGGCCCTTCCTGGGCATCGCGGTCAGGGGCGAGGAGCTGGCTCCGGCGCTGGCGCAGGAGCTGGGGCATCCGCGCGGGGTCCGGGTGTTGCGGGTCGAGGCCGGGACGCCCGCGGAGCGGGCGGCCCTGGCCGAGGGCGACCTGCTCCTCGCCGCCAACGGCTCTCCTCTCGACACCCTCGACGATCTGCAGCGAGTGCTGGTCCTGTCCGCCCCACCCGAGGTGAAGCTCGATCTCCTGCGCCGCGGCCAGCGCCTTCAAGTCAGCATCCGGCCGGCGGCGCGGGCGGCCTGACGGCTGAGTCCGCGGGCCGGCCCTACGGGCCGCGGGGGCGGGGGCCCGTCCCCCGCCGGGGGCTCGATGCGCGCGCGTCACGACCGTGAGCCGTGGCGGCCCCGAAGGGGTGCGCATGCATCGCCGATGTCGAGCGTCGCCCTTCTGCTTCGACTAGATGGTGAACGCGCGCCCCACCCGCGGGCGCCCAACCGAAGGGACCCGCAATGAGCAAGGTGACACCGTTCCTCATGTTCGACGACCAGCTCGAAGCCGCCATCGAGTTCTACACGGCCACGTTCCCCGACTCCAAGGTCGTGAGCGTCTCCCGCGCCGGCAAGGGCGGCCCGGTCACCTACGCCGAGTTCATCGTCGGAGGTCAGCTCTTCCGGGCCTACAACGGCGGCTCGCACTTCAAGTTCTCCGACGCCTTCTCGCTCTTCGTCGAGTGCCGGGACCAGCGCGAGGTCGACCAGTACTGGGACAAGCTCGTCAAGGCCGGCGCGAAGCCGGTTCAGTGCGGCTGGATCACCGACCCGTTCGGCCTCTCCTGGCAGATCGTCCCCAAGCGGTTCATGGAGCTCATCGGCGACAAGGACCCGAGGAAGGTGAAGGCGGTGATGGACGCCATGATGAAGATGGTGAAGTTCGACGTGGCGGCGCTCGAGCGGGCCTATGCCGAGGCGTAGCCGGAGCCAGCGCTCCTCGGCGCGCCGCGGAGCGCCCCGCGAGCGCGCCGGCGGCGACCAGAAGGCATCCCTCCGGGAACCCACGACCCGAATGGGTCGCCTCGCGACATCGGTGTCGCGGTCGGCGCCCACTCCCGCCGCGCAGGCGCGCCTAGGCCATTGATCACAGGCGATCTGGCCCCCGGGCACGAAGCTGGCACGCTCGGAGGAGGCGAGGAAGGAGCCATGCTCGCCCAGATCGTGACCGCCATCGCCCTGGCCCAGTACGCGCCGCCCCCTCCTCCGCCCGGCTACTACCCTCCTCGGCCTCCTCCCGCGTACTACCAGCCGCCCTACGCTCGGCAGCCGCCCCCTCCTCCTTCACAGCCGGTCTACGCCCCACGCGCCTACGCGACGGCGGAGCCCCTGAGCACCTGGTACCTGGGCATGAGCATGGGCTACGGAGGCGGCTACGCCTTCACTCAGGGAGCGACGCCGTTGCCCCCCGGTACGCTCGACGGCGGCGGCTTCGGCCTCGCCTTCCGCGCCGGCGCGGTGGTGACGCCGCAACTGCTTCTGGGCGTCGACCTCTCCGGAATCCACGCCTCGGCGTCCGGTCCCGACTACACCAACCCCGGGAGCACCCTCGTCAACTACGACCTGATGTTCACCGTCTTCCCGCTGACACGCGGCCCGTTCATCCGCACCGGGGGCGGCCTCTCGACGCTGAGCTTGCCGGTCCCCGGAGGCGGCAGCACCACGCACGCCGGGACCAACCTCCTCTTCGGCGTGGGCTATGCGATCGTGGCCGCCCCCCGGCTCGAGCTCACCCTCAGCCTGGACTACTCGCGCCAGTTCTACTCGGAGCGCGACCTGGACGGATCCAGCCTGGTCTTCGGCTACATCGGCTTCCAGATCCATTGATCCCGGGCGCGGCCTCTGGGAACGCTTCGTGCTCACGAACCGTCGACCACCGCGAAGGCACGCACGGGAAAGGTCCCGAAGCCCTTGACCTTGACGGGCAGGGCCGAGAAGCGGAACCCGCTCGACGGAAGCCGCGCCAGGCCCGTCATGTGCTCGCAGATGGGGATCTCCGACCCGAGGAGGATGGTGTGGGCTGGCCGGCTCCCATCGCCCGTGTCGTCGATGTTCAGGGAGTCGATTCCGACCAGCGCGGCGCCCTGGTCCGCGAGGAGCTGGGCGGCCTCCCGGGTGAGGAAGGGGCTTCCCTCGAAGTACTGATCGGTACGCCAGTGCCGGTCCCATCCGGTCTGGATGAGAACGGCTCGCCCCTCGATCTTCAGCCGATCGAAGGCGACGCGATCGACTGCCCGCGCCGTCGCACGCACGACGACCCCCTCCAGATCGGCCAGCGATTCGAGGGGGAGCTCCGAGAGGTCCTTGCCGTCGGCGTACCGATGGAAGGGGCTGTCCAGGTAGGTACCGGTGTTGGCCACCATCTCGATCTTGCCGATCTGGAACTCCGTGCCGGGCGCGTACTTCGCGCGCGATCCCTCCCGGCTCAGGAAGTCGCAGATGACGGGCGCGGGCAATCCCTTGTAGGTCACCATCCCGTGCTCCACCGTGTGGCTCAGGTCGATCAGCTTTCGGGCGGCCATGACGACTCCTGCGCCTGCTGCGAACGGTTCGGAGCTCGCCCCAGGATAACGGCCTGGAGGGCGCGTGGCCGGATTCCCGGTGGGGTCGTCTCAGCTCCGCACCATCGCGGCGCCGGGCTGGAGACCGGCACGGCGGCCTGGAACGGAATCGTCCCTGCGTCCCGGAGCCTAGCCGAGCTCGATCACGATGGGGGCGGTAGGTGCGGGAGCGGGCCGCGGCTGGTCCTCCACTTGGCCGGGCAGCTCGACCCGGAGCTGCGGCCACTCGCGGCGTACTAGCTCCCGCTCCCGCCGCAGCCGTTCGAGCTCCTTGATCATCCAGGTCGGAACCATGGCTCCAATCCCTCGATCGTCTCCGATACGGGAGCGTGCAACTGCGGTGCCGCCGGGCTCCGCCTGGGGTGCCCTCGAGATTTCGCGGGGTTGAGCCCGAAGGCCATCGCGGGCTGTCCTGCGGCTGAGCAGAATCCGCTCAGGTTGCTGGTGCGAGGTGCTCACGCGTCGCCGCTCGAGTCGACGGCGCTGGCCGATGCATGGGAGCCGATGGCCGGATGACGTTACCGGAGATGAGCCACCCAGTCGGCGAACTCACGCTCCAGGTCCGCCACCGTCCAGCGGGTCTCCGCGTCGAGGGCCTTCTCGAAGGGCTCCCCCTCTAGCGTCCGCCGCACCACCGCCAGGAGCGTTCCCCGCCCGGCCTTCTTCTCCACGAACAGCACCGCCGCGTAGCTGTGCAGGTACTCCGCCTTGCCGATGGGCCCGTGCGTCGGGAGCGGAACCAGCGCGCGCTCTCGCCCGTGGTACTGGAGCTCGAGGACCTGGTTGGGCGCGAGGTCGTCGAGCCCCATGCGTTTCCATCCCACCCGCTCGGCCAGCCCCTCGTTGAGCCAGGTGGGGAGGCGCCAGGCGGTGCCCTGGTGATCCAGGACGGCGTGCACCATCTCGTGGGCCATGCCACCGGCCAGACGGTCGTCGAGGCGGTTGCCGCCGTTCACGTGGATCTCGCCCCGCGAGTAGTGAGCGCCCCGATTCCAGGCGGCGCCGGTCCCGAAGGCGCGCTCGTACCCGGCGCGGGAGTGAACCCGGACCTTCACGCCCCGCCGCGGGGCGAGGCCGGTCTCGGCCTGGGCCAGGCGCCAGGCCCCGTCCACGATGCCCGAGAGCGTCCGCTGGTAGTTCTCCCGATCGTGCTCGAAGGCCAGGTCCTGGTCCCAGGCGATCTCCGGGGCGGATGGGTCGGCGGGCGCCGCCGCTGACCGCAGGGCCGCGAGGAGGGCGATGGCAGGTGTCGCACGTATCTTCATCTGGTCTCGCGAAGCGCGGGGGTTCCCGGAGCGGCACCGTCATCGAGCCAGGGCCGGGACGACGCGCTCAGCAGTCTTCCCCGATCGTCACGATCCGCCACTTCCCCCTCGATCCTGTCGAGCACGTGTGCGAGTCGCATGCGCAATCTCCTGTCCGGCGTCGATCTCGCGAAGCTCCCTCGTCTCGGACAGAGCCGACCGGCTCACTGCCTCCAGTGACGCGGCACTCCCTGGAGCGACGCCTCCCGCTCCAGCTCGTCCAGCTGATCACGGGCTCGGAGGAGCCTGGCCTCGGTCTGGGCCAGGTCGCCCTGCTCGCGCCAGTCGAGCGAGGCGCTGCTCGCCTTCTGCCGTAGCCGCTGCCTCGTCTCATCCAACTCGGTCACCGACTGGCGGGCGCTCCGGAAGGCCTCCCGCCACTGCGACTCCGAGCGCGCCAGCCGCTCCTCCTCGCCCCGGGCCCGGGAGCCGCGCTGGGCCCGGGCCTCGTCGTCGCGCCGCAGCGCCTCGGCGAAGGCCGACCCCGGGAACTGGACCGGGCGATCGCCCGGCTCGCCGTCGCGGAGGGCCAGCACCGCCAATTCCGGGATGTCCTCCGGGCGACAGTGGCCGAGGCTCAGCACCATGCCCCCCACGTGCAGGCCCTGCGCCACGCCGCGCTCGACGGCCCAGCGGAGTCGCGGCTCCTCCGGTGAGCGCCGCAGCTCGTCGCGAAGACCTGACTCGACCCCGACCCACTGCTCCACCGCGCCGTCGGCGCCGCAAGCGACCCGATCGCCATCGCGCACCTCGGCTCGCAGCCGCAGGGTCGGAGGCGCGCGTGGAGCGCGGAAAAGGACCGTGGCCACCAGCCTGCCGCCGCCCCCCAGGGTGGCCGCCAACAGAGCCGGCTTCTGGAAGCGGGCCCGAAAGGCCTCCACCTCCCGCGCATCCTCCTCCCGCGCTCGCGCCAGGACGGCGTTCCAGCGAGCCAGCTGCTCCGGGGTCTGCCCCCGGTCGTCCGGGAGGCGCGAGCGGACGTACTCGATGGGCAGGGCGAAGCCGATGCCGTCCGCGGCGGCCGCCTTGAGCGAGACGACCCCCACCACCCGCCCCTGCCCGTCGAGCAGGGGCCCGCCACTGTTCCCGGGGTTGACGGCGGCGTTCAGCTGCACCCAGGCAATGCCGAAAAGGTTCCGCGCCGCGAAGCTCACCCGCCCTTCATGCACCGTGAAGGTCAGGCCGCCCGGGTTCCCGATCAGCACCACCGCGTCGCCCGGGGCGAGGAGCGTCGAGTCGCCCAGGGCGAGCGGGCTCGCCGACGCGCCCGGGACCTCGATCAGCGCCAGGTCGGGTTGCTCGAGCCAGATCGCGGTCCGGCCCATCAGCTCGCGGCCGTCGTGGAGGCGGACCTGCAGGGTCTCGCCCCGGCCGCAGGCCACGTGCGCGTTGGTCACGGCCCGCTCCGGGCTCACGAAGAAGGCCGTGCCGGAGCGGTCCCGGCAGGAGACCTGCGCCACCGCCCTGGTGGCACGGCTCGCGATCTCCGGCGTGGCGAGCCGGTTCGATGGCTCCGCCGGACCCGGCTCCGGCGGCCGGCCCGGGGCGGCCCCCTTCGCCTCGGTCGCGGGGGTCGGCGTGCTCGCCAGGCCGGGTCGCTCCGGCGCGCCGCGCAGCCACAGGGCCAGCCCCGCGCCGAGGAGCGCCAGCGCCGCCAGGCCACCCAGGACCAGGGCCAGGGGCCGGACCCGGCGCCGGCTCGGTGCCGGGCGCGCCCCGGTCACCACGCCGTGCCGGGCCAACGCCTCCCGGAGCGTGCGCGCCGCGGCGCGGTCGAGACGCCGTGCCAGCGGCACACCCGCCGGGGCGCCGAGCCCCGCCTTCGCGGCGGAGAAGGGAACGCCCGTCCGCGTCGCCAGCTCTTGGGCGGCGCGGAAGCGCGCCCGCTCGTCAGCGAGCGGCTGCCCGATCACCAGGTCCACCAGCAGGCTCGCGCCGCAGCTGGCGCAGAGCGGCTCGGCTCCGGCCGCCTGTCCGCAGGCGTCGCACCGATCGAGGTCGGGGCGAATCACAGGACGATGCTACACCAGGGCCGGTTCCGCGACCCCCAGTACCGGCGGTGCTGGCGCTCGCCGCCGAACGGGCGCGCTCACGCCGACCCGCGATTCCCGCTCCGCATGGTCCGGAAAGTCGGCCTGGAGCGTCCGGGGTGCCGAGCGCCCCTTCTCGCGCGCCCCGGCCGGCCCTAGTACCGGTAGTGCTCGCTCTTGTACGGCCCGCCCACCGGCACGCCGATGTAGTCGGCCTGCTTCCTGGTGAGCTTGGTCAGCCGGGCCCCGATCTGGTCCAGGTGCAGGGCGGCCACCTTCTCGTCGAGGTGCTTG
>DASTPH010000174.1:0-66769 GCA_035762305.1 Anaeromyxobacteraceae bacterium
CAGCGCGGCGGCCGACCCGCTCGCCTGCGTCAAGGGGAAGGTGGCCTTCGGCTACACCTTCCGCACCCAGACCGTCACCGACCTGACGCTGCAGCTGCCCATGCTCCCCTACGCCGGCGGCGCTTTCGGCATCAAGCCGGGCGCGGTGGGCCCGTATTTCACGCCCAGCGTCGCCTTCCACAAGCACGGCGTCGATCCGGCGGTGGTGACCTCGGGGAACATCGGCGAGGTCCTGGAAACCACCATCCCCACCGTGAACCTGCTCGACCCCTACACCGGGGCTTTCGACCCGAACAGCGCCAACTGGCGGCTCGGGGACATCCCGGCCACGGTGGTGGTCCCGGCAGCCGGGGCGCTAGCGGCGCTGCCCGACTGCGGTCCGGGCGGGCTCAAGTGCCCGCCGCTGGCGATCTTCCACCATGGCCTGGGAGGAGGCCGGGCCCAGATGCTGCTCGTGGCCGACCGCCTGGCGGCCAGGGGTTTCGTGGTCGCCGCCGTCGACGCCCCGCTCCACGGCGACCGGAGCTACTGTACGCAGAACGCCGACTGCCTGACCGACGCCGGCGGCCCCGGCATCTGCACGCCGGTGGCGCCTCCCGGGACCCCACAGGGCGACGAGTCGCCGCCGCCGGGGACGTGCACCGTCGGGACGCTGGTGAGATCCCCGGTGCTGTGCGCCACGTCGCAGTGCTTCACGGACTTCGCGGCGCTCCCGCCTTCGCAGCGGGGCGGCGTGGCCGACACCTCGGCGAGCTACTTCGTCTCCGGGAACCTCTACCGCCTGCGCGACTCGATGCGGCAGGACCTGGTCGACATCTCGGCGCTGGCGCTGGCGCTGGCCCGCCCGCCCCCGCCCATCCTTCCCGCGCTCCCGGCCGGAGCCGAGAGCCCTGTGGCCCGGTACCTCCTCACCAAGACGCCCCCCATCTACGTGAACCCCGGCGCCGTCTACTACGAGGGGCAGTCGCTGGGAGCGCTGCTCGGCACCCTCAACGCCGCGGCCCAGCCGCAGCTCTCCAGGGTGGTCCTGAACGTGGGCGGCGCCACCGCCTCCGACATCGTCTCGCAGTCGCCGGCATTCGCCCCGCTCCTGCAACAGTTGCTGGCCAGCCTGGGGATCGCGCCCGGCTCGCCCGAGTACCTGCTCTTCATCCAGACCGCCAAGTGGATCCTGGACCCGGCCGATCCGCTGAACTTCGCCGGCGCGGCGCGGGCCCGGGTGACGGCTGGGGGCTTCTCCATCCTCGGCCAGTGGGCCGCCTGCGACCAGGTGGTCCCCAACACCGCTTCGGCGCTCCTCTACGACAACCTGGGCCTCGGCGCCTCGAGCCCCACTGCCAGCACCAGCGTCCTCTACGCCAACTCGACGCGCGCCGGGCAGGCCTGCGTCCTCGGCGTCTCGCCCAACCCCGGCACGCTGGGGCACTCCTTCCTCGCCGACTGGGGCCTGGGGAGCGGCACTCCCAACGCCGACGACCGCGCCCTGACGCTGCTGGGCCAGGACGACGCCGCCGCCTTCCTCCAGACCCTCGCCCTCCCGCCGCCCGTCCGGGCCATCCCGTGAGGACCGCCATGCGCCGACTCGCCGTCGCCCTCCTCGCCGCGCCGGCCGCGGCCCTCGCCAGCGTCGACAACGTGCCGCACGTCACCCCCCGCGACCTGGCCATGGCCGAGGCCACCGTGGCCGCCCAGGTGGGCTCGCCCGCGGCCTACGTGAACCCGGCGGCCCTGGCCCGCATCGAGGGCTTCGACGTCTCGCTGGCCGGGGGCCTGCTCCAGGTGACGGACACCTGGAACACCACCACCGGCCTCTACCCCTCGCCCTACACCAGCGAGAACACCGTGCCGCCGCCGGCGGCCTACGCCGCCTTCGGCGGGAAGGTCGGCGAGCGCGGGGTGGGGGTGGGCCTGGGCTTCCTCATCCCATACGGCGGCGCGGTGGACTGGCCCCCGGGCTGGACCGGCCGCTTCGAAGTGGAGACGGTGGACCGCCGGACCTACGCGCTCTACCTCTCCGCCGGCGCCGACGTGACCAGGTGGCTGCGCCTCGGGGCGGGGCTCGTCTACTACCGCACCACCGAGCAACTCTCCCAGGCCCAGGCCATCCCGGGCGGCGAGGGAAGGGTGGAGGTCGGCACCGCCGGCGACTCGGTCACCTGGGACGTCGCCGCCGAGGTCGGTCCGTTCGAAGGGGTCCCGCTCACGCTGGGTGTCAACTACCGGTACAAGTCGGCGCAGACGCTCGAGGGCGACGCGCACTTCACCATCCCCCCGGCGCTGCAGACCGCCTTCCCCGATCAGAAGGTGACCCACGAGTACACCGTCCCGAGCAGGCTCGACCTGGGGCTCGCCTGGCGCATCCGGCCTTCCCTCCAGCTGGTGTCCGGGTACACCCTCGACGGCTACGACGTCTACGCCTCCGACACCTTCGTAGGGACGGCCATCGACCCCACCACCGGCCGGCCTCTCACGGTGAGCGTGCCGCGCCACTACGGCAACGGTTACACGTTGCGGCTCGGCGGCGAGTGGCAGGCCGCGCCGCAGCTGGCGCTCAGGGCCGGGATCCTGCGCGACCACTCCGGCTACCAGCCAGACTACTACCACCCCTCGATTCCCGACGGCCACTCCTGGGCCGCCGCGGTCGGCGCCGGGTGGGCCGTGAGCAAGGCCATCTCGATCGACGCCTGCTTCTTCTACGCCTGGTTCGACCAGGTCACGGCCACGGCGCAGGCGGCGCTCCCCGGCACCTACGACATCGACGCCTGGATCGCCAGCCTGGGGATCACCTGGCGGTGGACTCCGGGCAAGTAGGACGTGGGATTCGCCGCGTGCCATCCCTGGCTTCCCGCCCGGCCCCACCGTCCGCCGCTGCGTGGTGGGTGGCGGCAGCGCACGGGTGCAGAAGCCGACGGAGCCCGGTCTTCTCAGAGGCCTCGCGCCGGGGCGGCTCGAGTCGGGACCTCACCGCGCCAGCGCCTGCTGGCAGGACGGCGAGACGCGGTCCCGGTTGGACACCAGGCAAGCGTAGAGCCGCCCACGCCCCGCCTTGATGCCGGCGCACAGCTGCTTGGCGTCGCCGGCGCAGGCCTGCTGGATGCCCCTCACCTTCTCGCGCGCCCGCCCGAACTCCTCGGCGCACGGCGGCGACAGCTCGGCCTCGTGCGACTTGAGGCAAGCCAGGATCCGCCCCTGCCCAGGGGCGATGCCCTGGCAGAACTGCCACACGTCCGCCCTGCAATTCTGGTGGATCTCGCGGGCGCGCTGCTCGGCCCGGGCCAGGTCCTGCTGACAAGCGGGCGTGAGCAGGTCCCGTTTGGGCCAGAGGCAGGCGAGCCGCTCGCTCCCGGGCGCGGTCCCCTGACAGAGCCGCTGCACGTCTTCGGCGCAGGGGCCCTGGGCCAGGGCGGCGGGAGCGAGAGCGGCGGCGAGGGCGGCGGCAACGGCATGTCGGAAAAGGATCATCTTCTCCTCCTCGTGAGGGCGGGACGGCGAAAGCAGAGCACGTCTGGCTCGATCCGTTCCAGCGCCGCCCGGGGCCATCTGCCCCGCCTGGGTCGGTCACAGCCCGGCCGTCATCCGCCGGGTGTAGGCTCGTCGGCGCCGCCGCGAGGGCGCCAGCCTGAGCCACGACCCACCCAGCCGCGGGAAGCCCTTTCCGCTCGGCGCCACCTCGTCGCCGGAGGGGGTGAACTTCAGCGTCTGGGCGCGCGACGCGGCCTCGATGGAGCTGTGCCTCTTCGACCGGCCCGAGGACGGCCGCCCGAGCCGGGTGATCGCCCTGGAGCGGTCCCGGAACCGCAGCTACCACTACTGGCACGCGCTCGTGCCCGGCCTCCGCCCCGGGCAGCTCTACGGCTGGCGCGCCACAGGACCCTTCGACCCGTCGCGCGGCCTGCGCTTCGACCCGCAGAAGCTCCTCCTCGACCCCTACGGCCGTGCGGTGGCGGTGCCGCCCGGCTACGATCGCCAGGCGGCCTGCCGCGCCGGCGACAACGCCGGCGCCGCCATGAAGTCGGCGGTGGCGGACCTCGATCGGTACGACTGGGAGGGGGACGCGCCGCTCAGGCGCCCCTTCCCGCGCACCGTGGTCTACGAGCTGCACGTGCGCGGCTTCACGCGACACCCGAGCTCGGGCGTGGCCGAGGCGCGGCGCGGCACCTACGCCGGGCTGGTGGAGAAGATCCCCCACCTCCTCTCGCTGGGCGTGACGGCGGTGGAGCTCATGCCAGTCTTCCAGTTCGACGCCCAGGACGCGCCCGCCGGGCTCTCGAACTACTGGGGCTACTCCCCGGTGGCGTTCTTCGCCCCGCACGCGGCCTACGCCGCCGCCAGGGACCCGCTCGCCGCCCTCGACGAATTCCGCGACATGGTGAAGGCCCTGCACCGCGCCGGCCTGGAGGTGTTCCTGGACGTGGTCTACAACCACACCGCCGAGGGGGACGAGCGCGGCCCCACGCTGTGCTTCCGGGGCCTCGACAACCGCGCCTACTACCTCCTCCGCGACTGGTCCGGCTACGCCAACTACACCGGCTGCGGCAACACCCTCAAGGCCAACCATCCCATGGTGCGCCGCCTGATCCTGGACTCGCTACGCTTCTGGGTGGGCGCCATGCACGTGGATGGCTTCCGCTTCGACCTGGCCTCGGTCCTGGCGCGGGACGAGACCGGCCAGCCGCAGAGGAGCCCCCCCATCGTGTGGGAGATCGAGAGCGAGCCGCTCCTGGCCGGGACCAAGCTCATCGCCGAGGCCTGGGACGCCGCCGGGCTCTACCAGGTGGGACAGTGGGTGGGCGACGCCTGGAAGGAGTGGAACGGGCGCTTCCGCGACGACGTGCGCGGCTTCCTCCGCAGCGAGCCGGGCATGGTGGGCCATCTGGCCCAGCGGCTCTTCGCCAGCCCCGACCTCTACGCAGGCGACCGGCGCGAGCCGGAGCAGAGCGTCAACTTCGTCGCCTGCCACGACGGCTTCACCCTGAACGACCTGGTCTCCTACGAGCGCAAGGACAACCAGGCCAACCGGGAGGGGAACCGCGACGGGACCGACGACAACCGCTCCTGGAACTGCGGCGTGGAGGGGCCGAGCGACGACCCGGCGGTGGAGGCGCTGCGGGCGCGGCAGGTGCGCAACTTCCTCGCGGTGACCCTGCTCTCGACGGGGGTCCCCATGATCGGGATGGGAGACGAGGCCCGCCGGAGCCAGGGCGGCAACAACAACGCCTGGTGCCAGGACGGCGAGGGCTCCTGGCTCGACTGGGCCCTGGTGGAGCGGCATCGCGACCTGGTGCGCTTCGCGGCGCGCCTCCTGGGCCTGCGCTTCGCCTTCAACCCGTCGGGGCGCGGGGAGGACCTCTCCCTCTCCGAGGTGCTGGCGCGCTCGAGGGTGGAGTGGCACGGGGTGCGCCTGGGCGCCCCGGACTGGAGCTGGGACTCCCGCAGCCTGGCGGTGGGGTTCTCCGCGCTCGAGGGCGGCGCCCGGGTCCACTGCCTGTACAACGCCTACTGGGAGCCGCTCCCCTTCGAGCTGCCTGCCGCCGAGGACGGCTGGCGGCTCCTGGTGGACACGGCCATGCCGCCGCCCGACGACGCCCGCGGCTGGGGCGAGGCGCTCCCAGTGGAGGGGCGCACCTACCTGGCCCAGCCGCGCTCGGTGGTGGTGCTGGGCACGGTGGGGTGAGGGCCGGATCGGGCGTCCGGCGTGCGCCGCCGGACGCGATTCGGGTGCCCACATGGGGCGTCCGGGCCGCTCGCGGCACCGCCCTCTTGACTTTTATCAATTTAAGATGCATTCAATTGATAGCTTGAATACAGCCCCCGCCGCTATCGCCCGCCGCGCCGCCCTGGCCCACTACGACGAGCTGGCCCGCATCGGCAAGGTCCTCGGGAGCCCGGTGCGCCTGCGGCTGCTCGACCTCTTGCGCCAGGGCGCCCGCAACGTCGAGGCGCTGGCCGAGTCGGCCGGGGTCTCGGTCGCGAACGCCTCGCAGCACCTGCAGCAGATGCGCGCCGCGCGCCTGGTCGAGTTCGAGAAGCAGGGGCAGCGCGTCGAGTACCGCCTCGCCGGCGAGGCCGTGTCCCGGGTCTTCGCCGCCCTGCGCGACCTGGCCGAGGACCTGCTTCCGGAGATGGACCGCCTGCGCCGCGAACTGGACGCGCTCGGCCCCGAGGAGCGCCAGGCCCTGCTCTCCCGCATCCGGCAGGGCGCGGTGACGCTCCTCGACGTGCGCCCGCACGAGGAGTACCGCGCCGGCCACCTTCCGGGCGCGCGCTGCATCCCCCTCTCGGAGCTGCGGGAGCGCCTTCCCGAGATCCCCCGCGGCCGAGAGGTGGTGGCCTACTGCCGCGGCCCCTACTGCTCCCTGGCCAGCGAGGCGGCGGCGGTCCTGCGCGCCGCCGGTTACCGCGCCAGCCACCTCGACCTCGGCGCGCCGGACCTGCGCGCTCGCGGCATCCGCCTGGCCGACGTCCCGGCGTCCGGCCCCCGTCCCGCGCCCGGCGCCGGGCGCGCCTCTAAGTCTTCCACCCCCCGTACAGCGAGGAAGTCCCCATGACCGTCGTGCGCACCGCATTGGCCCTTTGGGCCACGCTCACCGCCGCCGCCAGCCAGGCCGGCGAGCTCGTCTCTGCCGACGAGGCCAAGGCCCTCCTCGGCAAGCCCGAGGTCCGCTTCTTCTTCGCCGGGAACGACAGGGACTTCGAGAAGGGCCACATCCCCGGCTCGGCCACGGCCTACTCCCACGACCTGCACCTCCTCGACGACGTCCGGGCCTGCAAGGGCCTGCCCATGTGCGAGCCCCGAGCCGCCAAGGTGATCGGCGAGCTCGGCATCGATTCCGCCACCAAGGTGGTGGTCTACGACGTCGGCCACGGCGTGGACGCCAGCGGCGGCTGGTTCTTCCTCACCCTTTACGGCGTGAAGGACGTCCGCATCCTCGACGGCGGCCTCGCCACCTGGAAGGCCCGCGGCGGCGCGGTCGAGGCTGGGCCGCCGGCCAGGCCGGCGCCAAAGGCCTTCACGCCCGCGGTCCAGTGGGGCATGATCGCCTCGGTGGACGAGGTGAAGAAGGCCACCGGCGACGCCGGCCACTACCTGCTGCTCGACGCCCGTCACACCCTCGACGAGTACACCGGCAAGACCCTGCAGTCGGCCCTGGCCGCCCCCGGGAAGGAAGAAACCGTGAAGCGCGGCGGCGCCATCCCCGGCGCGGTCTTCTCGCCCTTCACCAAGTACGCCGGCAACAAGGGCGCCGAGCCAGACAAGCCCATGTTCAAGGAAGAGGCCGAGCTCAGGAAGCAGCTCCAGAAGCTGGACAAGAACGGCTACGCCCGGGGCAAGACCGTCATCAGCTACTGCCACGTGGGACTCGGGCGCGGCTCCTTCCAGTACCTGGCGCTGCGCCGGGCCGGCCATCAGAACGTGAAGGTCTACGTCGGCTCGTGGGACGAGTGGGGCAACGACCCCTCGCTCCCGCTGGCCGCCCAGCCGTAGTGCTGCTCCGCAGGAGTCATGAGCCCATACTCGTTCACCTTGCTCCGCAGCACTTCGCGGGGAAGGCCCCGTGCCTTGCAAGGAGAGGCAGCAAGGCACGGGCCCTCCCCGCGGGCCCTACCGGGGGGGGGGGGGGGGCGCCGCCTCCCCCGGACCCCCACCCGCGTGGCGCGCGCCGGGATGGGCTCGGGACTCGTGACGCGCGCCACAAGCGCCCGCCGGGAGGGGCCATGTTGCTGCCATTCGTCCAGGGCGCCCTGACGGGCGCTGGGTTCGGGGTGGTCCTCTACAAGGTGGGCGCCACCCGCTACTCGCGGGTCATGGGCATGCTGACCCTGCGCGACACCAAGGTGATGAAGTTCGCCTTCACCACCATCGGCGTGGCCTCGCTGCTCTACGGCCTGGCGGCGGCCGCCGGCGTGGCCGAGGCCTGGGGCTTGGTGCCGCGCGTGATGCCCTTCCTGGGATCGGCCCACCTCCTCGGCGGCGCCCTCTTCGGCGTGGGCATGGGCGTCTCGGGGTTGTGCCCCGGGACCTGCTTCGCCAAGGTAGGCGGGCGCGGGGGCGAGAAGAAGTTCGCCGCGCCGGCGGCCATGGCCGGGCTGGTGGCGGGAGTGCTCGCGTACGCGGCGCTCAAGGACGCGCTCATGGGCGCGGGCGTCATCGCCCAGAACCAGAAGCCGCTCACGCTCTACGGGGTGCTGGGGCTCCCCTACGGCGCCCTGGCGCTCGGCTGGGGAGCGCTCTTCCTGGCCATCGCCGTCGGGGCCGACCGGTTCACGCCCGAGAAGGTCTACCAGCCGGCCCGGGAGCGGCGCGGGATCGTCGACGCCGTCCGGGGCGAGTGGAGCTGGGCGGCGTCCGGCATCGCTGCCGGTGTGCTGGTGGTGCTGGCCACGGCCCAGGGAGGCTACCTCGGCTTCTCCGGGGCCATCCTGGCCTTCACGGGCTGGGGGGCGCAGCTCCTCGGGCAGCCGCTGGCCCTGGTGCCGCGCATCGACGCCGACATCGCCTGGCGCGCCGCCCTCATCGTCGGCGTCCTGCCGGGGGCCTTCCTCGCCAAGGCGTTCTCCATCCCCTCCCGGGCGGCAGCCGTGGAGCCCCGGCCCAGGAAGGTGCTGGACCTCTCGGCAATCGTGCGCAGCTTCCTGGCGGCGGCGGTGATGTGCCTGGGGGCCCTCATCGGCGGCGGCTGCACCACCGGCGCCTTCATCGCCGCCTGGCCCACGCTCTCCCTGGGCAGCCTGGCGATGGGCGGAACGTTCTTCGTCGTCTCCATGGCGGTCAGCAATGCCCGCCTCCTTTTGCTCCGGAGCTACGACCTCTCGCAGGCGCAGCTCGCCGGCGACCGCGTCTACGACTGAAGGGAGCGCCGTGTGAAGCCACAGATCCGGGTTCTCCTGATCCTCGCCATCCTGGCCCTGGCCGCCGGGTGGGCGAGCCTGCGCCGCGGCAACGCCGAGCTCGTGAAGCGTCTCGCGGCCCGCCCCGCCGGGGCAGCGGAGGTGGCGCGATGAAGGTGAAGCCCAACGTCGAGATGTGGCTCTACCTCGCCGCCATGGTCGCGCTCTCGCACCTGGTGGTGGTCGAGGGGCACGCCCGGGTCGACCTGGAGCGCCGCCTGGCCGTCGAGCCGCGGGAGCTGTACCGGACCCTGGCCCGATCGCGGAGCGGACTTCAGATCTTGGACGTGCGGCCGGACCTGGCCGCGGGATACGACGAATCCCACGTGCCGGGGGCCATCCCCATGCCGAGCTGCGACGAGGCGCGCGCGCCCGAAGCGGCGCGGGGGCGCATTCTCCGTTCCGTCCCCACCGTGGTGGTCTCGGCGCGCGGCGACGAGCTGGGCGTCCACGACTGCATCGACCGGTTCACCTCGGCGCGCAGCCTCGCCGGCGGCATGCAGGCCTGGAGCGAGGCCAACCTGCCCGAGGACTCGGGCGAGTACGCCCCGCCGTCGGCGCGGGCCGGCGGCGGCTGCCTCTAGAAACGCGAGGAGGGGGTCATCATGGGCCGTGGACATCGCCCGGGGTGGACACCCACCGAAGGCGGCAAGGGGTGGGGCCCCACCGAAGGTGGGGAGGGGCGGCACGCCCCTCCCTCCAACGTCACCCGCCGCGACTTCCTCGAGGGCCTGGTGGTCCTCGGCGCCGCCGGTGCCGCTGCCAGGGCCCTTCCAGCGGCCGCCGAGTCGGTCCCGGCTCCCGCAGCTCTCGGGGCCGCGGCGGCCTCGAGCGCCACCGAGGACCTCTACCGGGCCGAGCTCGCCCAGAGCTACGGCGACGGCGAGGCGCACGGTTACGCCTACCACTGCGTCAACTGCCAGGGGAACTGCGCCTGGGACGTGTGGATCGACGGGAGCGGGCGCATCACCCGCGAGGACCAGTCGGCCTCCTACCCGGCCATCGCCCCGGACGTGCCCGACGCCAACCCGCGCGGCTGCAACAAGGGCGCGCAGCACTCGCAGGTGCTCCTCGAGGCCGACCGCCTCCTCTACCCCATGAGGCGGGTGGGGCCGCGCGGAGGGGGTAAGTGGCAGCGCATCGGCTGGGACGAGGCCATCCAGGAGGTGGCCACCCACCTCTACGAGACCATGCTGCGCCGCGGCCCGGCCGGGAACTACGTGCACATGGGCTCGGGGATGCTCTCCGAGGCCCGCGCCGCCTCGGTCAAGCGGCTCGGGACCCTGCTGGGCGCGGTCCGCCCCTACATCGCCAGCTACGTGGGCGACATGTTCCCGGGCGCCTCGGTGGTCTACGGCGAGGGGAACCTGGGCTGCACCTACGACTTCTTCTACGGCGCCGACGTGGCGGTCTTCTGGGGTTGCAACCCCAACACCTCCCGCATTCCCGACGCCCACTACCTGTGGGAGGGCAAGTACCGCGGCGCCAAGGTGGTGGTGGTGGCCCCGGAGTTCAACTCCACCGCGGTCCACGCCGACCTGTGGGTGCCGGTGAAGGCCGGCTACGACGGGCACCTGGCCCTGTCCATCGTCCACCGCATCGTCGCCGGGCGCCTCTACCGCCAGGACTTCCTGAAGCGCTTCACCGACCTGCCGCTCCTGGTCCGCACCGACACAAAGGAGCTGGTGCGCCTCCACGACGTGGACCGCTCCGACCCGCGCTTCGACGCCCGCTCGGCCGAGCGCTTCGCCGCCGACCAGGCCCGGCATCACGAAGTGTTCCTGGCCTTCGACCGGAGGAGCCGGACCATCACCGCCTTGCCGGGGTGCGAGGGCTCGACGGTGGACACGCTGCGCCTCGAGGACGTGGGCTGGAAGATCGACCCGGCGCTCGACGGCCGCTTCCGCCTGCGCCTCCGGGGGCACGGCGAGGTGGAGGTGGTCCCGGCCTTCGCGCTCTTCCGGAAGGAGCTCGAGGCCTTCGCCCCGGAGAAGACCCGGGCCCTCACCGGGGTGCACCCCGCGGTGGTGGACCAGCTGGCACGCGAACTCACCCGCTCGAAGGTGGCGGTGGTGACCCTGGGGTTCTCCATCGGCAAGCACTTCAACGGCATGCTCTCGCAGCGGGCCATCGCCTCGCTGGCGGCCGTGCTCGGCAAGCTCGGCCCCTACGGAGGGCTCAACACCGAGAACGAGTGGAGCATCACCGGCCTGGAGGGGCTCTCGGGCTTCCAGGGGCGCTACACGCATCGCTTCGCCTCCGGTTTCGTCTCCGAGTTCATGCTGGGCGGCGGGATGGAGGGGGCCGAGCGGGCCTTCGGCGAGGAGGAGGTCCGCCGCGCCACCGGGACCTCCCGGGGCGAGTACCGCCGGCAGGTGGAGGCGCTGCTGGAGAAATCGGCGGGCGACGAAGGCGAGAAGCGGGGCAAGCCCTGGTGGAAGGAGACCGAGACCTTCCTCGTCTTCGCCGACGCCCGCTTCCGGCGCAACAAGGGGCCCTACCGCGACGCCTTCCTCGAGAAGGCGAAGTTCTTGGCCTACGGCGACTTCCGCATGAGCGACTTCGCCACCTTCGCCGACGTGCTCCTCCCCTGCGCCACCCCCTACGAGTCGTGGGACGTCCGCACCAACCCCGGCTACCACCGCTTCGCCAACATCGCCGTCCCGCCGGCCGGGCTCAAGCGCCCCGGCGAGATCAAGTCGGAGTGGGAGATCGCCACCCTGTTGGTGGAGAAGATGCAGGCCCTGGCACTGGCCCGATTCAAGGCCACCGGAGACCGGCGCTCCATCGAGATCCCCGACCCGACCCACGCCCAGGCGGGCCTCCACGCCATGGACAAGCTGGTCGAGGACTTCACGCTGGGCGGCCAGCTCCGAACCGACCGGGACGCGGTGGAGTACGCGCTCGAGCACGTGGACCAGTTCAAGCCCAACACGCCGAGGAGCGTGGTGGAGCGCGGCGGCTTTCTCCGGCTCAACGAGAAGGCCGGAAAGACCTCGCCCTTGCACGCCGACCGCCCCTACAACTCCTTCGAGAACCACCTCTACCTGAATCAGCGCTTCGAGACCGTGAGCGGCCGGCTCACCTTCTACGTGGACCACCCGCTGTGGATCGCGGCCGGGGCCAACGTCCCGACCGCCCGCGAGCCCATCCGTTCCAGGCGCTACCCCTTCCTACTCATGACGCCGCACGCGCGTTGGTCGATCCACTCCACCTACAAGACCTCTCCCCTCCTGCAGCGGCTTCAGCGCGGCCGGCCCTACGTGATGCTGAACCCGAAGGTGGCGGCCGCGAGGGGCATCGCCGACGGCGACGAGGTGCGGATGTGGAACGACCTCGCCGAGGTGACCCTCATGGCCAAGGTGGTGGCCGGGGTGTCGCCCGAGGCGCTCGTGATGGAGCACGGCTGGGAGCCCTTCATGTTCAAGGGGAAGAAGCACCACAACTCGCTCATCGGCGACACGCTGAACCTCCTCGAGCTCTCCGACGGCTGGGGCCACCTCAAGTTCGGCCAGAACTGGGACGGCAACCAGCACGCCTACGACGCGACCGTGGACGTCGCCAAGGTCTAGGGCCATGACCACCCCCACCGCGAGCCCGGGCGCCGTGAAGCGACAGCTGGCCATGGTCATGGACCTGAACAAGTGCATCGGCTGCCAGACCTGCACCGTGGCCTGCAAGACCCAGTGGACCAACCGCAACGGCCGCCAGTACATGTACTGGAACAACGTCGAAACCCGCCCCGGCGCCGGTTACCCGCGCAAATGGGAGGAGGGCGGAGGCGGCTTCGATGCCTCGGGTGCCCTGCGGGACGGAACGGTCCCCTCGCTGGCCGCCGACTACGGCACCCCTTGGGACTTCAACCTCGACGAGGCCGCGCTCGGCAAGGAGCTGCGCCCCGAGGGGGCCACCCGCCACGGGCCCAACTGGGACGAGGACGCTGGTGCGGGCGAGTTCCCCAACGCCTGGCATTTCTACCTCCCCCGCATCTGCAACCACTGCTCCAACCCGGCCTGCCTGGCGGCCTGCCCGCGCGGCGCCATCTTCAAGCGGGCCCAGGACGGGGTGGTGCTGGTGGACCAGGAGAAGTGCGAGGGGCTGCGCTACTGCGTCGCCGGCTGCCCCTACAAGAAGGTCTACTTCAACCCCCGCATCGCCCGGTCCGAGAAGTGCATCCTGTGCTTCCCGCGGGTGGAGAAGGGGCTGCCGCCGGCCTGCGCCCAGCAGTGCGTGGGGCGGCTGCGCTTCGTCGGCTACCTCGACGACCGCGAGGGCCAGGTGTGGAAGCTGGTCCACGAGCACCGAGTGGCGCTCCCCCTCCACCCCGAGTACGGCACGCAGCCCAACGTCTTCTACGTGCCGCCGCTGCCCGGCCCGCCTAAGTACGACGCCCAGGGTAGGCCCATGCCGGGCAGCGAGCGCATCCCGGTCGCCTACCTCGAGTCGCTCTTCGGCCCCGCCGTGCGCGGCGCGCTCAAGACCCTCGAGGCCGAGAGGGCCCGAAAGAAGGCCGGCAAGCCGTCCCAGCTCATGGACATCCTCATCGCCTACAAGCACGCAGACATGTTCCGGCTCGGGCCGCCCGTCTCCGGGGACCTGGTCCAGCTCGGCCGCCGCGGCCTGAAGTCGGTCGAGGCGCCCAAGGGGTGAGAGCCGTGTCCGCCGCCCTCCTCGCCGCCCTGCTCCTCGCCTCCGGCGCCCGCGCCGCGCCCGCCGACGCCTTCCTGGCCTCGGAGGCCGTCGCCGCGCGCGAGGTCCAGGGCCCGCTGCCCGCCGATCCCTCCGACGCGTTCTGGGAGGCCATCCCCGCCACCGAGATGGCGGCGGCGCCCCAGCGCACCCTGCGGCTCAACGACCGCCGGGCCAACGAGGCCATGGCTGCCGCCGGGCCGCGAAAGCTCTCGGTGCGCGCCGCCTTCGACGGGCGCGACCTGGCCGTGGCGGTGGACTGGGACGACGCCGCCGAGGACCGGGGGCGCCCGGACGCCACCGACGCCTACGGCGACGCCGCCGCCCTGGAGATCCCGGAGCGCTTCGGGGCCGGGGTGCGGCTCCCCTACGTGGGCATGGGCGACGAGGGACACCCGGTGACGATCTCCATGGTGCGCGCCGGCGCGGAGGGCCCGGTGGCCCGCGAGGCGGTGGCGAGGGGGTTCGGCTCGCTCGCCCGCGCCGACACCGCCGGCTCGCGCGCCGCCATGCGCTACGACCGGGCGCGTCGGGCCTGGCGAGCCGTCTTCCTGCGGCCGCTCCTGGCGGGAGCGCGCGACCTCCGGCGCGGCCTCGTCCCCTTCGCGCTGGCGGTGTGGGACGGCTCGCGCCTCGAGCGCGGTGGCAACAAGGCCCTCACTCGCTGGAAGTTCCTGCGGCTCGAGCGCTACTCCCTCGACCAGGCCTACCTCGAGGAGATGGCCTGGGGCTTCGGAACGGAGGGGCGAGCCGACCTGGCCCGCGGCAAGGTGCTGGTGGAGGGCGTGTGCGTCGCTTGCCACTCGGTGGGGCAGCGCCGGGCCCCCGTCGCGGACCTCGCCCCCGACCTCTCCGCCGTGGGCGCCATCGCCACACCCGGGTACCTCCGGGACTCGCTCCTCGACCCCAGCGCGGTGATGGTACCGAGCCCGAACCCGGCCCGGCACCAGGACCGCTCCCGGGCGCCGGGCGTCGCCGGCCCATACCCGCCGAACGAAGGCTTCGCCTGGTCCCGCCGCGACGACTCCGGGAAGGCGGTCTCGAAGATGCCGGCCTACGCCGGGCTCCCCCGGCCGGACCTGGAGGCCATCGTCGCCTATCTCATGACGCTGGGCGCGCCCGCGCCCGGCGAAGAGAGGAAGCCGTGAGGACGCTCGTCGCCGCGCTGGCCCTGGCGCTGGCCGCGCCGGCCTTTCCCGCCCCGGGCGAGGAGGTGGAGGTCACAGCCGGGGTGGTCACCGGCCTGTCCTGCGCCCTGCAGGCCCGGGCCAAGGGAGACCTCCGGGGCCTCACCGCCTGCCCGCCGGCCGAGGGGGCCAAGGAGATGGTGGTCTTCGACGTGGCCGAGAAGCGCATCTACCGCATCGCCGGGAAGAAGGTCCCCCGCTACCAGCTGGAGAGCGCTTTCGGCGGCGGCAGCATCGACTTCACCGGCAAGACCGTGAAGGTCGAGGCCCGGACCGACATCGCCACCGTGGAGGTCTCGGAGTACTCGGTCACCAGGAAGCCCAAGCCGGGCTCGTTCAAAGGATGCCTCTGATCATGATCACCGGCGTTCCCGACCACGAGGCCATCTTCTTCGACCCGTTCGGGCGGCTCCAGGCCGCCCTGGAGTCTCGCTCCGCCCAGGCGGCCCGTCCCTAGCGCGCATCGCCGTCACACCCACACCCGGCGGGGGAAACGCCCCCGCCGTTTCAATAAGAAAGGACGAGGAGGACGCATGCGAACCAATCGAATGGCCTCCCTGGCCGCGGCGGCGGCTCTGCTCTCGGCGTTCGCCGCCCGGGCCGGCGAGCCCAAGAAGACTCCCGAGCTGCTGGCGAAGGGCAAGGCGTCGTTCGAGCTGAACTGCGCCTCGTGCCACGGCCCGAGTGGGGCCGGCGACGGTCCGGCGGCGGCGGCGCTCGACCCCAAGCCGCGCAACCTGGCCACCGCCCCGCTGAAGAAGGGCGACAAGCCGGCCCAGATCTTCGCCACCCTAGGCCAGGGACTTCCCAACACCGCCATGATCGCCTTCACGCACCTCCCCGAGGAGGAGCGGTGGGCGCTCGCCTACCACGTGGCCGCCCTGCGCGAGGCCGCCAAGGGGAAGAAGAAGTAGTGCCCTCCGGAGCCCGACCGCTCCCTCTGGTGCTCCGCGCGCTCGGGGTCGCCGGCCTCCTGGCGGCGGCCGGCGTCGCCGCGCCCCAGAGCGCCGAGCAGCTCAAGCGGGAGGTGGCGGCCATCGGCGTCACCGAGCGGCTCGGGGCCCTCGTGCCCCGCGAGGCCGTCTTTGCCGAGGCCGAGGGGCGTCCGCTCGAGCTGGCGTCGCTCTCGGGGCGCCCGCTGCTCCTCTCCTTCAACTACACTGGCTGCCCCCGGCTGTGCGGGCTGCAGCTCGGCGGCATGGCGCGCGGCTTGAAGGAGCTCGGCTGGACGGGCGAGCGCTTCCAGGTCGCCACGGTGAGCATCGATCCGGCGGAACAGCTCCCCCAGTTGCTCCGCATGAAGCAAGCCATGGTGCGCGAGGCCGGGGGCCGCGCCGGCATCGCGGGCGGATGGCACTTCCTCGCGGGCGCCCGCGAGGACGTGGACGCACTCGCCGCCGCGGTGGGCTTCCGGTACCGCTACGACCCCCGGACCTCCGAGTACCAGCACCAGGCGACGCTGGTGGTGCTCACCGGCGACGGCCGGGTGAGCGGCTACCTGCACGGCATCAGCTACTCCCCGGCGGCGCTGCGGGCCGCCCTCCAGCGCGCCGAGGCGGGCCGGGTGGCCTCGGCCGAGGAGCAGGCCGGCCTGGGCGGGTTCCTGCTCACCTGCATGGGCTTCGACTCGGCCGACCCGGCGCCGATGGCCCTCAAGGTCATGCGCGCTGGCGGGGGCTCGGCCATCCTTCTCGCCGCCGCATTCCTGCTCGTCCACCTGTGGCGCGACCGCCGCCGCAAGAGGGCACGCCGTGACCTCGAGATGGCTTGAGCCCTGGGCCGCAGCCCCCGTCGCTGCCGGCTTCATGCCCGAGCGCGCCTCCAGCGTCGCCGGGCAGGTGGACCGGGTCTTCGGCTTCATCTTCTGGGTGAGCCTGGTCTCCCTGGTCATCATCCTGGGGCTCACGGTGCTGTTCGTGGCCCGCTACCGGGCGCGGCCGGGTCGGACCCAGCCCGAGCCGTCCCCGTCGCATCACAACCGCCTGGAGCTCGTCTGGTCGGGCATCCCGCTGGCGCTGGTGATGATCATCTTCGGGGTTTCCACCGCGGCCTGGCTGGGCATGGTCGAGCCCGCGACGGGCGGCGACCCGCTCCGGGTCCACGTCACCGGGCGCAAGTGGTCGTGGTGGTTCGACCACCCGAGCGGCAAGGGCGCGCCGGAGCTGCACCTGGTGGCGGGAAGGCCCGCCGAGCTGACGCTCGCCTCCACCGACGTCATCCACTCGCTCTACCTCCCCAACTTCCGCTTGAAGCAGGACGCGGTGCCGGGGCGTTTCACGCGGATGCGGTTCACGCCCATCCTGACCGGTACCTTCCCCATCCTCTGCGCCGAGTACTGCGGCACCGACCACTCGCGTATGCTCGCCACCGCGGTGGTCCACCCGGATCAGGCCTCCTTCGACGCCTGGTCCCGCCAGGGAACCGGCGAGGCGCTCTCGCTGGTGGAGGTGGGCAAGAAGGCCCTGGCCGCCAAGGGGTGCCTGGCCTGCCACAGCCTGGACGGCACGCCGCGGGTGGGCCCGAGCTTCAAGGGGCTGTGGGGACGGGAGGAGAAGCTCGCCGACGGCACCAGCGTGCGGGTGGACGAGAACTACCTGCGAGAGTCGGTGCTCAAGCCCGGCGCCAAGGTGGTGGCCGGCTTCCAGAACGTGATGCCGCCCGTCCCGCTGGAGGAGCGGGAGCTGCAGGGCTTCATCGCCTACCTGCAATCCCTGGGGAGTGCGCCATGAGCACCGACGCCGCCGCGGTCGCCGAGCCGGCGGTCGAGAGCTACCTGCGAGGCGGGCGCGGGTTGCGCTCCTGGCTCATGACCATCGACCACAAGCGCATCGGCCTCATGTACCTGGGGCTCATCGCCTTCGCCCTCTTCCTGGGCGGCGTCTTCGCCATGGTGCTGCGCATGAACCTGTGGCGCCCGGCGGGCGGCCTGGTCTCCAACGACACCTACAACAAGCTCTTCACCCTCCACGGGGCGGTGATGGTCTTCCTCTTCGTCATCCCGGGGATCCCGGCCGCGCTGGGCAACTTCGTCCTCCCGCTCCAGCTGGGGGCCAAGGACGTGGCCTTCCCCAGGGTGAACCTGCTCTCCTTCTGGCTCTTCGCCCTGGGCTCGGCGCTGTTCGTGGCCACCCTGGTGGTGGGCGGGGTGGACACTGGCTGGACCCTCTACCCGCCCTACAGCCTGGAGGGGGCGCGCGGGCTGGGCATCCTCCTGGCGCTCTGCGGGGTGTTCGTGGCCGGGTTCAGCTCCATCCTCACCGGTCTCAACTTCATCGCCACCATCCACACCATGCGTCCACCAGGCATGGGCTGGTTCGACCTGCCGCTGTTCCTGTGGGCGCTCTACGCCACCGCCATCATCCAGATCGTGGCCACCCCGGTGCTGGGCATCACCGTGGCCCTGGGCTTCATGGAGCGCCTCTTCCACCTGGGGCTGTTCATGCCCGAGTACGGCGGCGACCCGGTGCTGTTCCAGCACTTCTTCTGGTTCTACTCGCACCCCGCCGTCTACATCATGATCCTGCCGGCCATGGGGATCGTCTCCGAGGTGGTCTCGGTCTTCAGCCGCAAGCCCATCTTCGGCTACCGCTTCATCGCCATGAGCTCCATCGCCATCGCCGTCATCGGCTTTTTCGTGTGGGGCCACCACATGTTCGTCTCCGGCCAGTCCAAGTGGGCCAGCGTGGCCTTCAGCTTCCTCACCATGCTGGTGGCGGTCCCCTCGGCCATCAAGACCTTCAACTGGCTGGCCACCATGTACAAGGGCGCCATCGTCCTCAAGACGCCAATGATCTACGTGCTGGCCTTCTTCGCCATCTTCGGCGTCGGCGGCCTCACCGGCCTGTTCCTGGGCTCGCTGGCCACCGACGTCCCCCTGCACGACACCTACTTCGTGGTGGCCCACTTCCACTTCGTGATGGTGGGGGCCGTGCTCACCGCCTTCATGGCCGGGCTGCACTACTGGTGGCCCAAGATGACCGGTCGGATGTACTCCGAGACCGCCGGCCGGATCTCGGCCATCCTGGTGCTCGTGGGGTTCAACGTGGCCTTCATCCCCCAGTTCCTGGCCGGGGTGGCGGGCATGCCGCGCCGCTACGCCACCTACGCCGCGGCCTTCCAGACCCAGAACCGTGTCTCCACGGTGGGCGCCTTCGTGCTGGCCGCCGGGCTCCTCCTGGCCGCCTGGGGCCTCCTCGCCTCGCTGGCCCGCGGGCGGCGGGCGCCGAGGAACCCCTGGGGCGCCGCCTCGCTGGAGTGGTCGGCCGCCTCGCCTCCCTCGGCCCACAACTTCGAGCGCACCCCGGTGGCCGGCCACCCCTACGACTTCACGGGCCTGAGACAGGTCTCCGAGGAGGCCGGCTGGGTGCGGGCCGCGGGGGCCGCGCCATGACGTCCCGCCCCGGCGGCGGCGAGGCGGCCCGCCCCCGCTTCCTCGCCGAGCACTTCGAGAGCCTGGAGGCGCAGCTCGAGACCAGCACCACCGGGATCTGGCTCTTCATCGCCAGCGAGGTGCTCTTCTTCGGCGCCCTCTTCACCGCCTACGGCGTCTGGCGCGCCAACCACCACCAGCTCTTCCACTACGCCCAGCACTTCCTGGACTGGCGCCTCGGGGCGCTCAACACCCTGGTGCTCATCACCTCGAGCCTCTCGGCGGCCTGGTCGGTGCGCTGCGCCCAGCTCGGCCGGAAGAGCGGGCTCACGGCGACCCTGGGCCTGACCCTGGCCCTGGCCGGGGTGTTCCTGGTGGTGAAGTACTTCGAGTACAGCCACAAGCTGCACAACGGCCTGACCTGGGGCGCCTCCTTCCACCCCTCCCCGGAGGTGCTGCTCTCGCTCCCGGAGGCCATCCGCGCCCTCCCGGTGCCCGAGCACCTGGGCACCTTCTTCACCCTCTACTACCTCATGACCGGCCTGCACGGCATCCACGTGCTGGTGGGCATGGGGCTCTTCCTGTGGCTCATCCGGCGCGCCCGGCGCGGCGACTTCGGCCCCGGCTACTACGGCCCGGTGGACGCGGTGGCCCTCTACTGGCACCTCGTCGACACGATCTGGATCTTCCTCTTCCCGCTCTTCTACCTCGTCTGAAGGGGCTCCCCGTGACCGACAGCGCCGCTCACGCCTCCGTCCAGGCCGCCTCCGGGCACGCCGCCCCCGGACCGCACGCCCTGCCGGTCCGGGTGCTCCTCGGCACCGCCCTGGCCCTCTTCGCCCTCACCGCCGTGACGGTGGCCATCTCCCGCGCCGACCTCGGCGCCTGGAACGCGGTGGCGGCGCTCGGCATCGCCGCCGCCAAGGCCTCGCTGGTGGCCCTGTTCTTCATGCACCTCAAGTACCAGGGGCGCTTCAAGGCCGTGGTCTTCGTGGCCTCGGTCGTGTTCGCGGTGCTCCTGGTGGCGTTCGTGGTGTTCGACACCACCCAGTACCAGGCCGACGTCCGCGCCGCCGCCCGGGCGGGCGCCGCGCGGCGGTGAGGGCCGGGACTCGACCCGACGCCTCCCGGCCAGGAACGAGGCCGCCCTGCCGTTCGCCGCTTCTTGGCGAACGGTGGCGCCGCACGTCTGGAGAACCAGACGAGCCCGAGGCTTCCCAAAAGCCTCGCCGCCCGTTCCGGGCGGCTCGAGTCGGCGGGGGACGAGCCCCCGCCCTACCGCCCGGGCGCCTTGCGCTCCTCCTTGAACCAGTTCAGGAAGGCGGCCACGGCGCCGGGCATGGGCTGCTTCTCCAGCTTCTCCAGCTCGCCCTTGTCGAGCCAGAAGCCGCCGCAGGTCAGGCAGGCCTCCACGTCGACGTCGCGCATGCGGATGGTGTGGAGCTCGAGCCCGCACTTGGGGCAGCGCATCCAGTGAAGCTGCTTCAGCCGCTCCAGCTCGGCGGCGGCCGTCTGCCGCTTCACCTCCAGAGCCAGCTTGCGCTTCTTCTCGGCCTCCTCCCGGGCGAAGTACTCCTCCTCGGCGGAGGAGGGCTTCGTGGGTCCGTGGTCGGGCATGGATCGCTCCTTCGAGGAGAGGATGCGGGCATTGTATCGCGCCGGCGCGGCCGCCGCGGTCCGGAATGGGGCGCTCAAGTGGCCCGGCGCAGCCAGGGCGCGCCGCAGCCGCCCACCGCCCTGCGCCCCAGCGGCGACCTCAGCCATGCCAGAAGGTCCCGGCCTGGACCGGCGTGAAACGGGCGCCGGTTCAAGCTCGCCGCCAAGGCTCGCCCTCGCCACAGCGAATGTCTTGCTCCCGCTCGTATCACATTTGGTCACACCCATTTCGGTCTCGGACGGACATTGCAGCGCATCCGTGCTCTTCCCTATAGCGCGGAGTCGGCATCGGTCGGCAGGCGCTGTTTCCTCTGATCGCGGTGGTCCTCGAGCGGAAGGTGAGACATGACGCGACTCCCGCGAGTCGCGATTGCGTTGGCAGTGGCCGCCGCCGGCTGCGGCGGCAAGGACGTCCCACCGAACTGGGTCACCCCGACCGACCGGGTCAGCCACCAGGCCTCCTTCCCCATCGCGACGGGCTTCCACGCCGCCGCCGACTGCAACGACTGCCACGGCGGGTTCGCCAGCTTCAAGGAGTTCGCCTGCACCACCTGTCACACCGAGCCCCAGAACGGCCAGATGCACCCGCGGCTGCCCGGGTACGCCCCCGACGGGCCGAGCTGTGTACGCTGCCACCCCCGGGGAACCGTGGCGGTTCCAGGGGATCACGCCACGGCCTTCTTCCCCATCGGCAGCGGCACGGCCCACGCCGACGTGGCCTGCGCGCAGTGCCATCTCGACATGTCCAGGCCGAACGACCCGACGGCGTTCGCCTGCTACGCCTGCCACAGCGCGCTGCCGACGGGCTGGCCCCACTTCGACTCGGTTGGCGGGGTCGCCATCCTGACCGTCCACCCCAGCCGCGACGCCACCTTGCCCGTCGACGTCACCGACCCGGCCACCTGCCTGCGCTGCCATGCCGACTCGCAGGTGAACGCGGTTGCGAGCCATCCGGCGAGCGGCGGCTTCGCCCGAACCGAGCATGCGGCGGCGGGTTGCCTCACCTGCCACTCGGCCACCCGCGTGGACAAGAGCTTCGGCGCGGACTTCTCGGTGGCCCCGGCCCCGGGCTCCGGAAGCGGCTGCGGCACCTGCCACGGCACCGGCCTGGTCGTACCCGCGGGGACCGTCCGCAATCCGGCGAGCGACGTCGCGGTGACCGGGCTCGTCCCGTCCTACGCGGGGACGTCCATCACCCGGGTGACCCCGCTCCCGCAGTTGCTTCCCATGGGCATGAACCACCTCACCGCCGCCATCGACTCGGCGACGCTCGCCAACTGCGGCGGTTGCCACCTCGGCGCAGCGTCCGGCGTCTACTACCCGGGGTCCCTCCACTCGGCGCTGGCCAACCAAGCCCTTCCGCAGCCGGCGGCATGCCTGGACTGCCACGCCGGGTCGATGCCGGTCGGCTTCGTGGGCCCCTTCGCCGCAAATCCGCCGAGGACGCCTCCGTCCGGCGAGATGAAGCACGACGCGGTCGCCTGGGCCGCGGGCGCCCCGACCGCGACGCCGATCGTGGGCATGGACTGCGCCGTGTGCCACGCGAGCCCGTCGGCGGCGGTCCAGGCCACGTGGGCGACGGCGCCGTCCGGCGGCGGCCTCCCCGTCTTCCACGCCTCGCTCGACGCGGCGAGGCTCGCCCAGCCCGTATCCTGCGTGGACTGCCACGCGAACTCGCGTCCGGCGGCGGCGCTCACCTCGGCCACGGCCGCCCTGCCCCCCCAGGTCACCTTCGATCACCGCGTCGCGCCAGGCCTGGACGACTGCGCGACGTGCCACGCCGGGGCCGGGCCGGCTGGCTTCACCTCGTGGAGCGGGGGCCGTCTCCACCTGGCCGCAGGATCCGCTCCGGCCACCTGCCTCCCGTGCCACGCGGATGAGCGGCCCACCAGCACGTCGGGCTGGGCGAGCGCGACCTTCACCGCCTCGCCGTTCGACTACGTGACGAACGCCGCGGGCATCACGCACGGCGACGGCCAGGACTGCGTCCTCTGTCACGGCGGCCCGGGGACGGGCGCCTGGGGCGGGACGCAGAACTGGCAGGGCGGATACTTCATCCACGGCCCCGGCACCCCGGCGGCGACCACCTGCATCGCCTGCCACATGAGCCAGCGCCCCGATCTACAGCCCGGAGCCACGCCGCAGGGCATGGCCTCGATCCTCGGCTTCGACCACTCCGTGAACGGCACCGGCGACTGCTTCGGGTGCCACCAGGCGACCGTGCAGGCGGGCCGGTACGTCCACTACGCCAGCCCCGCGACGGGCGGCCTGCCCGGCGGCGACTGGGCGGGCGGCTCCGCCTACCCGGGCGCGACGCTCGTGAGCGCCGGGAACCGGTTCATCACCGTGACGGCCATCATGCTCATCCGCGACGGGCCGGCGAACCTGGTCACGACCATGGCCGCGACGAGCCAGACCCTTTACGACGGCATGACCCACGTCTCGGTCGCCATTCCCGCGCAGGTGAACCCCGGCCCGGCCCAGAGCCCCGATCCGAGCTCCTGCTGGCACTGCCACACGAGCACCGGCGGGGTGGTGAGCTCCTACGCGGGCGGGCTGTTCCACGCCTCCCTCACGGCCTACTCCGCGACGCCGGGCGGGACCGTCACGCCGCTCCCCCAGCCCACCGGGCGGTGCGCCGACTGTCACGCGCAGATGAGGCCCGCCGGGATCGTCGAGCTCTCCGAATCGCATCTCGAGCCCATGGATCACGCCGCGCTCTTCGCCGCCCCGGCGAACGTCGGCGGCGCGACCGTGGCCGGCGTCGCGGAGCTCGACTGCTCCGCGTGCCACCGGCGACCGGGCGAGACCTGGGGCGACGGCGTCTTCCACGCGAACATCGGTTCCGCGGTGCCCCAGGACTGCGTCGTCTGCCACTATCCGCTCGTGGCGGACACGTTCGCGGCGGACGTCACCTTGGGCGCGCGCTACGCGATGTCGCACCAGTCGCCGCTCGTCACGGTGCAGCACTGCGGCGCGTGCCACGCGTCGGCCCTGTCCAGGAGCACGACCACGCCCGTCGCCGCGACCCTCTGGCAGACCGGCGTGTACCACGCCAGCGTGGCCGCGCAACCGGCGGCCTGCCTCGACTGCCACGCGGGCTCGGCCCCCATCGCTGCTACCCAGAGCACCGTGGTGTACGCCCTGGCCATGGGGGGCACGGCCACCAACGGCGCGCAGTGGATGAACCACTCGGCGAGCGCCGTCGTCGCCGTGGACTGCGCGAGCTGCCACGCCGCCGACGCGAAGCCGTCGGGGGCGGCCTGGAGCCGGTCGACGCCGTTCCACGCGTCGGCGCCGAGCCCGGGCCAATGCCAGGTGTGCCACGGGTTCTGGAACTTCATGGGCGTGGTGGCGGGCTTCGGCAACAACCTGCCGGCCGGGCTCATCGACTCCTCGACACTCACGACGGCGAGCGACGACCCCACGACCGGCGTCCCGGTCGGCACCCACGACCAGATCGACCACACCGACGCCAACGCCCTGTACGAGTGCAGCTTCTGCCACCAGCAGGCGGGTCCGTCGACCGCGCCGGGCATCCGGGGCAGGGAGTGGGCGCAGGCCCGGTTCCACGCCAGCTTCTCGCCGAGCGCGCCGCTCGTGATGAACGGCACGAACGGTCGCTGCAGCAACTGCCACATGAACCTGAAGCCGGGCGGCGCCTACGCGGCCAAGGATCACTCCACGTTGACGAACACCCCGGGAACCCAGGACTGCAGCTTCTGCCACTTCTGGCCCGGAACCGGAACCGCCGCCTCGCCGAACTGGCTCGGGGCGGGCGACGTGCCCCAGTTCCTCTCCGTCGGCGGCTTCGCGATTCCGGTCCCGCCCGCGAGCGCGCCGGCCCTCCAGGTCGGGATCGCGAACCTGCCCCACCCGCGCACGTTCACCGTCGTCGGCACTCCGGTGCCCTGCTCGATTTGCCATCAGGGAGGCGTCGGGGGCCGGGGCGCCATCGCCTACGACCACGCCTCGCCGCTCATCAGCTTCAGCTGCAACGCGTGCCACGAGGCGGGGAGCGATCTCGTCGGCACGCCGTGGAACGGCGCCACCACGCAGGCCGCGGGCGCCGGCGACACCCGGCCCTACACGCTGACGAGCCTGACGGTGAACGGGGGCAGCTGCCTCGTCACGACGCCGAACCACTTCTACCCGGTGGATTGCGCGCAGTGCCACGCCGCCCCGCCAGGGTACGCGACCACCACGGCCGGCCCGGCCTACACGAGCGCGTTCGCCTTCCCGCACGACGAGGCGCGCATGACCAACCCGGCCACCTGCAATCTCTGCCACGGCGCGGGCTGCCCGAATTGAGCCAGGGCCGCGATGCCGACGGCGCCGTGACCAGCCGCCGTCCCAGGCTCGCACGGCGCGGCCTCGTGGCCCAACGGGCAGCGCTGCCGATCCGCGCGTTCGGGCTCGGCCATCGGGCCGAGCGGAATCGGGGCTCAGCGGCCCGCCGCAGCCAGGGCGCGCCGGAGCTCGTCCGGGTCGAAGCCGCCCACCGCCCGGCCGCCGATGACCGTCACCGGGATGGACGGATTCTTCCCCGCGATGGCCACCAGCTCGGAGAGCGCCCGGGGGTCCCGGTCGACGTCGCGCTCCTCGACCGCCACCCCCTGCTCGGCCAGCCAGGCCTTGGTCTTCTTGCAGGCCCCGCACCAGGCGGCGGAGTAGACCACCGCCCGCGCCCCCGACCCCCGTGCCGAGGGGCGCGGGGCCGCGGGCGTCACCGCTGAGGCGCCGCCGGGGAGCCGCGAGTACTCCCCGTGGTACACGGTGAGCAACGGCAGGGTGCGCACCTTCGAGCCGGCGCGGTGGGGCTTCGGAACCCGCTCCTCCTCGTCGGTGTAGTGCGCCACGCCCTTTGCGTCGGTCCAGCGGTAGAGCCCCTCCACCACCTCCCGGGGATCGGTCGCCCCGCCGGCCCTGGGCTGGCCGGCGCCGGAGGCGACGCTGTCGTCGTCCGGGCAGTCGGGGAGCGGGACGGACCGATCGACCAGCCACTGGCCCAGCGCGCCGTTCAGGCGCCGCACCCTCACCCCGCCCGGGACCTGCGCGGCACGGGAGGGGTCGAGCGACGAGAGCCCGAGCCAGCCGCCTGCCACCAGGGCGCCGAGCGCGGCGATGGCGCCCGCGGTGCGTCCATTGGCCAGGGTCATTCTCCCCTCCTCGCCGGGCGCCACACGGGCGCCTAGCGGCGACGTCAGCCTCGCCCCGAGGTTGCCGCCGGGACCGGCGTGAAGCGGTGCCGGTCGCGGTACCGCGGGTCGGTGCGGAGCGTGCGCTCCACCGCCTCCAGCTCGGCCGGCGTGAGCCCCGCCGCGGCGCCGCCACGAGCCCCGGGCGCCCGCGCTCCGGCGGCTCCCTGTGGGACCTCGCGGCCGTGGTCGAGGAGCCACTGGCCCAGCGCGCCGTTCATCGCGTAGAAGGCCGGAGCCGGCTCCCGGCGATCGTCGAGCGGCCAGTGCCCGGTGGTGACCAGCGCCCAGGCGAGCCCGCTGGCGGCGAGCGCGGCTCCGAGCCCCAGGGCGACCCACCTCATGGCCACAGCGTACCTGCTCGCAGCGCCGGTTCAAGCCTGCGCGCGCCGCGTCCCACACCCTGCCACCTGTAGGAGTCGGGTTCGGGGCGGGCGAACGCGGCCACCCGGATCGCGGCGGAAACGATCGTTCCGGCCGTCGCTGCAAAGGCAGCGTCATCACCGGGCTCGGTTTGCTTCCATCGTCGCCCGGCTCCGGCTCTCCGCGCGCGGGCGTGGCGCCTCGGCGACTCGGCGGCTCGGGCCCCCGAGGCGCCGCGCCTCGCGGCTCGGCACCGTCAGTGAATGTTTGCTACCAGAAGATGTCGTATGCCGCCCCACCTGCTCTTGCGCCCCAGAGAGGGATTGCAGCGTACACGCGCGCTTCCCTATAGCGCCGGCCCGGCTCGGCATTGGTCGGCGGAGCGGTCTCTCCTGATCGCGGTCGTCGTCGAGAGCTCGAGCGGAAGGTGAGTCATGACCCGATTCCTGCGCATCGCGATCGCATTGGCGACGGCCGCCGCCGCCGGCTGTGGCAGCAAGGACCGCCCTCCGGACTGGGTCACGGTGACCGACCGGGCCAGCCACGAGGCCATGTTCCCCATCGCGACCGGGTTCCACGCCGCCGCCGACTGCAACGACTGCCACGGCGGGTTCGACACCTTCAAGCAGTTCACCTGCACCACCTGTCACGCCGAGCCCCAGAACGGCCAGCTGCACGCGGGGGTGTCCGGGTACGCCTCCGACGGCCCGAGCTGCGTGAGATGTCACCCCCTGGGGACCATCGGCGTCCCCCCGAATCACGGCACCGCCTTCTTCCCCATCGGCAGCGGCACGGCCCATGCCGACGTGGCCTGCTCGCAGTGCCATCTCGACATGTCCAGGGCCAACGATCCCACGGCCTTCGGCTGCTACGCCTGCCACAGCGCGCTGCCGACGGGCTGGCCCCACCCCACCTCGGTGGGCAACGTCGCCATCCTCACCGTCCACACCAGCCAGAACGCCTCACAGCCCGTCGACCTCACCGACCCCGCCACCTGCCTCCGCTGCCACGCCGACTCGCAGGTGGATTCGGTCGCGAGCCACCCGGCCAGCGGCGGCTTCGGCCGGAGCGAGCACGCGGCGGCTGGATGCCTCACCTGCCACTCGGGAACGCGAACGGACAAGACCTTCGGGACGAACTTCTCGACAACCCCGGCCGCCGGCTCCGGGAGCGGCTGCGGCACCTGCCACGCCACCGACCCTGTCCCGGCGAACCACGCCACCGCCCTCTTCCCCATCGGGACCGGCACCGCCCACGAGAACGTGGACTGCGCGCAGTGCCACCTCGACATGAACACGCCGAGAGATCCGGCCGCCTTCGGCTGCTACGCCTGCCACAGCACGCTGCCGACGGGCTGGCCCCACCCCAGCACGGTGGCCACCGTCGCCATCCTCACCGTCCATACCAGCGAGAACGCCTCGCACCCCATCGACATCACCGACCCCGCCACCTGCCTGCGCTGCCACGCCGATTCGCAGGTAGATGCGGTCGCGAGTCACCCGGGCGGTGGAGATTCCATCGGCCGGAGCCAGCACGCGGCAGCCGGATGCCTCACCTGCCACTCTGCCATGCGAACCGACAAGACCTTCGGCGCGAACTTCGACGCGACTCCGCCCGTCGGGTCGGGAACCGGCTGTGGCACCTGCCACTCCACCCAGCCGAACTGAGCCACCGACCGCGGGCCGACAACCGCCCCCAGGGGCTCTCCCGACCCCGCGGCCGACGAGCGTGACGAGCCGCCGCCCCACGGCTCGCAGCGCGGGGGCTCGTGGCCTGCCGGCGGCAGCGCCGCCCGATTCGTCCGTGCGGACGCGGCCGTCGGGCCGCGCGGCGACGCCGGCGACGGCACGAGCGCCCATGTGACGCGCCGGTGACCGGGGAGTCACCGGGCGTCTTGATCGGGTGCACGGCTTTGGCCGGCGCCGGAGCGGTGGCATCATCGCCCCTCCCGGGAGGACGTCATGAAGCTCGCGCGGCCGGGTCACCTCGCGCTGGCGGTCGTCGCGACGCTGCATCCGGGGCCTGCCACCGGAGCGGACTACGACCTCGTGGTGGCGAACGGCCGGGTCGTCGACGGGACGGGGGCCCCCTGGTCTCGCGGCGACGTGGGCGTCCGGGGCGACCGGATCGCGGCCATGGGGGACCTCTCCGGGGCGAGCGCCGCGCGCCGGATCGACGCGGAAGGGAAGGTGGTGGCGCCGGGCTTCATCGACATGCTTGGCCAGTCGGAGCTGAACCTGCTCGTCGACAACCGGGTCGAGTCCAAGGTGCGGCAGGGGATCACCACCGAGGTGACCGGCGAGGGTGGCTCGGTGGCGCCCATGAACGACGCCTTGATCGCCGAGATCCGGCCCTGGCTCGACAAGTATCGCCTGGCCGTCGACTGGACCGACCTCTCGGGCTACTGGCGGCGGCTCGAGCAGGCGCGCCCCGCCGTCAACGTCGCCACCTTCGTCGGAGCCGCCCAGGTGCGCGGCGTGGTGCTGGGGCTGGGCGACGTCCAGCCCACCCCAGAGCAGCTGGCCCGCATGGAAGCCGAGGTGGAGGCGGCGGTACGGCAGGGGGCGCTCGGCGTCTCCTCTGCCTTGATCTACCCGCCAGGCTCCTACGCCAAGACCCCGGAGCTCGTGGCCCTGGCGCGGGCGGCGGCGCGCCATGGCGGCATCTACGCCACGCACATCCGCGGCGAGGAGGACGCGGTGCTGAAAGCCCTCGACGAGGCCATCGCCATCGGGCGCGAGGCTCGCATCCCGGTGGAGATCTGGCACCTCAAGGTCAGCCTGCGGAAGAACTGGGGGCGGATGCGGGAGGTGGTCGCCCGCATCGAGCGAGCGCGCGCCGAGGGCGTCGACGTCTCGGCCAACGTCTACCCGTACGTCGCCGCCTCGAACGGGCTCGCCGCCACCGTTCCCGAGTGGGCCCAGGCCGGCGGCACCGACGAGATGATCCGCCGCTTCCACGACCCCGAGGCCCGCCGGCGCATCCTGCGCGAGGTCCGAGCCGCCCTCCAGAGGGAGCCTGCCAGCAGCATCCAGCTCGCCTCCTGCGTGAACCCGGCGCTGCAGAGGTACATGGGCCGGCGGCTCGACCAGGTGGCCCGAGAGATGCGCAAGAAGCCCGAGGAGGCGCTCCTCGAGATCGTGGAGGCGGACCGCGCCCAGGGCTGGGCGGTGCGATTCTGGATGAGCGAGGAGGACGTCCGCATGGCCATCCGCCAGCCCTGGGTGAGCTTCGTCACCGACAACCCCGGCCAGGCGACCGACGGCCCCTTCGCAGCCGACCTGGCCCACCCGCGGGCCTTCGGCGCCATGCCGCGCGTGCTCGCGCGCTACGTCCGAGAGGAGAGGCTCCTCACGCTGGAGGAGGCCGTGCGCAAGATGACCTCGCTTCCCGCCCGGCGCGTGCGGCTCCTCGACCGCGGGCTCCTGCGGCCCGGCATGGCGGCGGACCTGGTGGTCTTCGACCCCGAGCGCATCCGCGACCGGGCCACCTTCGAGAAGCCGCTCCAGTACTCGGAGGGCGTGAGCCATGTCGTGCTGAACGGGCGCATCGTGCTGGACGACGGCGCGATGACCGGCGAGCGCCCGGGAAGAGCTCTCCGGCCAGCCCAGCAGCCGTGAGGGGCCGCGGAGCGGGGTGGCCGCGCACGGCCTCCGGGTGGGCGGGGGCGCCGAGGCCACAGTATGGCGCCGAGGCTCGAGCGCCGCCACATTGCCCGCCCAGCGAGCCCGCGCATCGCAGCCGGGCACTCGCGGCGAAACCGCCCGTCACCGACTCGCTCCGCCGGAGCCCTTCCGGTAGAAGCAGTAGAGGGCCCGGTAGGGCACGCGGGCCAGGTCTCCCACGTGGCTCGCGTCGCATCCCTCGGCCGGCACGTTTCCGCCCCAGGTCCGGACGCGTTGCACGAAGGTCACGTCCTCCATGCGCCCGCTCCCTGCGTGCGATTCAGCGCGGAGGAGGAGCCAGGGGATCGCGGTGGCGTCGGGGGTCGCCGCCTCGAGCTTGGCGCCCCGGACCTTGCTGCCGTCGATGGACTCCCAGGTCGGGCCGGCATAGTGCGTCCCGGCCGCGCGTCCGCCCGCCTCGGTGAGCGCCGCCTCCGGCGCCTTGAATGCCCAGGCGTAGGACCCCGCGCCCCGCGCGCACGTGTACACCTGAACCCCATCGGCCTCGAGGGCGAAGGCCAGCTCGTTTCCCGTGGGAACGGCCAGCGGCGGGGGCATGTCTCCGCCACAGGCAGGGGGCTCGCCGCCCTGCTCGGCGGCGCTGGTCGCCAGCGACACCGCGGCGGCGGAGGCAGTGATGATGACCCAGTTCACCAATCGCATATGGTCTCCTCGTCGGCGTCGCGTTCCATTCGGGCGATGCCTCGTCGTACGTACGGGACAGCGGGTGGCTGGTTACAGACGAACGCAGCCCAACTCCGTGCAGGACCCCCGCGCCCGCCCGCGGGGACCGGAGCGGCGCGGGGCCCGCCGCCCACACCGAGCGCCTTGAGTCCTGGCAGGAAACGCGACCGCCCCGTCAGGGACGCACCGGGCGGGCGCGGCCGGGTGTCCTCCAGGTGAGTGAGATCGCTCGACAAAAGGCGCAGCCGCGAGACCGCCCAGCCAGCCCGTCGCCACGTCCGGGTATCCGCCAGGGCCCTGGTGCGTATTGCCGACAGGGTGGCCTGGGCACAATCACTACCGGCTCGGAGGTTCGAGCCGATGGTCAAGAGCGCCGTCGCCGGCGAGGCGTCCCCGACATCCGTCGCCGACCAGGCGATGGAACGCTACGCCGACGGCGACGAGACCGCCTTCGCCACGCTCTACGACCAGGTCGCGCCGCGGCTCTATCGCTTCGCGGCTCGGCAGCTCCAGAGCCGCGCCGCCGCCGAGGACGTGGTGCAGCAGGCTCTGCTACAGATCCACGTCGCGCGAGCGCAGTTCACGCGCGGGGCGGCGGTGCTGCCCTGGGCGTACGCCATCGTCCGGCGGCTGGTGATCGATCTGACCCGGCGGCGGGGCCGCGAGGATCTGCGCGCCGACCTGGCCCAGGAGGCCGAGGGGCCCTCCGGCGCCGCGGCCCCGGACGAGGCCGTGTACCGGATGCGCAGCGAGGCCGCCCTCCGCCGGGACCTGCTGGGCCTGCCGCCGGCGCTCCGCGAGGCCTTCGAGCTCCTGAAGCTCGAGGGACTCTCCGTCGCCGAGTCCGCAGAGGTCCTCGGCATCACCCGTGGCATGGTGAAGATCCGGGCCCACCGGGCCACGGTCGCGCTCCGCAGGGCGCATCTGGCGCGGGAACGGGCTCCCTCCGAGCTCGCGAGCGCCCCCCAACCCGTCGGAGAGGGAGAGGCCACATGAAGCTCCCAGATTCGCTCAAGACTCGAGTCCTCGACGCTGCCAGCCGGGAGCCGGCCCCGACCCGGCCGGTCCGGCTCATTCCCAACGCCGCCGCCGCCACCGCGCTCGCCGCTGGGGCGATGCTCGGGGCGTGTGCCGCGGCCCTGGCGGTGGTCGTGCTCTGGTCCGGGAACGGCGGCGCCGGCGTCGCACGCGAGGTCTCCTCCGGGATGTCCCTCATGCTCCGGCTCGGAGCCGCCACCGCCGGGCGGCCCGCGTCCAGCGGCATCTGGATCGTCGGCGGCACCGTCGCCCTCGCCGTCGCCGCGACGCTCCTCGTCCTTCCGCCGCGGCGGTCGATGCTGTCGCCGCCGCGCGGTCGGCTGCTGGCCGTCGCCGTCGGCGTGCCCCTGGTGGTCGGCGCCTGGCTCGCGCTGTGGGGGACCACCTACGCGGACCCGTTCGTGCGATTCGGCTGGCGCTGCCTCACGCTCACAGCGGCCACCGCGCCCTGGCCCTTCCTGGCCCTGTACCGCGCCAGCCGGCGACTCGATCCCCGCCACCCGCAGCTCACCGGCGCGGCGCTCGGTTCGGCGGCCGGGGCATGGGCCGCGGTGATGGCCGAGATCTGGTGCCCCCTGTCGGCCGCGCCCCACGTCCTCGTCGGGCACGTGCTGCCCCTGGTCCTCCTGGTCGTCGCCGGCGCGGGGATCGGATACCGCATGTTCCGCCTGCGACACGTCCGCGGCTGAGGGACAACGCCGGGCCACCGGCCTGGTCTGGCTCGCGCGCCAGAGCCGTCTCGAGACGCCCCCGGTGGGTCATCTGGCGACGCTCCGGTAACCGGCAGCGCGTCGCGCCGTACCCAGGGTGAGGGGAATGCCATGGAACGGGAGTCCGCTTGACCATGAACCGACTGGATGAACGGGCAAACCAGGACAGGGCCAGGGCCGTCCTGGAAGTTCGCCGCGGCACCGCGCCCTACGTCGAGACGATGCGCGCCAACACCGCCCGGAGCCTGAGGCCCAGCGGCCGTGGCCTCGTGCTGCGGTGCGTCTCGGGCCTGGTGGTGGTGACGCAGCGGGGCGACCGGGACGACCATGAGCTCCGCCCGGGGGACGTGTTTCGCACCGGCCGCCGCGGCCTGGTGGTGGCCTGGGCCATCCAGGACAGCGGGGTCATCGCACGCACCGCCATCGAGGCGAGCTGGGAGAGGCGGGCGGCATGAAGACCATGGAACGGATCTCGAGCCTGACGCGGCGCTGCGCCGCGCTCGCCTTGTGCTCGCTCCTGGCCGCGGCCTGCGGTTCCTCGGCGCCGGGTGGCGACCCCGGCTCGCCCTTGCCGCCGTCCCCGGTGATCGAAAGCTTCACCTCGGCAGCCAGCGCCGTGCACGTCGGCGAGAGCACCCAGCTCACCGCGGTGTTCAGCGGCGACAGCGCCAGCGTCGACGACGGCGTCGGCCCGGTGGAGAGCGGGGTGCCCGTGGCCACGCCGTCGCTGGCCCGCGCGACCACCTTCACGCTCACGGTGCGCCGCGGATCGCAGCAGGCCGAGGCTCGCCTCTCCATCGCCGCCACCTACCGCGACCGCTTCCGCGAGCTCGCGCCCGCACCGGTCGCGTACACGCAGCACCTGGCCATGGCCCTAGCCGACGGCGGCGCTCTGGTCATGGGCGGGAACACGTCCGAGAGCCCGAACGTCCCCGACGCCAGCAGCAGCCACCGCTTCGATCCCGTCACCGAGACCGTGTCGGCGGGGCCGGATCTCGCCTTCTCGGCGAATGCGGGCTTCACCCTGCCCGTGGAGCTCGGCGGCGGGGGGTTCCTCCTCGTCGGCGGCGGGATCAACAGCGGCACCCAGCTCGGCGGCGTCGACGGAGTGCGGGCCACCCAGCTCTTCGATGCGACCACCGGGCGCTTCGGCCGCGTCGGCGACCTCAACTTCCGTCATCGCGACGGAGGCACGGCCACGGCCCTGGGCGACGGGAGCGTCCTCGCCGCGGGCGGAAACTTCCCTGGCATTCCCGCGGCCGAGCGGTACGACCCGGCCTCGGGCCAATGGACCGCGGTCGGAAGCATGGCCACCGGACGAAGGGGGCACACGGCGACGCGGCTCGCCGACGGCCGGGTGCTGATCGCCGGCGGCATCGCCTGCTGCGACGTGAACGGCGAGGTCCTGAGCGGTACGGCGGAGATCTACGACCCCGCGAGCGGAGGGTTCCAACCGACCGGCTCCATGGCGACGGCGCGCGCGCTCCACGCGGCCACGGTCCTCGCGGACGGACGGGTCCTGGTCACCGGAGGCTTGGTCGCTGCCGACGGCTCCACGACGGCGTCTGCCGAGGTCTACGATCCCTCGACGGGCCAGTTCGGCCCGGCCGGCGCCATGCAGGTGAGCAGGCTGGTCCACTCCGCCATCCTCCTGACCGACGGGCGCGTGCTGGCGCTGGGCGGCTTGCGGGCCTCCGCGGCGACCGACATCTTCGACCCGGCGGAAGGCCGATGGAGCCCCGGGCCCATCCTGCAGCCCGCCTGGGGTTCGTCGACCGCCACGCTCCTCCGGAACGGGAAGGTCCTGGTCTTCGGAGGCGAGAACGCATCCGGGTTCCCGGTCTCGACCGTCATGCTCTACGAGTGACGTCCACCGGCGCAGCCCGATGGGGCGTGGGCCCAGGCGGTGAGGCCTGGCTCCACCGGCCGAGCGTACGGCGGGCCGGCGCGCGCTGAACCGGTCCCGTGTGACGAACCGCTCCAGCCGGCCTCCTCCGTTACCGGAGCCGCCCACGTCCGTAACCGTGGAGAGGGCACGAACAGAACGAAGGAGAGTTTCCTTGGCGAATCAGACCCGGCTTCGGCTCCTGTCACACTCGCTTCTCGTCGCGCTCTCGGCCTGTGCCTCCCAGGGCTCCAAGGACGCGCCGCCTCCTCCTCCCCCGCCGCCCCCGGTCATGGCCGGCGACTTCGCGGTCTTCACGGCCACCAAGGACCTCGCCACGCGCACCGACCTGTATCTGGCCAGGCTTGACCAGCCCGCGGTCGCTCGCCTGAACGGTCCGCTGGCGGCGGGCGGAAGCGTGTTTGCCGCCGCCATCTCACCGGACCGCCGCCAGGTGGCCTACCTGGCGGACGAGGACGTCCCCGGAGTCATCGAATTGTACGTCGCGACGGTGGACGGCGGCGGGGCCGTCAAGGTGTCCGGGCCCATGGCCCCGTCCAGCGGCGTCCAGGCCTTCGCCTGGGCGCCGGACGGCTCGCGGATCGCCTACACGGCCGATCAGGGCGCCGACGGCCGGTTCGAGCTCTTCACGAGCCGGCCCGATGGCCGGGACAACCTCCGGATCTCGGGCCCGCTGGTGAGCGGGGGGTTCGTCTTCCAGTTCAGCTGGGCGCCCGACTCCACGCGCCTCGCCTACCGGGCCTTCGAGCTCGCCGCGGACGTCGCCGAGCTGTTCACGGTCCGCCCGGACGGCGCCGACCACGCCCGGGTCTCGGGCCCCATGGCTCCGGGTGGCAACGTCACCGCCCTCGCCTGGGCGCCGGACGGCTCGCGCCTCGCCTACCGGGCCGACCAGGACGTGGATGAGGTCTTCACGCTCTTCACCGTTCGCCCGGATGGGACGGGCTTGGTCCCCGCCTCCCCCGACCCGGTCCCCGCCGCGGGCGGCCCGACCTTTCTCGCCTGGTCGCCGGATGCCTCGCGCCTCGCCTACCTGGCGATCGTCGACAACCGCACTCAGCTCTTCACCACCCGCCCGGACGGGAGCGGAGGCCGCCTCGTGTCGGCGGTGCCGGCGGCGGGCAACGTCGCCCTCTTCGCCTGGGCGCCGGACGGCTCGCGCCTCGCCTACCGGGCCGACCAGGCCCTGGACGACGTGTTCGAGCTGTTCACGGTCCGTCCGGACGGCACCGACAACGTCCGCGCCTCCGGCCCGCTGGCCGCCGGCGGCGAGATCATCTCCTTCGCCTGGGCGCCGGACGGCTCCCGCATCCTCTACCTGGCGGACCAGGCCACGGCCGGCGTGCCCGAGCTGTTCTCCAGCCGAGCGGACGGCGGCGAGAACGTCCGCGTCTCCGCCTCGCTGGTCGCGGGCGGCGGCGTCGGTCGCTTTGCCTGGGCGCCCGACGGCTCGCGCGTGGCCTACATGGCGGAGCAGCGCGCCGCCGGCGTGCAGGAGCTGTTCACGAGCCTCCCGGACGGCGGCGACAACCTGGCCGTCTCGGGCCCGCTGGCGCTCGGCGGAGACGTGGTGACCTTCGACTGGACGGCGGATGCCTCGCACCTCGTCTATCGGGCCGACCAGATCGTCGACAACCGCTTCGAACTCTTCGCCGTGGGGCCGGTCGGTGGAGCCAGCGCCGCCATCTCCGGGCCGATGGTCGCCGGGGGCGAGGTGTTCTCTTTCTCGACGCGCTGAGCCCGACCCCCGACCGCCGGCGCCCGGCGTCACGAGGGCCCGCCACTCGCATGGCAGGTCCGGATGTTTCGCACTCGCCGCCTGTTCGATTCACGGGCGCGCTCTCGCGTCTGCCGATACGGATCGGGCCTCGCCATGTCGCCGTCCCCCTCGGGGGGGCCTGGGCGTGGCCCACCGGCTCCGCCAGCGCCACCAGGCGCTGGCCGCGAGGACGACGGCAGGAGTCCCACCATGGAACAGGTGAACCGCTCGTTGACCCGCCGCCGCTTCCTGCAAGGGCTCGGCGCCACGACCGTCGCGCCCTTCGTCCTCGGCGCCGGGGCGGCCGCGCCGGAGACCCTGATCGAGAAGCCGATCCCGTCGACCGGAGTGCGGATCCCGGTCATCGGCCTCGGCACCTCTGGCACGTTCGACGTGCCTCCGGGGAGTGGGCGATCTGCGCTGGCGCCGGTCCTCCAGGCCTTCTTCGATCGGGGCGGCACGCTCATCGATTCCTCGCCGATGTACGGTGCGGCGGAGGAGGTGGTCGGCCAGCTTCTGAGGACGACGCGGCACGGCAGCGTCTTCGCGGCCACGAAGGTCTGGACCGACGGCAAGCAGGCGGGCATCGAGCAAATGGAGCAGTCGCGACGGCTGTGGGGCGTCCCGCGACTCGACCTCATGCAGATCCACAACCTGCGCGACTGGCAGATCCACGTGGGGACGTTGAAGGACTGGAAGTCGGCGGGGAAGATCCGTTACCTCGGCGTCACCACCTCGCACGGGCGCATGCACGACGAGTTGGAGCAAGCCCTCCGCAAAGAGCCGTTCGATTTCGTGCAGCTCTCGTACAACCTGGAGGACCGCGAAGTCGAGCGCCGGCTGCTACCGCTCGCGGTGGACCGCGGGATCGCCGTCCTGGTGAACCGCCCGTTCCAGCGCGGCGGGCTCTTCGGAAAGGTGAGAGGCAAGCCGCTGCCGCCCTGGGCGAAGGACCTCGGCATCGCCAGCTGGGCGCAGTACTTCCTCAAGTTCGCGGTGTCGCACCCCGCCGTGACCTGCGCCATCCCTGCGACCTCCAAGGTGGAGCACATGGAGGACGACTTGGCAGCCGCCCGCGGGCGACTGCCGGATGCGGCGGAGCGCGAGCGGATGGTGCGATTCGTCGAGGCGGCGTGACCTGCCCGCCCGTCCTGGGTGGGCCCGCGCCGCGGGCCCTCGCAGGTCGCGGACCCGGCCGATCGTGAAGATTTCCCACACGGCCCATGCACTTTACGCAGCTTTCGCGCCCGCGCGCCCGAGCGTAGATCTCGCGCCATGTACAAGGCAAAAGCCTACTCCGTCGCCAGCGCGACTTCCCGCTTCACCCCCACCACCATCCGGCGCCGCGACCCGACGCCGCAGGACGTCCAGATCGAGATCCTCTTCTGCGGGATCTGCCACTCCGACCTCCACACGGCTCGCAGCGAGTGGAGCGGCATGCCGACCACCTACCCCTGCGTCCCGGGCCACGAGATCGTCGGGCGGGTCACGAAGGTCGGCTCCGCGGTCGCAAAGTTCAAGCCCGGTGACGTCGTCGGCGTGGGTTGCCTGGTCGACTCCGACGGGACCTGCCCCGAGTGCCAAGACGGGTACGAACAGTTCTGCTCCAGCGCGGTCTTCACGTACAACGGGCCCGACAAGCACATCGGGGGCGTCACCTACGGCGGCTACTCCGACAGCGTAGTGGTGAACGAGCGCTTCGTCCTGCGCGTCCCGCCGAACCTCGACCCCGCCGGGGCGGCGCCTCTCCTCTGCGCGGGGATCACGACCTGGTCGCCCATGCGGCGCTCGGGCGTCGCCACGGGCAAGAAGGTCGGCGTGGTCGGCCTCGGCGGGCTGGGCCACATGGGCGTGAAGCTCGCCCGCGCGCTCGGAGCCCACGTGGTGGTCTTCACCACGTCGCCCGGCAAAAAGGAAGACGCGCTCCGCCTCGGGGCCCACGAGGCCGTCGTCTCCCGCAACGCCGACGAGATGCGGAAGCAGACCGGAAGCTTCGACTTCATCCTCGACACCGTCTCCGCCGACCACGACCTCAACGCCTTGCTGCAGCTCCTCCGCCGCGACGGCAACCTGACGCTCGTCGGTGCGCCCGACAGGCCGCTCCCCGTGGCCGCCTTCGGCCTCATCTTCGGGAACCACTCGCTCTCCGGGTCGCTCATCGGCGGCATCCGCCAGACCCAGGAGATGCTCGACTTCTGCGGCGCGCACGGTATCACCGCCGACGTCGAGCGCATTCCCATCCAGAAGCTGGACGAGGCCTACGCGCGGATGCTCCGGTCGGACGTGAAGTACCGCTTCTCGATCGACATGGCCTCGCTCCGGTCCGAGTCGTCGAGGCCGGAGAACCCATGAGGGTCGGAATCCTGGGCTCGGGGCTGATGGGCGGAAAGCTCGGGACGCTCTTCGCGCAGGCCGGGCACGAGCTCGTCTTCAGCTACGCACGCCGCCGCGACAAGCTGGAGCGTCTGGCGCAGGACGCCGGCGGGAACGCCCGGGCGGGGACCCCGGCCGAGGCGGCCAGGGGCGCCGAGGCCATCCTGCTCGCCGTCCACTGGTCCCAGGTGGACGACGTCCTGGCCCAGGCCGGCGATCTGTCGGGCAAGGCCCTCCTGAGCTGCTCGCTCCCCATGAACGACGCCGACACCGAGCTCGTCGTCGCCCACACGTCCTCGGGCGCCGAGGAGCTCGCGAAGAGGGCCCGCGGCGCTCGAGTCGTCCTGGCCTTCAACACCGTACCGAGCGAGCTGCTCTTCGGGGTGTTCGAGGCGCGCGACCGCGTCACCAGGCCCAGCCTCGTGTACTGCGGCGACGACCGCCAGGCCAAGAAGGTGGCCGCAAGGCTCATCCGCGACGTGGGCTTCGATCCGGTGGACGCCGGCCCGCTCCGGGTCGCCCGGTACTCCGAGCCCTTCGCGCTGCTCGTCGCCAAGCTGGCGTACGAAGGAACCGGTGGGCCGGAGCTGGCGTACCGTTTCGAGCGGTATGGGACGGTGGCAAGGCGCGTCCCCGACGAGCGGAAGGCCTGAGCTGCCAGGGGCCGCTGGCGCGCGACCGCGCGTTCGTGTAGGAAACCTTCACAGTGGCCTTCACGCCGCTCAACACGCTGAACGCGTTCCTGGCCGTGGCCCGTCGCCGCAGCTTCGCGGCGGCCGCGAGGGATCTGGGGGTCTCCACCTCCGCCCTGAGCCAGTCGGTCCGGCAGCTCGAGGCTCGCCTGGGCGTGACGCTGCTCACCCGGACCACGCGCACCGTGGCGCTCACCGACCCGGGACAGCGCCTGCTCGAGAGCGCAGGCGCGGCCGTGGACCAGGCGCTGGAGTCGCTGAAGACGGTGTCGGCCCGGCCCGGGGAGGTCACGGGTCGGGTCCGGTTCTCGGTGCCCGACGTGGCCGTGCCACTCGTCCTGGCTCGGCTGCTCCCGAGGTTCGCCGAGCGCCATCCCAAGGTGGAGCTCGAGGTCTACGTCGAGAACCGGTTCGTCAACATCGTCGCCGAGGGCCTCGACGCCGGCATCCGCCTCACCGAGGCCATCGAGCGCGACATGGTCCAGGTCCGGCTCACGGGCCCGGCCCGTTTCGTGGTGGCGGGCGCTCCCTCCTACCTGTCGCGGCGCGGAACCCCGCGCGAGCCCAAGGACCTCCTCCACCACGATTGTCTCGGCATCCGCACCTCCGCCGCGGGAGCGCGATACGCCTGGGAGCTCGAGCGCGGAAAGAAGGCCTGGCGCGTTCCGGTCCAGGGGCCGGTCACGACCAACGACCCCGACCTGATGCGGCTTCTGGCGCTGGCGGGAATGGGCCTTTTCTACGCGCTCGAGGCGCAGATCGCGGATGACCTGCGCCGCGGCACGCTCCGCCTCGTTCTCGAGCCGTATGCGGCCGCCGTGCCAGGGTTCTTCCTGTACTTCCCGAGCCGGGCCCAGGTGTCGCCCGCGCTCAGGGCGTTCGTGGACGTCGCCCGTGAGTTGGCGGGGCGACCGGGCACCCGAGCGAGCTGATGGAGTTCTGTCCCTCGCGCCAAAGTGCCACGTCGGCGGATCACCGGGGCGCTCGCGGCCCACGGCGCGGCGCTCGTCGATATCAACCGAAGGCCTGTGCGAAGCGGGATGCGAGGTCGTGCCGGCGGCCTTAGAGTCTCAGCCGTATGGCGGTCCACGGCGGCGTCGGCGGGCGGGGGGAGACGGGTGCCCGGCTCGGCAATGTGATGCGCTTCCTCTCGGCCCTTATCCCCTGCCTCGCCCTGGCCCAGCTGGCCCAGCCCGCCCAGCCCGGCCTGGCCGAGGCCTATCGAAGGAACTGGGCGCCCCGGCTCCAACCCCTGCTCAGCGAGCTCATCCGGTTCCCGACCGTCGCGGGGAACGACGAGGCCCGCTCGGATCAGCAGGCCTGGCTGCTGAAGGTGGGGAAGGAGCTGGGATTCGCCGTGCGGCCAGCGGGCAAGGTCACAGAGGTCGAGCTGCCGGGTCCGGCGGGATCGCCAGTGCTCGGCCTCGTGGTACACGGCGACGTCCAGCCCGTGGACGACCACTGGTCCATCCCGCCGTTCGAGGGCGCCGTGAAGGAGGGGGCGATCCTCGGCCGCGGTGCCGCCGACGACAAGGGGCCCCTGGTGCAGGCGCTCCTGGCGATGCGCACGCTCGCCGATTCCGGGCTCGCCCGAACTCACACCGTCCGGCTCCTGGTCGGCAGCGACGAGGAGAGCGACAACCTCGACTTCAAGGAATACCTGGTGGACCACCAGGCCCCAGATCTGAGCCTGGTCCTGGATTCGGCCTTCCCGGTGGTGGTGGGAGAGAAGGCCTGGGTCGGCTACTGGCTGGATGCTCCACTCGCCTCCCGGGGTCCCGCGGGAGGCCTGGAGGTGATCGCCCTGGACGCGGGCCTCTCCCCGAGCATCGTCCCGGACCGGGCCACCCTGACCATGCGGGTTCCCGCTGGCATCGACCTCGAGCCCCTCCGGACGAGGCTCGCCGCCAAGCCAAGTCCCGCAGGCACTCGCCTCGAGGCCCATGCCGGGCCTGATCGAACGATTGCCGTGACCGCGTTCGGCAGGGCGGCCCACGGCGGCATCAACCTGGAAGTTGGCCGCAACGCCTTGGTCGCCCTGGCGCGAGCCATGGAGGGCGAGCTCCCCCCGGGTGGCGCCGACGATCTCCTGGCGTGGATCCGCCTGGCCGGGAAGGACATCCACGGATCGAGCCTGGACCTGCCTGGCCATCCCATCTTCGGCCCCACCACCGTGAATCCCGCCACCCTCAAGCGCCAGGAAAATGGATCCTATCGCCTCTTCATCAACCTGCGTGCCAACCCCACGCTCGGCATCGCGGCCTTGCGGGCGCACCTCGACGCGAAGGTCGAGGCCTACAACGCCACCCACGGGGCAAAGCTCCTCGCCGGCGGCTGGTTCGAGGACGAGGTCCTCGCCTTCGACCCGAACGGCAAGCTCGTCAGGCGCCTCCTCGCCGCGTACGGCCGTGCGACGGGCCGGACGGACCCCCCGGCCATCAGCGGCGGGGGCACCTACGCCAAGCGCATCCCCAACGCCATCGCCTTCGGCGCCTGGTTTCCCGGCAAGCCCTATCCCGGACACGACGTCGACGAGAAGGTGGAGCTCACGGACTTGCACCTCGGCGTCGCGGTCTTGCTCGAGGCCCTGGCGGACCTCGCTTGCGGCGCTCCGCTGAAGGAGCCCTTCAAGCCCTGAATCGCCGTCCTCGGGGCCAGGAGCGGGTGGGACGATACGCGGGTCTCGGGTCCCGAAACGCGGGTGGCGCCGCCGGCCCGCGCGGGCGGCACCGCCTATTCTGCGGCCAGCCGCAGGCGCGCTCGGGCCCGGTAGGTGGGCTCGAGCTCGGTGCCGTCCGCGCCGAGGGCCCGGCCGAACTCGAGGTCGAGCGTGAGCACCCGCTCGGCCGCCGCCGACGCGAGCTCGCCCGAGATGCGCACGTAGGCGAGGCCGCTGCTGGCGCTGGCGGTCCGCGTCCCATCGAACCAGACGCGGTCCCCGTCTCTCGAGGCGTGAACCGTCATTGGGAAGAAGCCGGGCGCCTTGTCAGCGGGGGCGAAGGTGAGCGTCCCGTTCGGCTCCAGCACCCAGCGTGCCTTGTCGACGAGCCCGAGGCCGCGCTCCTTCAGCCCCGGATCGCCGAGAAGCTGCCGGAAGCCGAGCACCTCACGGGTGACCAGCGCCTGGCGCTGGATGCCCTGAGCCGGCGGCGGCGTGCTTGGCGCGGGTGCCGCCGGCGCGGGCGCCGAGGTCGCCGCGCCGGACGGGGCGGCGCGGCTCGCCTCTCCGGCTGTGGAGGCGACGCGGGGCGCGTGCTGACCCTTGGGCGCGGCCGCTGCTCGCTTCCCCTTCTGGCCGCGAGGGCTCGCCGCCCCGGAGGTCGGCGGCCCTGCTGCGCCGGCTTTCGGCGCCGGTCCCGGCTCGGCCGCCGGGGCGGCCAAAGGCTTCTCGGCTCTCGGAACCGGTGCCGCGGCGGCAGGGCTTGGCTGGGCGATGGTCACCGGTGGCTGCGGCTCCGGCGCCCTCTCCGCGAGTGGAGCGGGCTCGACCGGCGCCGGCCTCTTCTCGCCGGCCGAGCGGCCGAAGGCGAGGAAGCCACCGATGGCGAGGACTGCCAGCCCGGACGAGGCGACGACCAACGGAAGGCGGCTCCGCGCCCGCGCCCCCGTCGGCGGGCCCTCGCTCGGCGGCGGCGGCTCGGCCTCGTGGACGAGCGGCTCAGTGAGGGGCACGGGGCGGCGGCCGGGTGGCGTCCGGGGCGCGGCCTCGGAAGGAAGCGTCGGCGCTGGAAGCGGTGTCCGGGGCGGCGAGATGGCGCTGGGCCCGGTCGGCCCCACTCTCCCGGTGTGGGATGGCGTCGCCGACCTGGGCGGACCCGCGGAGCTCTGGGACTGCGGCTTCGCGGATCCGGGCGTGGCAGGCGTGCGAGGCGAGGGCGTCGGAGCGATGCGCTCCGGGGCCGTCCGGCCTTCGCCGAGCCCCGGGTCGAGCGGGCAATCGAGGAGCTGCCGGCGCATCTCCTCGGCCGTCTCGAATCGATCCTCCGGTTTCTTCGCCAGCGCCCGCATCGCCAGCGCTTCGAGGGCCGGCGACACCCGGTGGCCGGGCGGGCAGCGCTCGGACATCGGCGGAGGCGGCTGCACGACGTGCGCCTGCGCCATGGCGGGTGGCGTCGCCGCCTGGAACGGGTGGCGCCCGGTGAGCATCTCGTAGAGCATGACGCCCACCGAGTAGAGGTCGCTGCGGGCATCCAGCGGCACCAGCGTCGCCTGTTCCGGGCTCATGTAGTCGGGGGTCCCGAAGATGAGACCCGTCTGCGTGAGCCGCCCTTCTCGATCGTCCGGCTCCTGGATCTTGGCGATCCCGAAATCGAGCACCTTCACGAAGTCAGGCTCGCCCCGCCGGGACTCGACCATCACGTTCTCGGGCTTGAGGTCGCGGTGGACGATGCCGGCGCGGTGAGCCTCCGCCAGCGCCGAGAGGATCTGGCTGGCCAGGTGCAGCACGCGCTGCTCGCCGAGCGGGAACTCCTCGGCCATGAGCTTCAGGAGATTCCGCCCCGGCAGGTACTCCATGGCCATGAAGAGCGTGCCGTCCTCGGTCTGCCCGAAGTCGGTCACCGAGATGACGTTCGGATGGTGCAGTCTGGAGGCGGCCCGCGCCTCGCGGTGGAATCGCTGGACGATGGTCTGGTCGGACAGGAACGAGGGCCGCAGCAGCTTGAGCGCCACCGGGCGATCGAGGTTGATCTGGACGGCCTTGTAGACCTGTCCCATGCCGCCGCTCCCGATCCGCTGTTGCACCAGGTAGGTGCCCTTGATCGTCTGACCGATGAGCGGGTCGCCCGCCTCGGCTTCCCGGGAGGCGAGGATGGGGGCACTGCAGAACGGACAGAAGAGCGCGCCCTCGGGGCCTTCACGCTGGCACTTCGCGCAGAGCGGCATGCGTGGGGGGGATTATACCGCCTGGCCCGCGTCGGGTTATTCTCGAGCCGGAGGCACCGCGTCGCATCCCTGGTGCTCATGGGAGGAGCTCATGCGGAAGGTCGCCCTCGCGGCCGTCTCGTCGCTGCTGCTCGTCGTTCCGCAAGCCGTTCGTGCCCAGCAGGAGAGCGGCGTGGAGCCGTTCCTCAAACCCGCGCCGCCGCCGGAGAAGGACAGCGGCTTCACCCTGGCCCTGCGCCTCGGCTTCGGCATCCCGTTCGGGGACACCAGCGCCGACTCCGGGGCCGCGACGCCGCTCGGCGACCAACTCCAGGGCCAGGTCCCGATCTGGATCGACGTGGGCTACCGCTTCGCCCGGAGCTGGTTCGTGGGCGCATACCTGCAGGTCGGCGTCGGGATCGTGAACACGGACAAGGCCGCCGGTGGCCTGTGCAAGCAACCTGGGTTCTCATGCAAGGGCAGCGACGTCCGCCTCGGCGTCGAAGGCACCTACAGCTTCTCTCCTGGCCAGAGCTTCAACCCGTGGATCGGGCTGGGCACGGGATACGAGTGGGTCAACCTGCAAGGCGAGAGCTCGACCGCCACCGGCGAGGTCACCTTCAGGGGCTGGGAGTACTTCACCGTGCAGGCCGGCGGCGATTTCTCGTTGAGCCGGGTCTTTGCCCTCGGCCCCTACGTCTCCTTCGGCCTGGGCCAGTACTCGAGCGCCGACGTCACGCTCGTGAGCACGACCGTCAGCACGACCTTCAGCGGTGACATCGCGAACAAGAAGATTCACGCCTGGCTGCAGCTCGGCGTGAAGGGCACCTTCAACCTCTGATCGGGGGTCCCTCCCTCCGGCAGCGGCCATGGTCGAGCTCCTGGTCTCGAACGGCGTCTGCGCGGGAACGGTCTTCTTCCTCGCGCACGATCCGACCGTCGTCGGGCGCTCGGAGGAGTGCCACGTCGTCATCCCCGATCCCTGGATCTCCAGCCGTCACTGCCACGTCGAGCTGCGGAGCGGCGAGCCCTGGATCGTCGACCTGGCGAGCCGCAACGGCACCTTCGTCGACGGCCGGCGAGTCCACGAAACCGCGCTGCGAGATGGGGCGCGCGTCGGTTTCGGCCGGACCGAGGCGCTCGTGCGCATGGTGGAGCCGCAGGGTCGCGGCGCCGAGGTGCCCGCCGGGGCCACCGCGGTCCGCTTCCTCGCCGACGTGGAGCAGCAGGTGGCGCCCGGAGCAGCAGTGCCCGAGCCCGCGGCGGGCGGTGCCGAGTCGGCTCGGAGGCAGGTCGCGGTCCTGCACGCGATCGGCCGGGCTCTCGCCGAATCCCCGGGGCTCGACGAGAGCCTCTCCAAGATCCTGGGCGCTGTGGCTTCCGCGGTCCGAGCCGAGCGGTCGGCGCTCCTGCTCATCGACGAGACCGGGGCGGCGGTCCCCCGCGCCCAGGTGCCGCCCGAGGCACCTCCCCGGCTCTCCTCCACCATCATCTCGGCGGCGACGCGCGCGCGAGCGGGGCTCCTGGTGGCCGACGCCCAGCATGACGACCGATTCTCCGGCAGCCAGTCGGTCTTCTTCGAGGGGATCCGCTCTTACCTGTGCGTCCCCATCTGGGCGGAGAACCGGGTCCTGGGAAGCCTGGTCCTCGACCGCGGACTGGTCGACCCCTTCACCGCTGCCGATCTCGACCTGGTGACGGTGGCGGCCTACCAGGCGGCCCTGGCCATCGAGCGGGCGCGCCTGGTGGAGCACGCACGGCTGGTGGACCTCCAGCGGCGCAAGCTCCAGCGCCACTTCTCTCGCGACGTGGCAGCGGCCATCCTCTCCCAGGAGACGGTCGACTCGGATCCGCTCGCGGTCTCGATCCGCGAGGAGGTCACGGTCCTGTTCTCGGACGTGGAGGGATTCACGCGCCTCACCGAGGGGCTCCCCGCACTCGATCTGGCCGAGCTGCTCCGCGAGTACTTCCACGAGATGACGGTGGCGCTGTTCGAGGAAGGCGGCACGCTCGACAAGTTCATCGGCGATGGGCTCATGGCCATCTTCGGAGCCCCGGTCCCCGACCCGGACGGCCCGGTGAGGGCGATCCGCTGCGCCCGCCGCATGCTGGAACGCCTCGGCGCGCTCAACGCCAGGCTGCCGCCCGACCGCCGGCTCGCCATCCGGATCGGCATCAACACCGGTCGCGTGGTGGCGGGCAATTTCGGCTCCCCCGAGCGACTCGAGTTCACGGTGCTCGGAGACACCGTCAACGTCGCCTCCCGGCTCGAGTCGATCGCCGGCGCCGGGATGGTCTGCGTCGGGCGCTCGACCTACGACCGGACCCGGGCGCTCTTCGCCTACCGCGACCTGGGGCTGCGGTCGGTGAAGGGGCGCGTCGCTCCCGTGCAGGTATACGAGCTGGTCGGTCCGCTCTCCACCTGACCGACCTCCGGCGCACGTTCGCGACCCGGCAGGTCGAGCCCGGCGTGCCGCACATCCCCCATCGGGGTGAGCTGCGACCTCTGAGGCCGCCCCCTGGCGCCTGAGCGCAAGTCTTTGGCGCCCCTCGGCAAGACGCCTTGGGGACTCCGGCCCTATCGTCCCGCCGCCACCTACGGGAGGCATGGGACGTCGATGAGGCTCGCAAACCAGACCGCGGCGGCGATCGCACCCGAGCCCGGGCTCGCCCGCGCCGCGAGGCGGCTGGCCCTGGTCGCTTCCGCTGCGGTCGCGCTGGCCACAGCCACGGCGGCGCCGGCACAGGAGCTCGACCTCGCGGCCGCCAGGACTACCCGGCCCGGCATCGCGGAGCCGCGCGCGAGCGTGGAGCAGGCGTTCCTTGGAGAGATCGGCTACCGGCATGTCTTCGGCTGGGGGGACCAGGGGCTCTTCGAGGAAGACGTCGCCCTCCCGTGGGCCCGGGTGGAGCTCGGCGAGCATCGAGTCCGGGCGGTCGCGGACCTGCCGTTCGGCGACCGGCGCTGGAAGCTCGCCGGGTGGCTCTCCCCCACGGTTCGCGGCGCCCTGAATGCCGCCAGCGAGTTGACCGCGCTCGGCGCCGACCTGCGCCTCGCAGCAGGCCATTACGCGCGAGGCTGGTTCGTCGCGCTCGAGGCGGGGCTCGACTGCATCGCGTTCACGCACGTCACGCTCGGCGACCCCGGGCGGAGGGCCCCGCGCCCCGGCGCCGGCGACGGCTGGTACCGCACCCCGGGCGGCACCGCCTACGCCGGCCTGCAGGGCGGCGCGTCCTTCCCGTCCTTCGATCTCATCCTGCGCGCCGGAAGCGCGCGCACCACCGCGCTCGAGCCGCAGAGGGCGCCGCTGTACCTGACCGTAGGCGTGAACCTGACGCTGTAGCGCTCCGGTCGGCCATCCCCACCCCCCCTCGAAAGGAACGCATGATCTCCTCGATCCTTGTCACGATGCTGGTCTCGTCCGCAGGCGCCGGAACGGTCTCGCCGCCGGCGGCCGCGGAGCCGAGGCCGTTGCCGGTCAACGTGTCGCTGGTGCCGCCGCTGTCCGTCAACTCGGTGTTCGATTCGCGCACCGTCAACGCCTTCGCGCTCGATCTCCTGGTCGGCGACTCCGCCGAGCTGCGAGGCGTGCAACTGAGCGGGATCGGCTCCCGCAACGGCGAGGTCCGCGGGGTACAGATCGCCGGGCTCGGGAACTGGGTGGAGGCCGGCGCCTACGACCGGAGCGGGGACGCCCGCGGGGCGCAGGTCGCCGGCGCGCTCAACTGGACCGGCGGGGCGCTGCGCGGCGCCCAGGTCGCCGGCGCGCTGAACGTCGCCGGCCTGGACTCCTCCGGGGTGCAGGTCGCAGGCGCGGTCAACGTCGCCTCGGCGATGAGCGGCGTCCAGGTCGCGGGCGCGGTGAACGTGGCCTCCGATGCCAGGGGCGTGCAAGTGGCGGCGGTCAACGTCTCGCGGCAGGTGAACGGCGTGCAGCTCGGCCTCGTCAACGTCGCCGAGGACGCCGACTTCAGCGTCGGCGCGTTCAGCTGGATCGACCACGGCACCCACGACGCCACGCTGGCGGCGACGGAGTACGGGATGCTGGCCGAGGCGGACACCGGGGGTCGCATCCTGTACGGCCTCCTGACCGGCGGCGTCGCCTACGGCTCGAGCCCGCGGCGGTACCTGCTCGGATTCGGGCTCGGCTGGCGGGCCCTGGCCACCGAGGCCGTCACCCTCGACGTGCAGGCGACCACGATGCGGATGGTGGACGAGGACGTCTGGACCGACCGGTACTTGAGCTCGGCCAGGGCGGCGGTCGCGCTGCGGGTGGCCGGCCCGCTCTCGGTCTTCGCCGGCCCCACCTTCAACGTCTTCGTCGACCGCGAGGCGCACAAGATCGATCCGGTCGGCTACGGCTGGAAGGTCGGCTCGGACACGAGGCTCTGGCCGGGGATCCTGGCGGGCCTGCGCCTCTTCTGACCTCGCACCGGCCGCCGGCCTCCGGCCGGCCGGCCGGGCCCTGTCATTGGCTTCCCGAACCGGCTAGCCTCGGGGCTCATGTGGCCCCTCGAGGGCACCGTGCTGACGGTTTCGAGCCGGGCGCTCATCGAAGCGTGCGACCGCCTCGGCCTCGATACTGAGACCTTGCTCCGGACGGTGGGGATCCAGCGGCAGACGCTGGAGGACCCGGATGCGCGCCTGCCGGGCAGCCAGGCCGCCGCGCTCTGGGCCAAGGCCTACGAGCTCTCGGGCGACCCGGTACTGTCGCTCCACGCCGCCGAGGCCTGCCCGCTCGGGGCGTACAAGGTCGTCGACTACATCGGGGCCAACGCGCGTACGGCGGGCGAGGCCTTCCGATACGTGGCGCGCTACTCCAAGCTCATCAACACCGCCGTGCGCCTGACGATCGACGAATCCGGCGATCCGGTGGCCTTCGACGTGACGGGCGAGAGCGGCCCGGTCTCGCGCGCGTACGCGGAGTACTGCCTGGCGATCTTCGCGCTGCACATGCGGACGGTCACGGGAGCGCACTTCGGGTTGAAGCTCGTCACCTTCACGCACCGGCTTCCGCCCGACGTCAGCGAGCACGAGCGGATCTTCCGCTGCCCGGTGCGTTTCGAGGCCGAGCATAACCGACTGATCATGGATCGCGCCGCCTGGGAGGCGCCCATCACCGCCCCTCACTCCGGCGTGCTCCGGGTCCTGATGGAGCACGCCGACCTGCTGCTGTCGCTCCCGCGCGGCCCCGAGCTCGTCGAGCGCACGCGGCGCGCCATCGGAGGGCGCCTGCGCGGTGGCGACCCCTCGCTCGACGGCGTGGCGCGCGAGCTCGGCATGAGCGGGCGCAGCCTGCAGCGGCATCTTCGCGGCCTCGGCTACACCTACAATGCCCTGGCCGACGAGGTCCGCCAGGCGACGGCGCGACTGTACCTCGAGCAGCGCGACATGGCGCTAGCGGAGATCGGCTACCTGCTCGGGTTTTCCGACCAGAGCAGCTTCAACCACGCCTTCAAGCGCTGGACCGGCCGCACCCCCAGGGAAGCGCGCGGCAGCGTCATGCGCGCCAAGCCGGCGAGCCCGAGCGCCTAAGGGAGCCGAGCGACGGGCCCCTCGGTCACCCCGGCTCGATCTCGGTCCGCGTCGGCACGGCGCGCCGCACGGCGTCGGCCACGGGCGAGTGCGCCTCGGCCCACTCGACCAGCTCGCGCAGCCGCTCCGGCCCCACGCCGTCCGCGCTGATGCGGACGCGGGCGCGGACCGCGAGCGGGCCGGCCGGGATGCGATCGTCCACGCCCAGGAGGCCGCGGTCGTCCGACTCGCTGTCGACCGTGACTTCGAGCCTTGTGAGCGCGACGCCGAGCTCCGCGGCGCGCATCGCGATGAGCGTCGCGTCGCAGCTGGCGAGCGCCGCGCGCAGTACCCAGCCAGGCGACGGGCCGGCGTCCCCGCCGCCGAACGCCGATGCCATGTCGGTCACCAGCGTCGCGTCCGGGCCGCGCGTGCGGCAGCGGAGCCCCTCCTCGAGTGTCGCGGTGGCGGCCTTGTCGGAGTACCGCCCCTGGTCCGGGTTCGCCGCCAGGAGACTACGGGCGGCTTCAATGCGCTGGCGAATGAACGCGGAGGACATCGTTCCCTCGAGCTCGGGGGTGGACTCCGGCCTCGTGGGTCTACCATCCCCGACGCCGCCCGGCAGGGTCTTTCCAGGGTCGCCCGTGCAAGGACCCGGCGCCGCGGTTAGGGTAGTCGCTCCATGCGGCTCACGGCTCCAGCCGCGAGGCGGTCACGGGCCGAGTGGGAGGCCGTCCGCAAGGCCTGTGAGGCCGACGTCGCGCGCGACCCCACGCCGGAGCGGCTCGACGCCCTCGCGGAGGCCCTCTACTGGCTCGACGCCGCGGACGAGGCGCGGACCGCTCGCCAGCGCGCCTACTCCGCGTACGTCGAGGCGGGGCGTAAGGTCGAGGCGGCGCGTGCCGCCATGTGGCTCGCGAACGAGCACTTCCTGGCGCACGGCAGCCGCTCGGCCTGGAACGGCTGGCTGACCCGCGCCGATCACCTGCTCGAGGGGGTCGCGCCCGGCGCCGAGCACGGCTGGCTCATGTTCCACCGCGGGCGGCGCGACGAGGATCCCGCGCGCGTCGCAGCAGCGTCGCGAGCGGCCATCGCCGTCGCGAAGGAGCACGGCGACAGGGACCTCGACGTCCTCGCCACGAGCCAGCTCGGCCGCGCGCTGGTCTCCCTCGGCCGCGGCGCCGAAGGGTTCGCGCTCCTCGACGAGGCCATGGCCCGGGCAACGGGCGGGGAGGTGACGAGCTTCACCACGCTCTCGGATACCTGCTGCAACATGCTCGTGACCTGCGAGCGCGCAGCGGAACTGGAGCGGCTCTCGGAGTGGTGCCACCTCACCGCCGAGGTCTCGCGCGAATGGAGCTCGCGCGTCGTCTTCGCCTTCTGTCGGCTGAACCACGCGTCGGCCCTGATGGCGCTGGGGCGATGGCGCGAAGCCGAGGAGGCGCTGGAGGCGGCGCTGGCGATCCACCGCGTTCTTTACCCCGCGTACGGCGTCCACGCCACGGCGCGGATTGCGGAGCTGCGCGTGGCGCAGGGCCGGCTCGAGGAGGCAGCGGACCTCCTGGCGGCGCACGCCGCGAACCCGGTCGCCGCGCGAGCCGTCGCAGAGCTCCATCTCGCGCGCGGCGAACCGGCCGAGGCCGTCGCGGTGGTCGAGCGGCGCCTCGACGGGCTCGAGGACGCCCTCGAGGCCGTGGCGCTCCAGCTCCTGCTCGTGGAGGCCCGCCTGCGCGCCGGCGACACCGCCGCGGCGCGGGCCGCGCTCGGCCGTCTCGAGGCTTCGGGGGCATGCGCGCACCACGCCGTGTTCGACGCTCGTGCCCGGCTCGCGCGCGGAGAGGTCGCCCTGGCCGCGGGCGACGAAGAAGCGCTCCCGCACCTCGAGGACGCGCTCGAGCGCTTCACCGCGCTCGACCTGCCCTTCGACGCGGCGAGGGCGCGGCTCGGCGTCGCGGCGGCGCTCTCGCCTCGGCACCCCGAGGCCGCACTCGCCGCGGCGCGCGCCGCCCGCGACGGCTTCGCGAAGCTCGGCGCCGCGGCGGAGGCCGACCGGGCAGCGGAGCTGGTTCGCGCGCTGGGCGGCGGCGGGTCGGGCCCGCGAGCGGGCGACGCCCTGAGCAAGCGCGAGCGCGAGGTCCTCGTGCTCCTGCGCGAGGGTCTCTCGAACGAGCAGATCGGGAAGAGGCTGTTCATCAGCCCCAAGACCGTCGAGCACCACGTCGGGCACATCCTGGCAAAGCTCGAGCTACCCAACCGGGTCGCGGCCGCGGCGTATGCGTCCAGGCACGACCTGCAGGGCTAGGGGGGACGCCGGGGCATCGAAATTGGGGGATCGAATGGGGGGATCCCCCGATGCTCTGCCGTCGCGGGCCGAGCATGCTCGCCCGCGATGCGAGAGGCCACACCAGCCCAGCGGGCCGCGTTCACGGGAGCGCGCCGGAGAGCGCCCGGCGTGCGCGGCTTCGCTGCGCTCGTCCGCGAAGAGGGGCCGAGGGACCGATCATGAGAGCGACCTGGAGCGCGTTGAGGAACTGGTGGAGCCGCGGAGTCGAGGACGAACGGGCGCTCGCCCGCGACGACGTCATCCGGCTGCCGCGCTGGCGCGAAGGCACGTCGATCGTCGTGCGGTCCGGCGTCGTCCTCGTCACGCGCGCGGGCGACGCCGACGACCACGTGCTCGCAGCCGGGGCGGAGCTCTTGCTGCCTTCCCGCGGTCTGGCCGTGGCGTGGGCGATGGAGGCCAGCTGGATCGAGATCCGCCGGGGGGCCGCGCGCGCCGCGGACGGGCGCCGCGGAAGGGCGGCCCCGGAGGGCGCGTGCACGCCCTGCCCGATCGCCGGGGCGGAGCGGGCCCACACTCGCCGCCATGGTGAACGGTGCGCCGCCCCACCCACGCCAAGCCATTCGTACCCGCCGGCCACCGCGATCCCGAGCACGCCGGAACGGAGTTCCCATGGAACGACACCCGCGTTCCGGCCAATCCTCACCGTGAAAGGAGGACCGTCATGTTGAACCACAATTACACATACCGATCCAATCTCGAGGCGTCCCAGAAGGTGAATTGGAGGATCGACGATGTCATCGGAGGCAGGACATTCGATTTTTCGAAGCGGTTCCTCCCGGAAGCGCTGGCGGGCGTCGAGGCAATCCGCTGCCTGAGCCCGCGCGAGAAGCTCGCGCTCAACCAGATCCGCGGCTTCACCTACCTGTACCTGTTCGGGCTGGTCGAGGAGTACATCCTGCCCTCGGTGATCGAGCACGCGGGCGCCAGCGCTCACGGCGACGATTTCGAGATGCGTGCCCTGCTACGCTTCGCAGAGGAGGAGGCGAAGCACATCCAGCTCTTCAAATGGTTCGTGAATGAGTTCGAGAAGGGCTTCGGCACGCCCTGTGGCGTCATCGGGCCGGCCAGGGAGATCGCGGCCGCCATCCTCAACCACTCCCGGCTCGGGGTCTTCCTCGCCACGCTTCACATCGAGTGGTTCACGCAGAAGCACTACTTGGAGAGCGTCAAGGACAACGCCAGGGAGGACCTCGACCCGCTCTTCTGCAGCCTGCTCAAGCACCACTGGATGGAGGAGAGCCAGCACGCAAAGCTCGACACGCTCGTCGTCGACAAGCTGGCCAGCGCGCTCGAGCCGCCGAAGATCGAGGCGGCCATCGACGACTACATGGACATCGGCAAGATGCTCGACGGCGGCCTGGCGGCGCAGCGGAGGCTCGACATCGCGAGCCTGCAGAAGGCGACCGGGCGGACCTTCACTGGCGAGGAGGCGGCGGAGATCGAGCGGGCACAGAGCAAGGCATACCGCTGGACGTTCCTTCTCAGCGGCATGACCCACCCGAACTTCGACAAGAGCCTCCGCGAGCTGAGCGTGCGCGGGCACGAGCGCGTCGGGCAGCTCGCCCGCGCCATCGCCTGAGCGGAGGACGAATGGACCAGGCCCCGCGGCAGCGGCACAGCTCGGGAGCCTAGGTCCAAAGGACCACTTGGCTTGGTGTACGGGGATCTCAATCGCCGAACCATTGGGCTCGAGTTCCGTGCTGACTTCAGCTCGGCCTCTTCGCCGAAAATCAGCGGGCCCGCCAGGGGTTGCCTGGCGGGCCGCGGTGTCCGAGCTCGGATGACCTGGTGCCTGTGGGCGGAACGCGGCGATGGGCAGCTCGGGCTCCGCTTCGACGCGGAGTGACAGGCCACCTTGTACCCGTCGAGGAGGTGAGGTCGTCGGACAGAGCGGGTCAGGCGGTCGACCTTGAACACGAGGAGCCTGTCGGCCCCCGCTCACCTCGACGCCTGACGCGGAGCCGGGAAGCGCGCGAGCACGTACTCCCCCACGCGCCGCCCGAGGTCGCGTCCGTCGTCGTCCGCGGACCGGAAGTGGATCCCGCCCCACACGCGCGCGTCGTCCACTTCGCCCGCCATCTGCGAGAAGCTCGTGTAGCTGCGGGTCACGCCGAACACAGGGGGGTGCGTCACGCTCACCGCCACCTCATCGCTCCCGAAGAAGCCCTTCAGCACGGCCTCGGCTGCACCCGAACAGGTTGCGTGCGTCGATGGGTATTCGGGATGCGCCGGGGTGCCGAGGAGCGGCTCCCAGGTCGCGTCCTTGGAGCCAGGCGCCGCCCGCGCGCGGATCGCGGTGATCGGCCGCCAGTGCTGGAGGCGGTACTTCGCCTCGAACGCCGCGATGTGCGCGTCGGAGCACGCCACGTTGAGCGCCGCGAAGAGCCGCGCGTTCTCCTCGCGCGTCGTGGCGTGGGCTGCCGCCGCCGCCCGCGCCGCCGCGTTCCACGGGACGGGCGTCTGCACCGTCCAGAAGATCGCCGCCGCAGTCTGGTCCGCCGTGCGCGTCGCGCTGAGCCGCGCGCCAACACTCCTCACCTCGTCCAGCTCCCGCGCGAGCTGCGGGCTGTCGAGTTTCGGCGGTCCCTTGAGCGGGAAGCGGGTAGCCGAGTCGAGCACGAACGGCTTCACCGATCCCCAGTGAGGAAGGATCGCGGGTGCGTTCGCGGGCGGGGTCGGCTGCCACCGGCCGGCGCCAGGGGTGGGCGTGAACGCGACCTTCGCGTCGGCGCCGTCCGACCGGCGCTGTGCCACGATCCGCTCCGCGGTTTGCGTGCCGAGGGCGAGGCCGTCCGTCTTCGCGGCGCCGGCGGGCACGGCGTCCACCGTCCGCTTGAGCGCCGCGTCGAGTGCGTCAGCCTGCCCGCTCGTCAGGCGCGAGAGGACCCCGTACGCCGCCGCGGCCGCGGCCGCATCGCGACCGCCAGGATCGAGCGAGCTCGCCGCCTGGAGCGCTTCGAGCATCGCGACGTGCGCGGCGGCGAGCACGCGTGCCTGGAGCATGGCGTTCGGGGGGATGGCGGTCGCCTGGATCGCGACCTGGTTCCAGTCCGTGACCACGTCGGCGGCTGCCGGCGCGGCGGTGAGGGCGGCCGCGGTGATCGCGGCCCCTGCGAGGATACGAATACATGCGGTCGTCATCGTAGGACCTCCAAGCGAGTCGCCCCACAAGCGGGTTACGATCTCGCTGGCGTAGGATGGGTGGCGGCCGTACGAACGATCCAGGGACCGACGACGAAACATGGACGAAAAGTCCCGAAAGATCGCGGGTGACCCCGCCCATGCCGCCGATGGGCTCCCGCCAGGGGAGCGTCGGGACCCCTCGACACCCCCGCTGCCGCTGCTTTCGTTCGAGGGCTTCACGCTCGACCTCGCACGGCGGCTGCTCCGCCGAGGGCCGGACGAGATTCGCCTGCGTCCGCAGACCTTCGACGTCCTCGGCGTCCTCGCCCAGGCCCCGAACCGGGTCGTGAAGAAGGAGGCGCTCTTCGCCTCCGTCTGGGGATCGGTCAGCGTCACCGACGACTCGCTCGTGCAGTGCATCCACGAGCTCCGGGTGGCGCTGGGCGACCCTGCGCAGCGCCTCATCCGGACCGTGCCGCGGCGCGGCTATCTGCTGGCGGCGGAGGTGACCACGTGCGAGCGCCCGCCTGCGCGCGGCGCCGACGGGCCTCGCGTGGCGCGCCGATGGGCCGCCCCGGCCACGGCGGTCGCGATCGCCGCGGCGACGCTCACCGCGGTCGCGGCATGGCGCGCGCTGCACGTGCCCGGCCCCGGCCCCGAGCGCCTCGGATCGCTCGCCGTGCTCCCGTTCCGCCCTCTCGCCGCCGCGGCGGAGGACGACGCCATCCTGGGGCTGGGGATCGCCGACGCGCTCATCCTGAAGCTCTCCGCGGTCACGCGCCTCGTCGTTCGGCCGACGAGCGCCGTCGTGCGGATCGCTCCAGGGGACGAGGCGCGCGCGTCCGGCCGGCGCCTCGGGGTGGACTACGTCCTGGAGGGCCACCTGCAGCGCTCCGGACAGGCACTGCGGGTCACGGCGCAGCTCCTTGAGGTCGAGACGGGCGCCGCGCTCTGGAACGACCGCTTCGAGGTGGAGGCGTCCGACGTCTTCCGGGTCCAGGACGCGATCGCCGAGCGGGCCGCGGCGTCGCTCCTGCGGTCGCTCTCGCGCGACGAGCGGAAGCTCCTCGCCCGGCGCGACACGGCGATCCCCGAGGCGCGCCTCGCCTACGTCCGCGGCCGATACCTCTGGTCCCGCCGGACGGAGTCGGCACTGGAGGCGGGCGTCGTCCAATTCCAGCGCGCCCTCGACCTCGACCCTCGCTACGCCCTGGCGGCGTCCGGGCTGGCGGATGCGTACAACCTGCTCGGCGCCTACGGGTCGCGCGTGCCGCGCGCTTCCTTCGAGCGCGCGATGGCCGCGGCGCGCTCCGCGCTCGAGATCGACGAAACCGTGGCCGAGGCCCACGCGTCCCTCGCCTTCGCGATCGCCCATCACGACCACGACTGGGAACGCGCCGAGCGCGAGTACCGGCGGGCGCTGGAGCTCGCGCCGGGGTACGCGACCGCACTCCAGTGGCTCGCGCTCTGCTTCGCCGCGCAAGGGCGGTTCGACGACGCCATCGCGACGTCGCGGCGGGCGGCGGAAGCCGACCCCCTCTCGCCGATCATCGCCACCGACGTCGGGCGCCACCTCTACTACGCGCGCCGGTACCCCGCCGCCATCGAGCAGCTGCGGGCGGCCGTCGAGCTCGACCCGACCTTCGCTCGCGCGCACCAGGAGCTCGGGAGAGCGTACCGGCAGCAGGGCCTCGCCGACCTCGCCGTCGCCGAGCTGACGCGGGCGGTGGCGCTCTCCGACCGCGCGTCGGCGCCGCTCGCCGAGCTCGCGAGTGCGCGGGCCGCCGTCGGCGACGCCCGGGGCGCGCGCGCGATCGCTGTCGAGCTCGAGCGCCGCGCGCAGGCTGGGACGTACGTGTCCCGCTACCACTTCGCCGTGATCGCGGCCGCGCTCGGCGACGCCGAGCGCGCCGTCGCGGGTCTGCGCGCGGCGTACGAGGACCGGTTCAACTGGATCGTGTTCGTCGCGGTCGAGCCGCAGTTTGATGGGCTGCGATCGGCGCCTGAGTTCCAAAAGATCGTTGCGCAACTGCGCCGCGGCGGATCGCCTCGCGCCCGGCCCTGACGCCGCGGCCGCGTTCTCTCGAACGCTACGGAATGCGCCATCGGCGCCCCCGGCCCGCTCGGCGCGGGCGCGAGGTCGACATCGACATCGCCGTGTTCTTCACGGACCAAGCCGCGGCAGACGCTGCCATGGCGGTGATGAAGCGGCGCTCAGACGGTCGGTGAGGTCCTCCGCGCTCAGCGACGTGTGTGTCCAACCTTGGCCTTGAAGCGCGGATTTCAGTCCCGGCGGGGATGGCCAACGCCGCGGATCTCGGAGCGAAAGGCGCCGCGGCGCAGCCGGACTGCATCGCCGGTGCAGCAGCGGCGGGCCTTCGCGGGTGCGCGCGTCCGCCCGACGGCGTTGCGCTCTCGCCGCCCGTGACAGCTCGGCGTGCTGGGATCCGCGCCCGTGGCCACCTACGAACTCGAGTTCTACGAGGACGAGCGCGGGGACAGGCCTGTGTTGCGGTGGACCTGCGAGGAACTCACGTTCACGCAGCGGTACGAGCTTGGCCAGGCGATGAGAGGGCAACTGCAGGAGAAGGGCGTCGGCGTGTGCGCGACGGACTACGGGAAACAGCTCGGCAAGGGTCTGTTCGAGTTCCGGCTCCGGCGCTCCGTCGAGGAGGTCGGCGAGAGAATCCTCCTGCGCGTATTCTGCCATGCGTACGGCAACAAGGTCGTGCTCCTGCTCGGGGGCTACGACAAGGGCGCCGACCCCTCGGCGAGGCGGCAGGACGACGAAATCGCGCTCGCGCGGCACCGGCTCGCCAACTGGAAGCGCCGGCGCACTTGATTCCTGATGTGCCAGAGCACATACTGTGGTCTAGCTTGCACCTACTGAGACCACTCCCATGAGCAGGGACTTCGACGAGCTGATGAGGGAGATCGAGGACGAGGCGCGACGCGCCGGGCCCAGGGCGATGGCTCAGTACGCCGCCGCAGGCGCCACGCACCGCCTCGCCCGCCAGGTCTTCGACCTTCGCAAGGCCGCGAAGCTCACGCAGCGCCAGCTCGCCGCGAGGTCGGCCGTTCAGCAGGCCGACATCAGCCGGATCGAGGCCGGCGACGCGAACCCGACGCTCGCGACGATCGCGGCGCTCGCGTACGCACTCGGCGCCGAGCTCGCTCTCGAGCCGTCCCGCCCGCCCAGGGCGAAGCATCATCGCCCGGTCCAGAAGCGGCCATCCGGAGCGAGGAGGCTCTCCGTCCGCTCCGCCGCTCGGCGCACGAGTTGAGGCTCCCAAGCCGCGGTGCCATGCCCCAGACCCTCGACGACTTCATGCAGGAACTGGAGGAGGAGACCCGCCGGGCGGGTCCCGTGGCTTTTGCACGCGCGCAGAACCTGAAGGCGCGGTTAACACGCTCGCCGCAGATCTCATCGTTCTCCGTGGCGGCGCGGGGTTACCCTGCGCCAGGCCTCCGGCGGGCGCGCGAAGGATGACCTTTACCCACCGCTCGTACTCCGCACGCAGGTCCCTAGGCGATGCGTGCCCCGGTGATGGCGCGGGAATGACAGCGGTGAGCCGCTCGGTCGGAAGCGACGCCAAATGTCGCACCAACGCCGTGATCGCTTGCTCACGTCGACCGGGCAGGCGTTCCTTCATCACTCAGCAAACTGCCGAATCTCGCGCGAGCCAGGGAGGATCGTGCGGTCACGCATGCCTCGTACAGGTTGCCAGATGGTCGGCCTTCTGTAGATCCTCTGCTCTGAGGATGAACTGCTCCTTTTTGGAGTACGTCGTGCTCGGCCGCCACCGCTCCATCGCCACCGCCGCCGCGAGCAAGGGCCCGCGCGGAGGCCAAGAGATCATGGCAGGATGGCCCTCGTCGATCCTTGGCACACAAGCGATGGGATTCATGGGACTTCTCAACCGATCGGTGCTCTAAGCGGGCGACGGGTGCCCGCCTCACCGGCCGCGCACGACCGAAACGACTGGAGACTGCCATGGCCTACGAGTTCCTGAAGGTCGACGCGGTGGATCGCGTCGGATGGCTCGAGTACCGGCGCCCGCCGGTCAACGCCGTCGACTGGACGATGCTCCGGGAGATCCCGGTGGCGCTGGACGAGCTCCTGGGACGCGGCGACGTCCGGGTGGTGGTGATCGCCAGCGCCCTCGAGAAGTTCTTCTCCACTGGAGCGGACCTGAAGGTCCTCCAGGCCATGAAGCCGGAGGACATGCGGACGTGGGTCGAGACCTGCCACGGCGTGGTCCGCAAGATCCGCCAGGCGAGGAAGCCCATCATCGGCGCCATCCACGGGACGGCGGTGGGCGCCGGCCTGGAGATGGTGCTCAACTGCGACCTCCGCTTCGCCGCTGCCACGGCGCGCCTCGGGCAGCCGGAGATCAACATCGGGTTCATCCCTCCGGTGGGCACGACGCAATCCCTGTCACGGCTGCTGGGCCGATCCCGCGCGCTGCGCTTCCTCTACGAAGGGACGCTGGTCGCGGCCGAGGAGGCCCTGGCCATGGGGCTGGTGGACTTCGTGGTCGCTCCGGAGAAGCTCCGCGGCGAGGTCCAGGCCTACGCGGCGGCCCTGGCCGGAAAGCCGGCGGGCGCCCTGGCGGCCATCCGCCGCTGCATCATCCAGGGGAGCGACCTGCCCTACGACGAGGCGCTGGCCATCGAGGTCGAGGAGGCCGTCCGCCTGGCCGGCACCCCCGACTTCGCCGAGGGTCTGCGCGCCTTCCTGGAGAAGCGGACGCCGAAGTGGCAGTAGGGGCCCTCAGGGCGGGTCGCGCATCTGCTCGTTGATCTCGGCGACGAGCAGGCGGGCGGAGTCGGCGGCCGCCCGCGCCGTGTCCACCGAGGTGCCCAGCGTGCAGAAGCCGTGGCGGTCGGGCGGCGAGAGCTGGAGCCGACCGGCAGTGAAGAGGGGCGGGATGTCGGAGAGGAAGATGGGCATGAAGTCCGCCCGCCCTTCCTCGATGGCCTTGCGTAGCGGTGGGCCGGTGAAGAGCGAGACCGAGAGGAAGCGTCCCTCGTTCTCGGGAACGGCGAAGCGGCAGGGCCCCGAGGTGTGCAGGTGGTGGAGGGTCACGCCCTCGAGTTCGCGGCGCCGGCACATGGCGTCGAAGAGCGAGGTGGGCGTCGCCGCCGCGCCGTGGATGAAGACCTTGACGCCGCTCTCGATGCGGCTGACGGCCTCCTCCGCGCTGACCGCGCGGCTGGTCCAGCTGGAATCGCGTCGCATGGTGTGACCTCCCGGCCGCCGGCCTGCGCCAGCCCCCGTAGTAGATGCGGTTGCGCGATCCGGTACTCCAGCGAGAGGGCCGACGGCTGCAACGCGCTGGTCTCAGCGCGTTCTTGGGAACGCGACGCCGATCCCTTCCAAGAAACCGGGGGGCGCCGGACCGCCCGAAGAGGCTGCCTCCTTCGGGGAAGTCCAAGAGCCGAGGCGATGGTGACCCATCATGGCGGAGATCCAGCGGGAGCCGCGGCGGTACACTGCAAGAGCGCTGGCGAGGGCGCCATGGCGAGCGCGAGCGCCTGGTGGGAGACCTTCTTCGACGCGGACTACATCCGCATCTGGGGCCCGAGGTGCGCGCCGGGCGACGAGGAGGCGGCGGCGCTGTGGCGGATCCTGGCGCTCTCCGCGGCCAGTCGCGTCCTCGACGCGCCCTGCGGCTACGGGCGGGTGTCGCTGCCGCTGGCGCGCCTGGGCGCCTCGGTGCTAGGCGTGGATCGATCGGCGGAGCTCCTCGAGGAGGCGGAACGACGGCGCGGCGACCTCGGCCGGGAACGGCTCCGCTACCTCCTCCACGACCTGCGCGCGCCCCTGGCCGAGTCCGGCTTCGACGCGGCGCTGAACCTGGCCACCTCGCTCGGCTACGGCACCGAGGAGGACGACGTCGCCATCCTGCGGACCCTGGCCGCCGCGGTACGCCCAGGCGGCGTGGTGGCCATCGAGACCATCCACCGCGATGCGGTGGCGGCGATGCTCGCCCACCAGCCCTCGCCCGCCTGCCGCCTGCCCGACGGGACGCTGGTCTTCGAGGAGCCTCGACTCGATCCGGTCGCCGGCCGCATGGAGAGCACCTCCTACTGGTTCGGGCCCGCGGGCTCCGGCCAGAAGACGGCGTCGATCCGGGCCTACGCCCTGACGGAGCTGGTCCGGCTCCTGGAGCGCGCCGGCCTTCGGGTCCGCGCCGCCCTCCACCCCGGCTCCGGCACGCCGTTCCAGGCGAGCGGCCCGTTCTTCGGGGGCCGCGTCCTGCTGGTTGCGGAGAGCTCGCGATGGTGCTCTACGCCGCCCCCGAGCAGCTGAGGTTCCCAGGGGAACCCGCCGTCTGGTCGTGCCCGAAGAGTTGGTCCCGGGGACCAAACACAAGAGGTCGCCCCTGCTCGGTTGGCCCACGTGGATCAAGACGACTACCTAGCCTGGGTAGGGGTCTCAGCTGCCGAGCTGGTGGTTTTGGTCCACGTGGACCAAGACCACGAGGTCGCGGTCGGTGAGTTGGCCCCCGGGGGCCAAGAGCACGAGTCTGCACTCCAGGCGAACCCTGTCCAGGACTTCCAGGGAAAGCGGTGTCAAGGGCACACCCTTCCGGTACCCGGACGCTCTCGTCGTTGACGCCGGGCGGTTCGTTCGGGCGGGAGGCTACGGTCGTGGTCGGCTGCCGGCTTCGCGGGGCCGGCGCCGCGCGATCCAGGATCGAGGGTCGCCCTTCGGCGTCCTTGGTGCCGGTCAGCGCCCCCGATCCCAACACACCCAACCACTTTGTGTGTTGGGATCGGGGCGTCGTTACCTGTGGGAGAAGATGGGCGGGCAGCAGGGTCGAGCCAAGAGCAGGTCGGATTCCATGGAAACAGAGTTGGGGGACACTGCAGCGCCGGTGCAACAGCTTTCCCGGTCTGGCGGGGATCCGGCGCACTCCTCGGACCGGATGGACTCCGACGCCGACGATGTCGCGAAGCCCGAAAATCAACGGGCCCGCCAGGAGTTACCCGGCGGGCCGCGGTGTTCGAGCTCGGATGACCTGGTGCCTGGGGGCGGAATCGAACCACCGACACGGGGATTTTCAGTCCCGGCGCGGGGATGGCCAACGCCGCGGAACTCGGGACGAAAGGCGCTGCGGCGGAGGGCGACTGCATCGCCGGTGCAGCAGCGCCGGCTGCAACCAGGAGCTCCCGTGCGGGCTACGGCGCTACGGCTTCGCCGGAAGTGACAGGGTTTCGTGCTGGGATCCACACCAGTGGCCACGTACGAGCTCGAGTTCTACGAGGACGAGAACGGCGACGAGCCGGTTCGCCGCTGGCTTCGGGAGGAGCTGACGCCGGCGAAGCGCCGGGCGCTGGGTCACGCATGAACGTGGTCCTCCAGCGGCTTGGCGTCGGGGTCTGCGGCACCGAGTTCGGCAAGCAGCTCGGCGGTGCCCTGTTCGAGTTCCGGCTGCGGCGCAACCTGCGCGAGCGCGCACCCAGCGCCGGAGGCAAGATCGAACGGATCCTCCTGCGGGTCTTCTGCCACGCCCACGGCGACAGGGTCATCCTCCTGGTCGGCGGCTATGACAAGGGCGAGCACCCCTCCCCGCGGCGGCAGAACGCCGAGATCGAGCTTGCTCGCGCTCGGCTCAAAGACTGGCAGCGCCGGCAGGCGCGGACCGAGCGCGGTTGACGTTCTATGGGTTAGAGCACATATTGGGGCCGGGCGCACAGATCGCCAGGAGCAGCGCCATGGGCCACAAGTTCAGCGACTTCATGAAGGAGCTCGAGGAGGAGACCCGCCGGGAGGGTCCAGAGGCCGTCGCCGAGGCCGCGGCCTTGGACGCGCAGTTCAAGCTGGCCGCCGAGCTCATCCTTCTCCGGAGGCAGCGGGGCCTCACCCAGCGGCAGCTCTCGGCCAGGTCCGGCGTCCAGCAGAGCGAGATCAGCCGCATCGAGGGCGGGCGCGCCAACCCAACGGCGGCGACGCTGACTGCGCTTGCGCGTGCCCTCAACAGCGAGCTGCGAATCCTTCCCGCGCGCGTCAGGAATGGACGGTCTGTCCGCGTCTCAGGGACGGGCAGCGCTCGCACGGGAACTGCGGCGCGACGGCTCGTGCCCCGTGCGGCACGGCGGTCCGGCGCGTGAGGGGGGCGCTTTCCGGGCAAGGTTCCGGGTCACCACCCATCCCGATGAGCCACGACTTCGACCAGCTGATGGACGAGATCGAGCAGGAGGCTCGGCGCGGCGGTCCTAAGGCCCTCGCCGAGTACGCCGCGTTCGGGGCCTACCACCGCCTCGCGCGCGAGATCTTCGACCTGCGCAAGGCCGCAGGGCTCACGCGGCGCCAGCTCGCCGCGAAGTCGGGAGTTCAGCTGGCGGACATCAGCCGGATCGAGGCCGGTGACGCGAACCCTACGCTCGCGACGATCGCGGCGCTCGCGTACGCGCTCGGCGCCGAGGTCGCGCTCGAGCCGTCCCGCCGGCCCAGGGCGAAGCACCATCTAGTCATGGCATCACCTCGAGTCCAATGATGCGCGGTTCCGGCCAGTGCGCAGGCGGCGAGATCACCGCTCGGTGCGCGCCTTGGTCGGCGAAGCCGATCGTCTCGGAGCACGCGCACCCTGGGCTCGGCTCGATTTCCACCGGGCTGTAGCCGAGACCATCGGCAAGGATGTCGCACTGGTAGAACGTCGCGGGCGACCTGAAACGACCCGTGATGAGCCCGATGGCGTACGACGCCGCAATAGCGGCCGCCGCTGTCGTCAGGTCCCCGACCGTGAGCAGCTGCGCCTGCTCGCGCCAGTACATGTCCGCCTTGTCGCCGCGGCGGCGCGCTTCTTCGGCAGCGCGCCGGCGCTCCTCCCGCTCGGCGTCCGTTATAAGTTCGAGTGCGAGCTGAGCCGAGTCGACGAGCCCACGGCAGTAGACGCAGGGTGCCCCGGGACGGTACTGCGCGAACTGCATCACCTCCGCCGAGACCACGCCATCCTTGCCATCAAGTTGGACCGCCGTGTCGATCACCGGCACCAGGTACCGGTATGCGATCTCGCTAAGCGCCACGCGCGAGTGCAGCGTGTCGGTGCACCCGAGCACGAGGTCGCTGCGAAGGAGCCAGTCCATCGCGACGCGCCCGAGGCAGTTCCCTTCGATCGCGATCACCTCCAGCTTCGGGTTGATCTCGAGACACATCTCGCGGACGAGGTCGACCTTCCGGGAGCGCGATGAGATGTGCTCGTGCTTGCTCCCGTGCAACCGCTCGAGGTTCCGACTCTCGAATACGTCATGGTCGATAAAGACGAGACGACCCACTCCCGCGCGGGTGAGCACGTGCGCCGCAGCCGACCCGGTCCCGCCGGCTCCGACGACGGCAACCGTCGCGGCCTGGAGCTTCAGCGCGGACTGCTCCCCGTACGCGGCGACAGTGGGGGCGCTGCCCGCGAACGCGATCGCGTTCCTCGCGCGCGGGCCGCAGGAGTACGACTCGACCGTGTCGCCGACCAAGACCGTCTTCTCGACCGTGTACCGTTTCCAGTCGAACCAGATCCGACCGGAGAATTCGCGGCGCCCTACCTCGTCCCTCGCGAAGATGAGGCTCGCGTACGGACGCCCAGGGAGGAACGACCCCATGTACTCGGCGAAGTACGAGTCCATGTCGTCGTCCGTCGGGCTTGGTATCGTACCGTATCCCTGCGGGTGCGAATGAATAACGCCCACCGCGAGCGGTTGGCGCGCCGCGTCCATGACCGTCCGGACCGTGTACGGCTCCTGGATCCCGACGATGGAAATCGTCTCGTCCAGGTCCCCCTCGCCAGGAATCTCGAGAGCTGCGACTGAGACGAGCAGGTGGTCCCCGGCGAGCCGCCACCCGAAGCGAAAGAAGGTCGCCCATTCCTTCCTCGGATACCTGCGAGTGAGGAGCGGCTCGAGCGCCGACCAGCAGCTCTTCGACACCCGCACCGTCGCGGTGGTCACTGGATGTTCCCGAGCCACGCCAGGATCTCATCGAGGTAGCTGTGGAAGCCGTGGACGTTCGGGTTCCACGGCGGGCCACCGCCGCCGTTGTACGGATGGTAGGAGATCTGCTGCCACTGGCGGCCATCGACCGTGGTGATGCCCTGCGCCGCGCCCTTCACGCGTCCGATGAGGGGCGAGCCCACGGGGAGAAACGCGAGGTCGAGCATGCCCCCCGGATAGCCGCCGACCGGGACGAGCACGTCCGTCGTGGGGATTGGCGCCCTTGGCGACGCGACGGGGAGGTCCCGATAGATAACCGCGCGGTTCTGCGGGAAGTAGTCGACCTTCTGCCCACTCTCGCGCAGCCGGTCGAGCTCGGCAGCGATGCGGGTCTCGACCGCGTCGAAGCCGCCCTGCACCTGGTTCCGGGTCACCACGAAGTGGTCAGCCTGGTGGATTTCGACCGTACCCTGGAGCGGGTCACCTGCCTTACCGTCGACCTCACGCCGCACGGTCGCGGTATCCGCGGTGAGCCCCACGAGATTGGCGATCTGGTCAACCGTCATCGTGGGCGTAATGCCGTCCTCGAACTTCTTCCTGTTCACAAAGATGTGGAGCTTCTGCGGAGTTCTGGTTTCCATCTCTAACCTTCCTGGCCGTCGGCCTTAGTGTGTGTAAGCTTATATAGCTAACGAAGCCGACGAAGTCAACTGGAGCTCGGTGCGCGGAGCGGTTCTTCGGCTGGCCCCAGCACCGAAATCGGCCCATACTTCGAGTAGATCGCGCGCGGGGTGCCCATGGCCGAGAAGCCACCAGCTGTGCCGATGCCCGACGTCCAGCGCGAGGGAGAGGCCCGAGTCACAGTAGAGTCCCTGCGGGTCGCACTGCAAGCCGGCGTTGAGGCGGCGCAAGAGCTGGCGGCGAAGCTGCTGAACGTCTTCGACCTCCCAGACGACGGAGAGGGCACTCGGTTCAAGTGACGGCGAACGACATCCTCGTCACTAGATTCGCGCGGGAGACCTTCGCAGCTTCTCTCAACGAAGCGAGCGGTGGGGCAGGCACGCCTGTGCCCCCCCAGGTCGAGTACCTAGCGCGCTATGCCGAACGCTTGCATGCCGCTGCCGTCGTCCGCGAGGAAGTGTACGTCGATCGCCACTACATGGACGAGCACGCGGCGTATTACAGCCGAATGCTCACGCCGCCGCCGCATACAGTCCGACGATTCCACCTCTTCGAACACGAGCTCACGCAAGATGGCTTGGCTGCCCTCTTAAACGAGGCACTCACATCATCAGAAGCCCGCCAGCACGTTGAGGAGGCGCTCACGGACAAGTACCTCGGCTTCGTGTCGATCCGCCCGATACCAGCTGCACCCGTGGGGCGAACGGTTCTTCGAACGCTGAACGAGCCCGGCGCCCAAAGGGAGATCTGGGCACTGTCCCCGTACGACGTCCATCTCGCGAACCTGAGGCTATGCGTTCAGGGGCTCGCGTTCGAGCAACAGGACGTAGCTGTGGGAGCGTGCGCTACCGCTTCGGTATGGAGCGCTCTTTCTCGAGTCGCCAAGCATGAAGGTATGCGCGCCCCCACCCCAGCTGAGGTATCGGCGGCCGCGAGCAGGCACGTCCTCCCTCACGGCCGGGGGATGCCTGCCGCGTCGGGCCTCACGCTGGGCCAGATGTGTGAGGCTATCCGCAGCGTCGGCTTCGCCCCAGAAGCGATGCGCCCGAGGATGCCCGAGATCTTCCTTCTTGCTGTTCACACCTACCTGCTGTCCGGCATCCCTGTCGTGCTCGGTCTTTGGAATGATGAGGTC
>DASTPH010000175.1:0-22508 GCA_035762305.1 Anaeromyxobacteraceae bacterium
GCCAAGGGCGCGGTCGCTGGAGCCATCTTCGGGGGGCGGCCGGGCTCGGCGGCGATCGGCGCCGGGCTGGGAGCGGCGGGCGGCGCCGCGAAGCAGAAGCAGATCGACCAGGCGGCGGTGCAGAAGGCGCAGGCCCAGGCCTCCGCGCAGCACCAGGCGCGCATCGACACCTTCAAGCGGGGTTACGCTGCCTGCCTGGAGGCCAAGGGATACACCGTCAGGTAGCGGCGCCCCGGTCCGGTCAGCCGGCGGACGGCGCCGCGAGGAGGCTCGCCCCGTGCCGCGCATCCCGTTCCTGGCGGCCCTCGCCGCCGCGCTCTCGGCCGCCCCTCCGGTCGCGGCCCTTGCCGCCCCGCCCGCCGGGGCCGCGCCGGCCGATGCCGTCCCGGCGCTGGCCTTCGAGAAGTACCGCCTTCCGAACGGCCTCACCGTGATCCTGCACCTGGACCGGCGCCTCCCCCTGACCGCGGTGGACGTCTGGTACCACGTGGGCGCCTGGCACGAGCCCCGGGGGCGCTCCGGCTTCGCCCACCTCTTCGAGCACATGATGTTCCAGGGCTCGCGCGACGTGGGGAAGGAGCAGCACTCCCGCATCCTGGAGCGGGCTGGCGGCACCATCATCAACGGCTCCACCGACTTCGACCGCACGAACTACTTCGAGACCGTGCCCAGGAACTACCTCGAGACCGCCCTGTGGCTGGAGAGCGACCGCATGGGCTTCCTCCCCGAGGCCATGACCCAGGAGAAGCTCGACAACCAGCGCGAGGTGGTGAAGAACGAGCGGCGGCAGTCGCGCGAGACCGCCCCTTACGGCCTCGCCGAGGAGGCGCTCTGGCACGCGCTCTTTCCGGAAGGCCACCCCTACCACGGCGCCGTCATCGGCTCGATGGCCGACCTCTCGGCCGCCACGCTCGAGGACGTGAAGGCCTTCTTCCGGGAGTGGTACGCGCCCTCCAACGCCACCCTGGCCATCGCCGGCGACCTCGAGCCGTCCGAGGCGAAGCGCCTGGTAGAGCGCTACTTCGGCAGCCTGCCGGCGCGGCCGCGGCCCTCGGCCGCCGGCCGCGACCCGGTGCGGCTCACGCGGGAGGTGGTGCTGCGGCACGAGGAGGCGGTGGCCACCCTGCCCCGGCTCTCGGTCGCCTGGCACAGCCCGGCCATGTTCTCGCCCGGCGACGAGCTGGCCGACGTCCTCTCGGCGGTCCTGTCGGAGGGGCGCTCCAGCCGGTTGCAGCGCCGGCTCCTGCACGAGAAGCAGATCGCCCAGAGCGTGGCCGCCTCCCAGCAGAGCATGGGAGCCCAGTCGGTGTTCCAGATCGACGCGGTGGCGCGCCCGGGCGTCCCGACCGAGCGGCTCCTCGTCGAGGTGGACGCGGTCCTCTCGGAGGTCCGCGCCGGGAAGGTCACCGCCCACGAGGTCCGGCGCGCCGTGAACAAGATCGAGACCCAGCTCATGAAGCGGCTGGAGCGGCTCGGGGGCTACCGGGGCCGCACCGAGCTGCTCCAGATCTACGACCACTTCCTGGGCGATCCCGGCGGCCTGGAACGGGACCTGGCGCGCTACCGGGCGGTGACCCCGGCGGCCCTGGCCGCCTTCGCCCGGGAGTGGCTGCCGAGGGAGCGCCGAGCCGTGCTCCACGCCGTGCCCGCCGCGACGGAGGGAAGATAGCCATGCGCCGCGCCATCTGCCTCGCGCTGCCCGCCCTCCTCGCCGCCTGCGCCACCGCCGCCCCGCCCCCGGCCAGCACCGCCGAGGCGCCGGGCCCGCCGCCCGCGCCGCCGCCCGATCCGGAGGCCTGGCGGGCCACGCCGCCCGCCCCGGGCGCGGCGGTGCCGCCCCGCGCCCCCGAGTTCCGGCGCGACCGGCTCGAGAACGGCCTCGCCGTCTACGTGAGCGAGCAGCCCTCGATGCCGCTGGTGACGGTGTCGCTGGGGTTCCGGGCCGGCTCGGGAGCCGACCCGGCGGGCAAGGCCGGGCTGGCGGACCTCACCTGGCGCCTGCTCCTGGAGGGGGCCGGGACGCGGGACGCCCTCGAGCTCGCGGACGCCTTCGGCGAGCTGGGCGCCAACCCGGCGGTCACGGTGGAGCGCGACGGCGCCGCGATCTCGGCGACCGTGCTGCCGCGCCACGCCGGGGCGGCCCTGGCCCTGCTGGCGGAGATGGCCAGGCGGCCGCGCCTGGCCGCGGCCGATCTCGAGCGGCGCAAGCGGCAGCAGCTCGCCGACCTGGCGGCCCGCGTGGGCGATCCGAGGTTCCTCGCCGGCTGGGCGCTTTCCGAGGCCGTCTATGGCGGCGGCCACCCCTACGGCCACCCGGTGTCGGGTCTCCCGGCCGCGGTGGCGCGCCTCACCCTCGCCGACGCGCGCCGCTTTCACCGCGAGAACGCTGGCCCGGCAACGGCGGCGGTGATCCTGGCGGGACCGGTGACGCTCGGGGAGGCCCGGGCGCTGGCCTCGAAGCACCTCGGCGCCTGGCGGTCGCCGGCCCGCCCGCCTCCGCCGCCCGCCGCCCTGGAGGCGTCGCCGCGGCGCGAGGTGGTCCTGGTGCCCAAGCCCGGCCTGGGCCAGACGGTGATCTCCATGGGGCGGCCCGCCCTCCCCGCTGGCCACCCCGACCTGGAGGCGCTGCTCGTCGCCAACGAGGTCTACGGCGGGGCCTTCTCCAGCCGCCTCAACATGAACCTCCGGGAGAAGCGCGGCTACACCTACGCCGCCTACTCCAGGGTGGAGGCCCTTCGCGGCGCCGGGCTCCTCGCCCTCGGGACCTCGGTGCGGGCCGACGTCACCGGCGAGGCGCTGTCGCAGGTGATGCTGGAGATGCGCGGCCTCTCGGAGCGCCCCGTCGAGGATCAGGAGATGGCCGGCGCGCGCGACGGGCTGATGCAGCGGATGCCGGGCACCTTCGAGACCGCCGAGCGGCTCGCCGCCGCGGCGGCGGCGCTCCACTGGCGCGACCTGCCGCTCGATCACTTCGCGCGGCGGGTGGAGCGCCTGCGTTCGCTGGACCTCCCCTCGGTCCGCTCGGCCGCCGCCCGCTGGTTCCAGGACGGGGTGATGGGGGTGGTGCTGGTGGGCGACCGGGCCGTCGCCGAGAAGCAGATCCCGGCGCTGGCCATCGGCGACCTGACCGCGCGACAGCCGCCCGAGCCCCCCGCGGCTGGGCCGCCGCGGCGAGCGGGAGCGGCGGGGCGCTAGCGGCGGGACCCGCCCGTGTCGATGGGACGAGTGCCGCCCGGAGCAGGATGCTCCGGTCGCGGCGCTAGCGGCGGCGAGCCTTCCGGGCGGGGCGGCGGCCGGCCCGGCGGGCAGGCCTGCGCGCCTTGCGCACCTTCTTCCGGGCCACCTTGCGAGCCGGCTTCCGGGCCACCTTGCGAGCCAGCTTCCTGGCCGCCTTGCGAGCCGGCTTCCGGGCAGCCGCGCGGGCCTTCTTCACCATGCGCTTGGCGGCGGCGCCAGCCTTCTTCACCGCCTTCTCGGCCTTCACCGCCACCTCGCCGGCGGTGACTCGCGCCTGCTCCACCAGCTGCTCGGCCTTCTGCGCCACCTGCTCGTAGCCGCTGGAGACGGCGGCGGCTGCGGCCTTGGCCGCGTCGCTGGCGGCGGTGGTCACCTTCTCCACGACCTCGCCGGCGGGCGTCTGGCCGGGCTTCTGCTCGTTCTGGTTCTGCATGCGGGCCTTCTCCTCCGGGAAAAACGCGTGCGCGCTAGCATGGCACAAAGCGCCCGCGGCGTGCACGGCCCGCCTCGGGTCGGCTGTGAGCACCGCCTGACCCGCGAGAACCATCCGTGATTCCAGCCGGTTGGCCCCGTATTCGCCGCTCCCCGGACTGCCGCGAGAACGCCACCCCGCCGGCGCGCCACCCCCAGATCCACCGCCGCGGTCGCGCGCTGGATCCCGCGACCAAGGTGCGGTCAGGGCGCGTCCCCGCGAGACGCGGCCGGGTCCGCCCGGGCCGGCGCCGGCCGGCGCACCACCGCCACGATCCCGACCCCGCCGAGGATGAGCGCCAGCGCCACGAGCTCGCGCGGGCCGACCGTTTCGCCGTAGAGCGCCCCCAGCAACACCGCCACCGCCGGGTTCACGTAGGCGTAGCTCGTGGCCAGAGCGGGCCGCACCCGGCGCAGCAGGAAGTTGTAGGCGGTGAAGGCCACGAGCGAGCCGAACAGGGCTAGGAAGGCCCAGGCCGCCAGGGGCCGTGCGCCCGGCAGCGACGCGAGACGCTCGCCGCGCAGGATCCCGGCGCCGAGGAGCAGCGCCCCGCCGGCGAGCATCTCGGTGGCCGGGGCCATGAGGCCCGCAGGCATGGGAAGGCGGCGGCTCCACATCGACCCGAGCGCCCAGGACCAGGTGGAGAGCACGAGCAGCGCCGCGCCCAGCGGGTGGGCGCGCAGGTCCCCGCCGGCCTGGAGCAGCACCACGCCGGCGAGGCCCACCGCCAGGCCGGCCAGCTCCGCGAGCGCGGGCCGCTCCCGCCACAGAAGGGCTGCCAGCACGGCCCACAGCGGCACCGAGGCCACCACCACCGCGGCCACGCTGGAGGAGACCCACTGCTCCGAGACCGTCACCAGCCCGTTCGCGGCGCAGAGGAGCGAGCCCACCAGCGCCCCGGATCGCCACTCGGCGGCCCCGGGCCGGGGACTTCCGCGCCGCCTGGCCACCGCGTAGAGGAGCCCGCCGGCGAGGACGAAGCGCGATCCGGCCATGGTGAGCGGCGGAAAACCCTCCAGGGCGATGCGGATGGCCAGGTACGTCGACCCCCAGATGAGGTAGAGCGCGCCGAGCGCGGCCACCACCGTCCCCGGCGACGAAGCGAGCCGCTCCGGGGCTCGAGTGGACATGACGTGAGGCCCCCCTCCTGACCGCAGTGCGCAGCCTATTTCCGTGGGGCCTCGTGAAGCTCGATGGGGTTCCCGTCGAGATCCTCGACCTGGATCTGCTTGCCCCCGGGGCCCACCTCGATCTCGTTTCGGAGCCGGGATCTCGCAGCCTGGAGCGCGGCGATGGTGGTGTCGATGCTGTCGACGTACAGGACGATCCGGTTCCATCCGCCGGGTTCCTGGCGCCGGCCGTCGGGCATCGGCCGCGAGCCCGAGCTGGCCGGGCCGCTCAGGAGCAGGTGAAGGTCCCCGCGCGAGACCGTCGCGAAGATCGTTCCGGACCGCTGCTCCAGCTGGAAGCCGAGGCGCTGGGTGTAGAACGCGATGGCGCGATCCACGTCCCGGACCTGGTAGCGAACCACCGCCGCGCTCGGATCTGGTGAGAAGGGCGACGACTGCACCCGGCGCGTTTCCGTCATTGCCGAAACTCCCTGCGTGGCCATGGGCCAGCTTCAGATGGACGGTACTAGCAGCCGGCTCGCCCGGTGGCGCGCGCAAGCGGACGTTGGCCCCGAGGAGGGTGTACCGGCCCCTTCCGCTTGCGCCGGGCCCGACCCCTGGCCATGGGAGGGAGGCTTCAGCGCCCACTGGGGGCGCGGCAGCGGGGTGAGCGAAAGCGAGTCCCCGCAAGGAGAAGGATCATGAAGCTCATCGCCGCCGTCGCAGCCGCCTTCGCGCTCGCCGCCTTCGCCACCCCGGCGCTGGCGTGCGGAGACAAGCCCACCACCGCGCAGGAGTCCAGCTCCAAGAAGGACACGGTGGCCAAGAAGGGCACGACCAAGCCGGTCAAGGCCGAGCAGAAGCCGGCCACGGCGCAGAACTAGGCTTTGGGCAGAGCGCCGCCCCCTCCGGCGGTCTCGAGGCCGCGGGCATTTGCCCGCGGCCTTCGTCTTTTCCGGCTGGCGCGGGGGCCTGGTCCCCGGCACACTCACCGGGAACGGAGGCCCCATGCCCGGACCCGCTCCGCTCCCCATCGCGCGCGCCCGGGAGGACCTGTGCCTCCTGCCGGGCATGGCCAACCGCCATGGCCTAGTGGCCGGGGCCACCGGGACCGGCAAGACGGTGAGCCTGCGGGTCATGGCCGAGGCCCTCTCCGGCATCGGCGTGCCGGTGTTCATGGCCGACGTCAAGGGCGACCTCTCCGGCCTGGCCCGGCCCGGGGGGAGCGACCCCAGGGTGGCCGAGCGCGCGAGGCAGCTCGGGCTCGAGGGCTTCGCCTACGCCGGCGCGCCGGTGGTCTTCTGGGACGTGCTCGGGAAGCAGGGGCACCCGGTGCGCGCCACGGCCTCGGAGATGGGGCCACTCCTGCTGGGGCGCATCCTGGGCCTCAACGAGGTGCAGCAGGGGGTGCTCTCCATCGCCTTCCAGGCGGCCGACGACGCAGGGCTCCTGCTCCTCGACCTCAAGGACCTGCGCGCCATGGTGCAGCACGTCTCCGAGAACGCCCGGGCGCTGCAGCAGCGCTACGGCAACGTCTCGGCGGCGAGCGTGGGCGCCATCCAGCGGTCACTACTCACCCTGGAGCAGCAGGGCGGCGAGCGCCTCTTCGGCGAGCCTGCGCTGGACCTCGAGGACCTGGTGCAGACCGACGGCCAGGGGAAGGGCGTCCTCAACGTGCTCGCCGCCGACGAGCTGGTGCGCGCGCCGCGCCTCTACGCCACCTTCCTCCTGTGGATGCTGTCGGAGCTCTTCGAGCGCCTGCCGGAGGTGGGCGACCCGGAGAAGCCGCGCCTGGTGTTCTTCTTCGACGAGGCCCACCTGCTCTTCGAGGACGCCCCGGGCGTGCTGCTGGACAAGGTGCAGCAGGTGGTGCGCCTCATCCGCTCCAAGGGAGTGGGGGTGTACTTCGTCACCCAGAACCCGCTCGACGTCCCCGACGCCGTGCTGGGCCAGCTCGGCAACCGCGTGCAGCACGCGCTCAGGGCCTTCACCCCGCGCGACCAGAAGGCGGTCAAGGCGGCCGCCACCACCTTCCGCCAGAGCCCGGGCCTGGACGTGGAGAAGGCCATCACCGAGCTGGCGGTGGGCGAGGCCCTGGTCTCGTTCCTGGATGCCAGGGGCACGCCGGCGCCGGTGGAGCGGGCGCTCCTGTACCCGCCGCGGAGCCGGCTCGGCCCGCTCTCGGCCGAGGAGCGCGCCGAGGTGCTCCGCGCCTCCCCCGTAGCCGGCCACTACGAGCAGGCGGTGGACCGCGAGTCGGCCTACGAGATGCTGCTGCGGCGCGCCCAGGCGGCGCCGGCCGCGCCCGCCGGGCGCGGCCAGCCGGCCGGGGCGGCCCAGGTGGCCACCGACATGCTCTCGGCCATGGCCAAGAGCGCGGTGCGGGCCGCCGGCACGCAGATCGGGCGGCAGATCATGCGCGGCGTGCTGGGCTCGATCTTCGGCGGACGGCGCTAAAGGGCGGCCCGAGCGCTCCAGGCCAGACCCCGAGGCGGCCCGGTCTCGCCAGAGGCCGCCTACGCAGCGAGCCGCGGGCACCGCGATGCGCGCGACACGGTGGCCGCGCTTGCGGCGAGCAACCGTCGCGGAGCGCCAACGAACCGCCAGAGCCACTGGCTGCGCGACCGACGTTTGCGAGCTGCCGTGAGCGCCGTGTCGCCGCGCGGTCGTGGCCCGATGGTCGCGAGCGAGTAAAGCGGCCGGAGGCGAGACCGGGCCGCCGTGCTCAGCTCCGGTAGTCGGCGTTCTCGGTGACGTACTCGTGGGTGAGGTCCGCCCCGAGCACCTCGGACGCGCCGGCGCCCAGCCCCAGCTCCACCTCCAGCTCCACGCAGCGCTCGTGGGGCGGGTAGTCGAGCGGCGGCTTGAAGGTGAGACCGTCGGCGGCCGGCCTGCTGGGGTAGAGCTCGGCTCCGGAGAGGTGCGCCGAGAGCCGCCGCTCCTTCTCCGGGTCGAGGCGCATGGCGCCGGCGTCGAAGATCGCCTCCCCGCCGAGCCGCAGCCGCAGGCCCGACGGATCGAGCGCCAGCCCCCGCTGGCCCGCCGCCTTGCCCACCGCCGCCAGGAGGCGCCCCACGTTGGGGTCGTTGCCGGCCACGGCGGTCTTCACCAGCGGCGAGTTCACCACCGCCTTGCCCACCGCTCGCGCCGAGGCCGGGTCGGGCGCGCCGGCGACGCGCACCCGCATCACGTGACGCACCCCCTCGCCGTTGCGCACCACGTCCTCGGCCAGGTCGCGGCAGACGCGCCGGAGCGCCCCCCGGAAGGCGGCCGGGTCGGGCCGGGGCCGGCGGCCCGAGGCCAGGAGCGCCACCGTGTCGGAGGTGCTGGTGTCCGAGTCCACGCTGATGGCGTTGAAGCTCGCCTCCACCGCCTCGGCGAGCGCGGCGCGAAGCTCCGCGCGCGGCACGTCCAGGTCGGTGAGCAGGAAGGCGAGCATGGTGGCCAGGCTCGGCTCGATCATTCCCGCCCCCTTGGCGATGCCGACCACGCTCCCCGCCCCCACCTGGGCGCGGCGCACCTTGGGGTAGAGGTCGGTGGTCATGATGGCCTCGGCCGCGGGGAGGACGCTCCCGGCCTGGAGCCCGGCCACCGCCCGCGGCAGCGCCTCGGCCATCCGCTCCACCGGCAGCCGCCAGCCGATGACGCCGGTGGAGGCCGGCAGCACCTCGGCGGCGGCGAGGCCCAGGTGGCGTGCCGCCTCGGCGCACACGCGCTCCGCCGCCCCCTCGCCGCCAGGAGCGCCCACGTTGGAGATCTTGTTGTTCACCACCACCGCGCCGAGCCTCTCCCCGGCGAGGCGCCGGCGCCCCACCAGCACCGGCGCCCCCGCGAAGGCGTTCTCGGTGAATACCAGGGCGAAGGCGTCGGTCGGGCGCTCCAGGCAGAGGAGCGCCAGGCTCATGCGTCCGGGCTTCCGGGCCTCCTCCGGCGTGAACTCGAAGCTGGTCGCGCCGGCGCGGAAGCCCTCGGGCAGGCGGGCCTGGGTCTCGAGCCAGGCGCGATGGGCGGCGCGGCTCGCGAACTCGAGGGCGGTGCTCGGCATGGACCCCCTTTTGCCGCGCCCCGGCGGCGCCGTCAATGGGCGCCGGCGGGCCCCGGCTCACGCGCTTCGCGCTCGTCGGTGCGCCGGCGCCGCGGCCGGCCTACACTCTCCCCGGAGAGACGGAACATGAGACACCTCGCGGCCCTCCTCCTCGCCGGCTGCGCCACCGCGGAGACCGTGCCGGCCGAGCCCCCCTTCCCGCCGCCGCCTCCGCCCCCGCCGCCCTCCTACGCCGCCTGGTTGGGCCTGGTGGCCTACCCGGCGCAGGGCCAGCCGCCAGAGCGGCAGCGGGACGACGACGTCGGCTGCTACGAGTGGGCCCGTCAGGAGACCCGCATCGACCCGGGTGCGCCGCCGCCCCCGCCGCCGCCCACGCCCGCGCCCGGCAGCGGCGTCGCAGCCGGGGCCGCCACCGGCGCCTTCGCCGGGGCCGTGCTCGGCGGCGTCTTCGGCCGAAACCCGGTGGGCGGGGCGGTCGCGGGAGGCATGGCCGGGGCCCTGGCGGGCGCGGCCGCCGAGCAGCAGGCCCAGGCCCAGGCGGCCCACGCCGCTGGCCAGGCCCAGCAGGCTCGCCTCGACCTCTTCCGGCGCGGCTTCGCCGCCTGCATGGAGGGGCGCGGCTACACGGTGCGGTAGATTACCGCCGAGCCACCCGAAGGGTGGCGAGGCTGCTTCTGCAGCCGGTGTGCACTCCGCGTCCAAATCAGGTGGAGAACCCGACGAGCGCGAGGTCTCCCAAGAGCCTCGCCGCCCGTTCCGGGCGGCTCGACCCGGCGGGGGACGAGCCCCCGCCCTACCTGGCATCCTCGGTGACATCGGCGGGGGACGAGCCCCCGCCCTACCTGGCATCCTCGGTGACATCGGCGGGGGACGAGCCCCCGCCCTACTCCGGGTGGATGCCGTTCTCGGCGCACCAGGCCGAGAAGGCCTGGTCGGGGCCGCGCACGTGATCGAGGACCCAGCCCCGCAGGCGCTCCACCGTCCGGCGCGCCTCGGGGCCGTCGCCCTGGCCGTGGGCGCGGCGCAGGTCCTCGGCCTCGGCGAGCAGGCGCCGGTGGGCCTCGGCGTGCGCCTCGGCCTGGGGGTAGGCATGCAGGCCCATGACCAGCTCCTCGGCCTCGAAGTGATAGCGAGTGAACTCGAGGAGCCTCCCCAGCGTTCGCGCCGAGTCGGCGCGGTCCCCTCCGGGGCCGAGCTGGGCCTCGATGGCCTTCACCAGGCCGAGCAGGACCCGGTGGTGCAGGTCGACCGCCGTCTCGCCCCGGCTCGCCTGATCCATGGCCCACCCCCCGGGGCCGTTCCGCGCCCCGCCGCCATGGATAACCGCGCCGGGGGCGCTACGCCGCGATTCCCTCGAAGAGGACGGAAGACAGGTAGCGCTCCCCGGCGTCGGGGAGCACGGTAACGATGAGCTTGCCCTTGGACTCGGGGCGCTGGCCCACCTTGACGGCCGCCACCACGGCGGCCCCGGAGGAGATCCCGCAGGTGATCCCCTCCTCCCGGTGGAGCCGTCGCGCCATCTCCACCGACTCGTCGTTGCTCACCGTCACCACCTCGTCCACCAGGGACAGGTCGAGCACGTCGGGCTTGAAGCCGGCGCCGATGCCCTGGATCTTGTGGGGCCCGGGCTTGGGCGTCTCCCCGGCGCGGATGGCGGTGAGCACCGGCGAGTGGATGGGCTCCACCGCCACCGCCTTGATGGCCCTCTTCTTCTCGCCCTTGATGTAGCGGCCGACGCCGGTGATGGTGCCGCCGGTGCCGATGCCGGACACCAGGATGTCGATCTTCCCGTCGGTGTCGTTCCAGATCTCGGGCCCGGTGGTCTTGAAGTGGATGTCGGGGTTGGCCGGATTCTTGAACTGCTGGGGCATGAAGTACTTCTTGGGATTCGAGCCCACGATCTCCTCGGCCTTGGCGATGGCCCCGGGCATCCCCTTGGGCCCTTCGGTGAGGACCAACTCGGCGCCGTAGGCCTTGAGCATGCGGCGGCGCTCGAGCGACATGGTCTCGGGCATGGTGAGCACGATCGGGTAGCCGCGGGCGGCGGCTACGTAGGCCAGGGCGATGCCGGTGTTGCCGCTGGTGGGCTCGACGATGGTGCGGTCGCGCGATCCCGGGCGCAGGGTGCCGTCCCGCTCGGCGGCCCAGATCATGGAGGCCCCGATGCGGCACTTCACCGAGTAGGCGGGGTTGCGCCCCTCGATCTTGCCGGCGATGGTGCAGCCGAGCCCCTGGGCGATGCGGTTGAGCCGCACCAGCGGGGTATTGCCGATGGAGAGGCTGTTGTCGTCGTAGATGGGCATGGTTCCTCCGTTCCCGTCGGGATTGGCGAGAAGCGCTCAGATGGCGAAGTCGTGCACCCCCGCAACCTCCTCCGCGCGGCGCACCAGCTCCTCGAGCGTGGCCTGGTCCACCACCCGGGAGATGGCCCCTTCGACCTCGGACCACAGGGTGAGGAGGACCCGCGCCGACCCGTCGGCGCTGCGCCTGCGCCCGCCCCGGTCCACCAGGGCCAGCGGGCCGTCGACGGCGCGCCAGATCTCGCCGGCGGTGATGCGGCCGGCCGGGCGGGCCAGCCGGTGCCCGCCCTCCGCGCCGCGCCGGGATTCGAGCAGACGGGCCCGGCGCAGGTCGCCCAGGATGGCCTCCAGGAACTTCTGGGGCGCGCCGGTGCGCCGGGCGATCTCGGCGGTGCTGACCAGCCGGCCCGGCCCGGCGTGGAGGGCCAGGTCGAGCATGGCCCGGAGCGCGTAGTCGGCCTTCCGGCTGGGGTTCACGGGAATCCATACTAATCCGATAGTCTATTTCCCGCAACGCTGGACGACCTTGGCCCACAGCCGGCTCCAGATGTCGGAGGGCGCGGTGAGCCGGGCCAGGCTATGTTCCGACCGATGCCGTCCGGAGCGGTACGCTCCGCTCGCGGCATTCGCAGCACCGGCCGGGACGACCAGCCGGAAAGGAGCCCGCATGAAGCCCGCCCTCGCCGTTTCCCTCGCCGCTGCCGTCCTGGCCGCGGCCCCGGCCCGCGCCGCAGACACCTACCTGGCGGCGAAGCTCGGGTACCTCTGGCCCAGCAGTGAAGTGGTCGCGGCCGGAGGCAACTTCGGCCAGGTGCCCTCCAGGTTCTACTGGGAGGCGGCCGTGGGGGTGAACGAGTCCATGCTCGGGCTGGAGCTCAGCGGCGGGCACTTCAGCTCGGACCTCTCCGCCATCAACCTCTCCATCTCCACGGTCCCGGTGCTCCTCGCCCTCCAGCTGCGCATCCCCATCCCGGTCATCACCCCCTACGTCGAGGTCGGCGGCGGGGCGTTCTTCAACAGCGCGGAGACCCCCAACTTCTCGGAGAGCCACGTCACCTGGGGTTACCTGCTCGGCGGCGGCGTGGACCTCCGGTTCGTCCCCTGGCTCCTCCTCGGCGCCGAGGCCCGCTACCTGTCCGCGGACTCGGGCATCCCCAACCTGACCTACCGGCTGGACAGCGTCACCCTCACCGCCAAGATCGGGTTCTATCTCTAGGCGCGGCGGGAGCGGCGCGGAGGGCGCGCCTCACCGGCCCCAGTCGTAGCACCAGCCGCCGGTGACGAAGACTACGGTCGTTCCGCCGGCCGGCGCGTCGTAGCTCGAGCTGGCGGCCGCCAAGCTCGCCAGTGCGCCGAGGCGGACGAAACCCAGCGGCAGTCGGAGCTGCAGCCCGCCCCCGAGCGAGCCGCCGAACCCCGACACCGAGTAGACGAAGGTGTCCCATTGCACGATGTGGATCCCGCCCCACAGGCCCAGCCAGGGGGTGATGGGCGCGCCCGATCCCAGCGCCTCCCACACCAGCCCGGTCATGAAGAAGCCGTAGTCGGCCTTGTCGGCCGGGTAGTCGATCTCGGGCGCCGGGCCGACCTCGATCCAGAAGCCGCCGAAGCGGATGTCCCAGGCGATCCCGTCGGCGAGGCGCCAGCCGAACGTCAGCTCGAGGCCGGCCCCGCTCGATCCGTCGATGGAGGGGTGCTGGCTGGCGATGCTCCCCCACAACGCGTCGATGCCCACGTAGAAGCGGGCCTCGCCCGGGGGCCGCGGCGGCGCCGCCAGGCCCTGGGCGCCCGCCGGCGAGGCCCAGCCAAGGCCGCAAGGCAAGGCGGCGAAGCCCAAGAGCCAGGCGCGGCGGCGCGGCACGGCGACCCTCCCGCGCCGACGCTACCGCCGCCCTGGGGCGGCGTCCACCCCTTCAATGCCGGCGTCTCGGGTCGGCGACCCGGTCTCTCCTCGAAAGAGCCGGCAACTCCGCCGCCCCGGATTCGCCTTCCTCCGTGGGGCCGCGGCCCGGCTCCGCCGGGCGCCCTCCCGGCGGCGCCGCGCGCCCGTCCTCGTCCTCCAGCATCCGGTACTTCGGCCCCTCCGGGTCGTCGTACTGGCCGCTCTTCACCGACCAGAGGAAGAAGAGCCAGGCCCCGATGCCCAGCGCCAGGGACAGGAGGATGAGGTGGCCGAGGCTCATCCGAGCGCCTTGCGTATCCTGAGCGAGTTGCCCACCACGAAGAGCGAGCTCGCCGCCATGGCCGCCGCCGCCACGATGGGATGGAGCCACCCCGCCATGGCCAGCGGCACCGCCACCACATTGTAGAAGAAGGCCCAGAAGATGTTCTGGCGGATGACCCGGTCGGCCCGCCGCGAGAGCTTCACCAGATCCGGGAGCAGCGAGAGGTCGTCCCGCACCAGCACCGCGTCGGCGGACTCCAGCGTAACGTCGGTGCCTCGCCCCACCGCCACCCCCACGTCGGCCTGGGAGAGGGCCGGGGCGTCGTTCAGCCCGTCGCCGGCGAAGAGCACGCAGCGCCCCGCCGCCTGCCTGCGGGCGATGGCCTCCCGCTTGGCCGCGGGCCCGAGCTCGGCGAGGTGCGCCACCCCGAGGGCCGAGGCCACCGCGGCGGTGGTGGCCTGGGCGTCCCCGCTCGCCACCGTCACCTCCATCCCCAGCGACTCGAGGTCTCGCACCGCCCGCTCGGCCCCGGGGCGCGGCGCGTCGGCCACCGCCAGGAAGGCGAGGAGCCGCCCGCCCCGGGCCAGCCACACCACCGTCTCGCCGCGCGCCTCGGCCGCCGCCGCGGCGCCTCCGTCCGGGACGGCCACGCCGGCCTGGGCCAGCAGAGCCCGGCTCCCGAGAAGGGCCGGTTCCCCGTCGACCTGGGCCTCGACGCCGCGCCCGGGCAGGACGCGGAAGCCGGACGCGGACAGGTCGCGCCCGGGCGGCAGCCGGCGCTCCGCCTCGAGCACCGCCCGGGCCAGGCTGTGCTCGCTCCCCCGCTCCAGCGCGGCGGCGAGGCGCAGCGCCTGGTCGCGGCCCAGGGAGGGGTGGAGCGGCGCCACCTCGCGCAGCTCCGGACGCCCGCGCGTCACCGTCCCGGTCTTGTCGAGCATCGCCTCGCGACAGCGGGCCGCTCGCTCGAGCGCATCGGCGCCCTTCACCAGGATGCCGCGCGCCGAGGCCAGGCCGGTGGCGAGCAGCACCGCCAGCGGCGTCGCCAGGCCCAGGGCGCAGGGGCAGGCGATGACCACCACCGAGACGCCGGTCATGAGGGCCGCGCTCGGCGGGGCGCCCCGCCAGAGGTGGGCCGCCACCGTGAGGGCGGCCAGGGCCAGGATGGCCGGCACGAAGATCCCCACCACCCGGTCGGCGAAAGCCTGCAGGCGGGGCTTCGACGCCTGGGCCTCCTCCACGGCCCGGGCGATGCCGGCGAGCACCGTCTCCTTCCCGGCCCGCGTCACGCACAAGGCGAAGGTGCCGTGCAGGTTCAGCGAGCCGCCGATCACCGCCGCGCCGGCGGTCTTCGCCACCGGCCTGGACTCGCCGGTGACCAGCGACTCGTCCACCTCGGACTCGCCGCGCACCACCAGGCCGTCGGCCGGCAGGCGCTCCGCCGGCACCACCTCCACCAGGTCCCCCGGCCGGAGCCGCTCCACCGGCACCCGCCGCCGCTCCTCGCCCCCGCCCGGGCGCGCGGCCACGAGGCGCGCCTCGCGCGGCAGGAGCTGGCCGAGCCGCGCCACCGCCTCCGAGGCGCGCCCCTTGGCGCGCGATTCCACGTATCGTCCGGCCAGGATCAGGGTCACGATCATGGCGGCGGTGTCGAAGTAGACCTCGCCGCCGCGGGCCATCTGCCACAGAGAGAGCCCCAGCGCCGAGAGCGAGCCCAGGGCCACCAGCGAGTCCATGCCGAAGCGGCCGTGGCGCAGCCCAGCGCGGGCGGCCTTCAAGAACGGGACGCCGGAGTAGAGGACCGCCGGCAGCGTCAGGCCGAGCGCGATCACCTCCAGGAGGCGCCGCGTGCCGGCCTCGATGCCCTGGAAGTACCCGGCGTAGAGGGCGGCCTGGTAGATCATGAGCTGGGAGGAGAGGAAGAAGGCGGTCCCGAGCCGGATGAGGAGGTCGCGGGTCTCGGCCCGGCGGGCCAGCGCCTGCTGGTCCTCGGAGAAGGGCTTGGGCTGGTAGCCGATGGCGGCGATGCGCCGGAGCACCGACTCCAGGCTGGTGCGCCGCGGGTCGAAGCGAACGCGGGCCCGGTGGGTGGCGTAGCTCACCCGGGCGAAGGAGACCCCCGGCGTGCGCGCGAGCACCCGCTCGTTCAGCCACACGCAGGAGGCGCAGCGGATACCGTCCAGGTAGAGGTCCACCTCCCGCTCCGCGCCGGCCTCTCGCACCGCGTCCTGGAAGGCCGAGGCATCGGGCAAGGCCTCGCCGGGGCGGATGGCCGGGCCGGGCTCGTCCCAGCGCCGCTCGCGGTAGAAGCGGTCGAGCCCCTCCCCGTGGATGAGGCGCCAGGCCCCGCGGCACCCCTGGCAGCAGAAGGCCCGCTCCGCCCCCGCCTCCTCTTCTTCGCGCACCGCCTCTCGCTCGGGGAACTCCAGGAGGCAGTGGTCGCAGCGAAGCACGGCGAGCCGCGCGCGAGCGACGTCGGCTTCCGCGGCCGGTGCACGCCGCGGTGCCTCCCCGGCCTTCACGGCCAGCGCCCCAGGCCGCGCAGGACGAAGAGGACTCCCATCGCCACCACCAAGAGCCCGCCGGCCCGGTAGAGCCAGCCGCGCAGACGCTGCGACAGGGCCGCGGCGGCGGCGCCGGCGAGCAAGAGCGCCGGCGCGGTCCCGAGCCCGAAGGCCAGGGCCAGCAGCATCCCCGGCACCGGCGCGCCGGTGGCGGCCGAGCCCACGAAGATCGAGTACGAGAGCCCGCAGGGCAGGAGCCCGAGCAGGAGGCCCATGGGGTAGAGCCGGCCAGGCCCACCTCCCTCGAGGAGGCCCCGCACCGCGGCCACCACCCGGTCGGCGGCCCGCGCCTCCAGGCGCCGCGCCCACCCGGCGATCCCGGCGGCCCCGAGCCCCATGGCGATCATGAAGAGGCCCGCCGCCGCCGAGGCCACCCGCTGCGCGCCGGCCAGGCGTCCGGCCACGTCCACGAACGAGCCGAAGAGCCCCATGGCCGCGCCCACCGCGCCGTAGGTGGTGACCCGCCCCAGGTGGTAGACGGCCTGGGCGGAGAGCGCCGCGCGCGCGGACAGGCGCGGCCCGGTCGCCAGGGCGAGGCCCCCCACCAGCGGCCCGCACATCCCCAGGCAGTGGCCGAAGCCTCCCAAAAGGCCGGTGGTGAGGGCGAGGGCGAGGTCGGCGCTCACGGCATCAGTCGGCGACGTCGAAGGTGAAGGCGGCCACGAGCGGCGCCGCCGCGGCGGGCTCGCGGCGCCGCAGCGTCACCTCGGCCGACCAGGTGCGGCGGCCGCTGGGGCAGCGCACGATGACGCCGCGTCCCCGGTAGACGCCGCCGCCCAGGTGGACCAGGTGGACCCGGTTCTCCCCCATGAACATCCCGGGCATGGAGAGCGACAGGTCGGCCTCGGCGTCGGCCACGGGCAGGGCACCTCGCCTGGCGCTCACCGTGAAGGTGAGGTCCTTCATCGATCGCACCGGCCGCGGATCGAGCTCCAGCGTCACCTGCACTCCGGAAGCCTCGAGCAGCCGCTCGCAGCGCCCCGCCGACGGCTGGCAGTCGACGCCGCTGGCCTTCCGCTGGGCCTCGTCCCAGCGCAGGCCGGCCTGGTACGGGTCGGACGTCACCTTCTCCTCGAAGAGGCGGCTCCCCACCCAGACGGTGGCCGCCACGCTTCCCAGGCCCACCGCCACCACCAGGGCGATGATCGGCTTCACCGGGCCTCCGGGACCACGAAGGGGACCGGGCGCGAGGCCCGCGTCCGCTCGGCCTCGGCGCGCAGCTCGGCCCGCACCGCGCCGGGCCCGAGGCGCGCCTCGGCCAGCACCGTGAGGCGGCGGTGCTCGCCCGGGGCCAGCGGCACCTCGGCCGGGCGGATCCGCGCCTCGCCGCCCGGGGCCTCGAGGCGCAGCCGCACCATCATGGGCTCGCGCCCCCGGTTCTCCAGGGCCACCGCGTAGGCGTTCACGGCCCGGCCGTCGGGGAAGAGGCGCGGCGCAAACTGGGAGGCAGGCGAGGCCGCGAGGTCGAGCGCGGAGCGGGTGGCGGCGGCGGTGCCGGTGAGGAGCAGCGCCGCGGCCGCGGCGCCGCCCAGGGCCAGCACCCCAGGCCGCAGCAGCCGCCGCGCCATCCCCGGCTCGCCCCAGAACCACGCTACCAGGTCCGGCGCCCGCCCGAGCTTCCTCATGATGGGCTGACAGGCGTCGATGCAATCGCCGCAGGCGATGCACTCCATCTGCAGCCCGCGCCGGATGTCGATGCCGGTTGGGCACACCCGCACGCAGGCGCCGCAGTCCACGCAGTCCCGATCGCGGCGCCGGTCGTAGGCCACCACCAGGGTGTGGCGGTCGAAGAGCGCGCCCTGGAGCCGGGCGTAGGGGCAGGCGGTGGCACAGAAGCGGGCCCGCAGGAAGACGAGGTCCAGGAAGACCGCCGCCGAGAGAACCGCCCAGGAACCGGCCGTCACCGGCCCCAGGGTCCCGGCGGCCAGGTCCCGGGCGAAGTCCCAGGGCGGCACGAAGTACCAGACCAGGTTGGCGCCGACGAGTCCTGACACCGCCGCGAAGCCGAGGGCGGCGGCGGCGGCGCGCCGGCCGCCCTGGCGGCGCCAGCGGTCGAGGGGCGCGGTGAGGTCGGAGAGCAGCGTTTGTGGGCATGACCAGCCGCACCACAGCCGCCCGAGAGCCAGCGTGGCCCACAGGAACAGGAGCGCCAGGAAGAGCGTCCCGGAGAGGACCAGGAAGAGCTCGTCCATCCACAGGGCGGTACCGAAGACGTGGAGGCGCAGGGTCGGGACGTCGAAGCGCAGGGCGCTCTCCCCGGCCACGCGGACGAAGGGGAGCGCCAGCACCAGGGCGCCCTGGGTCACCTCAGCGACTCTCCGCCACCTCCGGATGCGCCCGCCGGCCGCGCCCTCACCCCTCATGGCTTCCGGTGAACCCGGGCGCCCTTTCCCGGAGGGAGAGGGCTCTGGCGCTACTCGTCGTCATCCAGCATCCGGTACTTGGCCTGCTCCACCTGGTCCTTGCGCGTGCGCGAGAAGTAGTGCACCGCGATGCCCCCGAGCACTCCGCAGAGCGCGAGGCCGAAGACCAGGTAGGCGGCGTACTGGGCGGTCATGCCTCGGCTGTCCTACCGGCGGGGCTTGCGCCTCGCCATGGCCACCGCCAGGAAGAGGAGCACCAGCGCCGGGATGGCGGTGTAGAGGACGGTGTGGGTGACGTTGGTGGCCGCCGCCGGCGCCTGGGCCGCCTCGTACTCCTTCGCCTGGCTCCAGCCGGTGGACCAGGGGCTATAGGCCCACAGGTAGGCGGCCCCCCAGGCAATGAGCCCGAAGTAGAGGAGGAGCCAGCCCCAGGGCAGCTTCCTGGCCGTGTCCTTGGCCTCGAGGCTCTCGGCGCTGTCGGGGAGCTCCATGGAGACCTCCTTTTGTAGGGCGGGGGCTCGTCCCCCGCCGGGATTCTTCCTCTGTAGGGCGGGGGCTCGTCCCCCGCCGGGATTCCTGGTTCGCCTAGTGCTTCTCGGGTTGCTTCGCCGGCCCGTGCTCCGACCTCTCCAGCGCCGCCGGCTCCTTGCGCTCGTGTTTCTGCTGGGCGCGCACCCAGGCGATGACCGACCAGACGTCGTCCTGCGAGATCTGGCCGGCGAAGGCGGTCATGCCGCCGCCGGGGTCGCCCTTGCGGCCGATCTGGGCCTTGGCGTCGCTGCCGCCGGAGATGAGGGCGAACCAGGCTCCGTCGGGCATGTCGCCCTTCTCCCCCAAGAAGACGTCGTCGACGAGGTCCGGGGCCACGCCCTCCTGGCCGTGCCCCTCGTCGCCGTGGCACACGGCGCAGTTGTCGGCGTAGACCTTCTGGCCCCGAGCGATGGCCTGCGGCGAGTCGCCGAGCGGGTTCGGCGCCGCCAGGTCCACCGCCGGGCCGCCGGCGCGGCGTGCCACCGCGTGACCGAGCCACTGGGTGTAGGCCACCAGGGCGTCCATCTCGGTCTTCTGGGCCAGGGCCGCGAAGTCGCCCTCCCCCGCCTTCATCTCCGGGTGGAAGCCGGCCAGCGCCCGGTAGTGGGCCTTCACCTCGCCCGGGTCGAGCCTGGCGCTCGTCAAGAAGGCGTAGCTCGGCATGTTGGACTTGGGCTCGAAGGCCTGGGGGTTCTGGTAGTGCTTCTGGTGCCAGCCGTCGGGGCGCTTCCCGCCCTCGCGGGCCAGGTCCGGCCCGGTGCGCTTCGAGCCCCACAGGAAGGGGCGGTCGTAGGCGAACTCGCCGGCCTTGGAGTACTCGCCGTAGCGCAGCACCTCGCTCCGGAGCGGCCGCACCGTCTGGGTGTGGCAGTTCGAGCACCCCTCGCGCTGGTAGACGTCGCGCCCCGCCAGCTCCAGCGGCGTGAAGGCGCGCAGGTTCTCGAGCCGGGGGTGCATGTCGCCGCGGAGCATGGGGTAGCCCATGGTGGCGATGCTGCCCGCCAGGATCACCACCGCCGCCAGGATCGAGAAGGCGACGGGCTTCTTGTAGATCTCGCCAGCCATGACCCCTCCTACGCGGCCGGAGCCGGGGACGGCGCCCCGCCCGCCTCGAGCGCCTTGCCCTTCTGGATGGTCTTCGCGACGTTGTAGACGAAGAGCACCATGCCGGCGAGGAAGACCAGCCCGCCCAGGGCGCGCAGGTGCCAGTAGGGGTAGTTCCGAGCCAGCCCCTCCACGAAGGTGTACCTGAGCGTCCCGTCGGCGTTGGTCGCCTTCCACAGGGCGCCCTGCTGGATGCCGGTGATCCACATGGTGATGGAGAAGACGAGCTGTCCCAGGAGCACCAGCCAGAAGTGGAGGTTGGCGATCTTCTCGGAGTAGATGGCGGTCCCGTAGATCTTCGGGATGACGTAGTAGATCGACGCCGCGGTGACCATGGTCACCCAGCCCATGGTCCCCATGTGCACGTGGCCGGGGACCCAGTCGGTGTAGTGGATGAGCTGCGAGACCACCCGCAGCGCCTGGGTCGGCCCCTGCACCGTCTGCAGGCCGTAGAAGGTGATGCCCAGGACGAAGAACTTGGTGAGGTAGCGGTCCTTCATCGCCGACCAGTCCTGGCCCACCGTGTAGTACCCGTTCACCACCGAGCCCCACGAGGGCGCGATGAGGAACACCGTGAAGACGATGCCCAGGGTCTGCAGCCAGTCCGGCAGCGGCGTGTAGACCAGGTGGTGAGCCCCGGTCCAGAGATAGGCGAACACCAGCGACCAGAAGCTCACGATGGAGAGCCGGTGGCTGAAGATGGGGAGCCCGGTGGTCTTGGGGAGGAAGTAGTAGAAGAAGGCCAGGATGGGCGTGGTGAACACGAACCCCACCGCGTTGTGGCCGTACCACCACTGCACGTTGGCGGAGTTCACGCCGGCGAAGAGGTGGTAGCTCTTGAGAAGCCCGGCCGGGATGGAGAGGTTCTCCACGATGTAGAGCACCGCCACCGCGATGACGGTGGCCACGATGTACCAGAGCGACACGTACATCTGCGGCTCCTGCCGCCTGGCGATGGTGGCGAAGACGTTCAGCGCGAACATCACCCACAGCACCACCACCCCGACGTCGAGCGGCCACTCCAGCTCGGCGTACTCCAGCGACTGAGTCTTGCCCAGGAGCAGCGTCACCGCCGCGGCGGCGATGGCGGCGTTGAAGATCCACAGCTGGACCCGCGCCAGCCGGGGGAAGGCCAGCGGCGTGCGGCACAAGCGCATGAGGACGTAGTAGGAGAGGCCGAAGATGGCCCCCACCCCGAGGCCGAAGGCGAGGCCGTTGGTGTGGACCGTCCGCAGCCGCCCGAAGGTCAGGTAGGGCGGGACGTTCGCCGCCGGCGCGAACATCTGGGTGGCGATGAGCATCCCGACGAGGAGCCCCACCACGCCCCAGAAGATGGCGGAGAGGATGAAGCCCTGGACCGTCCTGTCGTCGTACCGATACGCGTTCATGCCATCCGCTCCGTTTCTCGGGAGAGCGTGCCGCCCCTCCAGCCCGGCGTGAGCCGGGGCCCCACCGCCCCTCGCCGGCCCTCCGCCATTGCGCAGAAAAGGACCGGCCCGCGCGGAGGATACAGGAAGCGTGCCGCGCGGACGGAAAGAGAAGCGGGGCGGTCCATCCGCCCTCCGTGCGCCCTGCTGCGCCGTTCCCGCTGCTCCGCCGGATCAAGCCGCCCGATCGACGAACGCGCCCCGCCTGCAAGGTTTGCGCGCCGAGTGTCGCCTGGAGCCTGCAGCCTGTGGCCCGAAGCCCAGGCTCAGTGCTGCTCCGCAGAAGTCATGAGCCCACCCTTGTGCACCTTGCTCCGCAGCACTTCGCGGGGAAGGCCCCGTGCCTTGCAGGGAGAGGCAGCAAGGCACGGGCCCTCCCCGCGGGCCCTACCGGGGGAGGCGGGGCGCCGCCTCCCCCGGACCCCCACCCGCGTGGCGCGCCCAGCAGGCGCGGGACTGTGACGCGCGCCACTAGGAGCGAGCCGCGCGCCTCGGCCAGGGGAGCAGCGCTGGCACGCGCCGCATGCGCTCGGCCCAGGCCGGGTGGCGCGCCAGCATGCGCCGGTCCATCCAGGGGACGCTCACGAAGGCGAAGAGGGCGGTGATGGAGATGGCCCCGGCCGCGGTCCAGGCTTGCCCCGGGTCGGCGGCCAGCCCGAAGAGGAAGAGGCCCCACCAGAACAGGATCTCGCCGAGGTAGTTGGGGTGGCGCGACAGGGCCCACAGCCCGCCCTCGAGCACCGCCGCTGGATCGGCCCGGGCCGCGAGGAAGCGGCGCAGCTGGTGGTCGGCCGCGGCCTCGAGGGCCGCGCCGCCGAGGGTCACCGCGGCCGCGGCGAGGTCGAGCCATCCCAGGGGACGGACCGGCGCGGCCAGGGCCGGGTAGAGCGGCAGGAGCCCGAGGAACACCCAGGCGGTGGGCGCGAGGTGGATTGCGACCAGGCTCGCCGGCCAGTAGAGCCGGCCGGTCCGGGCTCGGATCTCGCGGTAGCGGAAGTCCTCGTGCTCGAGAGACCGCCAGCGCGCGAGGCAGCTCCAGGTGAGGCGGGCGCCCCAGGCGAGGACGGCGAGGAGCACCAGCGCGTCGCGCAGGCCGATCGCGCCGTCGGACAGGCTCCAGTAGACGGCCATGGGAAGCGGGGCCAGGCTCCAGTAGGGGTCGTAGAGGCTGGAGTTGTCCCTGGCGACGGAGAA
>DASTPH010000176.1:0-2993 GCA_035762305.1 Anaeromyxobacteraceae bacterium
GGCTTCGCGCCGACGTCTTCCGCCAGTGGCTCTTCGCGGAGGTCGAGCCGGAGGTGGTCTGGCCGGCCGACCCGCCGCGCGGCTATCGGACCGTGCTCGGCATCATCCTCCGGCTGGAGGTGCTCTTCGTGAGCGAGGCCAGGCCGGCCGACGCGCCGGCTCCCTCCGAGGCGGCCCAGCCGGCGAAGGGGCCGCCGGCCCCGGCCCCCACGCCGGGTGCCGGCGCGGCGGATGCTCCGCCGCCGCCCGCGGCCGGGGCTCCCCCGCCTCCCGCGGCGGAGACTCCGGCGCCGCCCGCGGCAGCGGCCCCCGAGGAGGCGCCCTGGCCTTAGGGCCTGTAAACCAATCCCGCAGCCTGCTGCGGCGCACGCTGCCTGTCTGCGCCGACGGCATCGTGCGCCTCGCGACGGCCGGGGATTGATTCACAGGCCCTGACGCCGGCGGAGCGCCGAGGTCATGCCGGCGGACCGGCCAGCGGATCCTCGCCGCCGGTCCAGGAGGGCAGCACCCGGTCGTCGAGCTGGAAGTTCTCCCCGTCGTGCTCGGTGTAGACCACGTAGACGTTCCGCCTGGGGACTCGCCAGGTCTTCTCCAGCTCGCCCATGATCGCGAGCGCCAGGCGTCGCTTCTGGTCGGCCGTGCGCTCCCGGCGGATGTCGGCGTCCAGGAAGGCCATCTTGGCGGAAGGCTTCCCGGCCCGGCCGAACCACAGGTCGCCCTTGCGGTAGCAGCGCAGCGTGATGGCGATGTGGTCGGTGCCCGTGTCCATGATCCCGGCGAAGTGTCGGACCACCGCCCTGGCGAGGCGCGCCTTCTGCTGGGCCGGCGGCGCGAAGTTCAGGTCGAACGTCAGATGCGGCACGGGGTGGCTCCTCCCCGGCGGCGCCGTGCCGCCGGAGGAGGAAGTCTCGCCCGGAAGAGGGGGAGCCTGCATCGCCCCGCCGGGCCCCTTCGCCGGTCACGAACCCGCCTGCCGCGCCTCTGTGGTGATGATGTCGCGTCTCACGACCCGGCCGGGACCGCGCCGCGCCCTGTGGCGCTGGCTTGCGATTCCCTCTGGGCGCGAGCGCGCCGGGGCCTTACGATCCAGTGTCGTGCCGCCCGAGGAGAGCCAGTCCAGGATGCCCGCGGCCGCCGAGCCGGCGCCGGTCCGCCGGGGCGCGCTCTCGGCCCTGCTCGAGGACCTGGCGCGGGCCCCGCGGCCGGCCCTCGAGGAGATGGCCCCGGCGCTCCGGCCCGGCCAGACGCTCGGGCGCTACGAGATCCTGCGCGAGATCGGCCGGGGCGGGTTCGGCGTGGTCTACGAGGCCCGGGACCGCGAGCTCAACCGCGTGGTGGCGGTGAAGACCGTGCGCGCCAGGCGCCACGACCCGCAGCAGGCGTCCACGCTGAAGCAGGAGGCGGAAGCGGCGGCGCAGCTCAACCACCCCAACATCGTCACCCTCCACGACGCCGGCCAGGACGGAGGGGTCGCTTATCTCGTGATGGAGCGGCTCCACGGGGAGACGCTGGAGGCGCGGATGGAGCGCGGACCCCTCCCGCCGCCGGAGGCGGTCCGCATCGCCGCCGAGGTGGCGCGCGGCCTGGCCCACGCGCACGCCGCCGGCGTGCTGCACCGCGACCTGAAGCCCTCGAACGTGCTGCTCACCAGCGACGGCGCGGCCAAGATCCTCGACTTCGGCCTGTCGCGCCTCTTCGGCTCGGGGAGCGGCGAGGCCGGCGGCACGCCCGGCTACATGGCCCCGGAGCAGTGGCGCGGCGAGGCCGACGACGAGCGCACCGACCTCTTCGCGCTGGGGGTCATCCTTCACCAGATGCTCACCGGCCGCCTCCCGTACCAGGTGACGGAGGGGCGCAGCGCCGCCCTGGACCCCGGCCCTCCGCCGCCCCTCGACGGCCTGCCGCGCGAGGTGCGCCCCTTCCTCGGCCGAGCCCTGTCGCGCGAGCCCGAGGGCCGGCCCAGGAACGCCCGGGCCGCGCTGGAGACGCTGCTCGAGGCCGAGCGGGCGCTGGCGACCCGGGCTGCGCCCCACCGGCGCGGCCTCCTCTGGGCCGCCGCCGCGGCCGTGGTGCTGCTCCTGGCGGGGGCGGCCGCGCTGCGCCTGAGCGCTCAGCGCCCGGCCCCGGCCCCCATCCCGGTGGCGGTGGCGGACTTCGCCAACGAGACCGGACAGCCCGACCTGAACGGCCTCTCCGGCATGCTCATCACCTCGCTGGAGCAGTCGCGCCACCTGCGGGTGCTCACGCGGGCGCGCATGTTCGACCTGCTGCGGCAGATGGGGAAGGAGCCGGCGGCCCGCCTCGACGAGGTGCTGGGGCGCGAGCTGGGGCGCAAGGCCGGCGTGCAGGCGCTGGTGCTCGCCACCATCCGCCGCTTCGACGACGTGTACGCCATCGAGATGCAGGTGCTCGACCCGGCCACCGACCAGTACCTCTTCGCCCTGAAGGAGCAGGGCACCGGCAAGTCGAGCATTCCCGGCCTCATCGACCGGCTCTCCGAGCTGACCCGGCAGCGCCTGCGCGAGGCGCCAGGCGAGGTCGCGGCGTCGCGCGTCAAGGTGGCCGAGGCCACCACCGCCAGCCTGGAGGCCTACGAGCACTACTTCCGCGGTCAGCAGCTGGAGGAGCGCACCCGCTACGAGGAGGCGATGGCCGAGTACCACACGGCCCTCGCCTCGGACCCGAGCTTCGCGCTGGCCCACTACCGCATGGCCTACCTCGGCGAGTTCACCGGGCTGGAGGCGCCCGAGCGGCAGAAGCACATCCAGGCCGCGCTGGCCAACAGCGGCAAGGTGGGGGAGAAGGAGCGGATCCTCATCCGCGCCTGGCAGGCGCACATGGAGAAGCGCAACGACGAGGCCCACCGGATCTACGCCCAGGCGGTGGAGGCGTGGCCGCAGGAGAAGGAGGTCCTCTACATGGCCGGGGACCTCTACTTCCACGAGGGGCAGACCGAGAAGGCCCGGCCGCTCTTCGACCGGGCGCTGCAGCTC